>NZ_JBLTYX010000008.1:0-263770 GCF_048066115.1 Niveispirillum sp. KHB5.9 | reverse complement strand
CTGTCAGCGCTCTTGTCTTCGGGGCGAGGATCGCGGCACAGTGGTCAGGACCAATATGCTCGTCCATGCCCATTACGATCAAATTTCCTGAGCGGTTTGGGTAAAAACACCAAGGGCCCAGGTTCGGATGCGAACCAGGGCCCTTGGTGTTCTTTCAGGCTTATGTCCCGATCAGGCGATCAGGCGCAGGGCGTCGCGGACATTGCCGATGCGCTGGTTGGCGGCGCGGGTGGATTGGGCGATCTCACCCATATTGTGATTGATCTGGGCGACGGCACCGGAAGCGCCGCGCATGCTGGAATTCATCAGCCTGGCCACCGCACTCTGTTCCTCTACGGCGGAGCAGGTGCCGATGACATAGGAGCGGACGGCATCGATGGCGCCACGGATCGCATCCAGCTTCTCCGCCACGTCGCCGGCCACCGACTGGAGCCCGACAATTTCCCGGGAGATGCGCTGGGTGGCGTCGGCCGCCTGACGGGCCAGCGACTTCACCTCGCCCGCAACCACGGCGAAGCCACGGCCGGCCTCACCGGCACGCGCGCTTTCGATCGTGGCGTTCAGCGCCAGCATGTTGATCTGGCCGGCAATTTCCCCGATCACCTTGACGATGTCGTCCATGGCCTGGGTGCCCGACAGCAGGCGCTGCGTCGCCTCGTCCACCACGGTGGCCTCGTTGAAAGCCTGTTCGGTGGCGGTCTTGGAATAGCTCATCGAGCGGGCGATCTCCTGGATCGAGGCATCGAGCTGTTCGGAACCGCTGGCAATGGCCGCGACGCTGGCCGAGGTCTGCTGCGAGGCGGCAGACGCGTTGACGGCCTGGTCGTTGGATTGTTCGACGGCGGAGACGATGTCGCCCAGATATTTCTGGACGGCTTCCAGCGTCTCCTCGTTGCGGCGGCGGGCCAGCACGGCCTGGGTTACGTCGGTGGCGAACTTCACCACCTTGACGGGGCGGCCTTCGCAATCCAGCACGGGATTGTAGGTCGCCTGGATATAGACGGTGCGGCCACCGGCGGCTTGGCGGCGATATTCGGCCTGGCTGAAGCGGCCGGCGCGCAGGCTGTCCCAGAAGGCGGCATAGGCGGGGCTGGCGGCTTCGGCCGGATCCATGAACATGCTGTGGTGCCGGCCCTGGATCTGATCCAGCCGATAGCCCATGGCCTTCAGGAAATTCTCGTTGGCATCCAGGATGGTGCCGTCCATGGCGAAGGAGATCACGGCCTGGGCGCGGTTCAGCGCCGCCAACTGGCCCTGCTGGTCCATCGAGCGCTGATGTTCGGCCGTGACGTCGGAGGCGATCTTCACCACCTTCACGACATTGCCGCGGCGGTCCAGGACAGGATTGTAGGAGCCCTGGATCCAGACCTCCCGGCCGCCCTTGGCAAAACGGCGGATCATTTCCACCTTGCCGGCCTTGCCGCCCCGCAGCGAGCGCCAGAATTCGGCATAGGCCGCACTGGTGCGGGTCGCGTCATCCACGAACATGCTGTGATGCTTACCACGGATTTCGGAGAGGCCGTAGCCCATGACAGCCAAGAAATTGTCATTGGCGCCGAGAATTACGCCGTCCGGGCTGAATTCGATGATGGCCTGTGCTTTACCGATGGCGGCAAGAACGGCGTCACCTTCATGATTATTGCCGAACAACATGATCGTCTCCCCAAACGTGGTTCATGTCCTCAAGAGGTTTGGAGCATAGGCGAATCTTCTGAAAGGATCACTGTATCGGAAGGTTATAAATTACGAATCCATGATGAATAAAATTTCATCGATTCTTTGTATTAATATTGGTTAACGCCATGGTAAGGCTCAACCGGAATCTAGTGATCACAAGAATAATCAAGAAAAGGACATGCAGAAACCCAATGGAGACCGGTTGGTTACCATGCCAGACGGGATTGGATCGCGATGCGGGAATTCCCCAAAGGGAACAAGGGCATGGCACGGGTATCCGCGCCGGCGGTGTTCACCTTTGGCGGGAAACCGGATCGAACCTGTTTTTGTGTTCTCGGGGCGCCGGGCGGGCAGTCGCCGGCCTCCAGGAGTTTTGAAAGCCCCTGGTATCAGGCGCCGTCGCGATGCTCCACCGCAGCACTGCCCTGGCCGAACACTCGGTATTCGGCGACGATGCGTGAGACTGTGGGCTGGCTGATGCCATGCAGGCGGGCCATTTCGGCGCCGGAGCTGGTGCCGGACAGGATACTTTCAGCGATTTCGCGGCGCTGGGCGGCGTCCAGCTTGCGCCGGCGGCCGCCGATCCGGCCCGCGGCACGGGCATTGGCCAGCCCGGCACCTGTGCGTTCCAGCAGCATCACCCGCTCGAACGCCGCGAAGGAACCGATCATCCGCATCAGCATATGGCCCGCGGGACCGGTGGTCTCCACCCCCTCCCCCAGACTGCGAAAGCCGGCACCGGCCTGGGCGATGCGCTCCAGCAGGTGCAGTACCTCCTTCAGCGACCGCGACAGCCGGCCCAGTTCCGCCACCATCAGCACATCGCCGGGCGCCAGCTCCTCCAGCAGCCTTTGCAGTTCCGGCCGGTCCCAGCGGCCGGAAGAGGCACCTTCGCTGACGATGCGCTCGCACCCGGCCTCGCGCAGCAGGCGAACCTGCTGCCGACCATCCTTTTCATCCCCATGGGCGGGGCGGGCATATCCGATCAGCATGCTTTCCTCCCGAGGGGGTTTTGCCTGTTACAGCGCCAGACGCTGGTTGGGTTTCAGGTTGAACTGACGGGCCGGGCGACCGGGTAGGCGCAGCGTCACGCGCTGCGCGTTCGGTGCGATGCCCAGCAGGGCCTGCGGCGTGCCGTCCTTGGCGGTGATCAGGCGGGCAGCCCCCCCTTCCAGACGGGCAAGCGGCTTGCCGGAAAGGGTCAGGCCGGCGCCCTTGCCTTCATAGGTGACGGCGGCCGACCCGCCGCCATAGAGCGGCAGGGACAGTTTGGCGCCACGCGCCGCCTTGTGGCCGGGGCGGATGTTCCAGGACAGGGCATCCTTTTCCTCCACCACACCGATCAGGCGCCAGGTGTAATCCACCATGACCAGGGCGGTGGGGGAGTAGTTGGGATGATCCTCGCCATGGGTGAATTCACCCGTATCTGGGTCCATCTGCTGGCGGAAGGTCAAATCCTTCGCGATGGCTTCGCACCAGCGGTCCATCATATCGGTGAATTCGGCGGCGTGGCCGTAATGTTCGATCCAGCGCGGGGTGCGCAGCGCCGTCAGGCCTTGGGATGCGCCGCCCCAGCTGTTGGCCGGGATCGGGCGGACGAAGGCGGGATCGTCCATGGCGATGGAGGACAAGGGATACTTGCCCCAGAACGCCTTGGGATTATGCAGCTGCCGGGTCCACAGCGTGTCGAACAGGGCCTGGTCCACCACATGTTCGCCGCAGACACGGCTGATCACGTCGGATCGGACGCGGATGAACTTGTTCTCCGCATCCAAATCATAGAAGGCAGCGTCCTCGGCGACATAGAGCTTGGACAGGATCAGGTTGCGGATCTTGTCGGCTTCCTCCGTCCACTTATCCGCCTCGCCATTGCGGCCCAGGGCCTTGGCCATGTCGGCCAGAGCGCGGCGGGCACCATGGGTGGTGGCCGACAGATCGGGGCAGAGACGCGGCAGCGACGGCAGATCGTGATGGCGGCGCGCATCCTTGTTGGGACACTGGTTGGGCATGCCCAGCCAGCGCGGGCTGTTGTCATGGCCGGTGTCATAGGTGCAGAACCCTTCCACCAGCCCGGTACCGCGCGTGTTGCGGTAGCGCATCAGCCAGCCATCCCAGGCGCCACCGGCGCGGTAGGCAGCCTCCAGCAACTCGCCATCGCCGGTGTCGCGGGCCAGTTCCCAGGCGGTCGCGGCGATGGGCACCACCATCTGGATCTGGCCGAAGCCGGTTTCCACCACCTTGTTGTTGGCGGGCAACTGGCCGTCGGCGCGCTGCAGCTCAAAAAAGGTCAGGTGGCTGTTGCGGGCCACGTCGGGGCGGAACTTGGCATAGACCAGGGCCTCGTGGGGCCCACATTCCTGCCAGATGCCCTTATAGACAGAACCTTCGATCAGCACCGGCTTGGTCACATAGGGCATGACCTGGACATTGCCGGCCAGCACCTCCAGCGCCTTGTCATACGCGGTCTGCCAGGATGTGTCCGACGTAGTGAAGCGCGGGGCGTCGGCCGCCATCTTCTCTTCCGCCAGCGACAGGCGTGGAAGGGCGGACGCGGCCAGGGCGGCGGTGCCGGCGCCCAGGACGGCGCGGCGGGAAAACCGGTTCGACATCATCGTGCCACCTCCGGCTTGTCCACATGCACCCAGTCGATATCGACATGTCCGCCGGTCTTCGCCTTGGAGAAGGTGAACAAGGCGGGGCGGGAACCCTTCCACCAGGAGAAGCGGGCCAGCTGGATGGCGTCGCCCAGCGGTTGGAAGCTCTTGCCCTCATCCAGGCTGTAGCTGTAACGGACCTTCTGGTCTTCGCTCACATCGGCGCGCAGTTGCAGGGTCTTGGCGGTCAGGGCCGGGCCTTGGGTTTCAACGCCGGCCGACGACAGGGTGATATGGTTCGCGCCCCCTTCCCGCGCCACGCCGATCCAGCTGGGCCGCACGCCGAACAAGGACAGGCCGGCCCGCTGCCCGTCCTTCAAGCGGGAGACGTCGAAGCGGGCGGTGATCCGCCGTTCCGGGCCCTGCAGGATCTGGGTCAGGGTGTTGCGGGCCGTCGTCAGCTGTTCGGCCTTGCTGGCGGTCAGGCGCAGGAAGCCGGGGCGCGCCGACAGGCTCCAGGCCTTGTCGTCGGGATTATGGTTCCAGGACCATTGCAGGCCCAGCTTCTTCGCCTTGAACTCGTCGCTGTCCTGCAAACGGTCCCCGGTGGGCGCGTTGCCGGTGTCCGGCATGGGGAAGTTGGAAACGGGCTGACCGCCATAGGTGTCGGGGATGCGCTGGCCCATCACCGGCCAGTCATCGATCCATTCCACCGGTTGCAGATGCACGATACGGCCGAAGGCGCCGGTGCTGTTGAAATGCGCGAACCAGTCCTGGCCGGATGGGGTTTCGATCCAGCCGCCCTGGTGCGGGCCTTCCAGCGCCGTCGTCCCCTGGCTCAGCGACACCTGCCATTCATAGGGGCCTTCGATATTGCGGGAACGCAGTGCCACCTGCGCGCCCTTCTCCACCCCGCCGAACGGGGCCATGATGTAGTACCAGCCGTTGCGCTTGTAGAGTTTGGGGCCTTCCAGGATGGGCAGGTTCTGCTTGTCCTGGATGATCACCTTGCCCTCATCCAGCACGCTTTTGCCATCCGGGCTCATGCGGTGCAGGATGATGGGGCCGGCACCGACGACGGAATGCACCAGCCAGGCGGTGCCGTCATCATCCCAGAAGGGGCACGGGTCCTCCAGCTTGGGCTTGGCGATGACCTGGACGGGGGCGGTCCAGGGGCCTTCGGCCTTCTTCGCCGTGGACATAAACACGCCCTCATCGGGCGTGGCCCAATAGACGTAGAACAAATCGTTATGATGGCGGATGGACGGGGCCCAGACGCCCGACGCATAGCGGGTGCCGTCCACGGGCTTGGACTTGGTATCGTCCAGTTGGAACGGGCCCGGCATATTGTATTCCGGTGCAAACGGCAGCTTGGGCAGGACATGGCCGATGATCGACCAATGTACCAGATCGCGCGATTTCAGCACCGGGATGCCGGGCGAGAAATGGAAGCTGGAGGCCACCATGAAATAGTCATCGCCCACGCGGATCAGGTCCGGATCGGAATAATCGGCGTAGAGGATGGGGTTGGTATAGGTGGCCTGCTGGTCGGCGGCCAGCGCTGGCAGCGCGGCCATCAGGGTGGTGGACAGCAAAGCCGCCAGGATCGTCTTGCGCATCAGCCTTATCCCGCCATCTGGTTGCCGTAGCCGATGATGATCGTGGCCAGGACCAGCAGGCCCACACCCGACCAGACCATCAGCCGCACACCCGGCCGTGCATCCTTCCACTCCTTGAAGGCGAAGCCCCACAAGGTGCCGAAGATGATGATCGACGCCATGTGCAGGGTCCAGGAGGAGAAACCGTAAGTCCCCATCTGGCTTTCGCCCATGGTGTAGAAGAAGAACTGGAAATACCAGGCGGCACCGGCAATGGCGCACAGGATGAAATTGGCGGCCAGCGGCGGACGCTCCCCACCGGCATCCTTGCTGCGGCCGACCCATTCACCGGCACTCTTGTTGCGGTTGATCAGGATGCCGCACCAGACTGCATTGGTGATCAGGCCGCCGAACATCACCAGGCAGAGGATGGGCAGGCCGGTCCAGAGCGGGCCGGTGCCGGCCGCCGCCGACAGCGCCTTCACCGGCTCACCCGCCGCCAGGCCGAAGGCGAAGCAGGACGACATGACGCCGGAGAAGGTGGCGACGGCAATGCCCTTGACGAAATCGAACTCCGCCACCGCCGCCTTCTTCTGCTCATCCGACAGGGCGGCATCCTTGCGGGCACCGGCCATGGCGACGACGACGATGCCGGCGAAGGTGACCGCCAGACCCAGCAGGATGACATTGCCGCCGGCCGTGTCGATCAGCTTTTCCTTGAAATCCCCCTGGAACAGCGGCGGGATAAGGGTGCCGAACACGGTGCACAGGCCCAGCACCACCGCCATGCCCAGCGACAGGCCGAGATAGCGCATGGTCAGGCCATAGGTCAGGCCGCCAAAGCCCCAGAGCATGCCGAAGATGACGGGCCAGACCAGGGTCGGGGTCGGGGTCTGCGCCAGCACGCCCAGCAGATCGTTGGTCTGCACCGATGCGAAGAACCAGGGCGCGAGCAGCCAGGAGACGATGCCCCCCGTCAGCCAGTAGATCTCCCACGACCAGCGCTTCACGGCGCGATAGGGCACATAGAAGCTGGCGGACGCGAGACCGCCCAGCCAGTGGAAGAGAACGCCCAGCAACGGATTGGCCACCATACTCCAAGATCCTCCCAGTTCACCTTGATCGGGCTCTATGCCTCTGCGGTGTGATGCCAGGTATACGCCCAAGGACGCCCTGCCCGGTGATTTATAGGGTAAATTTCTCACATTATGAACTATGATATCAAAATGTCGTACGCCCACCGGAAGTGTCGAAGGTCGATGCCGTGGTGAAGCTGCATTCCTCGGACGCCATGAAGCAGACCATGGCGGTGCTTTCCTCCACCATGCCCAGGCGGCCCATGGGGATGCGGGAGCGCATGTAGTCCACCTGGGCCGCCGGCAACTGGCCCAGGATGGGGCTGTCGAAGGTGGCGGGCGTCAGGCTGTTGGCGATGATGCCGCGCGTGGCCAGTTCCTTGCCCAGCGACTTGGTCAAGCCGATCACGCCGGCCTTGGAGGCCGAATAGGCCGAGGCGTTGGGGTTACCTTCCTTGCCGGCAACCGAGGCGACATTGACGATGCGGCCATAGCCGTTTTCCAGCATGTGCGGCACCAGGGCGCGGCAGCAATGAAAGACGCCGTTCAGATTGATGGCCATCACCCGGTACCAGCTTTCCAGCGGGAACTCATGCACAGGCGCGGTGGCACCGGTGATGCCGGCGGAACAGACCAGGATATCGACATGGCCCAGGGCAGCGATGGTGGCCCGGGTGGCCTCCGCGACCTGATCGGCGTCGGACACGTCCAGGGCCTGGACATGGGCGGCACCGACATCGGCCTTTGCGGCGTCCAGTGCGGCGGCGTTCAGGTCCCAGAGGGCGATCTGGCCCCCCTCCTCCCGGATGCGGCGGGCGACGTCGCGGCCCAGGCCGGATGCCCCGCCGGTGATGATCGCGTTGCGCCCCGAAAAGCGCCCGGCAAATACGGTCATTTGCTTGTCATCCTCTTCGCCGCGCGGTGGGGCGGTCATGCTTCAGCATCTTCAACCGTCATTCCCGCGTAGGCGGGAATCCGGGGTGAGGCGCGGTCAGCGCCGGTATGGCCGATGTCGCGGCAGACGCCGCTTACGCTGGATCCCCGCTTGCGCGAGGATGACGGTGGGGTGGGCGTTGACGGGAGTGCCCACACCACCCAAAAAACCTTAGAACGTGCCGCTGATCGGCCCGTCGGTGATGCGATCCGGCAACCAGCGGGCACCCGTACTGCGGAAATCCACCACCTTTTCCAATGCGAAGGCCGGCGCCCCGCGTGGGGTGCGCAGGCGGAAGAAGTCGGCGTCCTTCACATCCTCCAGCCTGATGGCCGAACGGGGGTCGGGGGTCTCCACCGCGATCTCGACATTGGTCATCTCCACCCGGCGCGCGTGGCGGATGAAGAAGCCCGTGGCCGGCAGGTCGCCGAACATCGTGGCTTCCGGATAGGCCATTTCGGCCTCCGGCGGGGTGATCGCCGCCATGGCGGCGGGCGCACCGCCGACATGGTGGAAATAGCAATCGGCGATGCGCAGATCCTCGATCGGCTTTTCCGTCAGGCCGGCGACGACCGACGGCAGGATGGTGGCGCCCGACGAAACCACATTCTGGATCAGGATGCGCTTGAGTGACCCCACCGGCACACCCTGCGGCCCGCGCATGCGCTTGCCCAGGCGCAGGAAGATGGGGGCGTCGACGATGCCGCGCATGGCGATGTTGGAGACGGTGACATCCTCCAGCATGCCGCCATCCACCGTCTCGAACGCCAGACCGCGGCTATCCTCGAAGATGCAGTTGGTGATGGTGATGTTACGGAAGCCGCCATTGGTTTCCGTGCCGAACTTGATGCGCCCATGGATCAGGGGGGCGAAATCGGCCGGCATCTTCTTCCAGGTGCCGTCCAGGACGGAGCCCACCTGATAATTGCCGGTGACCAGGCAGTCGGAGATGGTCAGGTTCTCGGTGATCCGCGCCTCGCCCAGGCCGAAGCTGGATTTGGGGCAGATCGCATCGTCATAAGGCGAATTGACGGTGCAGTTGGTGACGCGGACATTCTTGCAGCAATCGATATCGAACCCGTCGCGGTTGGTATCGACCAGCAGATTGTCGATGGTCATGTTATCGACGCCGGTGGCCAGCAGGGCGAACCAGCCGCCTTCCAGGATCTTGAAGTCGCGCAGCAGGACATTGCGGCACCATTTCAGGGCGATAGCCTTGTTGCCGGTGCCGGGACCGGACGGGTCCTTCAGCCAATTGTCTTTGCCGTCGCCGCGCCCCAGCCCCTTGCCCCAGATCAGGCCGGGACCGATGATGGCGATGTCGTGCAGGCCTTCGCCCCAGATCAGGCTGTTGCGCCAGTGGCTATGGCCGAAATCCTGGTACTTGTTCCATTCCGGGATGGGTTCGGGATGGTCGTAACCCTGGCTTTCCGTCGGGGGGGCGGCCAGGATGGTCGCACCCTGTTCCAGATAGAGCGTGATCCTGCTTTTCAGGCGGATCGTATAGCAGGCATAGGTGCCGGGCGGAAAATAGACGGTACCGCCGCCGCGTTCGGCCACGTAATCGATGGCCTTGTTGATGGCCGGCGTGTCGATGGCGGAGCCATCGCCCTTGGCGCCGAACTGGCGGATATCGGCCTGGAAGACCTGGAACGGCCCTGAGGGCTTTTCCGGGGTCTTGGCGCCTGCGGCCATGGCCATGCCGGCCCCGGCCACCGCACCGGCACCCAGAACGAGCGAACGGCGGTCGAACATCATTACCTCCCGGTTTGTTTATTTTTGCGGATGGAGAAGGGGCGGCAGACGCCGCCCCTTCAGCAATGACCGCAATCTTAGAACTTCACCGTGGCGCCCAGGAAGAACTCAGGCCCCAGCACGTCATAGGTGGCCGAGAACGTGTTGGAGTTCGGCCCCTGGGTGGTGATGGGCGGCTTGTTGTTCAGGGCGTTGTTCACGCCGCCGAAGAACTGCAGGCTGTCATTGACGTCATAGTTGAAGGAGACGTCGAAGTAGTTCTGCGCCTTCAGCGTCGGGTAGGCGATGCTGTCCAGTGCCGGCGTGGCGGCCGAGCCCTGGCGCTTGGGAACGATGTAGCGGTCGGTGGTCACCTTGCCGATATAGCGGTGGCGGACCGACAGCTGGAGCGCATCGACATTCCACGACACGCGGGTGCTGCCCCGCCAGATCGGCAGCGGCTGGCCGCAGGTCGGGCCGAACGAGCCCTCGCAATGGTTCTGGATGTTGGGGAATGCCGCCACCGGGGTGGAGGTGAAATCATCCAGGAAGGTGTAGCTGGTGGAGATGTCGAAGGACGACACGTCCGACAGGCCGGGGAAGCCGAAATCGGCGGCGAAGGAATAACGCGCCGCGAAGTCGATGCCCGAGGTCTGCAGCTTGCCGGTATTGGCGTTCAGGATCTTGGCCACGTACGGGTCGTTGATCTCGCCCGTCGTCGGGTTGCGGTTGATGGCGCGGCAGAACTCGCTGCTGGCGTCCTGGATGACGTTGTAGCAGAGGTTCAGGGTGTTCTGCAGGCCGCCGCCCAGCGCCGAGATGGCGCCGTCCAGCTTGATCTTGAAGTAATCGACGCTGATGTTCAGGCCGGGCACGAAGTCCGGCGTGAGGATGGTGCCGAACGTGTAGGTGTCGGACACTTCCTCCTGCAGGTTCGGGTTGCCGCCGAAATCGGCGCCGAAGATGGTGTTGGGCTGCACGGCGGCCGTGAAGATGTTGGCCGTGGGCACGCCGGTGGCCGCACAGACCGCACGGACGGCGGCCGTCTGCTGGGCCGTGGGCGCACGCGACGAGCAGGGGTCGGTCGCGACGCTGACGACGCGGTTGATGCCGCCGAACAGCTCGTTCACGTTGGGGGCGCGGATGGCGCGCTGATACTGGCCGCGGAAGGCGATGTCCTTGCTCGCGCGGTAATCCAGGCCGCCCGAATAGGTCCAGACCGACCCGATGCCCGACAGGGAATAGTCGGAATAACGGAAGGCGCCATTGGCCTCCAGCGCATCGACGAAGGCCAGGTCGCGCAGCAGCGGCACATTCAGTTCGCCGAACACTTCCTTGACGCTGGTGCTGCCCTTGGTCGGCAGGCCGGGGTTGAAGCCGGCCACGTCGCCCGACGCCAGGAAGCTGTCCGGGGTGAAGGTGGCGCTGGTGTCACGCCATTCCACGCCCGTGGAGAAGCCGACATCGCCGGCCGGCAGCGGGAACAACTTGCCGGTGACGCTGGCCTGGGCCGTCTGCTGCGTCGCCACCGTGGAGTTGGTGGCGTTGATGGCGATGGCCGTGCGGCAGGCTTCGGAGATGTTGGCGCCGAAGATGTTGCAGACCGGGGCCGCCGTGCCGTTGGACAGCAGGGCCGCCTGCAAACGGGACCGCGAGATGGCGTTCTGCAAAAGCAGCGTGTTCTCGGTCCGGGCGAACGTATAGTAGGTGTTGAAGTTCAAGTCGGACAGGAACTCGTCCGAAGCATTGCCCAGATCCCAGTCGAAGCCCCAGGCGCCGCGATAGGTGTTGCGGCGTTCCGTGGCGCGGCGGGGGCCGACCTCCACATAGCGGCGGCCGGCGGTGATCACGGCCAGGCCGTCGCCGCGCGTCGTGGTGCGGGTGGCCGTACCGCTGGGCACGGTGGTGGTGCCGGTTTCCGCCAGGTCGAGCTGACGGAAGACCTCCTGCATGGCCGGGGACAGGTAGGGGTTGTTGACGTTGAACAGGGTCGGCGCGCCGACATTGGTCGGGGCCAGACGGGCATCGACCACGTTGTTGGAGTAATGCAGCTCCATGAAGCCACGGACCTTGTCCGTGAAATCATAATGGCCGAAGCTGTTCAGCATCACGCGGCGCTGCGGCTGGATCAGGTAATTGTCCGGACCCAGGTTGAAATCGTCCTGTGGCGTGACCGCCGGGCGGGCGGTGGTGCCCGCATCGTTGAAGGTGAAACCGCGAGAACCCAGCGAACCCAGGCCTGCCGCCACATAGGCGGCGTTCAGGGCGGCGTTGGAGCCGCCGGCCGACGGCAGGCCGGAGAAGCGGCCGTTGGGAATGTCGCCCGAACCGCCACGGATGAAGCCCAGCTCACCACCACCGGCGACGCAGCCCAGGCCCGCCGCCGGGGTGAAGGGGGTGCCGGCGCTGCTTGCGCTGCCCGAACCCTTCACGACGCAACCGTCGGACAGGCTGTCATAGGCGAAGCTGCCGCGATCGCCACGGGTGATGGCGCCACGATCCAGGAAGTTGCCGGCCACCACGACATTGCCGCGGCCATTGGCGAAATTGCCGCCCGCCGTGATGTCGACATTATAGGTGGGGGTGGTCGTCGGCTGGTCCAGATTGATCTGGGCGCGGGCTTCGACACCTTCGAAATCATCGCGCATGATGAAGTTCACGACGCCGGTGATGGCGTCGGAGCCGTAAACGGCCGAGGAGCCGCCCGTAACGATTTCCGTACGGGAAACCAGGGTCGACGGGATGGTGTTCAGGTCGGTGACCTGCTCGGGACCATAGATGGCGAAGCGGCGGCCATTGACCAGCACCAGGTTGCGGGTGGCGCCGAAACCGCGCAGGTTCACGTCGGCAAAGCCACCGGGAACGGTGTTGGAGGTGGCGGAGCCCAGCTGGGAGGCCACGGCCTGCGGCAGCTGCGCCAGCATCTTTTCAATATTGACGTTACCGGAGAGCTTCAGCTCCTCCTCGCCAACCACGCTGACCGGGGTCGGGGCGGAAAAGGCGCGCGGAATGCGCGACCCGGTCACCACCACCTCTTCCAACACCTCGTCGGCCGGGGCGGCGGCGGTCTGTGCCACCGCTGGCAAAACCGAACACACAAAACCGGCCGCGACGATGGCAGTACCGGTCAACAGCCGTCCGCGACGGCTGATTTCAGACTTACTCACGGGGACCTCCCTCTTGGTATTATCTTAGATACCGAACATGCCGGCGGGCGTTGGAACCACCCCACGCCTTTTCCCGGCACGCATCCCATATTTTGAAAAGCATTATTATCTGATGAGAGTGGTCCGTCAACCTGATTTTGTTACCGCTCCCATAATATAATATATATTACAAATCCCTGGCAGCAGTTATGGTTAAGAAATGATTATCCCGCAGATCCTTCTTTCAGGATGAAGGGCATTGCTGAATTTCTCAATCCACTTTCCAATCTGTGGTGACATCAGCCTGGACAGGATTCTGGACAGTACCGACCGCCTGCCGTCGGCATCCAAGCCTTTGTCCTGAAAATGGAAATGGAATTCAGCGCATAGAAGCCCAGCCGATCCGCCGCCCGCTTTGGCCTTGACAGGACTTTGCTTTGTGCATATGCGAATAATTCTTAATTCGACATTCATCCGAAGGTCCGATCCCTTGTCCGCCCCCTCCCCTTCCCCCGCCAAGAAGGCCGCCCCACGGCCAGCGCTGGCCAAACGACCGGCCTGGGACGTGCCGGTGCGAATCCTGACGGCCTCGTTCGGCGGCTATGCCCTCACGGCAGCAGCCACGGCACTGCTGGCCCGGATGCTGCCGGGATCGCCGCTGGAAGCCGCGATGGCGGCCACGGTCATGTCGTTCGCCCTGTTCACGGGGGCCGTGGTCTGGACCTTCGGCGCCGGAAAGGCGCTGGTGGTGGCGGGGTGGATCTGGGGGTTGGCGCTGGCGACGGGGGGGCTGGCCTGGCTTTCCATGCAAGGGGGATGGCCGTCATGAAGGGGTTCCGCCAGACGCAATCGGCCGTGCATACCTGGACCGGCCTGTTGGTCGGTTGGGTGCTGTTCCTGATCTTCATCGCCGGCACCGCCAGTTTCTGGCGGGAGGAGATCAGCCGCTGGATGCGGCCGGAGCTGTCCGTGACGTCGGAGATGCGCACGCCCGAGGATGAGCGGCGGATGGTGGAAGGGGCCCTGGCGGCACTGGCCACCCGCGCAGCCGATGCCACGACCTGGGCGATCACCCTGCCCGGCCAGCGCGGTGCGGGTGTCCAGGGCGTGTGGACCGAACGTCTGCCGCCCGGAGAGCGCCGGCCCTTCCGCTGGCCCGACGCCACCAACAGCCTGTGGGTGGATGGCCAGGGCCGGGAAGTGGCGGTGCGGGAGACGCGTGGCGGCGATTTCTGGTACCGCATGCATTTCGACCTGCATTACATGCCGGTGATCTGGGCGCGATGGTTCGTGGGCTTCTGTTCCATGTTCATGCTGATCGCCATCGTCACCGGCGTGATCACGCACAAGAAGATCTTCCGGGAATTCTTCACCTTCCGGCCCGGCAAGGGACAGCGCAGCTGGCTGGACGGGCATAATGCCACGGCCGTGCTGGCCCTGCCCTTCCATCTGATGATCACCTATACCGGGCTGGTCACCCTGATGGGGCTTTATATGCCCTGGGCGATGCTGGCCAATTTCGACGACCGCAACGCCGCCTTCGCCGCCACCCAGCCCGATGTGCCGCCGGCCAAATATGCCGCCACGCCAGCACCGATGGCACCCATGGGGGCGATGCTGGCGCTGGCGCGCGAGACCTGGGGCGGGGTCGGGCCGGGCAGCATCCGCATCGCCAATCCCGGCGACACGTCCGCCCGCGTCACCATGGGCCGCGACCTGCACCACTCCATCCTGGATGACAGCGAACCGCTGGTGTTCGACGGGGTAACGGGGGCGCTGCTGGGGCAGGCGCTGGCCAGCGGGGCCGGCACCGCCACCCGCGATGCCATGGTCGGCATCCATGCCGGCCGCTTCTCCCCCATCACCGTGCGCTGGCTCTACTTCCTGTCCGGGCTGGCCGGCACGGTCATGGTGGGCACGGGCCTGGTGATGTGGACCGCCAAGCGGCGGGAGAAACTGCCCGATCCGACGAAGCCGCATTTCGGCTTCCGGCTGGTGGAACGGCTGAATGTCGGCACGGTGGCAGGATTGCCGCTGGGCATGATCACCATGCTGTGGGCCAACCGCTTGCTGCCCGTGGGCATGGAAGGCCGCTGGCATGGGGAGGTGAACGCCATGTTCATCGCCTGGGGGCTGGCCCTGCTGCACGGCTTCATCCGACGCCCCAAGCGCGGCTGGGTGGAACAGTTCGGCCTGGCCGGGCTGATGCTGCTGGCTTTGCCGTTCTTCGATCAGGTGACCGGCCAGGGCATGTTCCAGCACGCGATCAGCGGTGACTGGACCCGGTTCTGGACCGACATCACCTTCTTCGCCCTTGGCCTGTCGCTGGTCGCCATCGCCGCCAAGGTCCATCGCCACAAACCCCGCGTGGTTCCCGCCAAGGTCCGCGCACCCAGGGAGGCGGCCGTGGTGGCCGTGGCCGGGGAATGAGCCTGATATCCTGGCTGCTGGCACTGGCCGGCTTCGCATCGCTGGCACTGGCCATGGCGGAACATCACCATTGGCTGGTGGGACGCGATCCGTCCAAGCGCGGTAGCCGCAGCCTGCGCCTGCTGGGCGGGGCGCTGCTGGCGCTGTCCTGGGCGGCGGCGGCCGCGTCCTGGGGACCGGCCCTGGGCAGCGTGGCCTGGTGCGGGGTGTTGAGCTTTTCCGCCGCCCCGCTGGTCCTGGCCCGCACCTATCTGAAACCCGGGCGGCGTTGAGCCGTCTCGCCTGACTTCTCTTACAAGGATAATCCCATGTCCCGCCTTCATTCAGGCCGCCCGCACTTGCAGGCCGGCACCGCCCTCTCTTTGTCCTTGGCTTTGCTGGTTGGGCCAGCGCTGGCGCAGGCCGCGACTGAGGGGAACGAGGAGTTGCTGGACGAGATCCTGGTGCTGCACCGGACGGAGGGCTATCACGCGCGCGCCGCCAACACGGCCACCAAGCTACCGCTGTCCCTGCGCGAGACACCGCAATCGGTGACGGTGATGACCCGCGAGCGCATTGAGGATTACAACCTGATCACCGTGACCGACGTGCTGGAACAGACGCCGGGCATCACGGTCCAATCCTATGACAGCAACCGCACCCGCTTCCTGGCCCGCGGTTTTCCCATCACCAATTTCCAGTTCGACGGTGTGCCCACAGTGTTCCAGACCGGGGCGGCGGCCAATTCGGTGATGAGCGATACCTCGATCTATGAACGCGTGGAGATCGTGCGCGGGGCCACAGGTCTGGTGACGGGCACAGGCGATCCGTCCGCCACCATCAACATGGTGCGCAAGCGCCCGCAGGAAGACTTCAAGGCCAGCACCAGCCTGACCTATGGCAGCTGGAACTATAAGCGGGCGGAGGCTGATGTCGGCGGCCCGCTGCTGGAGAATGGCCGCATCCGCGCCCGGCTGGTCGGCGCCTATACCGACCGCGAAAGCCACGTCCGCTTCCAGCGCGACAAGTCGCCCAGCCTTTATGGCGTGATCGAGGGCGACATCACCGAGACTACCCGCCTGCGCGTGGGCGTGGATTATCTGCGCACCGACAGCCAGGGCGGTTCCTGGGGCGCCTCGCCGCTGTTCTACAGCGACGGCGCCCGCATCCGCACGGAACGGTCCTACAGTGCCGCATCGAAATGGAGCCGGTGGCAGCGCGACAATATCAACCTGTCCAGCTCCCTGGAGCAGTCGGTGGGCGATTGGGTCGCGCGTCTGGCCTATAACAAGCGCTGGACCGACACGGAAAGCCTGCTCTATGTCGGCTCCAATTCCGGTGCCACCAGCTTCATCAACAAGGCTACCGGTCTGGGCCTGGGACGGTCCGACACCTATGGCGTGGGTGAGACGCGAGAGGATTCGCTGGATGCCTATGCATCCGGCCCCGTGGAGCTGTTCGGGCGCACGCATGAACTGGTGTTCGGCGCCAACTACTATGACCGCGACTTCGCCTCCATGCATGCCAGCATCATCAGCCGGCCGTACGGTGCGACCTTCCCCAGCATCTATACCTGGAATGGCGATATCGGAATGCCCACGGTGCAGAATCTGGGCATTCCCCGCACCCTGGAGCATTCCACCGAAAGCGGCGTCTATGGCGCCATCCGCCTGAACCCGATGGACGGGGTGAAGGTCATCGCCGGTGCCCGCTATTCCGATTTCGAGACGGAGACGGAGAATTTCTCCACCGCCGGGGTGCGCACCTCCATCAATGCCGTCAATGCCGACACCAAGCTCAGCCCCTATCTGGGTACGGTGGTCGACCTGACGGAGGAAATCTCGGCCTTCGCGTCTTATTCCCAGGTGTTCCGACCGCAGAGCCAGCGCGACCGTAATAATGAACAGTTGGCACCGCTGACCGGCGCCAATTATGAGGCAGGGTTCAAGGGCGAGTTCTTCGACAGGCGGCTCTATGCCTCGCTGAACGGCTTCCTGATGCAGCAGGATAATGTCGCAGAACTGGACCCGACGGCCGCACCCGGCATGCTGCCCGACGGTGGTGATGCCTATCGCGCAGTGAAGGGGGTGGAGACACTGGGCATGGAGGCGGAGGTTTCCGGGTCCATCACCCCGGAATGGCGCCTGACCGGCGGCTATACCTATGCAAGAAGCGAGGATCAGGCGGGGATGCGGACCTTCACCGTCAGCCCGGCCCACATGCTGCGCCTGTTCAGCAATTACAAGCTGGGTGACTACAGCGTCGGCGGTGGCGTTACCTGGCAGAGCGAGATCTACCAGAACCAGGCCATCCCCACGGGCCGGTTCAACGCCAATGGCACGCCGATCACCGCCCAGGGCCGCGTCACCCAGGGGGCCTATTTCCTGGCCGACCTCATGGCCCGGTACCAGGTGAGCGAACAGGTCAGCGTGGGCGTGAACGCCACCAACATCTTCGACAAGAAGTATTACCGCAATGTCGGCTATTTCAATGCCGGCTTCTGGGGGCAACCGCGCCGCGTATTGGTTAATTTGCGCTCATCCCTGTGAAATCAGCGGGGGAGGATTGCCCACATCCTCCCCTTCCCTTACGAACGTACGATGTCTTCTTCTGTGACATCTGCTAAGGTGCTGCTGTCCTTGGTAAAAGGGTGGCGGCATCTTGAAGCTGGGCAGTCAGTGTTGGAAGCTTCCGGTGGGCCCATCCTGGGCCGCCATCGGGCTTTCGCTTTTCCTGGCTGTCATGCCCGCCCGCGCCATGGAGCGCTGGGACGGGCTGGCCACCACGGTGTTCCAGAATTACGGCCGCAACCAGGGTATCCCACATCCCGTTCCCACCGCCCTGGTCCAGGATCGCGACGGTTTCCTGTGGGTGGGCACGCAAGGCGGGCTGACCCGCTGGGATGGCTACCGGTTCACCGCCTATCGTGCCAATCCAGGCATCGACGGCAGCCTGCATGATGATTGGGTCGAGACCCTGCATGTGGATGAAGCCGGGCGGCTCTGGGTCGGGGGCGGGGCCGGCGGGCTGGCCCGTTACGACAAACAGACGGACCGGTTCATTCCTGTACCGCTACGCACCGGCGGGGAGCGCACGCATATCGGCGCCATCGCCGATGACGGCGCCGGCGGCCTGTGGGTCGGCAGCGACAAGGGGCTTTATCATCTCGATGAAGCCGGCACGATCACCAGCCTGAACAGCGAAGGCCGTCTGGCCACGGGCGTGCGCACGCTGCTGCGGGACCGTGATGGTACCTTGTGGATCGGCACAACGGGGGGACTGGTCCGCAACCGCGACGGCGCCCTGGTCGATATGGTCCTGCCGGCGGAGGCGGCGGGTGTTTCCGCCCTTTTGCAGGACCCCGATGGGCGCATCTGGATCGGCACCCGCCGGCGCGGGCTGTTCGTGCTGGATACCGGTGCGGACCGGCCGCGCGCCGTAGATACGGGGCCGGCGCCGCTGACCTGGACGGTTTCCAGCCTGACCATGGCCGGCCCGCAGGAGGTGTGGGCGGGGTCGCGCGGGGCCGGCATCTGGGCCGTCGATACGAACAGCCTGCGGGTCAAACCGATCCGTCACGACCGCACCCTGCCCGCCAGCCTGTCCCATGACGATGTCTGGGCGTTGCTGACCGATGATGCCGGTTCCGTCTGGGTCGGCACGACGGGCGGCCTGTCCTACCATGCCCATGATCCCGGGCTGGTCTCCACCATCTTCGGCGCCACATTCGCGGCCGACGGGCTCAGCGCCGCCGATGTCCTGTCCGTGCTTCCCACGCGCGACGACCGGCTGTGGCTCAGCTATTTCAATGGTGGCGCCGATCTGGTCGATCCCGCTGCCGGTCGCATCCTTGCCTTGAAACCCGACGCGGCCCGCCCGGACAGCGCCCTGCCGCCCGACGGTATCCCGTCGCTGGCGGAGGACAAGGAAGGCACCGTCTATTTCGGCACCGGCCGCGGCCTGTATAGCCGCGATCCGGCCACCGGCATCCTTTCGCTCTACAAGGTTCCGGGCCGCAATCCCCGCGCCTCCACCCAGTCGCTGTCCTATGACGAGCATGGCGTGCTCTGGGTTGGTGGGGAGGAGGACGGGGTCTGGGGTGTCATCCCAGGCCGCAGCCCGGCCGATACCGCAACGCCGGTCCTGACGCAGGGCATCCGCCTGTCCGATACCGGCGTCAATGTCATCAAGCGCGGTCACGGCGACGACCTGTGGGTCGGCACGCGCGACGGGCTGAACCGTATCGACCTGGCCACCCGCACCGTGGAACATATCGCCACCGATCCGGCCGACCCGCAATCCCTGCCCGGCCGCTTCGTGGTCGGCCTGCTGTTCGACCGGCGCGGCCGGCTGTGGATCAGCACCTTCGGTAATGGCGTGGCCGTGATGACGGGCCGCGACGGCGACGGCAAGCCCCGTTTCCAGCGGGTGGGGCTGGAACAGGGGCTGCCGCATGTCAATGTCGGCAGCCTGCAAATGGATGGTGCCGGCACGATCTGGGTCGGCACCGATGACGGCTTGGCCATGGTCGATCCCGACAGCCTGGCCGTGCGGCCGGTGCGCCGGGCCGATGGGGCCGCACTGGTCGATTACGTCGCCGGTGCCGGGGCCACGACGCAGGAAGGGGAAGCCCTGTTCGGCGCGCTGGGCGGCTTCACCGTGGCGCGGCCGGGCACGCTGCCGCCCTGGCGCTTCCGCCCACCCATCGTCGTCACCGACCTGCGCGTGGGCGGCGTGCCCGTGCCCATCGGCCGCTATAACGGCAATAAAGCCCCCGAACCCCTGGTCCTGACCCCGGAAACCAACAGCCTGGCCGTGGAATTCGCGGCGCTGGACTATAGCTCGCCGGAACGCAACCGCTATGCCTACCGGCTGGACGGGTTCGACCGCGACTGGGTGGAGACGGATGTCAACCGCCGGCTGGCCGTCTATACCAACCTGTCGCCCGGCGATTACACCTTGCATCTGCGCGGCACCAACCGCGACGGGGTGGCGGCGGAACATGATCTGGTGCTGCCCGTGCGGGTCCTGCCCGCCCGGTACCAGCAGCGCTGGGTGCAGGGCCTGTGGCTGGCCCTGATGCTGGCGCTGGTCTTCGCGCTGGTGCGCTGGCGCACGGCCCTGCTGCGGCGGCAGCAAACGGTGCTGAAGCAGCAGATCGCCGATCATACGGCCGATTTGCGCGCCGCCAACGAAATGCTGGAACGGCTGGCCATGACCGACCCGCTGACCGGCTGCGCCAACCGCCGGCATTTCATGCAGCGCGCGGCGGAGATGGTCGCATTGGCCAACCGCCATGGCACGCCCCTGACCCTGGCCGTCCTGGACCTGGACGAGTTCAAGCGCGTCAACGACACCCATGGCCATCCCGTGGGCGACGCCGTGCTGGTCATGGCCGGCCGTATCCTGACCGGGCACATGCGGTCCACCGACATGGTGGGACGCGTGGGGGGCGAGGAATTCGCTCTGCTGATGCCGCATACGGGGGCCGACGGCGCCCTGCTGCTGGCCAACCGCCTGCGTGAGGCGGTGGAGACGACGCGGGTGCCGGTGGGCGAGGACGGGATCGGGGTGACGGCCAGCATCGGCGTGGCCGAACTGCGGCCCGATGACGATCTGGACGGGCTCTATGCCCGCGCCGATGCCGCGCTTTATGCCGCCAAGCAGGCGGGGCGCAACCGCGTGAGCGTGGCGCCCGCGCAATAGCCCCCCGCCTTGTGTCGGTTCAGCCCTTCAGTGCCGTGGCGACACTTGTGGCGAACGGTGTGGTCGGCCGGCCTAGCAGGGATGACAGGGTGCGTCCTTCATCGAACAGCGCTCCATCGGCCGCCGCCACGTCGGAATCGGCCAGCAGCCCGGCCAGCGGCGCCGGCAACCCGGCGCCGACCAGGGCGCCGCGATAGTCCGCCTCCGGCAGGTCGACATACGGGATCTGCCGGCCCGTCTGACGCGACAGTTCGGCGGCGAATTCCGTCAGCGTGTAGGCGCTGTCCCCGGCCAGTTCCAGCACGGCGTTGGCCGGGGCCTTGTCATCCAGCAGGGCGATGGCGGCGGCTTCGGCATAGTCGGTGCGGGCGGCGCTGCTGATACGGCCGTCACGCGCGCTGCCGATGAAGGCACCATGCTGCAGGGCGGGCAGGATGGAGGCGGCGTAATTCTCCGTGTACCAGCCATTACGCAGGATGGTGTGCGGGATACCGCTGGCCACGATCAGCGCTTCGGTCTGGCGATGTTCCTCGGCCAGGCCCAGCCTGGACGTATCGGCATGCAGGACGCTGGTATAGATCAGGTTCT
Organism: Niveispirillum sp. KHB5.9; assembly: GCF_048066115.1. NCBI lineage: Bacteria > Pseudomonadati > Pseudomonadota > Alphaproteobacteria > Rhodospirillales > Azospirillaceae > Niveispirillum > Niveispirillum sp. KHB5.9. The sequence continues at coordinate 242,308 of NZ_JBLTYX010000008.1, read as the reverse complement.
GCACGCCGGCCTTCTTAGCCGCATCGATGGCGTTCCTGTGCTGCGGCACGCGGGCACCGACGGCGTTGGAGGAAATCAGCAGCAGCCGTTCGACCCCATCCAGCGCGGCAACCAGCGTTTCCGGCTGGTCATAGTCGCCTTGGCGCACAGTGACACCGGCGGGGAACAGGCCAGCGGCGCGGGCGGGGTCGCGGACGATGGCGGTGACGCTCTCGGGCCCCACGCGACGGGCCAGTTCGGCCACGACAAGGCGGCCAAGCTCGCCACTGGCGGCGGTGACGGCAAAACGGATAGGGGTGGACATGGAAGAATCCTGGTCTCTGTGAAACACCAGGTCTAAAATAGAGACCATATAGACCGCCTGTAAGATGGCACTTTCCCGTCACCAGGTAACACCGGAGATACCACCATGGATGCCCGCGCCGCGATGGGGGCCAAGGTCGAGGAATGGAAGAAGCTGGGCTTCGATGCCGATGCCTGCCCGGTGCGCGACCTGCTGGACCGGATCGGCGACCGCTGGTCCATCCTGCTTCTGTCCATGCTGGCGCCGGGGCCGCTGCGCTTCAACGCCCTGGCCCGCGCCGTGCCCGACATTTCCAAGCGCATGCTGTCGCAGACCCTGCGCACGCTGGAAACCGACGGGCTGATCGACCGGATGGTGGAAGCCACGGTGCCGCCGCGCGTCACCTATTCCCTGACGCCGCTGGGGGCGGGTTTCATGGGTCCGCTGATCGGCCTGATCAATTGGGCGGAGGCCAATCATGGAGCCGTGCTGGAGGCACGTCGGCGCATGGCGGCATCCGTGGCGGAACAGGAAGCGGCGGGCAGCGAGTATGGCTGGGTGCAGCGCGCGGCGTCGTGATCTGCCGCAAAGGGGGTTTGTGAGGCTCCTCACTGCCCGGACCGTCGCGGCCCCCCCATATAGGGGGCAATGACGACATCCCCTTGCGGAGAAGACAATTGGTTGAACGTTCGATCCTGGAATTGGGCCGCGTGCGGCTGGGCGGGACCCGCCGCGACGCCCTGGACGAGGCCAGGACCCTGGCCCAGCATGCGGAGAACTGGGGCTACAAGCGGCTATGGGTGGCCGAGCATCACAATATGCCCACCGTGACCACGGCGGCGACATCGCTGGTCATCGCCCATATCGCGGCCGGCACCAGCCGCATCCGGGTGGGGGCCGGCGGCATCATGCTGCCCAACCATTCGCCCTATGTCATCGCCGAACAGTTCGGCACGCTGGAAAACCTGTTCCCAGGCCGCATTGATCTGGGGCTGGGCCGCGCACCGGGAACCGACCAGCTGACGCTACGGGCGCTCCGCCGCGATCCCGGCAATGCCGAGAATTTCCCCCAGGATGTGCTGGAATTGCAGGCCTTCCTGGCGCCGGCCCAGCCCGGCCAGCGGATCGAGGCCGTACCCGGTTCCGGCACCAACATCCCGCTCTGGATTCTGGGGTCCAGCCTGTTTGGGGCGCAGCTGGCGGCGGAACTGGGCTTGCCCTATGGTTTCGCCTCCCACTTCGCGCCGGGATCGCTGGATCAGGCACTCGCCATCTACCGCACGCGGTTCAAGCCGTCGGAGCAGCAGGCACGGCCGCATGCCCTGGTCGGGGTCAATATCATCGCGGCGGAAACCGACGCGGAGGCGCGGTTCCTGGCCACCTCGCAGCAGATGTCCTTCGCCAATCTCGTGCGCGGCGCCCGCCAGCTGACCCAGCCGCCAATCGCGGATATCGACAGCTACTGGTCGCCGCAGGAAAAGGCCCATGCAGGGCAGATGCTGGGCTGTTCGATCATCGGCGATGCCGACACGGTGCGCCGGGGGATTGACGCGCTGCTGGAACGCACGCAGGCCGATGAGCTGATGATCGTGTCCGACATGTTCGACGCCGCCAAACGGCTGCGGTCGTTCGAGATCATCGCCCAAATCATGGAGGCATAGTCCGGAAGGGGAGCACGTGTAAGCCCCTGTGCCGTCTCGTCTGTGGCTTGCATCCGGTTTATAGTCGCGCGCCCAAAAGCCGCGCCGAACACCGGCTCGCCACAGAAGAAGGATCACCCCTCCCGTGACGATGAAGAAGCTGTCCTCCCTGCTTGGCACCACCATCTTGGCCGTCGGCCTGACGGGTATCCTGTCCGGCTGCGGCAAGGAGGAGAAGGCGGCGGCACCCGCCGCACCGGCGGCCGCTCCGGTACCGGAACTGATCGCCCGCAAGGACCTGTTCGGCAATCCCAGCCGCAACGGCGCCAGCATCAGCCCCGACGGTGCGTCGGTCGCCTTCCTGGCGCCGCGCGACGGGGTGATGAATGTCTGGGTGGCGCCCATCGGCCAGATCGATGCCGCCAAGCCGCTGACCGCCGATACCGAACGGCCCATCCGCCGCTTCTTGTGGGCCCCGGACGGCAGCAGCGTCCTTTATCTGCAGGATAAGGGCGGCAATGAGGATTTCCTGCTCTATGGCGTCGACGTGGCGACGGCCCAGACCAAGCTGCTGACCCCGTTCGAGAAGACGACGGTGCAGATCGTCGGCATCTCCGACAAGGTGCCGGACGCCATCCTGGTCGGCCTGAACAACCGTGACGAACGCTGGCACGATGTCCACAAGCTGGACCTGAAGACCGGCAAGCTGACCCTGGTCTATAAGAATGACGGCTATGCCGGGTTCGATGCCGACAAGAACCTGACCCTGCGCTTGGCGTCCAAGCCGCTGCCAGATGGCGGTGTGCAGGTGGAACGCATGGACAAGGGCGGCAAGAACACGCCCATCTTGACCATCGCGGCCGAGGATGTGCTGTCATCGGGCATTTCCGGCATTCCGGTGGAAGGCGGGGTCGCCTATCTGCTGTCCACCGCCGGGCGCGACAAGGCCGCGCTTTACACGCTGGACCTGAAGGATGGCGCCACCAAGCTGCTGGCCGAAAGCGACAAGGCCGATATCGGCGGCATCATGGCCAACCCGGAAACCGGTGAGGTCGAGGCGTTCAATGTCGATTACATGAAGGATGAATGGACACCGGTGGGCGACGCCGTGGCCGCCGACATCGCCTTCCTGAACGAACAGGCCAAGGGCCAGTGGGGTGTGACCAGCCGCAGCCGCGATGACAACCTGTGGACCATCGCCATCGACCGGGTGACGGAGCCGGCGGCGTTCTTCCTTTATGACCGCAAGGCCAAGAGCCTGACCCGCCTGTTCACCGTGCGCCCCAATCTGGAGGGCAAGACCCTGGCGCCGATGCAGGCGCTGGAGATCCCGTCGCGCGACGGCAAGGTGCTGGTCAGCTATCTGACCCTGCCGCCCAATGCCGATGCCAATGGCGACGGCAAGCCGGACCAGCCCCTGCCGCTGGTGCTGAATGTCCATGGCGGCCCGTGGGCGCGTGACAGTTTCGGCTATCACAGCGAACATCAGTGGCTGGCCAATCGCGGCTATGCGGTGCTGTCGGTGAATTTCCGCGGCTCCACCGGCTTCGGCAAGGGCTTCACCAATGCCGGCGATCTGCAATGGGGCCGAACCATGCATGACGACCTGATCGACGCCGTCGACTGGGCCGTCAAGAATGGCGTGGCGCCGCAGGACAAGGTGGCGATCTATGGCGGGTCCTATGGCGGTTATGCCACGCTGTGGGGCATGACCAACACGCCCGACCGGTTCGCCTGCGGCGTCGACATTGTCGGCCCGTCCAACCTGAACACGCTGCTGGCCAGCGTGCCGGCCTATTGGGCGGCCTTCTTCGAACAGCTGGCGCGCCGCGTCGGCGATCCGCGCACGGATGAGGGCAAGGTGCTGCTGACCGAGCGGTCGCCCCTGACCTATGCCGACAAGATCGCCAAGCCGCTGCTGATCGCCCAGGGTGCGAACGACCCGCGCGTGAAGCAGGCGGAAAGCGACCAGATCGTTGCGGCGATGAAGGCCAAGAACATCCCCGTCACCTATGCGCTGTACCCGGATGAAGGCCATGGCTTCGCCCGGCCGACCAACCGCACCAGCTTCTATGCAGTGGCGGAGGGCTTCCTGTCCCACTGCCTGGGCGGACGTCAGGAACCGGTGGGGACGGATTTCGACGGGTCCAGCCTGCAGGTGTTGGAAGGGTCGGACTATGTCCCGGGCCTGAAGGATGCCCTGGCCGTCAAGAAGTAACCCGTCCACACCTTTGATAATGGTTTTATCCAAGGCCTATCCGGTGCTTGCCAGGCACCGGATAGGCCTTAAGCTTTTGGTCTTACGTACGACCAAATGATGGAACGAAAAGGGCGGGTCGGTGTTTTCCCTGGGAAACCTCCAGAGGACCGGACATGCCGAAGCCCCGCCATATCGCCCTTCTGGGCAACGCCCTTCCGCGCCGCTGCGGCATCGCCACCTTTACCGCCGACCTGTATTCCGCATTGCGAACCTCCAGCCCGGAGGTTGCCGTCGATATCGTGGCCATGACCGACAAGGGCCAGTCCTATGACTACCCTGCCCATGTCCGCTACGAGATTCGCGAGGAGATCGTCGATGACTATATCCATACGGCGGAGGCGCTGAACGAGGACGGGGTCGAGCTGGTCTGTGTCCAGCACGAGTTCGGCATTTTTGGCGGGGAGGCGGGCAGCCATCTGCTGCTGATGCTGAAGCGGCTGCGCATGCCGGTGGTCACCACCCTGCACACGGTGCTGGCCCATCCCAATGGCGAGCAAAGGCGGGTGATGCAGGAACTGGCGGAACTGTCCGCCCGCCTGATAGTGATGGCGGAGATGGGGCGGCACCTGCTGCGTACGGTCTATGACATTCCGGATGAGAAAATCGCCGTCGTCCCGCACGGCATCGACCGCTACGGCTTCATGGAGCCTGAGGATTTCAAGCGCAAGCTGGGCTTCCTCAACCGGTCGGTGATCCTGACCTTCGGTCTGCTGTCCCCCAACAAGGGGCTGGAAACGGTGATCGACGCCATGCCGGCGATTCTGGAACGCAAGCCGGATGCGGCTTACGTCATCCTGGGCGCCACCCATCCCCACCTGCTGCGTCATGAGGGTGAGAAATACCGCGAACAGTTGCAGGACCGCGCCCGCAGCCTGGGCGTGGAGCATGCGGTATCGTTTGCCAACCAATTCGTGGACCGGCCGACGCTGCTGGAATATGTCTCCATGGCCGATGTCTATGTGACGCCCTATCTGGACGCGGCACAGATGACGTCGGGCACCCTGTCGCAGGCCTTCGGCATGGGCAAGGCGGTGGTGTCCACCCCCTATTGGCATGCGCGCGAATTGCTGGATGACGGGCGCGGGGTGTTGGTGCCGTTCAGCGATGCCGATGCCACCGGCAAGGCCATCGCCGACCTGCTGACAGATGACGATGCGCGCGACGCCATGCGGCGGCAGGCCTATCAATATGGCCGCGACATGGCCTGGGACCGCGTCGCCGAGCGTTATCATGGTCTGTTCGAGGAGGTGCGGGGCCGCTGGCGGCCGCAGGCCGTGCGCCCGTCCCATACCCGCCCCCGCCGGCTGCACGACCTGCCGGAACTGAACCTCACATACCTGCAGCAGATGAGCGACGATGTCGGCCTGTACCAGCATGCGATCGGCCCCATCCCCGACCGGTCGCACGGCTATTGCGTGGACGACAATGCCCGCGCCCTGCTGCTGGCCTGCACCCTGGCCGAACATGCTGACATGCCGCTGCCGGACCTGATGGTGTCGCGCTATGCGGCCTTCATCCAGCATGCCTGGAACCCCGACACCCGCTATTTCCGCAATTTCATGGGCTTCAATCGCCAATGGCTGGAACCGCGCGGGTCGCAGGACAGCCATGGCCGTACCCTGTGGGCACTGGGCGAATGCGCACGCAGCGATATCCATCCCGGTCGCCGTGCCTGGGCGCAGGACCTGTTCCGCCGGGCGCTGCCCACCGCGGAAACCTTCGCCGCCACCCGCGCCAAGGCTTTCACCCTGCTTGGCCTGGACGCCTATTGCGCGGCGCTGCCGGGGGATGGTGACGCGCGCCGCATCCGGGAGCGCTTGTCTGTGGATTTGCTGAGCCTGTTCCGCAGCAATGCCAGTTTCGATTGGTGCTGGTTCGAGGATGGCTTGTCCTACGACAATCCGCGCCTGTCCCAGGCCCTGATCCTGTCCGGCCGGGCCCTGAGCAACCAGGCCATGATCGATGCCGGGTTGCAGTCCCTGCGCTGGCTGGCGGGGATACAAACATCCCCCACCGGACAGTTCCGGCCCGTGGGGTCGGATACGTTCGGCGATCTGCGCCAGCGGCCGCGCATCTTCGACCAGCAGCCGTTGGAGGGGGCGGCGATGATCGCGGCCTGCCAGGCGGCGTATCAGGTTCAGGGCGAACCTTTGTGGACGGAGGAGGCATCGCGCGCCTTCGCCTGGTTCCTGGGTGCGAATGACCAGAACCTGCCCATGGTCGACGAGGATGGCGGCTGCCGTGACGGGTTGCGGCCGGAAGGATTGAACCAGAACCGCGGCGGGGAGTCGGTGCTCTCCTACCTCCTGTCCCTGGTCGATATGCGCCGCCTGGTGAAAGCCCAGGCGGTGCCCGTGCGGGTGCTGCGGGCTTGATGCCTGTCCCCGCCGTTGAACCAAAACCCGGCAAGCACACCTTGCCGGGTTTTGCCGCGTGCCACAGAACCGCCCCATCCGACAGGAGAAGGAGGAGAAAGAATGTCCGTGATACAAAGCCTGACCCGACTGCCGCTGCAATTGCGGCCGGACCCGTCACGCGTGGTCGTGCGGCCTTTCAAGCCGGCGACAGAGCCGCGCGACCTGAAATCCACCGACAAGACGCGGGCCAACCGCATCGTCGACCGGGTCCTGTCGCTGGACGCGGAGACGGCCACCGGCCAGTTGACCGACGTGCTGGAGAATTTCCGCGGCCGGCATCGCCAGTTGCTGGAGATATTCGAGGAACGCGCCGACGAGATGGAGGACGCGCTGGACAGCCACGAGAGCTTCACGCCAACGCAGCGGCAGCTTGTGGGTGCCTATTTCCTGCACGAATATTCGTTCGAGGCCTCGGCCCTGTTCAATCCGTCCATCGTGCGCCATCCCGACCAGCGTGGGGTGATCGACGGCGGGGTGCGCTTCATCATGAGCCTGCGGGCCGTCGGCGAGGGGCACATTTCCTCCCTCACCTTTCTGACCGGCGTGATCTGTCCAGACGGGCGTATCCTGATGGATGCCAAATCGCATCTGGCCGCCATTCCCCGCGTCACCAACCGCCGGTCGGGGCCGGATGGGGATGAGGTTGAACTGGCCTTCCGGCCACAGGATGATATCAGTGAGTGCGTGATCTTCCCCATCACCAGTTCGCAGGCGAACGGGATCGAGGATGCACGTTTCGTGGAATTCATTGATGGCGGGCACAAGACCTATTACGCCACCTATACCGCCTATAGCGGCCATTCCATCCGTACCGAGCTGATGGAGACGCGGGATTTCGATACGTTCCGCATGTATCCGCTGCGCGGTGTGGCCGTGCGCAACAAAGGCATGGCCATGTTCCCGCGCCGGATCAATGGCCGTTACGCCATGATCGGACGGCAGGACAATGAGAACCTGTATCTGATCCTGTCCGATGATCTTTATACCTGGGATGATGGCGTGCCGATCCTGCGGCCGGAATTCCCGTGGGAATTCGTGCAGATCGGCAATTGCGGCCCGCCGATAGAGACCGAGTATGGCTGGCTGCTGCTGACCCACGGGGTGGGGGCCGTGCGGCGTTACGCCATCGGCGCGGTGCTGCTGGACAAGGATGATCCCGCAAAGGTGATCGGGCGGCTGAAGGAACCGCTGCTGCGGCCCGAACAGTCGGAACGCGCGGGTTACGTGCCCAATGTCGTCTATACGTGCGGGGCGATCCTGCACGGCAAGCAGCTGGTCGTCCCCTATGGCATCGCCGACACCATCACCAGTTTCGTGACGCTGAACATCGATGAACTGGTTGGGGCGATGCGGGGGTAACTTGCGCCCTCGCCCGCTTGCGGGAGAGGGCGGGACCCAAGCCGGAAGGATTGGGAGGGAGAGGGAGTAACACCACCGTTCGGCCGCCATCCTCTCCCTCCCCATCAAGGAGGAGGGCAGTATTATTTATCAACTCGCCGCCGCGTGCGGGTTCAGCACGCGTTCGGCCAGTTCGGTCAGCTTACGGTCCGTCGCCTCCTCCTCCTTCAGGTTCTGCTGAAGCAGGGCGGCGCAGTCGGGACGGCCCAGACGGCGGGCCCAGGCGATCAGGGTGCCGTAGCGGGTGATCTCGTAATGCTCGACCGCCTGGGCTGCTGCCGCCAGCGCCGCGTCCAGCACGTCCTTGTCGTCGATCTCGCCGGCGATCTCGTTGCTTTCCTTGATGATGCCGTCGATGGCCGGGCATTCAACGCCCTTAATCTCCACCCCGTGCAGATTGAACACCTGCTCCAGGCGCTGGATCTGGCCCTTGGTCTGCACCAGATGGTTCTCGAAACTGACCTTCAGGTCCACGTCGGTGGCCTTACTGATCATCTTGGGCAAGGCCTTCACGATCTGGTTTTCGGCATAATAGATGTCGCGCAGCGTGTGCACGAAGAGGTCATCCAGCGTGTGAATGTCGCGGGTGAACAAGCCCATGGTCCTGCTCCTGTAAATGCATCCATTGACGAAGGGGCCGCGGCGGCCCTTGGCCGGCGGCGGGAGAGGGGCCAAGCCCAAAGTCTCCACACAAGAAACGCAGTATCGGCGCGATGGTTCCGCAGGCTGGTCATGAAATCGGCGTAATCACTGTCGGCAGCCTGCTCTGAGGAACATCAACGACCCGGCACCGTTGGGCTTATGCATCTCCCCGCCCCCCGCAAGGTGCGCAGAGATGGATAAGGAGAATGATCATGTCGAGCGCGAGCCATGACGATGACCCGCAGGTTTCCGAAGAACGCCTGCGCATGAAGGAAAACGGCCCGATCCGCACCTCCGTCCCACCGGAACGCCAGGCGGTGGAAGTGAAGCCCATGCGCTATGTGCTGGGTGTCGGCATTGCACTGGCCATTGCCGCGATGATCCTGGCCGCACTCCTGACCGGCGGCAACTGAATTGGCCTTCCCCGTCGACAAGCTGATCCTGACGCCCGAGGATATCGACCTTTCCCGCTCTCCCCTGGCCGGACAGCTGGGGGTGGAGACCTATGTGCTGGGCGCGTTCAATCCCGGGCTGACACGGTTGCCCAACGGCAATCTGCTGCTCATGGTACGCGTGGCGGAGGCGCTGCGCGAACCGATCCGCGACGGGCATGTGCATGCCATCCGCTGGGACGGGGAAAAGCACGCCTATGTGCTGGATGCCTGGAAGCTGGAAATGGTCGATACCGCCGATCCGCGCAAATTCATGATCCATGGCGGCGGCTGGCGGACCATGGCGCTGACGTCGCTGTCCTGGCTGCTGCCGGTGGAATTGAGCCAGGACGGACTGGAGATCGTCGCCATCCATTACGAGCATGCGGTGGCGCCGCAAGGCAGCTGGCAATGCTATGGGGTGGAAGATGCCCGCATCTCCAAGGTCGGGGATGCGTATTTGATGACCACCTGTTCGGTCAGCCCGGAGCGCCATTCCACCACCTTGTACCGGTCGGGCGACGGGCGGCACTGGATCTTCGATGACATCGTCCTGGATCACCAGAACAAGGACATGCTGATCTTCGAAGGGCGCATCGACGGGCAGTACTGGGCGCAGACGCGGCCGCTGGGCGATCTCTATTTCGCCTATCCCCCCGACAGTCCCTGGCGCGCCGGGCCGTCGATCAATCTGGCCACCTCCCCCGATGGCCGGCACTGGAAGCCGCACCGCGAACCGGGCATCCGCCCGCAATCGGGCACCGTGGCCACGGCGCGCATCGGCGGCGGGGCACAGCCGATCCTGACCGATCATGGCTGGTTGACCCTGTGGCATGGGGTGGAACCGAAGGAGATCGTGGGTATCTACCGCACCTACTGGTCGCTGCTGGACCCCAAGGACCCGTCGCGTATCCTGCACAGCCCGACCGAACCGCTGCTGGAACCCAATCCGGAGCTGACACGGCCCATCGAACACCTGCTCTATATCCGCGACGTGGTGTTCACCACGGGCATCGCCGATGGCGGCGACCATTATATCGTGGCGTCGGGAGAGGCCGATCTGGCCTGCCGCATCACCTATATCCCGAAGCGGACCTTCGTGCCGTGAGCAGGTGGTCGATTCCCGGCGGCTTTTTCAAGCATATGCCGCAATGCGGGATAGTTCGGGATTGCTACAATTTCCCATTCAAAAACGGCCGAATAACAAAACAGGTTCCATGCATGTCACAGGTATTTCGTGGAAATTCGGGATTTTCGGAAGATATAACAGCCGAAAGCCATCCGGTTGAAGTAATCTTCATGGCCGAAAGGCCGATTTTACTCACCATTCCGTATCATACCCCCATTTCATGCGTGCCTGATTGCGGGATCGGGCGCCATCATCCAACGGGAGCGCCACTGATACGCCACAAGCGTCGATGGTGCGATGCAAAAGGGAGTGGGAGATGGCGTCGGCCGTGACAGGTCGGTTTGCGATGTGGATATGCGGGGGGCTGATGCTGTCCCTGACGGGCTGCGCCTATGTCAGCGACATTGCCGGCACTGACCGTAAAGCCGCACCCGCCGCCACGTCCAAGCCGCAGGCCACCGCCCAGGCGGCACCACCGCCGGCAGCCCCCAGCAAGCCCGAGGCGCAGAAGCCGGTGAAGCGTGTCGCCGGCCCCAAGCCGCCGCCGGCGGTGCCGGTCGAAACCGCGCCACCGGCGCCGAGCCTGCAACCGATCGGCCTCAATGAAGAGGCGCTGCAAAAACTGCTGGGTCAACCCAGTGCCATCAGGGACGAAACGCCTGCCAAGGTCCTGTCCTTCCGCCGCAGCGAGTGCGCGTTGAACCTGACGCTCTATCCGGACGTCGAAACGCGCGTCTTTCGCACCCTGTCCTACGAGGTGACCAGCGATGATCACGACGAACGAACAGCCAAACTATGCCACGCAAGGTTCGGTCTTCCCTCCGACGGTGCCAGCGTCGCAGCCCACCGATAGAAGGATTGGCGAACACGGGCTGCGTCTGGTGCTGGTCGACGATGACGACGATTTCCGCGAGGCCGTGGGGGCCGAGCTGGAAGACCACAACTTCTCCGTCACCAGCTTTCCGGACGGTCCGCCGCTGCTGGATTACCTGGCCGATGGCAACGAAACCGACGTCATCATTCTGGACTGGAACCTGCCGACCACGAACGGCGTGGACCTGCTGTCGCAGATGCGCCGGCGGGGCGTCAACATCCCGGTCATCATCCTGACGGCGCAGTCCGGCACCAGCTATGAAATGATGGCGCTTGAACGCGGCGCACTGGACTTCATCGACAAGTCGCGTGGTGTCCCCGTGCTGGCGAGGCGCGCGCGGCTGATCGCCGAAGCGGCCAAGCACCCGCCCGGCGTGCCGGCGGAGGAGGTGGTGGAGCATGGCGCCCTGCTGCTGAAACCCCGCCTCAGCCGCGCCTTCTGGCGTGGGACCGATGTCGATCTGACGGTGACCGAATTCAACATCGTGCAGCGGCTGGTCACTCATGCCGGCGATCATGTGACCTATCGCGCCATTTACGACTGCGTGCATCGCAGCGGCTTCATCGCGGGGAGCGGCGAAGATGGATACCGAACAAATGTCCGATCCTCGGTCAAACGCATCCGCAACAAGTTCCGCGCCATCGATCCCGGTTTCGAGGAAATCCAGAATTTCGCCGCCTTCGGATATTGCTGGAAGAACCCGCCGACACCGGTTTAACGAATGGCGGCGGCGGTGCGTTCAGGCATTGTCGTCCCTGAGCTTCAAGCTGGTCCTGCTGGTCGGCATCTTCATCGCCTTGCCCGTCATCCTGTACGGGCAGTTCGAAGAGGCCGACAGGCAAAGCCGCGCCCTAGTCGCCGACAGCCTGCGCCGCAATGGCTGGCTGGTCGCCCAGGCGCTGTCCGCCCGGCTGGAGCAGCGCGAGGACATGCCGCCATCCGAACTGAACGCCATGCTGGCCACGTTCGCGGACGCGGATACCAGCCTGCGCCTGATGTTCCAGCCCCGGATGGGCGGGGCGGCCGGCAGCTTCTTCTTCGTGGCGTCGGCCCCGCGCGTGCTGGCCGACCAGATGGGCGCCGACCTGGACCTGCTGGGCCGCCACGGCATCCTGCAATCGCTGGGCGAAAGCTGTTCCTGGGACAAGCCGGTGGAAATCCGCTATCGCCAGATGGACGGGGTGGAGGAAATCCTGACCTCCGTCATCCCCATCCAGGGTCGGCGCGGCTGCTGGGTGCTGGTGTCGGCCGATAACAGTTCGGCCCTGTTGAATACTGCGTTCGGGCGCCCCTACTGGCAGACCGACAATGTGCGGATGGCGGCGCTGATCTATCTGGTCTTCGCCGGCCTGGCCCTGCTGATGGCGTGGCGCATGCGCGGCGCGCTTCGCCATTTCCGGCGCGTGGCCGGCGATATCCGCCGCGGCGGGGCCGGTGCCGCTACCTTCGCCGCCCGCAATCCCCTGCCCGAAATGGCCCCGGTGGCGCGGGAGTTCGACCGGCTGGTGGGCGACCTGCACCGTGCGGCCGCCAATATCCGCACCACGGCGGAAGAGAATGCCCATTCGGTCAAGGCGCCACTGGCCGTGATCCGCTCAGCCCTGCAGCCGCTGAAGGCCGTGGCGCCCAAGGACGACCAGCGGTCGCAGCGGGCCGTGCAACTGATCGAGACGGCGCTGGGCCGCCTGTCGGCCCTGATCTCCGCTGCCCAGCGCCTGGGCAATGACACGGCCGACTTCATCGAGGCGCCCAAGCTGCCCATCAACCTGACCCATGTGGTGGCCGACGCGCTGCACAATGCGCGCGACATCTCGCTGGACCGGCATATCCGCTTCATCCGGCAATTGGATGAGAATGTGCAGGTGCTGGCGCCCGACGGCATCCTGGACATCATCGTGGAGAATATCCTGGATAATGCCGTCGGCTTCTGCAAAACGGGCGGTACCATCAGCACGACGCTGACCAAGACCCAGACCCGCGTCGATCTGATCATCGATGATGAGGGGCCGGGTATCGATCCCGGCAAGATCGACCATATTTTCGACCGCAACTTCTCCTTCAGGCCCGCCGGCACGGGTTCATCGGCGAGCGAGCCGTCGCATGCAGGATTGGGCCTGTGGATCGTGCGCCACCATATCGAGGCGCTGGGCGGCACCGTGGAGGCCAGCAATCGCGCGGTTGGCGGCCTGCGCATGCATGTCTGTCTGCCGCGGAATAACTGGTGACGGGCCAATGGCATGCGGACACAGCATGGTCACTGGCCGGCACCTGACGGGTCGCGCACTCTGACGCTGCTGGCGGGAAACGGGAGGCCCGGCCACACCCCAACCGGCGGCACGCCCAGGCGTGACGGCCGGATGATGCCCCCGCCCCTCCCCCGCCCCGGAACCGGATGTGCGCCATTGGCTCCCCCCTTCGTGGCGGCGACCTGGCAGACCGCCGCAGTCCCCCACCCCGCCCCGACATGACGGCTTCGTCAGGACGCCTGCGCCTGCCGGGCATCACCGTGATCGCCCTGCTGTCCGGCCTTGGCGCCGGGATGTGGCTGGGTGTCGCCGTCGGCGTCGCCGGGGGCGTGGCGGTCCTGCTGGCCGGCCTGGTGCTGTCGCGTACCCCCAGGGGTCCCCGCGATTTCCAGCGACCCGACGAGATCGAGGCCGCCACCGATCTGACCGTGATGGCATCGCTGCCCGAACTGCTCGACGCCGACGCGGCCATGGTGCAGGTGCTGCGCGATCCGGCCAGCCCGCTGGCCGGCAGCCTGCGCACTCTCTACACCACGCTGCTGGCCACCAGCCCGGCCGGCCCACCCCTGACGGTGGCGCTGGGATCGGCAGAGGCCGGTGAGGGACGGTCGCTGCTGGCCGCCACCTTGGGCCGCCTGCTGGCCAGCCGGGGGCACCGCGTGCTGCTGATCGATGCCGACTGGCGCCATCCCGACCAGCACCGATTGTTCCAGGTGCCGAACCTGCAGGGGCTGGCGGAGTTGCTGGCCCCCCGCCCGCCGGGACTGGACGAGGTGGTGCGCACGGACCCCGTCTCCGGCCTGGACCTGATCCCCGCCGGGACGGGGCGGCTGGGGGCAAGACGTCTGCTGTCCAATCCCATGAAACGCCTGCTGTCCGACCTGACCGGCAGTTACGAACTGGTGCTGATCGACCTGCCGCCCGTGCTGGCGGCCACCGATGTGCTGCTGTTGTCACGGATCGTGGACCGCATCCTGTTCGCCATCCGCTGGAAGCACACGCGGCGCGGCCGCGCCATGGGGGCCCTGGCCCGGCTGCGCAAAGTGCGCGGCCAAGTGGCCGGCATCGTCCTGACCCGCGTGGGAGAGGACACAACTTCCTAGGCTTTGATGCGGTGCAACATGCGCCGGCCACAGATTGACCACAGGCCGAAACTTCGCGCCCGTTGTTATGGTCATGACAGCCAAGAAGAACGGAAACAATCAATAGTACCGACAACTTGCGAAGGTATTCGCAGGTAATGGCGGCGCTCAACCTCAGAAGATGGAGTGCATCATGGCACCGCAGTCCCTTTCCAGCACCTTCCCGCGTCAAGGTGTACTGACCGGGTCGGCCGGTTCCGGCCGCGGCTATGACTGGCATCGCCTTCATGCGGCCGCCATCGACCAACGCCAGACCCGCGAGCCCCGGAGCCGGGCGCTGCGCGAGCCGGCCACCCGGATCAGCAAGCGGATGTTCGACATCGCCGCGGCGGGAACGTTGCTGGCGTTGCTGTCGCCGATGTTCCTGGTGCTGGCGGTGATCGCCAAGCGCGATGGCGGGCCGATGCTGTTCGGCCATCGCCGCGTCGGTGCGCGGGGCCGGACCTTCAAGTGCTGGAAATTCCGCACCATGGTGCCCAATGCCGAGGCCGTGCTGGCCCGCCTGCTGGCCACCGACCCCAAGGCGCGCGAGGAATGGGAGCGCGATTTCAAGCTACGCGATGATCCGCGCGTCACCAAGATCGGCCGTTTCCTGCGCACCACCAGCCTGGATGAGCTGCCGCAGCTGCTGAATGTGCTGGCCGGCGATATGAGCTTGGTGGGCCCGCGCCCCATCGTCCAGGACGAGGTGCGCCGCTATGGTGCGGCCTTCCACGACTATGCCCGCTGCCGCCCCGGCATCACCGGCGTCTGGCAGATCAGCGGCCGCAACGACACCGGGTATGGCGAGCGGGTGGAGCTGGATAAAGAATATGCGCGCAACTGGACCTTTTTCTCTGATCTGCGTGTTCTCCTCCGTACGCCGGCGGTCGTGCTGCGCCGCGATGGTGCGTACTGAGGAACAGACGGAACGGTGACGCCCATGCCCACGTCCAAGAACATAACAAAATTCTCCGTGGCTTTGCTTCTGGTGGCCGGCTTCCTGGCCGGCTGTTCCCAGCGGCAGGCGAACCTGCCGCCGGCCCCGCAGGTGGCGACGCCGGTGACCGGCAATGCCTCTACCCTGCCGGGATACAAGGTGCAGGTCGGCGACATGCTGCATGTGCGCCTCTACCTCAATCCGGAGCTGAACGAGGAGGTGGTGGTCCGCCCCGACGGCATGATCTCCACCGCCATCGCCGAGGATGTGATGGCCTATAACCGGTCGCCATCGGAGATTTCGGCCACGCTGCGCCAGAAATACCGCACGCTGCTGGCCGATCCGCAGATCAGCGTCATCGTCCATACTTTCGCGCCCAACCGCGTCTATGTGGCAGGCGAGGTGGGAAGCCCCGGCGAATTCATCACCGTGGGTCCCAACCTGACCGTCAGCCAGGCGGTGGCGCGGGCCGGCGGGGTGAAGCTTTCCGCATCGCGGGACAATATCTTCATCCTGCGCCGGGGCGAGGGCGACAAGCCGGAGGCCTTGGCCGTGGATTACATGGCTGTGATATCCGGTAAAAATCCTGCCGCCGATGTCCGGCTGGCCCAGTACGACGTTGTCTATGTGCCGCGCACCGGCGTCTACGAGGCCTACACCTTCTGGAACCAGTTCGTGCAGCAGTTCGTGCCCGTCAACTGGGGCTTCACCTACAACATCAATCCTTCGAACAACTGAAGGAATTGACAGCCCCTCTTGCGCCGGAGAAGGCCGATGTACGCGACAGTGCTACCCCATGGCATCCTGATCACCATCTGCAAGCGGTGGCGGCTGTTCATGGCCGTGTTCCTGGGCGTCATGCTGATGGGCGTCCTCTATCTGACGTTCGCCACCCGGAAATATGAATCCGTGGCGGAAATGGTCGTCACCTTCGGCCGCTGGTCGGCCCCGGAGGTGGAACGCGGCCCGGCCACGGAACTGACCCCGTCGGACCGGCGCGAGATCGTGCTGGCCCACGCCGCCATCCTGCACAGCCACGATCTGGCCCGCGCCACGATCGAGACGGTGGGACTGGCCAATGTCTATCCCGACCTGGCCGAGGACCCGCCATCGAGCGGCACGGCCATGGATGCCGCCGTCCGTCGCCTGCAGGATGACCTGTCGGCGGAAGTGGGCGCACAGGACAACATCATCACCCTGTCGCTGCGCCATCCCGACAAGGAGATGGTGCCCAAGCTGGTGCGCAAGCTGATCGACCTTTATGTCGGCCGCCAGACGCAGATCTACCACAACCCGCATGAGGGCTTCCTGGCCAGCGAGGTGCGTCAGGCCGGCGACGACCTGGCCAAGGCGCAGACCACGCTGGAAACCTTCAAGGACCAGTGGCGGATCAGTTCCTTCGACCGCGAGGTGGAGGATCTGCTGGCCCAGCGCGGTGAGCTGGATACCAGCCTCCATGCCGCCCGCGCCGCCTTGGCCCAGTCCCAGGAACGCAAGCGCGGCCTGGAACAGCTGATGCAGAAGGTGCCGGAAAAGGTGCCGGAGACGGCCAATGGCGAGAAGTACCGCGCGCTCGACGAGGCCCAGTCCCGCCTGCTGGAACTGCGCATGAAGCGCAGCCAGATGGTCGCCACCTATAATCCCGACGGGCCGGCCATAGCCGCGCTGAAGGCGGGGATCGCCACGGCGGAGAAGGAAGTGGCGGCACGGCGTTCGGAGTTGGAAAAGCGGTCGGCCACCACCACCAACAGCGTCTATCAGACCCTGCAGACCGATTATCTGCGCGCCAGCGCCGATGTGGAGGGCAATGCCCAGCCCGTGGCGATCCTGGGCGGACAGATCGCGGCGCTGGACCAGCGGCTGACAGAACTGCGGAGCAACCGCGGAAAATTCGACGGTCTGGTACGCGAATACCAGATCAAGGAGGAAGCGTACCGGTCGCTGTCGATGCAGCATGCCAATGCCCGCGTCAAAGGCAACCTGAACGACGAGCGGATTTCCCCCGCCGCCGTGATCAGCGAGCCGACCCAGCCCTATCGAACGGTGCGCCCGCGCGGCCTGATCACCCTGCTCGCCTGCATGATCGGTGGAGCCATCCTGGCCACCATCGCCGTGCTGCTGCGCGAGGCCCGCGATGATCGCTTCACCACGGCCGAGCAGGTGGTCTACCTGCTGGACCTGCCGGTCCTGGCCAGTTTTGAACGTCAACCGCATCGACCGCCCCTGCAATTGATGGCTCTCGGAGATGCAAAATGACGAAATTCAACATCGCCCCGGAACCCTTCCACGAACCGCCCCCGCCCTGGATCGACCATCAGGTCCGGGAGGTTGACTGGCCCGTGCCGGAGGATCTCGCCATGGTGGACCTGATCGAGCTTTACCTGGAGGTGGACGCCGTCCTGGCACCCGATCGCGGCATGGCCGTGCAGTTCCTGGCGGCATCCGCCGGCCCCGGCGCCTCGGAAATCGCGCTGGACATGGCCTGGGCCGCCAGTTCCATCCTGGGCAAGAAGATGCTGGTGCTGAACTGCACCCGCCAGCCCTGGACGCCCTGGCCGCAGGCATCCGCCGATCCCGGCGGCGACGGGGTGATCCGGGCGCTGTCGCGTCAGCCGGAACTGATGAAGATCCCCGACCATGAGATGTACATGGCCGATCTTCGCGCTTGGCCCGGGCGCGGCGTATCCGCCGCCAAGACCGACGAGATCGCCGAGCATATCGACCATTTCTGCCGGCATTTCGACATGGTGCTGGTGGTCGCCCCGCCGGCCGATGCCGAACCGCTGGGCGCCATCCTGTCGGGCCATGTCGACGGCAACATCGTGGTGATCGAGGCGGAGCAGACCCGCCGGTCCTCCGCCATCCGGCTGCGCGAACTGCTGGCCCGCTGCAACCGGCCCATCCTGGGTGCCGTGCTGCATGACCGTCAGAACCATATGCCGGGCTGGATGGCCCAGCTGCTGTGATGAGGGCCGTTCCCTTGCATGTCATGGTGGTGAACAACCTCTACCCGCCCCTGATGGCGGGCGGGGCGGAGCGCATCGTCGCCTTCCTGGCCGAAGGGCTGGTGAAGCGCGGGCACCGGGTGACGGTCGTCTCCACCTGTGGGCCGGAGATGGAACCCTATCCGGTAGAGACGCAGAACGGGGTGGAGGTGATCCGCTTCTTCCCGCCCAATCTCTACTGGTCGTTCGAACGCTCGCTGAAGTCCGGCCCGAAGAAATGGCTTTGGCACGCCAAGGATGCCTGGAACCGCGAGGCAGCTGAAAGGCTGGGCGCCATCCTGGAAAAGGATCGGCCCGACGTGATGCACAGCCACCTGATCGACGGTTTCTCCGCCGCCATCTGGGCGAGGGCGAAACAGGAAGGCGTGCCGGTGATCCACACGGCGCATGATTACCATCTGATGTGCCCCCGCGCGTTCATGCTGACGGCCGACTGGAAGCTGTGCACGAAGCCGCGCGCCCATTGCCGGCTGTTCCGCCACTGGCATGTCCGCACCACCCGCCATGTCGACCTGTTCGCCAGCCCGTCGCGTTTCCTCTTGGAGATGCACCGGAAGGCGGGGTTGCAGGCCGGCGCCGGTACCGTCGTGCATAACGGCATCCCCCTGCCCCCCGATGCCGCCGAGATCCGCCGCCAGCGCCCGCCGGAGGCCGCCAGCCGTTTCCTGATGCTGACCCGCCTGACGGTGGAAAAGGGCGTGGAGACGGTGCTGGACGCCATGGCCCGCCTGCCGGCTGACCTGCCCGTGGAACTGGCCATCGCCGGCAAGGGCGTGCTGGAGGACAAGGTGCGGGCAGCGGCGGCGGCCGATCCGCGCATCCGCTATCTGGGTTTCCTGGACGGGCCGGCCAAGGCCGAGGCGCTGGCCCGGGCGGGCCACCTGCTGCTGCCCTCGCTCTGGTATGAGAATGCGCCAGTGACCATCGTGGAGGCGGCGGCCTATGGGCTGAGCCTGGTGGGCAGCGATATTGGCGGCATTCCGGAATTCGTTGAACCCGGCCGCACCGGCTTCCTGTTTCCTCCCGGCGATGCGGGTGCTTTGGCTTCGATCATGGCGCGCCTGGCCCGCGATCCGGACGCCCTGCCCATGCTGCCCGATGCGTCGGCTGCATTGGCACAACGCTTCAGCCTGGAGCGCATGATCGATGATTACGAACGACACTATTTCGCCCTTACGGGGGCTGGCCTGGCGGTGGCGGCGGAATAGTCACGCACTGCCCCTCGCTTTCCTGCTGCTTCTGGCACCTGCGGGCGGTGCCAACGCGGAAACCTATCCGGCCGACAGCAGCGCCTTGAACGTACGCAATTTCGGGGCGCGCGGCGATGGGCGCACCGACGATACCGCCGCCTTTCTGGCGGCCCTGGCGGCCAGCGGTGCCGATACCGGCACCCTGTTCTGGCAGGACAAGATGGTGTTCGTGCCCGACGGCACCTACCGCATCTCCGCCCCGCTGGTGAAACGCTATGCCAATGGTAATTTCGGCTCCGGCTTCGTCCTGATCGGGCAGTCGGAGACGGGAACGGTGCTGAAGCTGGCCGACAATGCGCCCGGCTATGGCGATCCGCAGCGCCCGCAGGCGGTGATCTTCACCACGTCCAAGCTATTGCGCGGCGGGGCGGCAGATGGCGGCAAGGATTATCTGGGAAGGGGCGAAGGCAACGACGCCTATATGAATTTCGTGGAGAACATGACCATCGATGTCGGCAGAGGCAATCCTGGCGCCGTCGCCATCGACTATCTGGGCAACAATACCGGCGCCATCCGCCATGTCACGCTGAAGGCCGGTGCGGGCAGCGGGGCCGTCGGCCTGTCCATGACCCGCAAATGGCCGGGGCCGACCATGGTGCGCAACCTGACCATCGACGGGTTCGCCACCGGCATCGCCACGGCACAGACCGAATACGGCCTGACCTTCGAACATATCAAGCTGCGCAACCAGACCCAGGCCGCCATCTCCAACAGCCAGAATGCGCTGACCATCCGCAACCTGGTGGTGGAGGGGACGGCGCCGGCCATCATCAACAGCGGCGACAAGGGGTTCCTGGCCATCGAGGGCGGCACGGCCCCCGTACCGGGCCTGACGGCGCTGATCCGCAATGACGGGTTCGTCAGCGTGCGCGGCCTGTCCCTGGCCGGGAACATCCATAATGGCATCCTGCAGGGCCGTAGCGGCTGGCAGTTGGCGACGGCGCCGATCTGGCGCACCCCGTTTGAGGATGCGCCCGCCACACCGGAGGCACCGGCCAACCAATGGGTCAGCGTGGCAAGGTTCGGCGCCACGGGCGATCCGGCCCAGGATGCCACCCCGGCGCTGCGCGCCGCCTTCGCGTCCGGGGCGTCCGTCGTCTATCTGCCCAAGGGCACCTATTCGCTGAGCGATGTGGTGGATGTACCGGCGGGGCTGGTGCGAATTGTCGGCATGAATTCCACCATCCGCATCCTGAACCGCAAGCCCACCTTCCTGCGCTCAACCGGCATGTTCCGCGCGGCCACGGCAGGGCAGCCCTTGTTCGTCGAACGGCTGGCGTTCGACAATACCAATCTGGGCGAACAGGTGGCGATCGAACTGTCGGGCACGCGCGACATCGTCATGCGCGACATCGTTACGGCCGGCACCACCATGCTGGATCGCAAGGTCGGCGGCGGCAAGGCGTTCCTGGAGAACATGTGCTGCGGCTTGCTGCGCATCACCGGCGCCCAGCCGGTCTTCGCCCGCCAGTTCAACAGCGAGGGCACGACGACCCGCATCATCAATCGCGGCAGCCCGCTTTCCATCCTGGGGCTGAAG
Source organism: Niveispirillum sp. KHB5.9 (assembly GCF_048066115.1). NCBI lineage: Bacteria > Pseudomonadati > Pseudomonadota > Alphaproteobacteria > Rhodospirillales > Azospirillaceae > Niveispirillum > Niveispirillum sp. KHB5.9. The sequence goes on along the minus strand of NZ_JBLTYX010000008.1, from coordinate 221,132 downwards.
ACCGAAGGGGTCTGCACCGTGCTGGATAATCGCGAGGGCGCGCGCAGCGACATTTTCGGCGGGCTGGTCTATGTGGTGCGCGATGGGGCCCCTGCCACGGTGCCGACCTTCATCAACAGCAGTTCCTGGCTGTCGGCCAGCTTCATCGAGGAATCTCTGCGCACCGGCAGCCGGTATCAGGTCTATGTCGGCCGCGACGCCACTGTGGGCCTGGCCAGCACCCTGCGTGCCGCCATCCCCGTCTCCGGCTTCCCGCAGCGGGGCTATGGTCGGTTCATTCCCAATCTGGTGGATGTGCCGTAGGGTCATCCCTTCCACCTTGATGGGGGAGAGCCTGTCAGGTCATCGAAAGCCTGAACACAGTACCGGCAATCCAAAAGCTATGTGTCGGATGCCTCGCACCGACCGCCTTCAACCTTGAACTTGAAGCGCTGGTCCATTCCGGGCGTCACATAACCGATCGGGCAGTTTAAGGGAAGTTGGTCAGGGAAGCTGATCTTGATGGCGCCACTACCTTCACAGCGAATCGAAAGCGTGGCGGTAAACGTCTCCCCCGCCCGCTTAAGCGGAGTAGACTGTCCGCAAAGGATAAGCTCCGCTGATGCTGCGCCGACAGCTTGAACTTCGAAAGAGTTCGCCGCCAGATCGCAGCCTGCCGCCAGCAACGGGATCAGAAGGACAACCGCTCTCATGGAACCAGGATAGCGCCAACGCCACCCACCAGCTACCACAACAATTCATGGGTTCACGGCCGCGTCACCGCGAACGGGTCCTGTCCCGGCTGGGCGACCGGCTGGGGACTGGCCGGGCGTTTAGAGGCGATGCAGGTGCCGCCTTGGCGCTTGGCGTCGGTCTCGCAATCGGCATGGACGGCATAGACGCAGGACATGACATTGCCGGCGGTCGCCAGGCAATAGGGCTGGGCCGCCACCGGCGCCTCGAACTCCCGCGCATTGGTGGTGCAGCGGCCGCCGGCGCGATTGGCCTCGCGCTGGCAGGAGACGGGGTCGACATAGAGGCACTGGTCGGGAATGCCGGTGACCTTCACGCAATAGGGTGCCGCCGCCGCCGGACCGGCCAGCAAAAACGCCCCCACCAGCATCAAGCCGATGCGCTTCATCCCTCAAACCCCTTCTGTCGCTGGCCGATGGCACGCGCCATCAGCCCCAGCAGGGCCAGACAGCAGACGGCCTGCGCCGCGCTGTAGCCCGTGATCACCCAATGCGGTTCCAGCCCCAGGCCATACCCGCCCATGAACACCGCCACGGTCAGGCACAGGCGCCCCACCTGCCAGCCCGCCGCCATCGCCTGCTTTTCCAGAAGCTGCAAGGTGTGGAACACGGGCTGCACCAGGGCCTGGGCCAGATAGCCGATGCTCATGGCACGCAGATACAACACGCCATCCTGCCATTCGGGTCCGAACACGGCGGCGAAGAAGAAGGTGGCGGCGATGTTGGCGGCGACCGCCCAGGCCAGTGCCAACATGAACTGTCGCGACACGACCTGGCGGAACCGGCGCATCAGCCGGGCGGGATCGGTGGCGGCGATCTTGCCGGCCTCCCCGATATAGACCTGCAGGATGGAGGTGCCGACGATGGCCAGCGGCCGCGACACCACCCGTTCCACCAGGAAGATGAAGCCGGCGATATAGGGCGAATAGAACAGCCCGACCAGCAGGTACAGCAGCTGGCTGCTGCCCGCCGCGTCGATCAGGGCGGCCCAACTGGCGATCAGCGGGAAGCGGATATAGCGGTTGGCCAGCATCCGCATGCGCCGCCAGGACAGCAGCCGCAGCCGCCGGCGGTTCAGCACCGTGCCGAACAGGCCCAGCGTGCCCGCCGACTGTCCCAGGACGGACCCTGCCAGCAGGCCAGGCGTCGCGGCACCGACCAGGGCCAGCCCGATCTGGCTGCCCGGCCCGACCAGCCCCTGCGCCAGCCGCGTCTTGGCGATGGCGGGGAAGTCCCCTGCCCGCGTGGCCAGCTGCAAAGCGATGTAATAGCCGCCCAGACAGGCATAGCCGATGATGAACAACCAGCGGTAAAGGGTGAGCTGCCCACCCTCCAGCGGCACCGGCCACAGATCATGCACCATCACATCGGGCACGGTGAACACCGCCACCCCCAGCAGGGTCGTGGTGGCCGTCAGCACGCATAGGCAGACGAAGGTCAGGTTGATCGCATCCCCCTGCCGGCGGACCAGCGGCAAGGCCAGTTCATAGCGCAGGGAGGCGATGACCGTCAGCATGGTCAGGGCGGCCAGATAGACGCTGAGGATGCCGAATTGCTGCGGGGAATAGAGCCGGGTCAGGACAGGCGCCAGCAACAGGCTGATCAACTGTCCGCCGGCCGCGCCCGACAGCATGATGGAAACGTTGCGCAGGAAGGGCCGTGCCGCCAGACCGTCGCGCAGCCGGCGCATCTGCACCAGGGGCGACAATGACAACCGGCCCGGCACGGAAACCGTATTTTCCTGGGTCATGATGGTCCCGTCCTGTTCTCCCCTGGCATAACATCGGGAAATCGCGCGCGTATCATGCAAAAAAGCGGGTCACAGCAAGGTCACAACACGCATTTACGCACATGCCCGAATAATTGAGGACAGACGGAACTTTTGCATCACTGCGCCGTTCGCAGGTGCATCGAAGTAACGGCACTTATCCGCGACAATCTGGATTGGCGACATGAACATGCAGGCCGATGATAAGTTTGCGGACAATAATTTCACGCCCCTGCGCCTGGGCCTGGCCCTGCTGGTGGTGTTGGGTCACTACAAACTGTTCATCGGCATCAATTCGCCGGCTTGGCCGTTCAATTACGCCGCCCTCGCGGTGGAATGTTTCTTCGTGGTCAGCGGTTATCTGGTCGCTAACAGTTTCGACCGCGATCCCGACCTGAAACGCTTCTTCATCAAGCGCTTCTTCCGCATCTACCCGCTCTACATCACCGTGGTCATCGCCCAGACCCTGATCCTGGGCAGTCTGGCGCCCGGTGGTATCATGGGCAATCTGGGTTCCATGGGCACCTACCTGTTGGCCAATGCCGCCTTCGCCAATTTCCTGCAATATGATGTGGGGGCCGGTGCGCTGACCGGGCTGTATGAGCAGAGCATCAATGCCAGTCTCTGGACCCTGAAGATCGAATTCGCCTTCTACCTGATGCTCCCCTTCCTCTGGCGGCTGTTCGAACGCCGGGGTGTGGGCGTGCTGGTGGCGATCTTCCTGACGTCGGCTTTGTATAATTGGGGGTTCGAACAGGCGGGCCATCATACGCTGGCCAAGCAGTTGCCCGGACAGTTGCAGTTCTTCGTCCTGGGCGTGGCCGCCTATCGTTACCGCCACATGCTGCGGCTGGAGAATAAATGGGTGGGGCTGGGGATCGCCATCGTGCTGGGTGCCGTGGTGACGGCCCTGCTGACCAGCCGCCCGCCGCTGATCTATCCGCTGCTGGTGGCCGCATTGGTGGTGTTCCTGGCGCTGCTGACGCCGCGGCTGCGGATGGAGGCGGATGTCTCCTACGGCGTCTATCTGCTGCATGCGCCGATGATCCAGCTGTTCCTGCTGTTCGGCATCTATGAGCCGGGGCTTGAGGGTGTGGCCATCACCGTGGTGCTGGTACTGGCGCTGGCCTTCCTGGCGGAACGGTTCGTGGAGGCGCCGGGCATCGCCATGGGCCGCAAACTGATCAAGCGCCTGGGCCGCCGGCCGACAACGCCGCCACCCGGGGGGCCGGGCGAGCTGACCGTGGTCATGCTGAACGATTACTGCCATGTGCAGGGCGGGGCCAGCAAGGTCGCCATCGACGAGGCGGTGCGCCTGTCGCAATCCGGCGTGAAAGTGATTTTCGTGGGCGCCGTCGGCCCCGTCTGCGACGCGCTGCGGGACGCACCGGTGGAGGTGCATTGCCTGGGCCAGCATGAGCTGCTGGAGGCCGGCAAGCACCCGTCCGCGGTGCCGCAGGGCCTGTGGAACGGCAAGGCGGCGAAACGGGTGGCCGATATCCTGCGTGCCTTGCCGGCCGATCGTACCATCGTGCATCTGCACGGCTATACCAAGGCCCTGACCACGGCGCCGGTACGCATGGCGGAACGGATGGGAGTACCGGTGATCTGCACCCTTCATGATTTCTTCCCCGCCTGCCCCAACGGCGCCTTCTTCAACTATCAGACCGCCCTGCCCTGCACCCAACAGGCCCTGTCAGGCGGTTGCATCGCCACGCGCTGCGACAAGCGTCGGCATGTGCACAAGCTGTTCCGGGTGGCGCGGGGGCTGATCCAGCGGCTGGCCGGGCGCTTCCCGGCGTCGGTCGGGCATTACATCGCCCTGTCGGAACGGTCGGCCGCGATCCTGTCGCCCTATCTGCCGCCCCATTCCCGCATCCACCGCCTGCCCAACCCGGTGGAGGCGCCGCGCGCCGTGCCGGCGCCCGTGGCGCTGAACGACATGATCCTCTATCTGGGCCGGCTGGATGAGGAGAAGGGCGTGCGCCTGCTGGCAAGGACGGCGGCCACACTGGGCCTGTCCGTCACCTTCGTGGGTGAAGGTCCCTTGCGGGCGGAGATCGAAGCGATACCCGGCATGAAGGTCACCGGCTGGCTGGGCAGTGCGGAGATACAGACCTATCTGTCGCGCGCCCGCTGTCTGGTGTTCCCCAGCCTGTGGTACGAGACGTTTGGCCTGACCGTGTCGGAGGCAGCCGCACGCGGCGTGCCCGCCATCGTCAGTGACATCACGGCGGCGGCGGAACGGGTGGAGGATGGCGTCACCGGCTGGCGCTTCCGCAGCGGAGATGCCGACGATCTGGCCCGCTGCCTGCTGCTGGTCAAGGATGATACGCGGATGCAGGCGGCAGGGACGGCTGCGTACAATGCCTTCTGGTCCGACACGCGATCGGGCGACCGACATGTGGCCGATCTGCTGGAGATCTATCGCAAGGCGGTGGGGATGAGCGGGCCGGTGATGGCGGCGGAAGCGGCGGAGTGAACCCTCTGCCCATCGTAGCTCTCCCTTCTCGTCATCCCGGCGAAAGCCGGGACCCAGGGGCCGAATGCCCGACCTTTCGGCGGCTACAATCAAGGAAGCGTATAGGTTTGATCCTGTGGCCCCTGGGTCCCGGCTTTCGCCGGGATGACAAGAAGTGGTTGATTCTCCCCCAAACGAATACGGATACCAGCGCACATAAAAAACGCCAGCCGATCCAAGGACCGGCTGGCGTTCTTGCTTTCCTGGGGCGTTACGACGCCGCTGTCGCCAGCGGTTGGGAGACGAGAGCGGCGTCCTGGCGGAACTGGCCCATCCAGGCGACGATGCCTTCCAACGGCAGGGTCAGGGACAGGGGGCGCGGATTGTTGATCCAATGGTCGATCGCGTCGGGTTCCGTGCGCGAGGCGACGGGAAGACCCGTGGAGACGCTGAGTTCCGTGGCACGGTTGTCGACCGGGATGATCAACGCGCGGCGGCGGCGCTGCAAAGCGCGGATGCCGCCATGCAGGCGGGCGCCGATGAAATCCACATCCTCCATATCCAGCAGCCGGTCATAGGCGGCCACGTCCGGCGCGATGGGCACATAACCGGTGGCGCCAATTTCCTGCATATAGGGCAGGTCTTCCTCCTGCTGCGGCCAGAAATAGACGGTGCGGTACTGCTGGCGCAGCATTTCGAAGATCTTCAGGTCCAGTTCCGGGGCGGGCCGGTAATAGGTGACGGCGAAGACCGCGTCGCGGGCCTTGCGCACCGGCACGGTCTGGCAATGGGCGCGATCCAGCATCCACATGGTCGGGCACGCCGTATAGACGATGTTGGGCACATGCGGGCGCAGCAGCTCATAGGTGTGCATGTCGCGCACCGAATGCAGCAGGGTCTTGGACAGTACCTTGTTGAAGAACAGGCGGGTGGCGACATCGGCCCCTGCCCGGCCATATTGCTGCCAGCCCACGCCCATCAGCACCACATTGCGCCAGTTCAGGTAATCCAGCGGCGTGATCTTCCAGTTGCCGCGCACCAGCATGTGCGATTTCAGGATGTTGGTGCCACCGACGATGGACAGGTCGGCCTTGCGTCCTTCCCGCAGCTCCGTCAGCGAGGCACGGCGGTGGGTGGGGGTGGAGATGAAATCGGCCTCGGGGAACAGGCCCCGCACCTCCTGCCAGACGGCATCCATGATGAACTGGTCACCCAGGTTGTCGCTGTCGATGGCGGTGTCGAACATGTTGATCAGCATTGGTGCCTCCTGTCTTGCCATTCGTCGCCGCCGGGCGGCAGGATCTCGCTGCCCCGTGAACCCGGGCGCAGCAACGTGCCGGGAAACCGCCCGGCCAGATCGAAAAGTTCGTGTTCTTCCCCGAACCAGTAGACGGTGCCGCACACTTCGATCAGCGGCAGGTCGTCCTCATGGTCGGTGAACAGGATGCGCGGCCGGTGCTGCCAGCCGCGGCGCGTCAGGAAGTCCAGCACCGCGTCACGCTTGTGCGTGCCGACATTGCTGGGCACATGGCGCGCACGGTGGGCCGGCGTGGCCAGGACATGCGGCACGCCCAGCTGGCGGCCCAGGTCGCCGGCATAATCGGCGACCGCCGCCGTGGCCAGGACGGCATCGATACGGCCATCGGCCACCGCCTCCAGCAAGGTCACCAGTTCCGGGCGGACATGGCGGTACAGGCGATCGTTCAGCGCCTGCATACTGGCCCCGCCATCACCGTCGGTCGCCTGCTGCCAGATGCCCTGCAGGCGCCATTTCAGCGTCTCATGGTCGATCAGCCCGGCCTTGCGCGCCGCAAGCGCCCCGCCGGCGCGCAAGGCCAGACCCAGCCTCCGGTGCGGGGACAGATGCGGGTAATGGGCACGCAGCATCTGGGTCACCCACAGCCGGAAGCTGTTCACGGAGAGGACCGTTCCATCCAGGTCCAGGATGACGACGCTATGCATCGAGCGACCACGGGAACCGGCACAGCTGCCGGTCATAAAGGCTGTACCAGGGCTGGATCAGGGGCTGGCGCGTCGTCACGGTGATGACGGCCGACTTGATCCGCGCCTGCTGCGGTGCCTGACGCTGCAGCATGTCCATTACATGCGACAGGGTGGCGCCGGTATCGATGGCATCATCCACCACCAGCAGCGACGGGCTGTCACCGGCCTGGGAAAGCCAATCATCGAGCAGCGCCAGTTCAGCGGGATCGAAATGATAGGGCTGATCGGCCACCGGGCGGGGCCGGCGGGTCAGCATGACATGTTCCAGCACACGCAGCTTGTCCACGATGGGGCGCGGCAGGCTGGTCACCAGCGACTTCAGGGTGCTTGACCGTTCCTTGTAGGCGGTGCTGGCTCGCCGGCAGGTGATGGACAGCACCGGCAGCGGGCTGTCCAGCGACCGTGCCATGGCATCGGCCACATAAAGCCCGCCGGTGCGAATGCCGATCAGGGCGTCGGGTTTGAAATCCACCAGCACCTGCCGCATCAGCTGCGCACAGGCGGCGTCAAATCCGGCCCGGTCGAAGCTGACGATTTCGGGTCGCCGAGCGCTGTTGCTGTTCCCTGTCATCCGGGACCTCCATCTGGCTGGGGATGGCCTGCGGCTCTTCAGGCCGAGTGATTATGGTTTCGCGCCAAAGGGTGCCGACGGCGGCACCCAGGAACAGGCAGGCGGCCTGATCCTCGATCACCGACAGCACCACGCCATAGCCGGCGGCAAACGCCAGGATGGCCACCGACGCCTCCGCACGGCGGATCTTGCCGCTGGCGACCGGCTTGAAGGCCAGCCACGCGGTCATGGCCGCGTACAGCACGGCGAACAGGCCGAAATAGGCGTAGAGCAGGACGGCGATATTGTCGGCGGGGTTGAAGGCGCTGGGCGCATAGAGGCGCTGCGGCCCGCCGATGCCGCCCAGGCCGACGCCGAACACCAGCATCTGGTTGCGGGCGATCCAGTCCCAGGCGTCGGGCCAGGTATAGGCGATGCGCAGGAACAGGGATTCCATGCTGAACACGCCGTCGCCATGGTCCAGATGCAGCCCGTGGGTGAACAAAGGCAGCCCCGCCGCCAGCAGCAGGAAGCCCAGGAAGCAGATGCGCAGCCAGCCCAGGCGCAGGACCGAGGGCAGGCAGAGCAGGAAGGCGATGGGCACGAAGGCGATCAGCGATCCCTTCTGCGTGGTCAGGAACACACCGATCACCGACGGCAGGGCTAGCGCCATGCGCCAGCGCAGGCTACGCATCCGGCACATCAGCACGATGGCCAAGCACGGCAGGATGGCGGCCACGGCGATGGAACTGCGGGTGAAGCCGGCCACGCGCCGCGCGAACGGGTCGCTGATCTGCCAATCCTTGGACACGTCGACATTCAGGTCGCCGACCTGGGTGGTCATGCCTGTCCAGGGAAAGGGCAAACCCCATTTATCCAGGATGATGCCGATCATGATCAGCACCCACAGCACGGCGAACAGGCGCAGCATGCGCCCCTGCGGCGCGATCAGCATGCCGGCCACGAAGAAGCCGAACAGCAGGTTCATCACCACCTTCACGCCATAGGCGGCCCCGGTGACGCTGCCCACTGTGCCCATCAGCACCAGACCGTGGAAAGCCATGGCCACGCCGAAGGCCAGGAAGGCCGGATGCAGGCGCAGCTGGTTGGCCTGGGCCGCACAGAGCAGGATCAGCGGCACGGCCATCAGACCATCGCGCAGCAGGATGAAACTGTCCTTGCCCGCCAGGTAAAGCCCATACCGGACCGGCGCCTCCAGAGCATAGATGACCAAGTATAGTGCGGCGCAGCACGCGAAGACCGCCGCCAGCCCGGGCACGTCGATATTGCTGGCGCCTGTCACGGGAACAGGCACCTTCGATCGTTGATAGCCGCTGCCGGCAAGGAGAATCGTGTCGCTCATGGCAGCATCACAACACTCGGGCGACCAATGCGGCTTGTGACCTTTGTGTGGTCGCACCCTTGGTCACTTGCCCGGTTGCTGCGCTGCGGTGTCTTCATCAGGGGACTGTTGGTCCTCACATTCTGATGAAGGGAGCCTTCACATGGTCGCACAACGCGTCATCGTCACCGGCGGTGCCGGCTTCATTGGCAGCCATACCTGCAAGGCGTTGTCGCGCGCCGGCTACCTGCCTGTCGCCGTCGACAACCTGTCCAACGGGTCGGCAGAAGCCGTGCTCTGGGGGCCTCTGGAAAAGGGGTCGCTGGAGGAACCGGGGTTCCTGGACGGGGTATTCCGGCGGCATAAACCCGTCGGAGTCCTACATTTCGCCGCCTTGATCGAGGCGGGCGAATCGGTCCGCTCGCCCGGCCGCTTCTACCGCAACAATGTCGCCGGGACCTTGGCCCTGACGGAGGCCATGGCGCGGGAGGACGTGGATACGCTGATCCTATCATCCACCGCCGCCATCTATGGCAATGCCGGAGGGGAACCGATCAAGGAGAGCCATCCCTGGCAGCCGGTGAACCCCTATGGGCAGAGCAAGCTGATGGCGGAGACCATCCTGGCCGATCTGGCCGCCGCCAACGGCCTGCGCTTCACGGCATTGCGCTATTTCAACGCCTCGGGCGCCGATCCGGACGGGGAACTGGGGGAACGCCATGATCCGGAGACCCACCTGATCCCGCTGGTGCTGCAGGCGGCATTGGGACAGCGGCCGGATATCAGGATCTTCGGTACCGACTATCCCACGCCGGACGGCACCTGCATCCGCGATTACGTCCATGTCCATGACCTGGCCGATGCGCATGTGCGGGCACTGCGCCGGATGCTGGACGGGGGCGGGAATATCCGCCTGAACCTGGGCAATGGCCGCGGTTTCTCCGTGCGGGAGATCATCCGAACCACGGGCGAGGTGACCGGCCTGCCCATCCGCGCCATCGAGGAGGCGCGCCGGCCGGGTGACCCCGCCATCCTGATCGCCGACGCGTCGATGGCGCGCGAACATCTGGGCTGGACCCCCGCCTGGCCCGACGTGGCCGACCATGTGCGCCATGCCGCCACGTGGTTCCAGCGGCAATGGGGCTTGGAAGCGGAAACCGTGCCGACAGTGCCCATCTGGGAAAACATCTTCCCGACACCGGCGGTGGCCATGCCGTAAGCGCGGCATTTTGGATCAATTGTCATTTTATTTGAATGCAAACAGTCCCGGAGACGATACAGTCCCCCCAACCCGCGCCGGACGAACCGGCCGGGAGGGGGCATCGCCAAGGGGCTGGACATGATGGACGGGGAAGACACGGAACGGGACGACGCGCTGGCGGAGCCCCAGCAGACGGAACCCGCCACCCATACGGTGCTGATGCGCCTGCGCGAGATGATCGTGACGGGTAAGATCGCGCCGGACAGCAAGTTGCGGGCGGAAGCGTTGGCCACCCTGCTGGACGTGTCACGCACCCCGATCCGTAGTGCCCTGGCCGTGCTGTCGGCCGAGGGGCTGGTGAATTACAGCGTCAATCGCGGCTATACCGTCCGCGCCGTCACCATCGGCGACGTGTTCGACAGCCTTGAGGTACGGGCCACCCTGGAGGGCATCGCCGCCCGGTCGGCGGTCAATCTGGGCTGGGAACCCGGTGCCCTGCGCCAGTCGGCCAGCCTGGTCGAACAGGGCCGCGCCATCCTCGACAAGGGCGAATGGTCCGAACAGGTCGAATATGACTGGTACGAGTTGAACCGGCAATTCCACCGGTCCATCCTGGTGGCCTCGCGCAACGAGGTGCTGCGCAATGCTGTGCGGATGACCCTGATCTATACGATCCTGGGCGATGCCGCCCGCTTGTGCCCCAGCATCGCAGCCAGCGTGCCGCCGCGTTACCGCCAAGTCCCCCCCACCCCGCCGGACCACATCATGGAAAGCCAGGCAGAGCATGAGGCAGCGATGGAAGCATTCAAACGCGAGGATGCCGAGGAGGCCCAGCGCCTGATGTCGACCCATGTGCTGGCCACCAAACACCGGCTGAAGGCCATCGTGATCCCACGGTAACCCTTAGCCGATGCTTGGCCCGTAGGTCAGGTCGAGCCATAGGCGAGCCCTGACAAGCGACGGTGCCATTGAATGTCTGGGCTCGGGCTTGCGCCCTCGACCTGACCTACGGTGACTAGAACCGATACCCGATTGCCACAGCCCCCGAGAACTGGCTGGCGCTGCCTTCCAGGTCAACGACGGGGCTGTCCTTGAAATCGCCCGTCAGTTGCTTGTAGTTGCCGAGCAGTTGCAGGCTCCAGTTCTCGTCCAGGGCATATCCGACCTTGGCGCTGATGCCGATGTCGCGGATGCCACCGCCGGCATTGTAGACCGGCAGGCCGCTGGCCGCCGCACCGGCGGCGTCGATGCCGAAATAGGCCTGGGCATATTTGTCATCGACATAGGTCAGACGGATACCGCCGCCCACCGACCAGCGGTCACCCAACTGGCGGCCATAGGACAAGCCGACGGAGCCGATGGCGCCATCATGCTCATTGGACACATCCGTCAGGTATGTGGCCTCCAGGGTGAAACTGTCCCGCCGGTCGAGAACGCCCTGCCAGGAATAGCTCACAAAGCCACCCGCCTCGAACGCGTCATCGATCTTGGGCAGGCGGCCGACCCGGTCGCTTTTCACGCCCTTGTCGCGGCCATTGCCGATATCCATCATCGGCCCGAACGACAGGCCCGGCGTCAGTTCCCAGCCCAACCGTACCTCCTGCCCCTGGGCCTCCAGGAAATAGGGGCCGTAGGACAGGTTGCCGGCGACATAGGGGGTCAGTTCGAAATCGTCCGACCCCATATAGTCGGGCCGGGCGCCGATGCCGGCGACAAGGCTGCCGGACCATTCATGTCCGTGCGCCGTTTCGGCATGCAGAAAGGTGCCGGCCGATAGTGCGGCCAGCAGGAAATGGAGGCGAAAGCCCCGCATAATCAATCTCCTCGTCAGATGACGGGCGTCGTCCCTCCCGGGGATTTCGCGGCGGCGGCGATCATCCTGTCGCCTTCCCGCCGGCTTTGATTGTCTGCGAGGCTCCCGAAGAATGTGCCGGCCATATATTCGGCCGGTTATTTTTCAACGTCATCCCGGCGAAAGCCGGGACCCAAGGGCCAAACGCCCGACCTGTCAGCAGCTTTGATCGAAGCAGCGTAGAGGTCTGATCCTGTGGCCCCTGGGTCCCGGCTTTCGCCGGGATGACGAATATTGGTTATCCCAGCTCGACATCCATCAGCCGCACGAATTGCTGGCCGCAATGCATATCGCGCTCCACGACACCACCCTGCGGGCTGATGCGGGCGTGGGAGATCTTGACCATGTTCAGGCTGGGCACCGGGTAATGGCGCACCAGGGCCGGGTCAGCCCCATAGAGGCGGTGGAACGTATCCGGGCCCAGGGCCGGGTGAGCGTGGTAATCCCTGAACTTCTCCGGCCCGTCGAAGAACAGGTCGAAGGTGACCCAGAAGGGGCCGGCATTCTTCGACCGGACATGGCGGCAGACATCCTTGAGCTTGACCATCACGCCGCCTCCCCTTCGCTCATGTCGATCCACACCGTACGCACCAGTTCCATCGGATCGTCCAGTTCCACCACATGGTTCAGCAGGAATTCATAGACCGGGCCGCGATCGATGTCGGCCGGGCTGAAGGCGAAGCCGTAGCTGGGCAGTTCCTCATCCATGATGACGGGAAAATGGAAGAAGTACGGGTTGCAGGCCTTGGCGATCTGCGACGCCATCTCCTGGCTGTCGGCGGTGGCCACGAACAGCACGCCGATCTCACGCGGAGCGGGCGTACCCGGCGGCGGCCGGTCGCCGGACACGGCGTTCCAGCCATACATGCGCAGCGAGATGTGGAAATCGCCGGCCGCTTCACCGATGGTCTTGTGCACCCGGTCATAGAGTGCGGCCAGCATGCGGTCGTGAAAACTGTCCACATCGGACATGACATGCGGGTCCTGGATGCCGATCAGCATCACCGTCTGGAACCGCCGGCTGCCCGCCCCTTCCAGCTTCATCGTATAGGGCTGCGGCCGCCACAGCGAGCCCTTGACCGACACGGTGCGGTCATCCAGCTGGGTATAGACAGCGTCGGTCACATCCAGCACGCCGCCGGGTTCGGTCAGCAGGAACGGGTTGCTGTTCTCATACAGCATATGGGCCGACACGCTGTCCGGGTTGCAGCGGTTATTGGTGGATAGCGGCTCCACCTCGAACCCGTCATTGCCGATGCTGATCAGGATGCCGGCACTGGCGGCGGGGGAGACGGTGCATTGCCCACCGCATTCGGCGATCTTGGCCGCATGCCAGGAGGCGCCGACATGCGCACCCTTCAGCAGGGCGAAGCTGGCCAGCACGGCGGTGTCGGTGGTGCGCCCGCCCAGGATGATGTCGGCACCCGAGGCCAGGGCCGCCATATAAGGCTCCGGCCCCATCACGGCGACGATATGATCGCATTCGTCGATGGTGGCGTCCTCAAGATTACCCAGGGGCGGCAGCGGGCGGATCTTGCCGGCGCTGTTGTACTTCTTCAGGGTTTCCTTCTCCTGCTCGCAATAGAGCAGGGCGATCTTCGGGTGCAGACCCAGTTCGGCCGCCACCTCCAGCACGATGTCGCGGGTCCAGTCCAGGTTGCGGTCGCCGCCGGCCTGACCGCTGGTGCCCACGATCAGCGGGATGCCGGCATCGGCACCGGCCCGCATCAGGATCGTCAGGTCGCGCTTCACCGAGCCGCGGTTGTTCTTGGAGATGCCCAGCGCCAGATAGGCGGCACCGCTGTCGGTGGAACCGGCATCGGTGGCGATGGCATGCGCGCCGCGGGAAATGCCGTAGCGCACCTCCTCCTCCCGCGCGCCGGCGCCCAGCGACCCGGTGGGGACCAGGATTTTGATCGGACCATCCAACATGATTTTTTCAATCCAGGTGATTGGAGCGGCCTGTCGTGAGGCCAGTGAAGGGAGACTGATTTATTGCATCCAATCTGTCAAGTTTTGGATGCAGAATTTTAGAGGGGAAATTTGAAACTAGCGAACCAGGGCCGAAAGCCCTTGCGGATCAAGGATATCGATGCGACCGGGGGCGCTGCGGATCAATCCCGCACCTTCGGCATGGGCCAGCAGACGGCTCAGCCCGTCGCGCGACAGGCCGACGCGGCTGGCCAGATCGGCGCGGTTGACCCGTACCTGCCCGCTGCCCCCCATGTCCAGCAGCACATGGGCCAGCCGGGCGGGCGGGCTGTGCAGCATTGAGGTGCCGACCTGATCAATGGCCGCGCGCTGCTGCCGGCAGGACAGCAGGGCCAGATGCCGGTACAGGTCCGGCGTGACCTTGGTCAGGGCGTCGATATCGGCCAGCGGGATATGCAGCAGCCAGGTGCGGCCGGCGGCGGCGGCATCATGGGGCTGCGGTTCCCGGTCCAGGGTGGACAGGATGCCGAACCAGCGGCCGGCCGGCACGGTGAAGTTCACCAATTGCCGCCCACCCTGGGGGTAGGAGGCCAGCCGCACCCCGCCCGACAGGACACGGTAGAGACCGTCGGGCGGATCGCCCAACCGATAGACATGTTCGCCATCCGCCAAGGATCGGCGGCACGCGGCGGCGGCCAGCCAGCCCCGGCAGGCGGGCGGCAGGCACGCGAACCAGGGATCGGTCTCCAGCAGGGGGACCGTCCCCAGCATGCGGGCCGTCAGCACCGGAAGCCGGGATCGATACGGTCCAGCTTGCGCAACAGCGCCGGCCAGGCCAGACGTTCGGCCGCCATGTCGGCCATGGGGCCGCTGGACTGGGCCCGCACCTTGTCGGCGACACCGGCCGGCGGCTGGTGCAAATTCTCGCGTCCCGCCGACAGCATATGCACCTGCGCCTCGCAGGCCCGCTCCATGAAATAAATGCGCAGGAAGGCGGTGGCGATGGAGGATCCGACGGCCAAGGTGCCATGGTTGCGCAGCAGCAGGATATTCTTGGTGCCCAGATCGGCCACCAGCCGTTCGCGCTCATCCAGGTCGGTGGCGATGCCCTCGTACTCGTGAAAGGCGATGTCGTGATGGGCGATCATCGCCGTCTGGGTCAGGGGCAGCAGCCCCTCCTTCATCGCCGATACGGCCTGACCGTGCGGCGTGTGCAGATGGATGACGGCATGGGCATCGTCGCGCGCCATATGGATGGCGGAATGGATGGTGAAGCCGGCGGGATTGACCATGTGCGGGGTCGGTTCCACCGCCCTGCCCTCCACATCGATCTTCACCAGCGACGAGGCCGTAATCTCATCGAACATCAGATTGTAGGGGTTGATCAGGAAATGATGCTCCGGACCGGGAATGCGCACCGACAGATGGGTGAAGATCAGATCATCCCAGCCATAATGCGCCACCAGCCGGAAGGCCGCCGCCAGATCGGTGCGCAGCCTGCGCTCATCGGCCGACATCTGTTCAAGGTTCGACATCGCGTTCACTCCCGTTTATTGAATTTCAGTCCAGCCGCCGGGCCACGAAGCTGGCGAATGCCGGCCCGACCAGCAGCACGACCAGCACACGCACCACCTGCGCCGACAGGATGAAGGGCAGGTCCACCGGCACCGTGGCGCCGATGATCAGGATGGCATCAATGCCGCCCGGCGTCGTCGCCAGATATCCGGTCAGCCAGTCCACGCCGCAGAGCAGACTGACCAGCAGGCCCAGCAGCGCACACAGGCCGATCAGGCCGATGGCGGCGGTGATGATGCGCGGCATGGATTGGGCACAGTCGATCAGGGTCGACCGGGTGAAGGACAGGCCGATATTCCAGCCAATGATGGCATAGGCACCCGCCGCCAGCAGCGGCGGCACCGACGGCTTGGCCAGCCCGGCCGCCACCAGCGCCGCCCCCACCAGCCCCGGCACCAGCAGGGCACCCGACGGGAAGCGCAGGAAATGCGCCACCAAGGCCCCCACCAGGGCCAAAGCCGCCGTCTCCCCCAGCCCCCAGGCGTCGAGCGGCGGAAACCAGCCCGACCCATGCAGGGGCGTGGCCCCGTCGGTCAAGAAATGGGCGAGCGCGATTGCCGATCCCGTCACCATCAGGATGCGCAGATACTGCATGATGGCGACCATGCGGGCATCGGCGCCTTGTTCCTGCGCCATGGCCACCATGCCGGCCGCCCCGCCGGGCGCCAGGCCCCAGACGGCGGTGGAACCCCGGAACCAGCCGCCCTTGCCCAGCATCCAGCCCAGGCCGGCACTGACCATCAGGGTCGATGCCGCCATCAGCAGGAAAGCCGGCAGATGCACCAGCAGCGCCGGCCCCATGGTGCGGCCCATGGCGACCGCCGCCAGGCAACCGACCATGGTGTAGCTGGCCAGCATCGCCGATTTGGCCGGCCGGATCGCCACCCCGCCCAGGCCGAACCCGATCCCGGCCAGCAGCGGGCCCAGCAACAGGGCCGCCGGCACATCGCCCGCCTTCAACCCGGCGACCAGCAGGCCGGTCAGCAATGCCAGCCCCAGCCATTGCGCGCCCTTGGCCAGCATGGCTCAGCCCGCCCGGAACGGGATGGCACCCGTGGCGATGGCGGCCACCAGCACGACCAGGGAGATCAGCACCGCCCATTTCAGGGCGAAGCGCTGGGCATCGGCCACATCCACGCCCAGCAGGCCGCAGGCCAGATAGATCGGCGCCAACAGCGGGCTCAACGTATGTACCGGCTGCCCGATCAGGGAGGCGCGTGCGATCACCTCCGGATCGATGCCATAGGCGGCGGCGGCCGTGGCGATGATCGGCACCACCCCGAAATAATAGGCGTCATTGGACATCACGAAGGTCAGCGGCATGCTGGCCAGTGCGGTGATCGGTGCCATATAGGGGCCGATTTCCGGCGGGATGATCGACAGGGCGGCATTGGCCATGGCGTCGGCCATGCCCGTGCCGTTCAGGATGCCGGTGAAGGCACCGGCCGCGAACAGCAGCACCACGACATTGACGACATTGTCGGCATGCGCCGTGATGCGGGCCTTCTGGTCCTTCAGCCTTGGATAATTGACGGTGGCCGCGATCGCGAAGGCGCCCATCATCATCACCGGCAGCGGCGCCAGGCCCAGGATCATACCCGCCACCAGACCCAGGGTCAGGGCCAGGTTGAACCAGAACAACCGGGGACGGCGCACGCCGGGTTCAACCTCCATCGCCACCGGGGCCCGGGGCGTGCCGGTGCCGGCCGCCAGGGCGATGCCCCCCGCCAGCCGCCGACGTTCCGACCGGCCCAGCATCCAGGCCAGGGTGAAGATGGCGAGGAAGCCGATGACCATGGCCGGGATCAGCGGTGCGAACACTTCGCCCAGATCGGCCCCCACGGCGGCGGCGGCGCGGGCCGACGGCCCGCCCCAGGGCACGTAATTCATCAGCGAATTGCACAGGCCCAGCAGGGTGGCCAGAATCAGCGGGTTCATGCCCACCCGGCGATAGACCGGCAGGAAGGCGGTGATGATGATCAACGCCGTCGTGGTCCCATCGCCATCCAGCGAGACGATGGTGGTCAGCAGGGCGGTGCCCACAGCGATACGCACGGGATCGTCGCCCACCATGGCCAGCACCCGGCGCACCAGCGGATCGAACAGGCCGGCATCCATCATGATGGCGAAATACAGCACGGCGAAGGTCAGCATCAGCGCCGTCGGCGCCACCTGCATCACGCCCTGCAAAATCATGTCACCCAGGCCGGCGCCGGCCCCGGCGATCAGGCCGAACAGGATGGGGATCACCAGCAGCGCGGCGATGGCCGACATCCGCTTGGTCATGATCAGCACCATGAAGGTGGCGACCATCGCCGTCCCGAGCAGGGCCGGCGAGAGCAACGTATCGAACAAGGCACATTCTCCCCGCCGCCATGGTCGCCAGCCGACCCGACGCCCCGCTATCAGGCATCAAAGGGCGGTCTTGGCGCCATAGGGCTCTTGTAATGGGTAACGGGGCATCGCCATCCGTCGGTGTGCATCCTGTGCGGATGGCGCCACTTCGTCAAGAACAACATCCATATCGAATAAATTTTGCATCCAATCTGTTGACCAATAGCATCCAGCATGCATAAGGTGGCCCCCATAACCGGCAATAACCGGGTACAAGAGCCTTTAAGGGAGGATCGAATGAGAGTTTTCAGCCGCCAGGCCCTGGCCTGTGGGACGTCCGCCGCCATTCTGCTGTCGGCCGGTGCCGCCCTGGCCCAGGAAGCGGCAGGCCCCGCCGTGCTGGAGGAGATCATCGTTACCGCACAGCGCCGCAGCGAGCGCCTGCAGGACGTGCCGGTCACGGTGACGGCGTTCAGCGCCGAAGAGATCGCCCAGGCCCGTCTGCGCCAGATCGACGATATCGCCAGCCGCACGCCGGGCCTGAATTTCGATGCCTTCCCCGCGTCGCAGCCGCGCGTCAGCATCCGCGGCATCGGGTCCAGCGACCGTGGTGCCGCCGGTGACCCCAGCTCCGCCGTGTTCCTGGACGAGGTCTATATGGGCCGTCCGGCGGCAGTGGCCTTCGATGCGTTCGACGTGTCGCGGATCGAGGTGCTGAAGGGCCCGCAGGGCACGCTCTATGGCCGCAACGTCGTGGGCGGCGCCATCAATGTCGTCAGCAACCGCCCGGAACTGGACCGCACCGATGCCGGGGCCGAGGGGACAGTGGGCAATTACGAACGGCTGGAGGCGGCGGCTTATGCCAATATCCCGCTGGCCGAGGGCAAGTGGGCGGCACGCGCCAGCGGCGCTTGGCGCACCCATGATGGTTACGTGAAGAATACCTTCACCGACGGCCGGGTGGAGGACCAGGATACGCGCAGCGGCCGGTTCCAGATTTATGGCGAACCGTCGGAGACGGTGCGCGTCCTGCTGGGCGTGGATGGCACGCGCGACCGCGCCACGGGTCCCGCCCAGCATACGCTGGACCTGGACCCGACCGATCCCCGCCGCGCGCTCTGGACCGTCGATCGCGACCGCAAGCATACGGCGGGGTCGGACGAGGGCTACCAGGATCGCGACACCTGGGGGGTGCGCGGCCAGCTGGACTGGGACCTGCCATTCGCCAGCGTCACCTATCTGGGCTCCTACCGCGACTTGGACTACCATGTCGCCTATGATTTCGATGGCGGCCATCCGCCGACCAACCGCCTGAACATCAGCGGCGGCAATGACGAGGACAGCCAGTTCTCCAGCCATGAGGTGCGGCTGAATTCCCTGCCCGACAGCACGATCCAGTGGGTGGCCGGGCTCTATAATTTCAACAATGAGACCGACCGCGTCGATACGCTGGTCATCGACCAGGGACGGCCGGCCACGGAGATCTATACCCAGGCGGCCAAGCTGAATTCCTATGCCGCCTTCGGCGATGTCACCGTGCCACTGGGCGAGCAATTCTCCCTGATCGGCGGCCTGCGCTATTCCAAGGATGAGAAGGATTACAGCATCTCCAACACCGCCGGCACCGCCGTGCTGCGCGGGACGGAGCGGTTCGCTGTCAGCGTGTCCGACAGCTATGACGCCTGGACCTGGCGCGGCGGTGCTCAATACAAGCTGGACCGCGACCACCAGCTCTATGCCATGGTGTCCAGAGGCTTCAAGAGCGGCGGTTTCCAGGATACGCCGTCGTCGGCCGCCAGTGCCGCCGACGGGTTCGAGCCGGAATTCGCCACCCAGTACGAGGTCGGCCAGAAAAGCAGCTTCCTGGACGGGCATCTGATCTGGAACAACACGCTCTATGTGATGAAGTACACCGACCTGCAGACGATGCGGACCCTGCCCGACCTGTCCATCGTCACGGAAAATGCCGGCAAGGCCACGATCAAAGGGTATGAGACGCAACTGACCTGGAGCCCGTTCACCGGTGCACGGCTGGCCGCCGCCTATGCCTATACCGACGCGACCTTTGACGAGTTCGCGCCTGAGCCGGGGGTAGATTTCGCCGGCAACCGCATATCGCGCACGCCCAGGCACAAGATCGTGCTGTCGCCGTCGTACGAGGCGTCGCTGGGCGATGGGGCCGGCCTGCTGTTCGCAGTCGATTATCGCTATGAGAGCATGATCTTCGACGATAATTCCAATGTCGGGCCGGAACGGCGCCCGTCGACACAGTTCGTCGATGCCCGTGCCACCTACAGCGCCGCGTCGGGAAATTGGACCCTGTCGCTGTGGGGCAAGAACCTGACCCAGGAAGTGACCCGCACCCACCAGGTCGTGTTCCTGGGGGCCAATTTCGGCTCCTACAGCCCGCCGCGCACCTTCGGCGCGACGGTTGGCTGGAAGCTGTAAGGGTTCGGAGCCTGCTCAAATGAAAGCCCCTCCCCGTCATCCCGGCTTTCGCCGGGATGACGGGGGAACGGAGAAGCAAAACCCCCTCGGGAGACCCCTATTGAACATCGCCGAACAGATCGCCCGCTACGCCGTCACGCTGGATGGCGAGCGGTTGCCGCCGCTTGTCGTGACGCGGGTGAAGCAGCGGCTGGTCGATAGCCTCGCCTGTACCCTAGGCGCTTACGGATCAACACCCGCCATGGCCGCGACGGCAATGGCTGCGACGGTTCCAGTGCCGGCCGCTACGGTTTTCGGCACGAACCGGCGCACCACACCGGACATCGCCGCCTTCGCCAACGGCACCATGGTTCGTTATCTGGACTATAATGACGGCTATATGAGCCTGGAGCCGGGCCATCCCAGCGACAATATCCCCGCCTGCTTGGCCGTGGCTGAGGCGGAGGGTGCATCGGGCCGGGACCTGATCGCCGCCATCACCGTGGCCTACGAGGTGCAGATGCGCCTGCAGGATGCGGCAGGCCTGAACAAGCGTGGCTGGGACCATGTGAATTATGTGCTGGTTTCCGTGGCCGCCGCCGCATCGCGGCTGATGAAGCTGACCGAGGCGCAGACGGCGCAGGCCATCAACATGGCGCTGAACGGCCATGTGGCGATGCGCCAGGTCCGGTCGGGCGAATTGTCGGCCTGGAAGGGGGCGTCGGCTGCCAATGCGGCACGCAACGCCATCTTCTGTGCCAGCCTGGCCCGCCATGGCATGGACGGGCCGTCGCCGATCTTCGAAGGCAAGATGGGCTTCATCCGCCAGGTGTCGGGCGAACTGGATTTCGATATCGGCCGGTTCGGCACCCCGGAAAACGGCGATTACCGCATCCTGAAATCCCTGACCAAGACCTTCCCCACCAATGGCGAGTTGCACACGGCGGTCTGGGCCGCCATCGCACTGAGGCCGCAGGTGCCCGACCTTGACGATATCGCGTCGATCCATATCGATACGACCGATATCGGTTATCGCATCCTGGCCAGCGATCCGCAGAAATGGCGGCCCGCCACCAGGGAAACCGCCGACCACAGCCTGCCCTACAATGTGGCGCGGGGGTTGATGGATGGCGATATCAAACTGGCCTCCTACGACGCGGCGATGATCGCCGATCCGATGGCCGTTGACCTGATGGCAAGAACGACGGTCAAGGAAGATCCGGCCCTGACCGCCCTGTTCCCGCAGCATCTGCCCAACCGGGTCACCCTGACCCTGCGGTCGGGTGCCGTGCTGGTCAAGGAGGTGGTGTCCGGTCCGGGCTCCGTTGAGACCCCGATGGAGGATGCGGATTTCGCGGCGAAATTCCGCCGTATGGCCCGGCCGCATATCGGGGAACAGGCCCAGGATGCGGTCCTGGGTTTCGCGGCCGGCCTGGAGGAGCAGACCGGCTATACTGCCCTGTTCCAGGCGATGTGCCCGTAAGGGTCAGATCTTGATCGCATAGCGCCAGAGGTCTTCCGCCGGCTCCACCCCCAGGCCCGGTCCCTGCGGCAGGTCGAAGGCACCGGCATGGCAGGCGGGTTGCCCGGTCACGAAGGCGGCATTCCGGTCGTAGATCGAATGCTGATATTCGTGGAAAGGCAGGTCCAGGATGCTGCTGGACGCCTGCAGGCTGGCGGCCATGAAGATGCCCAGGCCGATGGTGGCGTGCGGCATGGTGTGGACATGGTGGGCCTGGGCCAGCTGCGCCATGCGCATGAACTGGGTGACGCCGGTATGGCCCATCTCCGGCTGGATGATGGAAACGGCGCGGGCGGCCAGGCGTGGACGCGCATCGAACACCGTCCGCCATTCCTCCCCCGCCGCCACGGGCACGGCGACCTGACGGGCGACGTCGGCCAGGCCCTCCACATCCTCCGGCCGGCAGGGGGCTTCCGCCAGGCCCAGATCATAGCGTTCCAGCCAGCGGATCAGGCTGGCCGCCTCTCCGGCCGAATACATCCAGTGGAAATCGATGAACAGGCGGACCTTGGGGCCCAGCCCCTCGCGCAAGGCCGCCAGTTCCGCCTCCACCCCGTCGGCGCTGACGGCGGCGGCGATCTTGATGGCGGTGAAGCCACGGTCCACGAAGTCGCGGGCCAGTTCCACCTTCTCCGCGATGGTGGCGCGCGGCAATCCTGAGACATAGGCCGGAACCGACGACCGCCGTTCACCGCCCAGCAGCTTGCGCAGCGGCAGGCCCGCCAGCTTGCCGCACAGGTCCCACAGCGCAATATCCACGGCGGCCAGCGCGTCCAGCCAGAAGCCGCCCTGATAGCCACGCACCCGCAGAATGTCGTACAGATCCTCCCATATCACCTGCACATCGCGCGGGTCGCGGCCGCGCAGCAGCGGTTCGATCAGATCATCCACCAGGGCGCCGATGACCTTGGGCGCCGTCAGCCCATAGGTCTCCCCCCAGCCCACCGCCCCCGACGCCGTCGTCACCTTGACCAGGACGGAACGGTCCTGGGTGGGATAGATGGTGCGGTTGGCCTTGCGCACCAGATATCCGCGCTCATTCACCACCTCCCCCGGCTTCAGCGGCCCCAGATAGGGCGTGTCGCGGGGAATGGTGACGATGAAGGTCTCGATCCTGTGGATTTTGGGCATATTTGCTGTTCCCTCAGGCGCCGGGCGGGCGCATCTGCGCCCTTGGCTTACGCCGCACGTGCGGCGGGCCGGCAGTCGCCGGCCTGAAAAGGTCATTTCCCGTGACTCTTGATACCAGACGGTATCAAACGGCAGCCGGGTGCGACAGCGGTCCGGTCAGGTCTTCCAGCAACAGCAGCATCTGCGTCAACTCGCGATGGTCCATGGCGTCGAAGGCGGGGCCGGCGGCGCGGACGAAGGCGCTGTCGATCAGGCCGCGGCGGCGCAGCACCTCCTTGGTCAGGCGCCAGCGGAACACCGCCTGCATCAGCAGCACGGGCAGCATCCGTTCGAACAGCCGGCGCACCTGCCCCTCATCCCCCGCACGGTGGGCGGCGAACATGGCGGCATGCATTTCCGCCAACTCGCAGGCCGGCATGGTACCGGTGGCACCGCGCGCCAGCTCATCGGTGATATAACGCCCGCCGGCCCCGCCGAACACGCCGTCCAGCCCGCCCTTGGCGCCATCCAGCAAGGCGGTGATCCGCTGCCCGCAGGGCATATTCTCCTCCTTCACATAGCGGATGGCGGGGGCCTGTTCCACCAGGCGCAGGATGGCATCGGGCGACAGGCCCAGCCCCATGGGGCGCGGGGCGTTCTGCAGCATGATGGGCGTGTCGGCCACGCTGCCCAGATAGCGGTAGAAAGCGGCCAGACCGGCCTCGTCCCCGTCCAGGCGATGGGGGGTGACCACCATCAGGGCGGCAGCGCCCGCCTGCTTTGCCGCCAGCGCCAGGGCGGCACTTTCCGCATCGCTGCGCCCGCCGGCCCCGGCCACGAAGGCGATGCGGCCACGTGTCAGTTCCCCGGCCAGCGCCATCAGGTCCAGCCGTTCATCCAGCGTCAGCTCGTCATACTCGCTGGCCAGACCTGGAAACACGCAGCCATCGGCCCCGCTGGCGATGACATAGTCCACGACGCGGGCAAACCCCTCCCGATCGACACGGCCATCCGCATCGAAAATGGTCGGCAGCACCGGAAATACGCCGGCGATCCTGGTCATCCCATACCCCTGTCGTTCTTTCGATATCCGTTGCACCGGCTTTGCGGGCCGATGTGGCTCCCTTTAAAACAGTTTGATGCTTAAATAGCAACATGAAAATTCAGGGTCGCAGTGATGCACCGATCGGGATTTACGCGGACTCCCGAAATATATAACCCCCGACACCGCATGATCTGTCGCACCTGAAGGGGGCGGGATGGGCCTTGCCAGGGCAAATTAATGTCGCTAAATGTGAAACAAATTTGAAATCGCTAGAGGGAGAGAAACGATGCGGGCACCCGTGTTCATCGCCGGGGAATGGGGATCCATGTCCATGCGGCTGTTCCTGTGCCGCCAGGACGGCACCGGGCCGATGGTGCTGGATACCGCTTCCGGGCGCGGTGTGCGCCATTGCCAGGATATGGAGGAGGAATTCTTCACCCATGCCGCTCCCTGGATCGGCAGGCACGGGCCCCTGCCGGTGATCCTGGCCGGCATGATCGGATCGGAGATGGGGTGGCGATCCTGCGCTTACGCCCCGTGCCCGGCCGGTGCCGCCGACCTGTCGCGGCACCTGACGCGCTTTACCGCACGCGGGCTGGAGATCGCCATCGCCCCGGGCCTGCGCTGCACCAATATTTTCGGCCAGCCCGACGTGATGCGGGGGGAGGAGATGCAGCTGTTCGGCTGGCTGGGCAGGCAAAGGCGGCTGGCGGATGAACGCCACCTGATCTGTCTGACCGGCCCACATCCGAAATGGGCGGCGACATGCGGCGACCGGGTGGAAAGCTTCTTCACCAGCATGCAAGGGGAGCTGTTCGACCTGCTGCTGGGCCACAGCCTGCTGGGCCGCGGCATGGCGCTGGGGCCTGACCGGCAGGAGGTAACGGATATGGCGGCGTTCCGCGATGGCGTGGCGCTGCTGGCCGGCGATGCCAGCCTGTCGCAGGGCCATGCGATGTTCGCGGCGCGCAGCCGGCTGGTGACGGGCGGGTTGTCGGCCGAATCCGCATCCTCCTTCCTGGCCGGGATCATGGTGGGTGGCGATGCCCGAGACGCGGTCAACGCTCATCGGGCGCGCGGGTTGCTGGAGGGGCCGGTGGTGCTGGCCGGGGCGGAGCGGCATTGCCGTCTCTATGCCGAGGCACTGGGCATGCTGGAGGTGCCGGTGGCGATCGTGGCCGGTTATGAGACGGCGCTGCGTGGCATGGGCGATTGTCTGGCGGGGACCGGACAATGAAAGGCTTCATCGCGGGTGACTGGGGCACCAGCAATCTGCGCCTGTTCCTGTGCCGCGACGGACGCGTGACCGACAGGGTGAGCGGGCCCGGCATCGCCGCCGTACCGGGGGCGGCCGAAGCGACGCTGCTGGACCTGATCGCACCCTGGCGGGCGGCGCATGGGACCCTGCCGATCTTCCTGTCCGGCATGATCGGGTCCAGCATCGGATGGGTGGAAGCACCCTATATCCAGTGTCCGGCCGGCCCCTCGGCGCTGCGCGACGGGATGCGGCGGCTGGCGGCGGGCGGGCATGAGGTGGCCATCGCGTCGGGCCTGGCCTGCACCAACCCGCTGGGCGCGCCCGACGTGATGCGGGGGGAGGAGACGCAGATCCTGGGGGCGCTGGCCACGCATCCCGATCTGGGGCGCGGCCGGCAGATCCTGTGCCTGCCCGGCACGCACAGCAAATGGGCGCTGCTGAATGATGGACGGGTAGAGCATTTCCAGACGGCGATGACCGGGGAATTGTTCGCCACCCTGCATGGGCATTCCATCCTGGGGCGGGGAACCGAGGGGCTGTTGCCCGATGACGGCCCCGCCTTCCAGACGGGATTGGCGCGCGGGCTGGAGGAACATGGCACCACCCTGCCCCATCTGCTGTTCGAGGCGCGCAGCCGGCAACTGCGCGACGGGCTGGGGCCGCAATGGGCACTGTCCTTCCTGTCCGGACTGCTGGTCGGCCAGGATTGCGTCGGCACCCGGGCGCGCTATCGCCCCGCACCGGGCCAGCCGATCACCATCATCGCCGCCCCAGTGCTGGGCCGGCTTTATGAAAGCGCCCTGAGCCGGCTGGGCATCACCTGCCGCCTGCTGTCGGGCGATAGGCAGTCGCTGGCCGGGCTGTTCGCCTTGGCCGGCCACGAACTGAAGGACCCCATGACATGATCCTGCCAACGCCCCCCCTGGTCGCCATCCTGCGCGGCATCACACCGGCGGAGGTTGCCGGTATCGGTGATGAGCTGGTGGCGACCGGCTGGCGCCTGATCGAGGTGCCGTTGAATTCGCCCGACCCGCTGGCCAGCATCGGGATTTTGGCGCGGCGGCATGGCGACAAGTGCCTGATCGGGGCCGGCACGGTGCTGACGCCGCAGGCCGTCGATGATGTGGCAAAGGCTGGCGGGCGATTGATCGTGACACCCAATATCGATCCATCGGTGATCGGCCGGGCGCTGGAACGGAACATGGTGGTGATGCCGGGCTTTGCCACCGCGACCGAGGCGTTTCGCGCCATCGCGGCGGGGGCACGGCACCTGAAACTGTTCCCCGCTGGCAGTTGCGGTCCCGGTCATTTGCAGGCGCTGAAGGCGGTGATGCCGGCGGATGTGAAGCTTTATGCTGTGGGCGGCGTGGGAGCGGCGGAGATGGCGGCTTGGCGCGCGGCCGGGACGGACGGGTTCGGCATCGGCGGGGAACTGTACCGGCCGGGGATGCTGGCGGACGCGGTGGGGGAACGGGCCCGGCGGTTGATACAGGCCTATGGCGGCAGCTGACCTTATCGTTCGGCTTCAGCCATCGCAGTGTCAGCCTCCCGCTTGATCGCCTCACGCAGCCAGCAGATGGGCGGCGGGGTCGGGCCGATATCCGGTTCGATCAGGGTGAAATCCAGGCTGATCAGCGGTTCCACCGGCCGCGTCACCACCCCCACCCGTCGGAACAGCCGGGCGGAGAAGGGCTCGACGATGGAAATGCCCAGCCCCGCCTCCACATAGGCATACATGGGCAGCGACTGCTGGCATTCCAGCATGCGCACGATCTCCACATCCGCCGTCGTCAGGGCGGCATCGATGCCGTTCCACAAGGCGTCCGCCTCATGCATGGGGCCGATGAACCGCTCACCGCCCAAATCGGTGACATGGATCATCGCCTTGTCCGCCAGCCGGTGACCGGGCGGCAAGGCGCAGAGATAGCGGGCGCGGGCCAGCAGGTCGGCGCGGATGCCGTCGCGCGGTGGGGCGACGACGCCGATGCCAAGATCGGCCTGACCCAGGAATACCCGATCCTCCACGGCACGGTGGCCCAGCGCCTCCACCGTCACCTTCACTTCCGGATAAAGCCGGTGGAACTGCGCCAGCACGGGTGGCAGCACGGTGATGGCGAAATTGGGCAGCACGGCCAGCCGCACGGTGCCCACCGGATGCGCCCGGATACGCCGCGCCGCCTGGGCCAGCAGGTCCAGCAGGTCCAGCCCGGTAAAGGAACGCTGCACCGTCTCGTACAAGGTGTCGGCCTGGGTGTCGGGTGCATGCGACTGCCCCGCCGTTCGAACAGTGGGAATCCCACCGAATATTCCAGGTCGGCGATCAATCTACTGACCGATGGCTGTGAAATGGACAGCATCGACGCCGCGGCGGTCACCCCGCCGGTCATCATCACCGCCCTGAACGCCTCGATCTGTCGCATCCGCATTTGCCCATAGTATTCACGTATGGGTGGATCATGCAATTCGATTGGAAGCGATAGGCGCAATTACGTCAGTATAATTCCATTATTCACATTTTTTTAATGTTTAATATGAATGCCGAGAAACCGGAAAAAGAGGGCGGATCATCCATAATCGCCTGTCACCGCCCGGAAACAAAGGCGTACCTTCCGTCTGGCATGGAAACATGTCCGGGCCATTTTGCGCTCACGAATATACCACACAAACATGTGTTGATTTTTCACAAACAACACAATTCACTTAAATTCCTATTGACCAAGTAGGAATAGATCGGCACGATCCCCGCCATGCCGCAAGAGACGGCCTGTTGAATTCTGGGAGCCCGGATCATTATGTCCCATCAGAACAATCGGGTTTCGACCCGCCCCCTCATCGCTGGCCTTCTGCTTGGCGCCACCGCCCTGACCAGCCTGCCCGCCTTCGCACAGGTGGCCAATGACGGCCCCATCGTGCTGGAGGAGATCATCGTCACCGCGCAGAAGCGCGCCCAGCGCCTGCAGGATGTGCCGGCCTCGGTGGCCGTGGTCGCGGCCTCCACGCTGGACAACCGGCCGGGCACGACAATCGAAGGGTTGCAGACCCTGATCCCCAGCCTGAATTTCCGCAAGGGCGGCACCTCGCTGGACAGTTCGCTGTTCCTGCGCGGCGTGGGCACCATCAATTTCGCCATCGCGGCGGAAAGCAGCGTGGCCTTCGTGCTGGATGGCGTCGTCCTGGGCCGCGCGGGTGAGGCGTTCGGCGATCTGTACGACGTGGAACGGATCGAGGTGCTGCGCGGGCCGCAGGGCACCTTGTTCGGCAAAAACGCGTCGGCCGGTGTGGTCAATCTGGTGACCAAGCGGCCGGGTGACAAATTCGGCGGCACGGTGGAACTGACCGCCGCCGAAGGCAGCGAATACAAGGGCAAGGTCGCCGTGGACCTGCCGCTGTCCGACACGGTGCGTGCCCGCCTGACCGGCTTCACCGGCACCTATGACGGCAACATCACCAACCTCTATACCGCCGACCCGGCGGCCAAGAAGTCCAAGGTCAACGGCTATGACCGCAAGGGCGTGCGCGGCGTGGTGGAATGGGACGCGTCCGACGCCCTGACCTGGACCTTCATCGCCGATTACCGCAAGGCCGATGATGACAGCCTGGCGGAAGTGATCGGCACCAGCCCGGTCGCCGGCGCCAACCAGGCGGCTCTGCTGTCGCTCCTGTCCGGCATCGACCTGAAGGGCGACAAGACCCGGCAGGTCCGCCATAACGAGGCCAGCCTGTCGGAAGAGGAAGGCTGGGGCTTCTCCGCCCAGGCCGACTATAGCGTCGGCGACCACACGATCACGTCGATCACCGCCTGGCGCGAATGGGACATCTGGGGCCAGCGCGACGGTGACTGGCTGGACCGCACCGCGCCCTATGTCGGCACGGCCTTCGCCCAGTTGCATGATTACGGCCCGCAGGACAACCGCACCTTCAGCCAGGAACTGCGCATCGCGTCGCCGTCGGGCCAGACGCTGGAATATGTGGCCGGCGCCTATTACGCCAATTCCAAGGGCGACCGTACGTTTACCCGCGACACCACAATCTGCACGGCCAGCACGCTGGCGATCGACAGCACGGGCCAGCGCCCTTGCCTGCCCGGGGCGTCCAACTATGTCTCCGGCACCTCGTCGGCCACTTTCGGATCGAAGAGCGAGACCATCGCCGGCTTCGCCCAGGGCACGCTGCGCCTGACCGACCAATTGTCGGCCATCGCCGGCCTGCGCCTGACCCATGACAAGCTGGAGGCGTACCATAACCGCGTACCCTCGCAGGCCCCGATCGATCTGCCGGGCATCCGCCGCGACCTGTCCGGCTGGGTGGACAAGGCCAGCAAGGACAATGTCTCGGGCAAGGCCGGCCTGTCCTACAAGGTGACCAATGAGGTCGCCACCTATGCCACCTACAGCCGTGGCTACAAGGGCCCGGCCTTCAACGTCTTCTTCAACCAGGCCGCCAACCAGCGCAACCTGATCAAGGCGGAGACGGTGGACGCGTACGAGGCGGGCGTGAAGTCTGAACTGTTCGACCGCCGTGCCCTGGTCAATATCGCCGGCTTCTGGTCGAAGTACGATAATTTCCAGGCCAATAATTTCGACACGCTGAACGGCGTCGTCATCACCCGCCTGACCAATGCCGGTGAGGTCTCCACCAAGGGCATCGAAATCGACAGCCAGTTGCGGGTGACGGAGGATTTCAACATCACGGCGGGTCTGGCCTATACCGACGCGCAAATCGAGAAGTTCCGCGATGCCACCGGCGTGCTGACCAGTGCCCGCAAGGGCGAGCCGCTGCCGCTGGCGCCGAAATGGAAGCTGTCGGTGGGTGGGGAATACACCATCGCCACCGACAATCTGCCGGTCGATTTCCACCTGAACGCCAACTATGCCTATACCAGCAGCCAGTTCTCCGACCTGGGCAACAACCCGCTGCTGCGCATCCATTCCTACGATCTGGTGAATGTCGGTTTCGCGATCTCCGATAAGGAAGACCGCTATCGCCTGTCGCTGTTCGTGAATAACCTGTTCGACCAGAGCTTCCCCATCCAGATCGCCCCCGGCGGTCCGGGAAGTGCGCTGCGTTATGTCATCCCGCGTGAGGCGGACCGCTATGCCGGCGTGTCGCTGCGTGTGAAGTTCGGGGAGTGACCATGGCCTGGAATTCCACCCACCTGACCCGCCGTTCCCTGCTGGCCGCCTCGCTGGGGGGTGCCGTCCTTCTGGCCGGCTGCGGCGGGGACAAGGCGGGCGATGGCACCAAACTGCGCGTCGGCTATCAGAAGAATGGCGTCTTCCTGCTGGCCAAGCAGCGGGGTGAGTTCGACAAGGCGCTGCTGAAGGCCGGGGCCGCCAAGGTGGAATGGGTGGAGTTCGCGTCCGGCCCGCCCCTGCTGGAGGCGCTGGCCGTGGGCGGCATCGACCTGGGCGGGACGGGTGATACCCCGCCCATCTTCGCCCAGGCGGCCGGCGCGCCGCTGGTCTATACCGCCGTGCAGAAACTGTCCGGCAAGGCGGGGGGCATCCTGACCCCCGCCAATTCCGGCCTGAACAGCATTGCCGACCTGAAGGGCCGCAAGCTGGCCTTCACGCGCGGATCGTCGGCCCATAACATCGCCGTGGTGGCGCTGGAACGCGCCGGCCTGACCCTGGATGACGTTGAAGTCGTCAATCTGGGCCCGGCCGATGCGGCGGCGGCCTTCACCCAGGGTGGCATCGATGGCTGGGTGATCTGGGACCCCTATTACACATTGGCCATCCGCAACAATGGTGCCCGCAACCTGTCCTTCAACGGGCCGGAGGAGCGGATCAGCAGCGCCGGCTATGCCCTGGCCAACCGTGCCTTTGCCGACGAGCATGCGCCGCTGCTGGCAGCGGCGATGAGTGCGCTGGCCGCCGATGGGCATTGGGCGGAACAGAACCGGGGTGCGATGGCCGAACTGATGGCGAAGGAAACAGGGCTGCCGCTGGACCTGCTGCGCGACACGGTGGACCGGTCCGACTTCGCCTATACCCCCATCACGCCGGACGTGGTGGCGGCACAGCAACTGGTGGCCGATCGGTTCCACCGGCTGGGCATCATCCCCGCCCCCATCCGTATCGAAGACGCCGCCTGGACGGGGTGGAAGGGCGCATGAGAAGTTTGAAGAATACCGAGACGCTGCCCCTGGCCTGGATCGTGCCGGGGGCTTTGCTGCTTTTGTGGCAGGCCAGTTCCAGCCTGGGCTGGCTGCCATCCAACATCCTGCCGGCCCCGCTGGCGGTGCTGGCATCGGCCTGGACGCTGACGCTGGACGGCACCTTGCCGCATAATCTGGGCGTCAGCGCGCTGCGCGCCGTGGCCGGGCTGCTGATCGGCGGGGGCATTGGCTTCGCGCTGGGCCTGCTGACCGGCCTGTCACGGCTGGGCGAACGGCTGCTGGACCCGACCTTGCAGATGGTGCGCAATGTGCCGCATCTGGCGCTGATCCCCATGGTCATCATCTGGTTCGGGATCGAGGAGGAGGCGCGGCTGTTCCTGGTGGCGCTGGGCGTGTTCTTCCCGATCTATCTGAACACCCTGCATGGCATCCGCAATGTCGATCCGCAACTGATCGAGATGGGGCGGGTCTATGGCATGCGGCCTGGACGGCTGTTCCGCCGGGTGATCCTGCCGGGCGCCCTGCCCTCCATCCTGGTCGGCCTGCGTTATGCGCTGGGCATCATGTGGCTGACCCTGATCGTGGCGGAGACCATCGCCGCCAAGTCCGGCATCGGCCATATGGCGATGAATGCCCGGGAATTCATGCGCACCGATGTGGTGGTGCTGTCGATCCTGATCTACGCCCTGCTGGGCAAGCTGGCCGATACGGCCACGAAGGCGCTGGAACGGCGCTTCCTGCGCTGGAACCCCGCCTATCGCCGCTGAGGGGAACGATGATGAGCAACAACAAGGGCGCGTCCCTGTCCCTGCGCGGCATTGCCAAGCGCTTCGGCGAGGTGCCGGTGCTGCACGATATCGACCTGGAGATCGAACCGGGCAGTTTCGTCGCCATCGTCGGCAAGAGCGGCTGCGGGAAAAGCACGCTGTTGCGCGTGGTACTGGGGCTGGAACCGCCCAGTGCCGGCACGATCAGCGGTGACAGCGACGCCGCCCATGCCCGCCTGGTGTTCCAGGAACCGCGCCTGCTGCCCTGGGCCAGCGTGGAGGCCAATGTCGCCGTGGGGCTGGGGGAGAAGGCCGACGGGCCGGATGCCGCCGCCGCGGCGCGCGAAGCGCTGGCCGATGTCGGGCTCTCCGACAAGGCCGGCGAATGGCCGTCCACCCTGTCGGGTGGGCAGCGCCAGCGCGTGGCCCTGGCCCGCGCCCTGGTCAGCCACCCGACCCTGCTGGCCCTGGATGAGCCGCTGGGCGCGCTGGACGCCCTGACCAGGATCGAGATGCAGGCGCTGCTGGAGGGCGTGTGGCGGGTACAGGGCTTCACCGCCCTGCTGGTCACCCATGATGTGGGAGAGGCGGTGGCCCTGGCCGACCGCGTGCTGCTGATCGATGCGGGCGGGGTGACGCTGGACCTGTCCATCGACCTGCCCCGCCCCCGCCGCCGCGGCGATGCGGCGTTCGCGGCATTGGAGGGCACGATCCTAGAACATCTGCTGGGTGCCCCCCGGCCACCGGCCGGGTGACGCCCCATGCAGGCTTGTTCAGCCCAGGCCCAGTTCCGACAGTTCCACCACGCGCTTCTCCCGCGCGCTGATCTCCGCCGCCGTGCCCATGGCGACCGCGCGCAGGCCGTCATCGGCCGTCACCTGCACAGGCGCACCCTTCAGGATGGCATCCAGAAAGGCGCGGTGCTGGTAATGGGTGGCGCCGTGATGGGCACCGACAGCCAGCAGGCGCTTGTCCACGCCGACAAGCGTGCGTTCCACCTGCTTGGGCTGACGGAAGCCGACGCGCGGGCTGTAGATCAGTTCGCCGGACGGCACGAACACCTCCAGCCGGGCCTTGTCGCCCGTGGCCGCCAGTTCCTCCTGCTGCTCCGCCCCGTCGGCGAACATGCAGAGATCCAGCATGGCCCGCACGCCATTATCGAAATCCACCACCGTGTAACTGTTATCGATGATGTCCGGCCGCTGCCCGCCATAGCGTTCATCCAGATGGTTGACATCCATGGCGCCGGAGCAATGCACGCGTACCGGTTCCGCCCGCACGATCAGGCGCATCAGGTCGAAGAAATGGCAGCATTTCTCCACCATCGTCCCGCCGGTATTGCGGCTGAACCGGTTCCAGTCGCCGACCTTGGGCAGGAATGGGAACCGGTGTTCGCGCATGGCCAGCATCACCAGCCGCCCGACGCGGCCGCCATGCACCTGGGCGATGAATTCGGCGGCCGGCGGCATGAAGCGGTATTCCATGCCGACCCAGAACACGCCCCGGTGCGCCGCCGCCCGTTCCGCCACCCGCTTGGCATCGTCCAGATCGGAACAGAGCGGCTTTTCGCACAGGATATGCAGGTCGGTCTCGAACAAGGGCGCCAGCACATCATGATGGGTGTGGTTGGGCGAGGCGATGATCACCGCGTCCGGTTTCGTGCCGCTGGCAAGCAGGTCGGTGACGCTTGTGAAATGCGCCGCACCCGCCACTTTGCCGGACGCGTATTGCAGCGAGGACGGCACCGGATCGACCAGCGCCACAACCGCCACCTCATCAAACAGCGCAAGGTTGGCCAGATGCTCCACCCCCATCATGCCGGACCCGATCACCGCCACCCGAACCTTGGACATTCAAACACCTACATCAACAATGATGGAAAAGGTGAAAACATAAAATGACAATATAAAATGAATGTCCACTAAAATATTCAAAATAATAATGATCAAAATCAATTTTGACTTGATCGTTATTCATTAGAGTTGAATTACACCGATATCTCGACCATCTTTCACCTACCCGGTTCCATGAAAGGCCCCGTCCCATGTCTGCCCGTCCGTTGGAAGTCGCCTGGTTCTCCGCCCTTTGCGATGATGATTTCGAATTCCTGGGGCAGCCCGACCCGGCACTGCAATCCAGCTTCGACCATTGCCGCACCATCGCGCAGACGGCGGACAAGCTGGGTTACGACAACCTGCTGCTGCCGTCCGGCTATCAGCTGGGCATCGACGGGGTGGCGTTCGCAGGCGCCGTTGCACCGCTGCTGAAGCAGATCAAGCTGCTGCTGGCCATCCGCTGCGGCGAATTCTGGCCACCGCAGATCGCGCGGCAGGTGGCGACGCTGGACCGGATGCTGAACGGCCGGCTGACCATCAACATCATCTCCAGCGACCTGCCGGGCGAAACCCTGGCATCGGGTCCACGCTATGACCGCACGGTGGAGGTGATGCACATCCTGAAGACGCTGCTGAACGGCGAGCATCTGGATTTCCAGGGCGAGTTCTACAAGCTGAAGCTGGACCCACCGCGTGTGCGCACCGTTTCCGGCCGCTGCCCGCCGCTCTATTTCGGCGGCCTGTCAACGGAGGCGCGGGAAGCGGCGGCCAAGGCGGCGGATGTCTATCTGATGTGGCCCGATACGCTGGACGGGGTGGCCGGCATCATCAAGGATTTGCGGGAGCGGGCATCCAACCATGGCCGGTCCCTGCGTTTCGGCTATCGCGTGCATGTGGTGGTGCGCGATACGGAAGCGGAAGCGCGCGACGCCGCCGATCGCCTGCTGTCCAAGTTGGACGCGGAAACCGGGGCGGCCATCCGCGCCAAGTCGCTGGACGCCCAATCCTATGGCGTGCGCCGTCAGGCGGAACTGCGCGAGGCGGCGACGCAGCAGGATGGTTATATCGAGGAAAACCTGTGGACCGGCATCGGCCGCGCCCGGTCGGGCTGCGGTGCCGCCATCGTCGGTGATCCGGACCAGGTGCTGGCCAAGCTGAAGGCCTATCACGCGCTGGGGCTGGAGGCGTTCATCCTGTCAGGCTACCCGCACGCGGCCGAATGCGACCTGTTCGGCCGGCATGTGCTGCCGGCCTTGCGCAGATGGCAGGCGGAGGGGGAGTAAGCGTCAGCGCAAACGTTCCAGCCCCGCCACCGCCCGCACCTCCCAGCATGGGGCCTGCTGGGCGCGGGCGATGGACAGCGCGGTTTCATACTCACCCTTGGCCTCGGCTTTCCGGTCATGCATCGACAGCAATATGTCGCCGCGTACCCGGTGCAGTTCTGCCAGGTACCAAGCCTCGCCCGTGCGGGCACAGCGGGCCAGGGCGGCGTCGATGGTGGCCAAGCCCGCCTGCGGCCGGCCGGCCAGCGACAGGCCTTGGGCCTGGGCCAGCATCATGTCGGTCTGATACAGCACGAAGTTCGTGCGCCGCAGCCTTTCCAAGGCACCGTCCAGCAGCGACAGGCCGGCGGCCAGCGCCCCACGCCGGATCAGCAATTCACCCGCGAACCCGTCGGCATAGGTGTTCCAGACATCCAGCGAATGCGCCTTGGTCAGGCGGCGTAGCAGGGCGATATATTGGTCGGCCCGATCCAGATCGCCATTCAGCAGGGCGATGGCGCAGGCGGCATCCGACAGGACATGGGCCAGGGTCAGGTCGTGGCGCTGTTCGGTGACGTCGGCGATCGTCGCCTCCACCTCACATATCGCCTGATCGGGGAAGCCCCGCATCCATAGGACGCGGGCCAGGGTGATGCGGGCCACGCTGCGCTGTTCATACTGGAACCGCACGGTATGGGCGCGGTTCACCGGCGGTATATAACGGTCCAGCATGAAGGTGATACGGTCCTGCGCCTCGGCAAACCGCCCCTGGAACAGCAGCGACCTTGCCCGCATGCGGTCGGCAATGTCGATATCGGCGCGGTCGCCCTGCCGCGCCGCCAGATCGGCGAACCGTTCGGCGATGCCCATGGCGGCCACCGGTTCGCCGGCATTGGTGCGGTCTACCCACAGCGCCCACAACGCGCGGGACTGGTAATCGGTGTCACCCACCTGTTCGGCGATCTCCAGGGTGCGCTGCCAGGCGGGACCGCCATGCAGTTGCCCGGCGCTGGCCCGCATCTGCTGCCAGCCGAGTGCCGCATAGAGCTTCATGCTCTGCCGGTCATCGCGGCGCGCGGGTTGTTCCAGCAGTTCCAGGGCGCGCAGCACGCGGGAATGGCATTCATCCACCTGCAACAGTGCGAACCAGAAAGGCACGGCCGCCACGGTGATGGCGATGGCGATGGACGCATCACCCTCGGCGGAGAAGGCCCAATCCAGCGCCGCGCGCAGATTGTCGACATGACCGACATAGGCGGACAGCCAGGCGGGGGTGGGCATCGTCTCCCACGCCGCCTCGGCCTGTTCGAAGATGGCGCGGTAATGGGCGGCATGGCGGCGGCGCAAAGTGCCATCCTCCCCCGCTTCCGCCAGCTTGCCCCGCGCATAGGCCCGCGTCGTGTCGGGCAGGCGGTAGCGCACGGCCCCGTCGCCCAGTTCCGCGGTCAGCAACGACTTGGCCGCCAGATCGGCCAGCGCGTCTTCCATGCCCGCCCCGCCGGACGGCAGGATGTCGGCGGCCACCGCGGCCGTGAAACTGCCATTGAACACCGACAGGTGGCGCAGCAGCACCTGTTCGGCAGGCGGCAGGATGCGATAGCTCCAATCCAGCGTGGCGCGCAGCGTCTGATGCCGGGGCAGGGCCGTGCGCCGGCCACGGGTCAGCACGCGGAAACAATCATCCAGCGACGCCGCCAGCCCCCGGATGCCGATCGTGTCCAGATGACCGGCCGCCAGTTCGATGGCCAGCGCGATCCCGTCCAGGCGGCGGCAGATCTCCGCCACATCGACGGCATCGGCATCGCTCAGTTCATAACCGCCCAGGCAAGCGGACGCCCGTTCCACGAACAGCTGCACGGCGGCGGAACCCATGGCGTCAGCAGCAGACACCACCTCCACCGGCGGCACGTCGAGCGGCCGCAGCCGCTGCACCCATTCGCCTGCGGCGCGCAGCGGTTCCCGGCTGGTGGCCAGGATGGAGAGCGACGGCAGCCGGACCAGCAGCATCTCCGCCAGACCGGCCACCGCCTCGATCACATGTTCGCAATTATCCAGGACCAGCAGCATGTCGCGGTCGCGCAGCCGTTCCACCAGATCGCCGGCCAGATTCTCCTGCCGGTCGGCCACACCCAGCAGGGTGGCCAGCGCGCCGGGCACGGCGGTGGGGTCGGCAACCGGTGCCAGATCGACGAACAGCACCCCGTCGGGACGACGCAGGCGCGCGGCGACGGCCACGGCCACCGTGGTCTTGCCCATGCCGCCCGGCCCGACGATGCTGACCAGCCGCTGGCGCGACAGCAGCAGGGCGACGGCGTCCACCACCTCCTCCCGCCCGATGATGCGGGTCATGGCGACGGGCAGGTTGCCGGAAACGGGGACGGCGACCGGTAATGGCGGCGGCGGGGGACTGGTGGTGCCGCGGACCGAAGCCACGAAGCAATAGCCGCGGCCGGGCACATTGGTGATGTAACGGCTGCCGGTCTGGTCATCGCCCAGCACCTTGCGCAGGGCGCCGACATGGACGCGCAGATTGGCCTCGTCCACGAAGGTGCCGGGCCAGGTGCGGGCGATCAGTTCCTCCTTGGCGATGACGTCGCCGGGACGGGCGGCCAGGGTGATCAGCAGGTCGAAGGCACGGCTGCCCAGGCGCACGGGACGGCCGTCGCGCAGCAGCAGACGCCGCTCCGGCAACAGCTGGAATTCCCCGAATGACAGGCCCTGCGGCTCCATCCACCCCTCCCCCGCGCTGCCCTGACAGCGTTGCCGAATGCACTGCATCATAGAAGGTGAAGGCGTCAACCCCCACCATGGTTAACGATCCGTTGCGATACACTACGGTTCTTTACAACCCTTTACAGGCGGAACGGCACCGGCTGCGCCATGATGTTTCCAGGCAGATACGCCGCAACCTGGAGGGACACAGAAATGACCAAGCGGGCCCTGATCGTCATCGATCTGCAGAACGATTATTTTCCCGGTGGGAAATGGACCCTGAGCGGGGTGGATGCCGCCGCCGCCAATGCCGCCCGCCTGATCGCCGCCGCGCGCGCTTCGGGTGAACCCATCATCCATATCCGCCATGAGTTCCCCACGGCCGAGGCGCCGTTCTTCGCGCAGGGCAGCAAGGGGGCGGAAATCCACCCCGTCGTGGCCAATCGCGCCGATGAGCCGGTGGTGGTGAAGCACCAGATCAATTCCTTCCGCGACACCGACCTGAAGGAGCTGCTGGATGCGCGCGGCGTGAATGAGGTGGTGATCTGCGGCGCCATGAGCCATATGTGCGTGGATGCCTGCACCCGGGCTGCGGCCGATTTCGGGTACAAGGTGACGGTGATCCATGATGCCTGCGCCTCCCGCGATCTGACCTTCGGCAGCACCACCGTGCCGGCGGCCCACGCCCATGCGGCGTTCATGGCGGCGCTGGGCTTCGCCTATGCCACGCTGCTGTCCACCGAAGATTACCTGGGCAGCACCGCCATCGCCGCCTGACATCATGGTTAACAAACCTATACCAACGTGTTAGCCGCTTGAAATAACCGGATAATTGGCCAATGGCCGGTACGGGTCCATCCTGTGCTGGCTTTCCGGTCGGACTGCCCCGGCCCCCATCGGACAATCGGAGCCCATCATGAAAAGCATGGCGACCCGCGCTGTCACCGGCGCCACCCGCCGCGACGTCCTGGCCGGTGGTATCGGCCTGTACACCGCCGGCCTGTTCTCCCCCTCCCTTTTCACCCTGGCGTCGGCCGAAGCCGCCACGCCCAGCGAAGGAACCCGGATCATGAGCACGATCAAGACCAAGGACGGCACGGAGATTTTCTACAAGGACTGGGGCCCGCGGGATGCGCAGGCCATCGTGTTCCACCATGGCTGGCCGCTGTCGGCCGACGACTGGGACGCACAGATGCTGTTCTTCCTGGGCAAGGGCTATCGGGTGATCGCCCATGACCGCCGTGGCCATGGCCGTTCCAGCCAGACCGACACCGGCAACGAGATGGACACCTATGCCGAGGATGTGAAGGCCCTGGCCGCCGCCTTAGACCTGAAGGGTGCCATCCATGTCGGCCATTCCACCGGCGGCGGCGAGGTCGCCCGCTATGTGGCCCGCGCCGAACCGGGCCGGGTGAAGAAGGCCGTGCTGCTGGGTGCCGTGCCGCCGATCATGGTGAAGTCGGACAAGAACCCCGGCGGCCTGCCGCTGGAGGTGTTCGACAGTTTCCGCGCCGCCGTCGCCGCCAACCGGGCGCAGTTCTACAAGGATGTGCCGGCCGGCCCGTTTTATGGCTATAACCGGCCCGGTGCCAAGGTTTCCCAGGGTGTTATCGACAATTGGTGGCGCCAGGGCATGATGGGCGGCATCAAGGCGCAATATGATTGCATCAAGGCCTTCTCGGAGACCGACTTCACCGAGGATCTGAAGAAGATCGACGTGCCGGTGCTGCTGATGCATGGCGATGATGACCAGATCGTGCCGATCGCCGACAGCGCCCTGCTGGGCATCAAGCTGCTGAAGAAGGGCAGTTTGAAGGTCTACAAGGGCTTCGACCACGGCATGGCCACCACCCAGGCCGACACGATCAATGCCGACCTGCTGGCCTATTTCAATGCCTGAAGATTTCACGGTTCCCGAACCGGTGAGACCCTCGCGAAAGTCTGGGCTGTGAGGGTTTCCATACTCTCTACCGTCACCTCGGCGAAAGCCGGGGCCCAGCGTAAGGCGCGGTCAGCGCCGATATAACTCTTATCGCGGCAGACGCCGCTCTGCGCCTGGGCTCCGGCTTCCGCCGGGGTGACGGTTGGAGGAGGCGGAAATGGCAGCGGAAGACTTCGCTGTGGTCCTGCAACAATGGAGGTCGTCATGCCGCGTAACGCCTTTGATCCCGAACCGTCCCCCATTGCACGGCGCGCCTTCCTGGCGGGGGCCGCGGCACTGACGGTGACGGCGGGTGCCTTGGATACCGGGCTCAGCGTCGCGGCCCCGCCGCGGCGGTTCGGGCACGGGAATTTTCAGATCGATGTGTTCAGCGACGGGTTCATCACCCTGCCCGACGCCGTCATCGCGCCGGATGCCGGCCCTTCCGAAAGGGCCGATATTATCCGGCGGCTGGGCGGGCGGGCGGGCACGGCCGATATTCCCGTCAATATCCCCCTGATCCGGGCCGGAAAGGCGCTGATCCTGGTCGATACCGGGTCGGGGGACAAGTTCCAGCCCTCGGCCGGGCGGCTGCGCGACAATCTGCTGGCGGCCGGAATCGATCCGGGCACCATCACCCATGTCGTGCTGACCCATGCCCATCCCGACCATTCCGGCGGCGTACTGCTGCCCGGTGGCGGCCTGTCCTTTCCCAATGCCACCTATTATGTTTCGGCTGCGGAATGGGATTTCTGGATGGGGCCGGCCCCGGATGCGCGTTATCCGGGCCTGCGTGATTTCGTGCCGGGTGCCCGGCGCGACCTGGGCGCAGTGGCCGACCGCGTGGTCCGGTTGAAGGACGGGGACGAGGTGGTGGCGGACCTGCGGACCCTGTCCACACCCGGCCATACGCCGGGCCATATCTCCATGGAACTGGCGGGCAATGATGGCTTGCTGATCACCGGCGACGCCATCACCAATGTCGTCGCGTCGTTCGAACATCCGGGCTGGCGCTTCGGCTTCGACACCGACCAGGACCAGGGCATCGCCACACGCCGCCGCCTGATCGACCGGGCGGCGACGGAGAAGCTGCGCATGCTGGGCTATCACTGGACCAGCCCCGGCTTCGCCATCGCCGAACGGCACGGCACCGCCTATCGCCATGTGGCCCTGGCCTGACGGCGCGGAGACAGCGGATGGCGGCGCCGCGCATTCTCATCGTGCTGACCTCCTGCGACCGGTTGGCCTGGATCGGACCGCCCACCGGGTTCCGCTTGTCGGAATTCACCACGGCCTGGGCGGCACTGACCGATGCCGGGTCGGAGCTGGCGCTCGCCTCTCCCTTGGGCGGGGCACCGCCCGTCGATCCGGTGGGCGATGCGCTGGGCGGGCGGTCGGAGGCGACAAGGCGGTTCCTGGCCGATCGGGAGGCGCGCGATGCGTTGGCCGATACGCTCACCCTGGAACAGGTGCATGCGGGCGATTTCGACGGGCTTTTCTATCCGGGTGGGGCGGGGTTGCTGGGCGATCTGGCGGCGGACAGCCACTCCATCGCCCTGATCGCCGCCTTCGCCGCCGATGGCAAACCCATGGGTTTCGTGTCGGAGGCGCCGGCAGCCCTGTTGAAGGTCCGCAAGCCCGACGGCACGCCCTATGTCGCCGGGCGGCGCCTGACGGCGGCGGACGGCGGTGATTCACTGCTGGCCGATGGAAATCGGCTATGCGACCTGCTGGCCGACCTCGGCGCCCGCGTCATGCCGGGTGCCGCGGGAGAGCCGCATGTGGTGATCCACGGGCCGCTGGTGACGGGAGGAAACCCTTCATCGGCCGATGAAGCGGCCCGCGCTTTGTTCGCCCTGGCGCTCAAAGCCGGCGGCCCGTGAGGCGGACCGCAAAATTCCGTTCACCGGCCCCAGAAGGTCGAACATCCCGGAGTTGGACATGATGAAGGAAGCCCCCCTTGCCCCCGAACTGGCGGTGACAAGCTGGTTCAACACGCAAAAGCCGCTGACCTTGGCGGGTCTGCGCGGCCGTCCCGTGCTGATCCATGCGTTCCAGATGCTGTGCCCCGGCTGTGTGATCCATGGCACGCCGCAGGCGCAGAAGGCGCACATGATGTTCCGCGACAGCGATCTTCAGGT
The DNA here is from genome assembly GCF_048066115.1 of Niveispirillum sp. KHB5.9. Lineage (NCBI taxonomy): Bacteria > Pseudomonadati > Pseudomonadota > Alphaproteobacteria > Rhodospirillales > Azospirillaceae > Niveispirillum > Niveispirillum sp. KHB5.9. The sequence goes on along the minus strand of NZ_JBLTYX010000008.1, from coordinate 179,261 downwards.
CATCGGCCTGCATACAGTGTTCGAACATCACGACGCCATGAACGCGCGCGCCCTGGAAGCCTATATCCACGAATTCCGCGTGACCATGCCCATAGCCGTGGACCAACCGGGTGACGGCACGCCGACACCGGTGACCATGCGCCGCCTGGGCCTGCGCGGCACGCCGTCATCGGTACTGATCGGCCGTGACGGGCGCATTCGCCATCATGGCTTCGGACAAGAGGATGACATGGCCGTGGGCGCGCTGATCGCCGCCGCGATCGCGGAAAAGCCCTTCACGCCCGCCTTGGCCACCGACAGTGCCGACGCCGATACCTGCACCGATACTTTCTGCCCCGCCCCCTGAGATCACGGAGCCACCGCCATGACCAAGCCGACCCTGACCCACGCCACCGGCGCCCCCGTCGCCGACAATCTGAACATCCAGACCGCCGGCCGGCGCGGGCCGGCGCTGCTGCAGGATATCTGGCTGATCGAGAAGCTGGCCCATTTCGACCGGGAGGTGATCCCGGAGCGGCGCATGCATGCCAAGGGCTCCGGCGCCTATGGCACCTTCACGGTAACCGGGGACATCAGCCGTTACAGCAAGGCCAAAATCTTCTCCGAAATCGGCAAGCAGACGCCCGTCTTCCTGCGCTTTTCCACCGTGGCCGGGGAGCGCGGGGCGGCGGATGCGGAACGCGATATCCGCGGCTTCGCCGTGAAATTCTATACCGAGGAGGGCAATTGGGACGTGGTGGGCAACAATACGCCCGTGTTCTTCTTCCGTGACCCGCTGCGCTTTCCCGACCTGAACCACGCCGTCAAGCGCGATCCGCGCACCGGCATGCGCAGTGCCGACAATAACTGGGATTTCTGGACCCTGCTGCCCGAGGCGCTGCACCAGGTGACCATCGTCATGTCCGACCGTGGCATCCCCCGCACCTATCGCCACATGCATGGGTTCGGCAGCCATACGTTCAGCATGATCAATGCCGACAATGAACGCGTCTGGGTGAAGTTCCATTTCCGTAGTCAACAGGGCATCGAGAATTTGAGCGACGCGGAGTCCGAAGCCGCCATCGGCAAGGACCGCGAAACCCATCAGCGCGACCTGTTCAACAGCATCGAGGCTGGCGACTTCCCCCGCTGGACCCTTTGCATCCAGGTGATGAGCGAAGCACAGGCGGCCGCGCATTACCATGACCCGTTCGACCTGACCAAGGTCTGGCCGCATGGCGAATACCCGCTGATCGAGGTCGGCGTGCTGGAACTGAACCGCAATCCGGAAAACGTGTTCGCGGAGGTGGAACAATCCGCCTTCTCCCCCGCCAATATCGTGCCCGGCATCGGCTTCTCGCCCGACCGCATGCTGCAGGCCCGTCTGTTCTCCTACGGTGATGCGCAGCGTTACCGGCTGGGGGTGAATTTCAACCATATCCCGGTGAACGCGCCGAAATGCCCGTTCCATTCCTATCATCGCGACGGGGCGATGCGCACCGACGGTAATCTGGGCGGCACGCCAACCTATTTCCCCAACAGCCTGGGTCATTGGGCCGACCATCCGGACGCCAAGGAACCGCCGCTGCCGCTGGACGGGCCGGCCGACCATTTCGATCATAGGGTGGCCGATGACCATTGGCAGCAGCCGGGCGATCTTTTTCGCCTGATGGGTCTGGCGCAACAGCAGGTTTTGTATGACAATACTGCACGCTCCCTTGGCGGTGCCGCCCCCCACATCCAGCGGCGCCATATCGACAATTGCACGAAGGCTGACCCCGCCTATGGCGCGGGGGTGGCCCACGCCCTTGGCCTCGATATTTCCGCGCACGCCGCAGAATGAGGAAACCCATGGTCGCACAGCTTACCCGCGCCGAGCGGCAGTTCGCCCTTATCATCCTTGGCCTGCTATCGCTGTGCGGGCTGGTGATGGCCGCCGGCGCCAATGACGACCTGTTCGCCCTGCATGGCGGGCTGGTGCTGGTCTTCGCCGTCGGCATCGCCTTCCTGGTCCTGTCCGGCATGCACGCGCCGGAACCGGATGCGGGAAGGCTGGCCGAATATTACGACGATCCCAGCCGGGTGGGCATCGTGCTGACCATGGGCTGGGCCCTGTTCGGGCTGGCCATCGGCGATTGGGTGGCCTGGATGCTGGCCTATCCGCATCTCACCTTCGATGCCGCCTGGGCCAGTTTCGGGCGGATACGGCCCATCCATACCACCGCCGTGATCTTCGGATTCGGCGGCAATGCCCTGATCGCCACATCCTATCACGTCGTGCAGCGCACCTGTCGCACCCGCTTGGCAGGACAATTCAGCCCGTGGTTCGTGCTGCTGGGATACAACCTATTCCTGTTGCTGTCCGTGACCGGTTACCCGCTGGGCATCACCCAGTCCAAGGAATATGCCGAGCCGGAATGGTATGTGGACCTCTGGCTGTGCGTGGTGTGGGTCACCTATCTGGTGCTCTATATCCGCACCCTGGCACGGCGGCGGGAGCCGCATATCTATGTGGCCAACTGGTATTATCTGGCCTTCATCGTCGTCGTGGCCATGCTGCATATCATCAACAATTTGGCCATGCCCGTGGCCTGGAACCACTCCCGAGCCTATTCCGCCTTTGCCGGCGTGCAGGATGCGATGACGCAATGGTGGTACGGGCATAATGCGGTGGCCTTCTTCCTGACCGCCGGCTTCCTGGGCATGATGTATTATTACCTGCCCGTGCGCGCCCAGCGGCCGATCTTCAGTTACCGCATGTCGATCATCAGCTTCTGGGGCATCACCTTCATGTATATGTGGGCGGGTTCCCACCATCTGCACTACACGGCCCTGCCGCATTGGGTGCAGACGCTGGGCATGACCTTCTCGCTGATCCTGCTGATCCCGTCCTGGGGGTCGGCCGCCAATGCGCTGCTGACCCTGAACGGCGCCTGGCACAAGGTGCGTGACGACGCCACCCTGCGCTTCATGATGGTGGCGGCCATCTTCTATGGCCTGACCACGTTCGAGGGATCGTTCATGGCCATCCGCGCCGTGAATTCCCTGTCGCACTATACCGACTGGACCGTGGGCCATGTGCATGCCGGCGCCTTGGGCTGGGTGGCGCTGATCACCTTCGGCGCGCTCTACAGCCTGACGCCGGCCCTTTGGGGTCGGGAGAAGATGCATTCCGCCTGGGCCGTGGAGGCGCATTTCTGGCTCGCCCTGGCCGGCACCCTTGTCTACGTCTTCGCCATGTGGAATTCCGGCGTCATCCAAGGGCTGATGTGGCGCACCTATGACACGGGCGGCACCCTGGCCTATTCCTTCGTCGACAGCCTTGTGGCCATGCATCCCTATTACATCGCACGCGCAGTGGGCGGGGCGCTGTTCCTGGCCGGGGCCGCCATCGGCGCCTGGAATGTCTGGATGACCATAAAGGGGCCATCGCCCGCATCGCAACCGGCCGGCACCGACCGGCCGCTGCCTGTCCTGGCGGGGGAGTGAACCGATGCTCGGACTGCACTACAAGCTTGAAAAGCACTCCATGGCCCTGGTGCTGGGCATCATCTTCGTCGCCTCAATCGGCGGGCTGGTGGAGATCGCGCCGCTGTTCACCATCGACGAGACGGTGGAGGATGCACCCGACCTGCGCATCTACACGCCGTTGGAGGTGGCGGGGCGCAACATCTATATCCGGGAAGGTTGTTACGCCTGCCATTCGCAGATGATCCGCACCTTGCGGGACGAGGTGGAACGGTACGGCCCCTATTCGCTGGCGGTTGAATCCAAGCATGACCACCCGATGCAATGGGGGTCGAAGCGCACCGGTCCAGATCTGGCCCGTATCGGCGGCAAATATTCCGATGAATGGCAGGTGGCGCATCTGGTCGATCCGCGCGCCGTGGTGCCGCAATCGATCATGCCCTCCTACAAGTTCCTGGCGCGCACGGTGCTGCGCACCGACGATCTGGGCCTGCATCTGAAAGCGTTGAGCCGGGTGGGTGTGCCCTATACGGATGAGATGGTGGCCAACGCCACCGCCGACGCCATCGCTCAGGCCAATGCGGATGGTAGCGATGGCCTGACCACCCGCTATGGTGCCGCCACCCAGGTCCGGGTGTTCGACGGTGATCCCGGCAAGGTGACGGAGATGGATGCGCTGGTGGCCTATCTCCAGATCCTGGGCCGCCTGACCGATGCCGCCCACACCAACAGCCAGCCGCCGGAGGAATGACATGCCGGAGACAGGCCATGAGCTGACCGTTTTCCTGGCCAAGGGGTTCGGGCTTTTCTACCTGCTGGCCCTATCGGCGGGGGTGCTGATCTATGCGTTTTGGCCCGGCAACGGCAAGCGCTTCGACCATGCGGCCCGGTCGGTGCTGAACAAGGAGGACCGGCCATGAGCGGCGGCGGTGAACGCGATCCCATCACGGGACACATGACCACGGGCCATGAATGGAACGGCATCAAGGAACTGAACACGCCGGTGCCCAAGGCTGTCTGGTTCTTCCTGATCACCACCTTCCTGTTCTCCGTCGTCTGGTGGGTGCTGATGCCGGCCTGGCCGCTGGGCAGCACCTATACCAAGGGCTTGCTTGGCATCGACCAGCGCCAGGTGGTGGCGGCCGATTTGAAACAGGCGGCCGAACAGGCGCCGGCCTGGGTGGCCACCGTCACCGACACCGACTATGCCGCCATCCAGGCCGATCCCGCCCTGATGGATCAGGTGCGACGGCACGGGGCGGTTTTGTTCGGCGATAATTGCGCCGCCTGCCATGGGGTGGGCGGCAGCGGTGGGCCGGGATATCCGGCACTGGCGGCCGGTTCCTGGCTGTGGGGCGGGTCGCCGGAGGCACTGGCGGAGACCATCCGTGTCGGCATCAATTCCGACCATCCCGAGACGCGCATATCGCAGATGCCGGCCTTCGGGCGCGACCAGATGCTGACCCGGCCGGATATCATTGCCGTGCTGGCCCATGTCCGGTCGCTGTCGGGGGCCGGGCCGGCATCGGCGGCGGGACAGGAACTGTTCACCGCCAATTGTGCGGCCTGCCATGGCGAGGAAGGGCGCGGCATGGTGGAGATGGGGGCACCCAACCTGACCGATGCCACCTGGATCTATGGCGGGGACGAGCAGACGATCTTTGCCACCGTCTTCAACGGCCGTCAGGGGCACATGCCGCGCTGGGACCAGCGTCTGTCTGATCTGGACCGCAAGGTGCTGGCGCTGTATGTCGCCGATCTGGCTGCCGGGGGTAAGCATGCCGGTCCTTAGGCACTGGCGCGTCATCCTGCTGGTCTTGGCCGGCATCGCCCTGCTGGTCGGGGCCAATATCCATCTGGTGATGGTGGCGCTGGAGAGCCAGCCTTCCTGCGTACCGCACCAGAAACCGGGCGTGAAGCCGGCCCAAGCCGGTTACAGCGCCGCCAAATCCGCCTGTTGAGAGGCCATGACATCATGATCAGTCCCGCCGACAGCCTGCCGCCCACCGTCCCACCCCTGCCCCATGTCAGCCCGCATGCGCGCGGCCTGCCCGCCGGGGCGGCGGTCGACTGGCTGCGCGCCGGCTGGCGGGATTTGTGGGTCAATCCGGCCTGCAGCCTTGCTTACGGTGTGGTCATGCTGCTGGTCTCCTGGTCCGTGGTGGCGGGGCTGGTCGGGCTGGAGCGGGACTATTTCCTGTTCCCGGCCCTGTCCGGTTTCGCCATCGTGGCGCCGGCCTTCGCCACCGGGCTTTACGAGAAAAGCCGGCGGCTGGCGGAGGGTGAACGGATCGGGCTGGCCACCATGCTGCATGTCAAGGCGGCGTCGGGGCGGCAGATCCTGTTCGTCGGCGTGCTGCTCTGCCTGCTGATGCTGGTCTGGATGCGCGCCGCCGTCCTGCTCTACGCCCTGTTCTTCGGCTGGAAACCATTCCCGGGGCTGGAACATGTGACCGGCATGCTGGTGAGCGAGCCGCTGGGCATCTGGCTGCTGCTGGTCGGCGGGGCGGTGGGTGGCCTGTTCGCGGCCTTCGGCTTCGCCATCTCCGTCTTCTCCCTGCCCATGCTGCTGGATGAACGGGTGGACGCGCTGACCGCCATGGGCACCAGCATGTCCATGGTCTGGCACAATCTGCCCGTCATGCTGACCTGGGGCGCCATCGTGCTGGTGTCGCTGGCTTTGGCGCTGCTGCCGGGTCTGCTGGGTCTGGTGCTGGTCTTCCCGTTGCTGGGCCATGCCACCTGGCATGCCTATCAGGCCGTTCGAGGGCGCTGAACGCTGCACGCTGCATGCTGCACGCATGCGTAACCTGACAGGATTGATATTGCGACTGATTATCAAACCTGATAGTCAGCCTTATCCTTTCCTTATCAGTCAGTCCCGTCCCTTGCCCGCGATCACCGCCCCGGATTTCGACGCCTTCTATCGCGACCATGCAAATTGGCTGGCCGTATGGCTGCGCCGGCATGCGCGGTGCGGGCATCGGGCGGCCGATCTGGCGCAGGACACGTTCTGCCGGCTGCTGGAACGGCCGGACCTTTCGATGCCGGACAATCCGCGCCGTTACCTGGCCACGGTGGCCCGCCGCCTGTTGATCGATGACAGCCGCCGTCAGGCCAGCGAGCGGGCCTTTCTGGAGGCCTATTGCCTGCTGCTGGACGGGGAGGAGGCGCCATCGCCCGAACGGGTGGCCATGGCGGTGGCCGAACTGGCGGCCCTGGCAAGGCTGCTGGAGGAACTGCCGCCCAAGCCGCGCCGCGCCTTCCTGCTGAACCGGCTGGATGGCCTGTCCTATGCCGAGATTTCGGCGGAACTGGGCGTGTCGGTCAGCATGGTGAAGCAATATCTGGCCCGCGCACTCGCTCATTGCTACCGCGCCGCCTATGGGCCCGACGCGGCATGAAGGGCGGGGAGCCGACGGCGGCGATGGTGGAGCAGGCCGCCGCCTGGCATGTGCGCGTCGGCGAGGCCGATCATGATGAGACGGCGCTGGACCAATGGCTGCGCGCCGACCCGCGCCACCGTCTGGCCTTCGACCGGATGACGGGCATCCTGGACCGGATCGGGCGGCAGCCGGCCTTGGAGCGCAAGGCGCTGGACATGATGTTCCGCCGGCCGCAACAACAGCCGCGCGACCGGCGGCCGTTGGCGGGTGCGGCCCTGGCCGTGCTGCTGCTGGCCGGCATCGGCGGCTGGCAATGGCCGGCATTGAAGCCGCATATGGCCGATGAACGCAGCGCCGTGGGTGAATTGCGGCAGGTGACCCTGTCCGACCGATCGCAACTGGTACTCTCGTCCGACACGGCGCTGGACGTGGCCTTGGAGGCTGGCGCGCGGCGCATCGACCTGCTGGCGGGGGAAGTGATGGCGGAGGTCGCACCCGACCCGGCCGCCCCCTTCACCATCGTCACACCGGAAATGACCGCCCAGGCGTTGGGCACGCGTTACAGCGTGCGGCGCGAGGCAGGGACGACCCTGGTCACCGTGCTGGAATCCAAGGTGCTGGCATGCGCCCGTGCCCTGGCCAACCAATGCGTCACCCTGCTGCCGGGGCAGCGGGCACGCATCGGTACTGCCGGCATCACCCGCCTGCCCGATATCGACCCGGCGCTGGCCGATGCCTGGACGCAAGGCTGGCTGGCGGTGGAGGATTGGCCGCTGTCCGACCTGCTGGCGGAACTGAACCGCTGGCGCGCCCGGCCCGTGCGCTATGACCCGGCCGCCCTGGCGGGGCTGCGCGTGTCGGGCCATTACCCGCTGAACGATACCGACCGGGCCCTGGCGGCTTTGGCCGCTTCGCTGCCGGTCATGCTGGACCGCGGCAACCCGGAAAGCCCGGTGATCCGGCGTCGCTGAAAAAATATTCTCCAACCCACTGTCCATTTCGCTGGCTGGCGCGTCCGGAAGGATGAGTGCTTCATCCAAAACGGGGGATTTTTCCGTGTCTTTCGCCAAGCTTCGCCTGCACCGCCCGCTGCTGGGGGCCCTGCTGCTGGGGACGGCCCTGTCCTTCACCGCCACGGCCCAGGCCCAGACGCAGGCCACGGCGAGCGTCACCTATGATATTCCGGCCGGCCCCCTGGCCCCGGCGTTGGGCCAGTTCGCGCGTCTCTCCGGCACGGTCCTGTCCTACGATCCCGCCCTGGTGCGCAACCGCACGACGCCGGGTCTGCGCGGCGGCCATGGAGCTGCATCGGCGCTGGACACCTTGCTGGCCGGCAGCGGCCTGCGCGCCACGCCGGACCAGGCCGGCGGCTTCGCCATCGTCGCGGCACCTGCCCCCGCTGGCGCCGCAACCGCCGCACCCTCCCCGTCCCGCCCGCGTGCCACGGCCGCTTCGGCCCCGGTGGAAGAGATAATCGTGTCGGCCGCCCGCACCAAGCTGCCGGCCAGCGCCCTGCCCCTGACCGTTGACGTCATCGACGCCGCCACCCTGTCCGACCAGGTGGCCATCGCCGGGTCCACGGTCGATGCCGTGGCCACGCTGCTGCCCTCCTTCTCCCCCACCCGGCAGAAGATGACGGGCGTGGGTGAGACCTTGCGCGGTCGGTCGCCCTTGTTCGCCATCAACGGCATCCCGCAGACCAGCCCCATCCGCGACGGTGCGCGCGACGCCTATTCCATCGATCCGTTCTTCATCGACCGGGTGGAAACGGTGTTCGGTTCAAACGCGTTGCAAGGCATCGGCGGCACCGGTGGCGTCATCAACCAGGTGACGGTGGGCGCACCCAAGCATGACGGGTTCAGCGGCCGCGTGCTGGTGCAGGGCGTCAGCGATGACGGGTTCGATGACAGCACAATGGGCGGCAAGGTGGCGGCCCTGGTCTCCAACCGCGACGGCGCCTATGACGCCACGGTGGGTGCGGTGCGCGAGACCCGCGGCGTGTTCGTCGATGCCAAGGGCCGTCGCATCGGCCTGGATGCCGACCAGGGGGATATCCAGAATTCCGTCAGCTGGTCGCTGTTCGGCCGTTTCGGTGCCGATCTGGGGGAGACGACACGGGTGGAACTGGTCGCCAACCGGTTCGAACTGGAAGGTGACGGCGAATACACCGTCAAGGCCGGCAACCGCGACACGGGCCTGCCCACCACCAGCATCCGCGCCGACCTGCCGGGTGACGCACCCGCCAACAAGTCGGAGATGCTGTCGGCCAGCCTGACCGACAGCGATCTCCATGGCGGCGACCTGACGACGCAGCTTTACTTCAACCGCATCCGCAACACCTACGGCGCCGATATCTCCGCCACCTTCCAGGATGCCAGCATCGCCCCCATCGGCACGCTGTTCGACCAGTCGGCCATCTTCTCCCGCAAGCTGGGCGCGCGCGGTTCGTACGAGCGCGAGGTGCCGGGCGTGGAGGGCCTGACCGCTACCGTCGGCCTGGACAGCCAGGTCGATCGCACCAGCCAGGCCATGATCCTGACCAACCGCCGCTGGGTGCCGGAGACCGATTTCTACACCAACTCCGCCTTCCTCCAGGCCAACTGGTCGCTGTTCGACGGGCTGCTGCGTCTGGCCGGCGGGGCGCGGCGGGAGGATGTGAAGCTGGAGGTCGATGATTTCGTCACCCTGGCGTCGTACGGCAACCGGCGGGTCACGGGCGGCAAGCTGTCCTTCGACAAGACGCTGTATAATGGCGGCGTGGTGCTGGAACTGACGGAGGGTCTGCGTTTCTACGGCGCCTATGCCGAGGGGTTCACGGTGCCCGACGTGGGCCGCGTCCTGCGCACCATCAACCGCGACGGCGTGCGGGTGGAAACCTATGCCAACATGATCCCCATCATCTCCGACAACCGGGAGATCGGGGTGGAGTTGAACCAGGGACCCCTGACGGCCAGCGCCACCTATTTCTGGTCGGACAGCAAGTTCGGCCAGCTGCTGGTCTACAACGCCGCCCTGGGGTTCAACGATATCCGTCGCCAGGCGATGGAGATCGAGGGGCTGGAAACGAACGTCACGGCTAGGACGCCGGTGCCGGGCCTGGACCTGTCGGCCGGCTATGCCCGCCTGCGCGGCCGCACCGACGGCAATAATGACGGCGTGCTGGACCGCGACCTGGACGGCGCCAATATCAGCCCCGACCGCCTGAACCTGGCTGCCAACTATGCCCAGGAAAGGTTCAGCGCGCGTTTGCAGGCGCAGTTCTACCTGTCGCGCGACTTCGAAGGCGTGGATGTCCGCAACAATTTCGAAGGCTATACGCTGGTCGATGCGTTGATCCGGTACGATCTCGGCTTCGGCAATGTCAGCCTGGCGGTACAGAACCTGCTGGACCGGCAATACATCACCTACAGTTCCGATACGGGCTATGCCGGCGACAATCTGCGTTATTTCGCGGGTCGTGGCCGGACATTGACCGTAGGCTGGGATTACAGCTTCTGAGCCATCGGCGGGCGTCCGTCACCCGTGACGGACGCCCGGTCAACCCATCACCACGGCCCGGCGGCGCACGGCCAGCCAGCCCAGGGTGATGAAGGCGATCAGCACCGCACCCTGCGCCAGGGCGAAGGGCGGCTCGCTGCCCGTGGGGGCCAGGTCGTTCAGTGCCGTGATCTTCAGGAAGGATTGCACCACAGCCACGAAGGCGTTCAGGTACAGTCCCACGGTAGCCGCCACCAGATAGGTCACCATCCAGGCCCCGCCCCGCAGCCGGCGGAAATAGGCGGCCACCGCCACGGCCAGCACCGCCAGTGACACGATGCCCGTACCCAGGGCCGGCGTGAAGGCGGTGATCGGAAACATGAAGCCGGTGACGGTGGTGGCGACGGTGGTGACCAGGAAGATGGCATTCACCACCCCCAGCCAGCGCCCATTGACCAATGCCAGCAGCCAGACCAGCCCCGTGGCGAGACCGATCAGGGAAATCGCCACATGCAGTGTCGTGAATGCCTCGATCGACAAACCCAGCAGCATCTTCGTCTCCTGTTGTTTTGTGTGCGCCTCAAACCGGACGCGGGTTGTTCTTCACGAAGCTGGCGATCAGGTCGGCGCTCAGCTCCGGATACTGGTGCTGGGGCCCGTGGCCGCTGTCGGGCCAGGTGGTCACGAACAGGGTGGGCCAGAGATCGTTCTGCGCGTACCAGTTCTCCACCGGGAACATGATGTCATGGTCGCCCGACAGGGCCAGGACGGGAATGTCCGTGCTGCGGAAGAAGGCCTGATAGGCACCGTCGGGATCGGGAAACGGCGTGGTCGGATCGGAACTGGCGATCACCGATTGTATCATGATATCGGGCGGCGTGAAGGTATCCGTGACGGCCGACCGTGACCGGATACGCGCCACCGATGCATCGCCGGCGGCACGGGATTTGGCACTGTCCGGCTCGAAGAACAGGATATATTCCTCCGCCATGCCGTACTCATGCTTGAAGGCGGTTTGCAGGAACAAAGGCTCTTGCGGCTTGACCATCAGGCCGGGTGGCATGGTGGCGATGGCCAGGACGTGGCTGACTTTGTCGGGATGCGTGGCCGCGAACACCTGTGCGGCGAAGCCGCCCAGCGACCAGCCGGCGATCACCACGCGGCCCAGGCCCAGGGCCGTGACCAGATCATCCACATCCTTGGCCATGTCCTGCTTGGCATAGCTGGCCTTGCCGGTGGACAGGCCCAGGCCGGAATAATCGAAGGTGGTGACGGTGAAATCGCGTGCCAGCAGGTCCAGGAACAGCGGGTCCCAGCTGTCCATGGTACCACGGAAGCGCACGCACAGGACCAAATCCGGCCCCTGGCCGAAGCGGCGATAGGCGATGGTGCGGCCATCCACCTCCACAGACCGGTTGGGGGCGGTCAGGGCAGTGTAATCGACGGAAATGGTGGTCATCGTCGTGACTCCTCTGTTGTCGTGTTTCTCAAACGCCGGAATGGTTTCCGGTCAGCCGAAATCCATGCGCGGACCGGCCAGCGCATCCACCAGTTCGGCGGTGGTGACGATGGCGTGGGCATAGGTGGGGCCGTTGATCTCGTGCGCGGCGCGCATGGCCTCAGGACTGGCCGCCGCCGTGGCGTCGCGGACCAGGGTGGTGTGATAGCCAAGCTCCACGGCGTAACGGCCGGTGCTTTCGATGCAGGTATTGGCGATCAGCCCGATCAGGATGACGCGGGAAATGCCCTTCTGCTTCAGCAGGAAATCCAGGTTGGTGTTGGCGAAGCCACTGGAGCCCCAATGTTCGGTGGCCACCATGTCGCCCGGCTGCGGCGCGAAATCGGGAAACCATTCCCCACCCCAACTGCCGGCCGCGAACACGCGATGGCGGTACCCGCCCTCCAGATAGGGGTTGGGATGGTCCCAGCCATCCAGGTCGCCATCCTTCCAGCGATGATGCGGCACGATGATCACCGGCAGGCCGGCACCGCGCGCGGCGGCGACCGCCTTGCGCAGGTTGTTCAGCAGGCCCAGCTCCGTGGCCACGGCGGAGACCATGGGCCAGAGCTTGCCTTCCGGCGCCAGGAAGTCGTTATAGGGATCGACGAACAGCAGCGCGGTCCGCGCCCTGTCGATAGGGGTGGTCGCCGACATCGGTTATCTCCGGTGATCGCTGGGTCCCCGTTGTTCCGGGGTGTCCCTACGATGCGCCTTAGGAGACCGTTAACCAATTGTCCGTGGATGTAGGCCGCTCATACCTGCGTATAGGCGGCGCGGGCCAGGACCGCTTGCGGGTCCAGCTTCAGGGTTTCCGCCATGCGCACCAGATCGGCCAGGGTGCGGGCCCCCATCTTGCGCATGGCGGAGCCGCGATGGATCTTCACCGTGATCTCCGACAGGCTCAGATCGCCCGCCACCTGCTTGTTCAGCCTTCCGGCGGTGACCAGCGCCATCACCTGCCGCTCCCGTGGCGTTAAGGTTTCGTAAAGGGAACGCAGCTGCGTCACCGCACCCCGCGCCGCCCGCTTCGTGCGGTCCTGTTCGATGGCGGCGGAGACAGCGTCCAGCAAATCCTGTTCACGGAACGGTTTGGGCAGGAAATCCAGGGCACCAGCCTTCATCGCCCGCACCGACATGGGGATGTCGCCGTGACCGGTCATAATGATGACAGGCAGGGAGATGCCCAGCCCCTGCAGCTGCGCCTGGAAATCCAGCCCGCTCATCCCCGGCATGCGCACATCCAGCAGCAGGCAGCCCGGCAGGTCCGGACGGGCGGTATCAAGGAAACCACGCACGCTTTCATGCGCCATGGCGCCCAGCCCGACGGAACGGAACAGGCTGTCCAGTGACTGGCGCAGGGAGGCGTCGTCATCAATGATATGGACGATGGAATCAGGCGACATTTCGGGGCCGCTCCGGGGGGTGGGCGAGGAAAAGGTTAGGTTGGCGAAGCATCTGGTGCAAGGGCGATGGGGGGCATCACCCCCCCTTCTTAAGTACGTCCCCCTCAACCAGGGCGGGCAGGGTGAAGCAGAACCGTGCACCGGGTCCGTCGGCGCGGTTTTCGGCTTCGATGCCGCCGCCATGCGCCTCGATGATGGAACGGCAGACGGCCAGGCCGATGCCCAGCCCATCGCGCTTGGTGGTGAAGAAACTGTCGAACAGGCGGGGGATGACCGAAGGGGTCAGGCCGGGGCCGTTATCCTCCACGATCACGCACAGGCGGTCCGCATCCGTGGGGGCCACGGTGATGGACAGGCGCTGTTCGGGTGTGGCCGCCTCGGCCATGGCCTGCATGGCATTGACGGCCAGATTGACGATCACCTGCTGCACCTGGATACGGTCGGCGGCGACCAGGGCCGGGCCGGGGGCGGGATCGAAATGCAGTTCCACCTGCCGCGCCTGAAATTCATGCTTCAGGAAGCGCGTCGCCTCCTCCACCACATCGTTCAGGCTGACGGGCACATGGTCGGCACGGCGGTTGGCGGCCATGTCGCGCACCCGGGCGATGATGCCGGCGGCGCGCTGCGCATCCGACACCACCCTTCCCGCCAGTTCCCGCACCTCCGCAAGGTCGGGTTCCGGGCGCGCCAGCCAGCGCAGGCAGGCGGAACCGCTGGCGCTGATCGCCGCCAGCGGCTGGTTCACCTCATGCGCGATGGAGGCGGCCAGTTCGCCCAGCATGGCGACGCGGCCGGCATGGGCCAGCTCCGTCTGCATCTGTTCCACCTTGGCCAGTGCGGCCACGCGGTCGCCGATATCGACGAAGGCCACGATGTTGGTGCCGCGTTCCCAGGTGGCAGCCGGAAAGGCCACGGTATAGAGGACGTCGATCGGCGTGCCGTCCAGCGCATCGACCTGTGTTTCCTCCGAATATCCGGGCTCCCCGCGCAGGCGGGCCAGCACGGTTCGGCGCACGGTTTCCGGCCTTGTGCGCCAGAACCGTTCGATGGGGATCAGCATCTCCTCGCGTTCGTTGGCGCGAAACAGGCGTACGGCCTGGGGGTTCACCTCGATCGTCTGTGTGTTGCGCAGGATGTCGCGGATGAAATCCAGGTCGATATCGGCCTCGCTGCGCGGCAGGGGACGGCCGTCACCGACCAGGGCCCGCAGTTGGCTGTTCATGTAGCGCAGGTCCAGCTGGCCCAGGGCGACGGGCATATTGTCGAACAGTTCGCGGTACCGCCGCTCGCTGCGCCGCGTCTCCTCCTCCGCCTGTTTGCGCTCGGTGATGTCGATGACGCCGACCAGCACATGGCCCCTGCCCTTGTGCTCCTCCGGCCAGCAGACGGTGAACAGCACGTCGACGGGGCTGCCATCCAGACGGGTCAGGGTGGTTTCGGTGGCGTATCGATCCTGACGCCGGGCGGCGGCGATCAGGCTTTCGGCGAAGACCCGGCGGCTGGGCGGCGGGAAGCACCAGGCGACATGGCCACCCACGATCTCTTCCCGGCTGGTCGCACCGAACAGGGAGACGGCCTTGTCATTGACGTCGATGACACGCACGGCCCGCATCGCCTCGACGATCCAGCCGGGGTTTTCCGCCATGTGGCGGGGGAAATCACTGACGCCGGCAGCCATCAGGTCGCCGATCATCATGCGCACGCGGCTGAAATCCATCTCCCAGAAACCCGCCGCCATGGCCTGGAACAGGTTGCGGTAGCGGTGGGCGGCCAGCCGCGCATCCTGTTCCAGTGCCGACAGGGCGGTGATGTCGCGGCCCGTCTCCACGATGTCGTGGGGATTGCCGGCCTCGTCACGGCGCAGGGTCCAGCGCAGTTCGATCTTGCGCTCCGTGCCGTCGGCGGCGTGGCGGCCCACCTCCCCTTCCCACGCACCCGTCTGCAATACCTTGGCTTCGATATCGGCGATGGGGAACAGGTGGCGGGTGACCAGCAGGTCGTTCAGGTCGCGGCCCAGCGCGTCGGCCCGCCGCCAGCCATAGAGCTTCTCCGATGCGCGGTTCCACAGGGTGATGTGGCCCGTCAGATCACGGACGATCAGGCTTTCCGATACCAGATCGGCGATGTCGTCATTCATGGGGCGGCTTGCCCGTCGGCCGGCCCGATGGCCTCCACCAGGCAACCGGCCAGTTCATCGGCATCGAACGGCTTGCGCAGCAGGCGGAAGGGCCGCGACGCCATGGCGCGCTCCAGCAGCGGGCGTTCGGTGCGCGCCGTCAGCAGGATCACCGGCAGGTCCGGCCGCCGCCCTGCCAGGGCCAGGCGCAAATCGATGCCCGACAGGCCCGGCATCTGGATATCGGTGACCACGCAGTCCGTCCCGCCCAGATCGGCGCTGGCCAGGAAATCCTCCGCCGATCCATGGGCCGTGGCGCGATAGCCGAATGAGCGCAACAGGCCCACCAGCGCCGCGCTCAGCGACGGATCATCATCGATAACGGAGACAAGCAGGGGTACGGACACCTGTGCATCCTTCCAAGGGCGGATGTGAGGACCTATGCTGGCACGCGGACGCGATGAAGGGGAATCATATCTAGGTGTTAGTGCTGTCGGTCGGATCGCCGACATAGTCCCTTTCGCGATAATCGAACCAGTCGAAATCGGCTGGCAGCCCGGTGCCGGACATGTCCTGGCAGGCCATGCCTATGAAGGCGCCGGTGAAATTGGGGGCCCCGGGGCTGGTGGCCTCGTCCGACAGGATGCTGGCATCGAATGTCTGGGGCATCCAGGTCCAGCCGGTGCCATCCAGGCTGTAGGCGAAACGCAGCCGTTCGAAATCGATCTCCGCCCGCAGATATACAGGCCCCGGCGGCAGGGGGATCGGATCGGTGAAGGCGTCGGCCTGGGGGCTGTCCGGCAAAGCCGACATCACGCGCAGATGGCGACCATGGGTATCGTCACGGCTGACATGGAGATAGTGGAACTTGGTGCCACCGTAATAGCAGACCAGGCCGGCCATCTGCTGGAAATGCCTGGGCTCGAAATCCATGCGCGTGGCAGCGGAATAGCAGAATGCCTGCTGCCGCCGCGCCACCAGGGCCTGGCGGAACTGGCTGCCGATGGTTTCGCGTCCATGCAGGCGCAGCCAGCCCGGACGGTCGATCAGGCTGAAAATCTCCGCCGGATAGGGGGTGCGCAGCCATTGGAAATCGATGGGCAGGTCGGGCCCGTCGAAATCGGCACGCATGGGCGTATTCGGGAAAGTGTGCGGCGGCAGGCCCGGTGACGGGGTGGACAGGCTGGGCAGGCCCTGACCATCCACGGTGCGCAGCCAGCCATCCTCCCCCCAGACCATGCGCTGGATCGCCGTTTCCCGCCCCAACACGCAGCGCCCCCGGTTGGGCAGCGGCCGGCCACAGAGATAGACGGCATAGGTCTCACCGTCCGGCGTGTCCACCAGATCGGCATGGCCCGCCCGCTGCAACGGCGCATCGGGGCGGTTGCGGGAGCTGAGGATGTAGGTGTCGGGATGCAGTTCATAGGCGCCGGCAAGGCTGCGCGACCGTGCCATGGTCACGGCGTGGTTCCAGCCGGTCCCCCCTTCGGCCGTCAGTAGATAGTACCAGCCGTCACGCTTGTAGAGATGCGGCGCCTCGGTCAGGCCCAAGGCCGTGCCCTTGAAGATCAGCTGGCGTTCGCCGACCAGGGCCTGCGCCTGGGGCGAATATTCCTGGCAGACGATGCCTGCGAAGCGGTTGCGGCCGGGGCGATGGTCCCACAGCATGTTGACCAGATATTTGCGCCCGTCATCATCATGGAACAGCGACGGATCAAAGCCACTGCTGTTCAGATGGACGGGGTCGGACCAGTCGCCGTCGATACTCTCACACGTCACCAAGTAATTGTGGAAGTCTCGCAGCGAGGCACCGGACGCCCCGCCGACAGTGGTACGGCCATAGCGCTTCACATCGGTATAGATCAGGTAAAACCGTCCATCCTCATGGGTCAGGCAGGGTGCCCAGACACCGCAGCTATCGGGCGCACCCAACATGTTCAGCTGGCTGGGCCGGTTCAGCGGCCGTGCCACCAGCCGCCAATGCACCAGATCGCGCGAATGGTGGATCTGCACCCCGGGAAACCATTCGAAGGTCGAGGTGGCGATGTAATAGTCGCGGCCCACACGGACGATGGACGGGTCAGGATTGAAGCCGGGCAAGATGGGATTGCGGATCATGCCGTCTCCGTTTTTGCATGGTCGCGCACCAGCACCCAGAGCAGCACAGCGCCCAGGATATCCAGCACGCCCAGCGCCAGGAAGAAGGGATCATAGCCCACTGTCGCCACCAAGCCACCGATCAGCAGGGAGAAGATCAGGACCCCCAGATTGCCCATGGTCCCCGCCATGCCGGCCACCGTCGCCACCTCGTTGCGGCGGAACAGGTCGGAGGAGAGCGTGATCACGGTGACCGACAGCGTCTGGTGCGCGAAACCGCCCAGGCACAGCAGGGCAATGGCCAGATAGGGGCTTTCCACCCGTCCCACGAAGGCCATACCCGTCATCATCAGCGCCCCCACCGTGAAGGCCCAGCGCCGGGCGTTCAGCAGGCCGACACCACGCCGGTGCAGGAAGCTGGCGATGGTCGGCCCGAACAGGCAGCCCAGATCGGCCGCCACGAAGGGCAGCCAGGCGAACATGGCGATGGCCGCCAGATCGAAACCGCGCACCGTGGTGAGATAGAGCGGCACCCAGAAGGCCAAGGTGCCCCAGGTCGGATCGGCCAAAAAGCGCGGCAGGGCGATGCCCCAGAAATTGCGCTGTTTGGCCAGCTGCCAGATCGACGGCCTGGTGCCGTCGCCGGTCAGATGGGTTTCCTGGCCCGCCGCGATATGGGCGCGCTCCACATCCGACAGGGCGGGATGGTTGGAAGGCGACTGATAGAATTTCAACCAGGCCGCCACCCAGACCAACCCCAGCGCACCGGCCATGACGAAGGCCATCTGCCAGTTCCAGAACAGGATGGCCCAGGCCACCAGGGGCGGGGCCAGCATCGACCCCACCGAGGCACCGATATTATAGACCCCGCCGGCATGGCCCCGCTCGCGCGCCGGAAACCATTCCGACACGGCCTTCATGCCGGCGGGATTGGCCGACCCCTCGGCAATGCCCAGCAGGCCTCGCAGACCCGCCAGCATGGGCCAATTATGGGCCAACCCATGCGCGATGGTCAGCAGCGACCAGGCGGTGGCGAAGATGGCGAACCCCATCTTCAGCCCGATCACGTCCAGCACATAGCCGCAAAGCGGCTGCATCATCACGCCCAACTGGAAGGCGCCGGTGATCCAGCCATATTCCTGCGTCGTGATGTCCAGATCGGCCAGCACCGTCGGGGCGGCGACGCCCAGGGTGGCGCGGGTCAGGTAATTGATCACCGCGCCCAGCATGATCAATCCGATCATCCACCAGCGCAGCGCCTTGATCTTTCTAGAGCCCATAGGATGGCCCCCCTCAGCGCAGGCTGACCGTCAGCTTTTCCAGCACGGCATTGTCATCAATGCGCCAGAGTTTGACCGTATGGCGCCCGGCCTTGATACTAGGGAAGCTGGTTTCCACCGTATGGGCATGGTTCTTCACCGCCTCCACCCAGGCCGCCTGTTCCGGCATGGTGACCGCACCGGGTGTCGGGATCAGGTGGGAGGTGACCATCTGCACGGGGCCGTCATCGATGGACACACCGATGCGGATGCCCTGCCCCCCACGCGTGTCCAGCGTCGGGGCCAGACGCAGCGCCACATGCGCGGTACCGGCCTCCGGCAGGGTGACGGCATATTCCAGCCGCACGCCATCATCCGCGCCCGTCGATGGTCTTCCCTGCGGCAACGCCAGGACGGCATCACCCTGGCCCAGGTTGGACAGGACCGTCCAGGTCAGGCCCCTGCCCCCCACCGCCCGGTCGAACTTCGCGGCCGGCAGGATGATGGTACGCGGGTCGCTGCGCTCAGGCTGCGCGAACTTGATCTGGGCGGCCAGCCGGTCCGGGGGAGTATCGGCCGACACACGGCTGATGCTGGGCATGGATTGTCGCGTCGGCGTCTGCCAGATCACATAGCTCATATGGACCTGGTTCATCATGCCGTTCCATTTGCCGCCGTTCAGTGCGTGGTATTCCGCCGTCAGATCGGCATCGCGCTTGAAGGTACGCTCCACCTCATTGGCGAAGTAATCGGCGCGCGGGTCGTTGCGCATCATCAGCCGCTTGTTCCAGGCTGCCGCGTAATACATCTCATAGAGGTTGGACAGCGCCAGTACCGGATGTTCGACAAGCTGGAAATAGGCGTCATGCTGGTCGGGGCGTAGCCGTGCCTTGATCTTCCCGACCTTCGCCACCAAGGTCCGCCAATCATCGATCATTTGCCCGAACGGGCCACCATCCAGCACCGGTCCCATTCCCTCGCCAAGCGGGAAACTGTCCTGATCGATCAGTTCCGGCTTGCGGCGTGCGGAATAGGTGCCATAGGTCTCCACCACCTCCGCGATATCCTTGGCGACATCCGCGCCGAAGGTCTGTGCCGCCCATTGCGCAGGCCAGGATGCCAGGGCAGCCGGCGTCATCGCCACCGGGTTCCAGGCCATATCCATAAAGAATTCCAGCGGATATTCCACCGGCTTGATATCGCCGACATTCACGATCCAGATATTCCGCGCCCCGCTTTCATAGGCCAGGTCCATCTGTTGCCAAACCTTGGCGATCTGGTTGGTGTTCAGCCACTTATAGTTTCGCGGAGCGCCGACATAGTCGAAATGGTAATAAACACCGTAGCCGCCGGCCCGGTCCAGCGGGTCCCGTCCCGCCACGGGCAGGCGGCGGATCTGCCCCCAATTATCGTCGGCGAACAACAGGGTCACGTCGTCAGGCACCCGCATGCCATGGTCGTAATAATCCTGCACCTCCTTATACAACGCCCAAAGCTGCGGCGTCTGTTCGGGCGGCTTGCCCGTCACATCGGCGATGATCTTGCGCTGGTCGGCAACGATTGTTTCCAGCAGGCGGGTGGCCGTGTCCTCCGACATCGGTTCGTCCCCGTCGCCGCGCATGCCGACGGTGATCAGGCTTTCATAGCCCTTGCCATCGCCCTTCGACATCATGCGTTCAATGCCGCCGCGCCAAAAGGCGCGCAGATTGTCGGCATTGGCGGCATAGTCCCAGCGACCACCGGTAATGCCCTGATCCTTGTTGCGGTGCCATTCATGCTGGGCGCGGGTCATCGGCTCGTGATGGGAGGTACCCATGACCACGCCCATTTCATCGGCCAGCGCCATGTTGCGCGGATCGTCATCGTTGAAGGCCTTGGGCGCCCACATGGCGGGCCAGAGGTAATTGGCCTTCAACCGCAGCAACAGTTCGAAGACATGGCCATAAAGGTCGGCATTGATGCCGCCGAACTTCGCCTTGGCCCAACCGCTGAAGGCAGGATCCTCGTCATTGATGAAGATGCCGCGATATTTCACGCGCGGATGATCGCTCCGCGACCCCGCCACCAGATACAGTTCGCGCTTCTGCACCACCGGCACATCGGCCCACCAGACCCAGGGGGACACCCCGATCCGTTCCGACAGGTCATAGGCGCCGAACACCGCGCCGCGCCGGTCGGACCCGACAATGACCAGGGCGCGAGGGATATTGGCAGCGGGCTGCTCCACCACAACCTGCCGGTACCCCTCCCACTGCCCGGCCAGATCATCGGTTTTCAGCTTGCCGTCGCGCACCAGCGCGTCGATCACCGGACTGGCACCCAGGACGCCGACGATGATGACCGAGCCATCCGCGTCGGACAAAGCCGACAGCGAAGCCGCCTCCTGCCCCGCCACGCGGCCCAGATCAGCGCGCAAGGAACGGACGGCGTGCTTCACCGCCGGGTCGGCGGATGCATCGACATAGACGGGCAGCGGCCGGCCCAACCGGATCAGCCCCAGGCTGCCCGACTTGCCCGTCGCGCAAGCGCTGACCGGCGTATCGCAGGCCGATGCCTGGGGCACCCCGGCCAGGGCCAGCAGGGTGATGGCGGCGATCGATCCGGCAAGGCGGGCGGACAGGGACCGCGCGACATCGCTCCTGCCCGGACGGGCCGGGACATGGCTGTTCTGGTGCAACAAGGGCGTTTCCTCTACCAATCACGCCGACGTTGATCGTCGGTCGCCAAGGCCTGCAAGCCTTAACTGGTATGGTAGTATACATGATGGATCGGGACAACGACATTGTTAGCGCTCCCTTCACCAGACGGGAGGGAGCCATGCGGGGAGACCGACTGTCGTGACCGATCCGATGCGATAGCCTGGGGACACGATGATAAGCGGAGCCCCTTGATGTCCCTTCTGTTTCCCGACCGGGTGATCGACACGATCCTGCTCGACATGGATGGCACGGTTCTCAGTTCCATCAAATCGGCGGAGCGGGTCTGGGCCGCCTGGGCAGAGCGCCAGGGGCTGGACGTGGCCGCCTTCCTGCCCACCATCCATGGCGTGCAGTCGGTGGAAACCATCCGCCGCCTGAACCTGCCGGGCCTGGACCCGGTGGCTGAGGCCGCCGCCATCACCGCGGCGGAGATCGAGGATGTGGAGGGGATCGAGCCGATTGCCGGCGTCGCCGCCTTCCTGGCCGCCTTGCCCCCGGAACGTTGGGCCATCGTCACCTCCGCCCCGCGCCTTCTGGCCAGTGCACGGCTGGCGGCGGTGGGCATTCCTCTGCCCCACCTGATGATCGCAGCGGAGGATGTGCAGCGTGGCAAGCCGGCGCCGGATTGCTTCCTGCTGGCGGCGGAGAAGCTGGGCACGTCGACCGACAACTGCCTGGTGCTGGAGGACAGCCCGGCCGGCATCGCGGCGGCGGAAGCGGCCGGGGCGGCGGTGTTGGTGGTCACGGCCACCCATACGCATCCGGTAGATACCCCGCATCCGACCATCGCGGACTATGCGGCGCTGGATGTGGATGTGTCGGCGGACGGCGCGATACGGCTGGCCTGTGCCTGAAAAAAGAAACCCCCGCCCATGGGGTGGGCGGGGGGCCTGAGTGGCAGCGGTGGGTACGCGCTGCTGGGAGTTAACAGTTACCGGGCCAGCCAGCCGCCATCCACGGGCAGGGTGATGCCATGGACATAGTCGGCGGCGGCCGAGGACAGGAACACGGCGGCACCGCCCAGGTCCGACGGGGAACCCCAGCGCGCGGCCGGGATGCGGGCCAGGATGTCGCGGTTGCGGTTCTCGTCGGCGCGCAGCGCCTCGGTATTGTTGGTGGCGAAATAGCCGGGCGCGATGGCATTCACATTGATGCCCTTGGACGCCCATTCATTGGCCAGCAGCTTGGTGACGCCGGCAATGCCGCTCTTCGACGCGGTGTAGGACACCACGCGGATGCCGCCCTGGAAGGACAGCATGCTGGCGATATTGATGATCTTCCCACCCGACCCTTGCGCGATGAACTTCTTCGCCACCGCCTGGGCCAGAAAGAACGGGGTCTTCAGGTTGACGTCCAGGACGTCGTCCCAATCCTGTTCGGAGAATTCCAGGGCGTCGGCGCGGCGGATGGTGCCGGCATTGTTGATCAGGATGTCGATGCGGCCGAAGGCGGCGGTGGCCTTCTCCACGATCTCGGCCACCGGCGCACCAGTGCCCAGATCGGCGGACACGAAAGCGAACTTTCCGTCCGCCCCCTCGACGGCGGCCTGCGTATCGGTGGGCGTGGAACGGCCGACGGCGACGATGGATGCCCCGGCCTGGGCCAGCGCCAGCGCGATACCCTGGCCGATACCGGTATTGGCACCGGTTACCAAAGCCACCTTGCCGGAAAGGTCGAAGGGATTGCTCATGATGGGATGCTCCTCTTGGCCATTCGGCATTCTTTTGACATGAGACGCTTTCCGCCCCCTGCGTCATCCCGGCGGAAGCCGGGACCCAAGGGCCATAGGACCAACCCTCGACGCTGCCTCGCTGAACGCTATCGACAGGTCGGGCGCTTGGCTCCTGGGTCCCGGCTTCCGCCGGGATGACGGAAGAAAGCGATAGACCGCCGCTCAGCGCAGCTGGCAGATGTCGATCACCTTCATGTCGGTGTAATCGAGATTCTCGCCGCCCATGGCCCAGATGAAGGAATAGTTGGCGGTGCCGCTGCCCATGTGGATGGACCAGGGCGGGGACATCACCGCCTCGCCATCGGCCACCACGATATGGCGGGCGGCTTCCGGCTCGCCCATGAAATGGAAGACGCGGTTGTCGCCGGGGATATCGCAGTACAGATACACTTCCGAACGGCGGTCATGCAGGTGCGGCGGCATGGTGTTCCACACCGAACCGGGCTTCAGCATGGTCAGGCCCAGCAGCAGCTGCGCCGACTGGCAGGTCGCCGGGACGATATACTGATAGATCGTGCGCTCGTTGCTGGTCTCCAGCGCACCACGCTCCAACGCCACCGCGTCCTTGATGCCGATCTTCTTGTTGGGGAAGCTGGCATGGGCAGGCGTGGAGACGAGGTAGAAGCGCGCCGGCTCGGCGCCATCCGCCGATGCGAAGGTCACATCCTTCGCACCCATGCCGACATAGAGCCCGTCCTTGTTGCCCAGTTCATACACGGTACCATCGACCGTCACCGAACCCGCACCGCCGATATTGACGATGCCCAGCTCGCGGCGTTCCAGGAACGGGTGACCGGCGGCGGATGCCGGCTCGGTCTGGTGCGGCAGGACAATGGCGCCCTTCACGGGCACGGCGCCACCGACGACGAAACGCTCATTATGGCTGTAGTTCAGCACCACCTGATCGGCGGCGAACAGGCCGGTCATCAGATAACGATCGCGCAGATCGTCATTGCTGGCACCCTGCATCATGACAGGGTGGGTGGCGTGGTAGGTCTTCGCGAACATACTGTTTCTCCCCGATTTTTTTCGCACCCGGCCCGGCGATGACGCCCAGCCTATCCGGATGCGGCTTTTACAGCTTATAGGCTTTCTTGGGCAAGTTGTATGACAAATCGACGGCCACTTCCGCCGCGTCATCCTCATCCAGGCGATGCTCGGCCACCATGCGGGCCAGGAAGGCGCAATCCACGCGCCGCGCCACGTCGTGGCGGGCGGGAATGGACAGGAAGGCGCGGGTATCGTCGTTGAAACCGACCGTGTTGTAGAAGCCGGCCGTCTCCGTCACCTGCTCGCGGAAGCGCATCATGCCTTCCGGGCTGTCATGGAACCACCAGGCCGGACCCAGCTTCAAGGTCGGGTAATGGCCGGCCAGCGGCGCCAGTTCGCGCGCATAGGTCGTCTCATCCAGGGTGAACAGGATGATCGACAGGCGCTTGTCATTGCCATAGCGGTCCAGCAGCGGCTTCAGCGCGCTGATATATTCGGTGCGCGACGGCACGTCCGCACCCTTGTCGCGGCCGAACCGTTCGAACACCTGGCCATTATGGTTGCGGAAGGCGCCGGGATGGATCTGCATCACCAGACCATCCTCGATGCTCATCCCCGCCATCTCGGTCAGCATCTGGCCACGGAAGGTCTCGGCCTCGGCGGCGGTGAAATCGCCCTTCAGCACCTTCTGGAATAGCTTTTCCGCATCCGCCGCCGACAGGTTGGCGGTGTTGGCCGTGATATGGCCATGGTCGCTGCTGGTGGTGCCGACTTCCATGAAATCCTGGCGGCGCTTGCGATGGGCGTTCAGATAGCCCTTCCAGGTGAACACATCCTCCCCCGTCACCTCGGCAAAGGCGCGCATGGCGGTGGGAAACTGTTCGTGTTCGGGGTCGATCACCGCGTCGGGGCGGTAGGCCGACACCACGCGCCCGCCCTTCCAGCCGCTCTCCAGCACCTTGTGGTGATGGTCCAGCGTATCGGTTGGCCCCTCCGTCGTGGCGATCACTTCGATATTGAAGCGCTCGAACAGGGCACGGGGACGGAAGGCATCGGCCTTCAGCGCCGCGTCGATCGTGTCATAGTAATGGTCAGCGGTGTCAGCCGACAGGGCGACATCGATGCCGAACACCTTGGTGAACACGAAATTCAGCCACAGCCAGCTGGGTGTGGCGCGGAACAGGTGGAAATTATTGGCGAACAGGTGCCAGGCGGCACGCGGATCGGCGCTGGACGGCCCGGACCGGTCGCCCACGCCGACATCGCCCATGGCGATGCCCTGGCTGTACAGCATGCGATAGACATAATGGTCCGGGGCCAGCAGCAGTTGCGTCGGGTTGCCGAAATTGGCATTGCCGGCGAACCAGGACGGGTCGGTATGGCCGTGCGGGCTGATGATCGGCAGGTCCTTGACCAGCTGGTACAGCCGCCGTGCGATGGCGCGGGTACCAGGATCGGCGGGAAACAGACGGTCTTCATGCAGGGCCAAAGGCTTGGACATCGATAACACCTTGGGGGCGCCGGTAACCGGGATGGTCGCGCTTCTATTAGGTAACCGGTGTCATAAAAGAAGGCAACAGGCTTGTTGTGATTGCGGGGGGATTTTTTCTGGCAAGTGGGATGTGAAAGGCTCAGGCCAGCGGCATGAGACTTTGTCTCGTACCGCTGGAGGCCAGCAACCGCCGGCCCGCGCCCCCATGGGCGCGCAAGCCAAGCCCACGGATGTGGGCGCTCGGCGCCTGAGGGCGCTGTATTAACTGCCGAGCAGCGAAATGAAGCAGAGCGCGAAGACGGCCAGCAGCAGCGTCTGGCCCACCAGGGCCGCCACGGGACGGGGCCCCAGGGCCGCCAGTTCCTTCAGGCTGGTCTTCATGCCCAGCGCCGCCACGGCCAGCACCAGACAGCCGCGCGACACCTCGCCCAGCAGCGCCAGGGTGGGGGCGGGCAGCAGGCCGGCGCTGTTCACCGCCACCAGGGCGACGAATCCCAGCAGGAACAGCGGGATGGTCGGCAGGGCGGCCTTGCGCGTCCCCTCCCCCTTCTCCCAGAAGATCCAGGCCACGGCCATGACCACGGGCACCAGGCAGGCCACGCGCATCAGCTTGACGATGGCCGCTACCTCCGCCGCATGGTCGGAAACGAGATAGCCCGCCCCCACCACCTGCGCCACATCATGGATGGTGGCGCCGAAGAACAGGCCCGCCTGTTCCTCCCCCAGCCCCAGCAGGCGGGACAGCAGCGGATAAGCCAGCATGGCAATGGTGGACAGGGCGGTGACGCCGACGACCACCAGCAGGGTCGGCTTCTCCGCCTGATGCCTGGCCGGCAATGCCGCGGAAATGGCGAGCGCCGCCGAGGCGCCGCAGATGGCCACGGCGCCTGCGGACAGCAGCGCATGCGCCGGGTTCAGGCGCAGCAACCGGCCGATGACATAGCCACCGGACAGGGTGACCAGCAGGCCGGAAATGGCCAGCGCCACGGCCCCCCAACCCAGACCCAGCATGTCGCCCAGCGTGACCTTGGCGCCCAGCAGCGCCACACCCAGGCGCAGGACCGGCTTGGTGGCGATGGTGATACCCGGCTGGCAGCGGGCGTCGGATGCCAGGAAATTCAGGCCCATGCCGAACAGCAGGGCATAGAGCATCACCGGCCCACCCTGCCACGCCGCCATCTGCCCCGCCGCCAGCGCCACGATGGCGGCCAGCAGCAGGCCGGGCAGCGCGTCGCGTCCCCGCTGGACCAGCGGGTGCCGCGCCGGCTGACTGGTCCAGGGGGCGAACGTCATCGGGTGACCGTCCCCGGTGCGATCACCGTGCGGCGGTCGCGATGGGTGACCATGCGGTCATGCAGGCGGCGGATGGCGTTGCTGCCCGTCTTCACGAACAGGAAGGGGAAGAAACCATGGATCAGACAGGCCAGGCCCGCGAACAGCATGGAGAAGCCGAAATGGAAGGCCTGGCCCATATGGCCCAGATAGCTCTCGCCCACATTGGCCGGATGCTCGTTGAACAGGCGGTACAGCATGGCCTTCCTCCCTATGCCGGAAACAAAGAGAGCCTATCACCGGATTGGCGTGATTTTTGTCTAAATTACCTTGGTCGATCGGGGTAATTCGTGCGAATTTGTTCTAAGATTTTCCGGATTTGGAGAACATTTTGGATCAGATCGATCGCAAGATCCTGGCCACGCTGCAAGCCGACGCGTCGGGTTCGGTGGCGGAAATCGCGGAACGGGCCGGCGTGTCGCAAACGCCCTGCTGGCGCCGTATCAAGCGGCTGGAGGATGACGGGATCATCGCCAAGCGCGTGGCATTGCTGAACCCGGCCAAGCTTAACCTGGGCTTGACCGGCTTCATCCTGATCCGCACGGCCACCCATTCGGAAGAGTGGCTGCAAAAATTCGCCGAAGGGGTGGCCCGCATTCCGGAGGTGATTGAGCTTCACCGCATGTCGGGCGATATCGACTATCTGATCAAGTTCATGGTCGACAGCATCGCCGGCTACGACGCGCTCTATAAACGCCTGATCAAGGTGGCCAACCTGTCGGACGTGTCCGCCGGCTTTTCCATGGAATGCTTGAAATACACGACGGAACTGCCGCTGGATTATGTGCGGGAATAGTCCCTTTCCCTGGCATTGAGCATCTGCCGGATCGCCAGTTGCACCGGGTCCGGCACCGCATCGAACCCGACATGCACGCCGGCACCGCTGATCGCGCGGACCGATGCGCTGACGGTGCCGATGCCGTCCAGGCGCAGCTGGCCGCTGCTGCCGGGGGCGCAGGTCCCCGTCTGCGATCCGTGCAGCAGGCAGCCTTCCACCGACAGGTCCAGGGTGTGGCCGGCAACGCGGGCATGGCCGAATTCCGCCTCGAACCCCACCGACAGTGGCAGGCGCAGGGCGCGGCGACGGTCGCCGGCCGTGGAACGGCGCAGCACCTCCGTCACCCGGCGTCGCAGGCCCGACAACATGTCGTTCACCCCGGCCGCCATCTCCCGCACCTCCGCCGCCGTGTCGCCGGTCATGCGGGCATGGTCCAGCATACCGCCGGCCCGTTCGGCCAGACAACGGGCCTGTTCGGCCGCGGAAAGCGCGCCGCGGGAGATTTCCGCGGTCGCATGGCGTTGCTGGTCCGTGGCGTCGCGCACCTGGCCGGAGATGTTTTCGACATGGCGGATGTCGCGCACCATGCCATCCACCGACCGGCCGGTGGCATCGGTGGCCTGACGGATGTCGCCGGCCTGGACATTGACGGTGCCGATGGCATCCTCCGTCTGGCGGGCCAGGCTTTTCACCTCCCCCGCCACCACGGCGAAGCCGCGCCCGGCATCGCCGGCCCGCGCCGCCTCGATATTGGCGTTCAGGGCCAGCAGCTTGGTCTGGGCGGCGATGGCCTGGACCAGCTTCGCCACGTCGCTGATCCGCCCCGTGGCCTGGGACAGGCCGGCCACGATGCGGGCGGCGTCACCGGCCTGTTTGGCCACCGTGTCGGTGACGGTGGCACTCTGCGCCACCTGTTCGGCGATGGCCTGGCTGGCGCTTTCCAACTGTTCGGTGGCCGTCGCCACGGCCTGCACATCGGCCAGCGCATGGGCCGCCGCTTCGGCCATGGCCGAAGCGGCATCATGCAGATCATCGGCGATGGTGCCCAATCGGTCGGCACTGTCGGCCATATGCAAGGCCTTGGCCGCCACATCGGCCACCGTCTGGTCGATGTCATGTTCGATCCGGTCGGTGAGCTGCAGCAGTTCCAGCTTCAGCCGCGTCGCCTCCCCGCTTTCGGCATAGGTAGAGATAGCCAGTTCCATGTCCAGCAGGGTGGCGCGCATCACGGCGTTCAGGGCGGCATGCGTGCGTTCGCGCGACCAGCGCCGTTCCAGCAGCAGGCCGATGATGTCATCCAGGAAATGCGCATAGGCACCGACATACCAGCGCGGTTCCAGCCCGATCCGGTCATGCGTCCGCCCCACGCGCCGCGCGCGGTCGAAATAATCCGCGTCGAAATCGCCGGAGAACAAGTCACCCCAATGGTCCACCTGCGCCCCGATCAAGCGGTCCACCTGCCCCGCCCCGGCGATCAGCGGCGCCAGCCGTTCCACCCCCGCCAGACGCCGGTAGAAACCGGCCGCCACGCGCGGCAGGGCCGGCATCAGCACCGCGCGCGCATCGCGCAGGGCCGCCCGCGCCTGCTGGTCCAGGCGAAAGAAATCCAGGCGTTCTTCGACCAACGCGGTGTCGGGGGCGCAATCCTTGGGCATGGCGACGGGCTCCGGCGGAGGGGGCGGATGATTGGTGCGCACCATAGGCCGATTGCACAGGCCGGCATTGACCCACCTCAATCTGGGCGGGAATGCGGCGGGTCTGACATCGTTATCCGACGCTTGCAAAGTGTGGAGTTTCCGTGAAATTTGGGGGCCGGTCCCGTCGGGACCAACTGAACGCGCCGCCTTCTACTCAACGGGTGTTCCAACGTGGCAGAACGCAAGCCGACGATCATCGATGTCGCCCGCGCCGCCGGTGCGTCTATCAAGACCGTTTCCCGTGTCATGAACAATGAACGCTATGTCAGCGCGGAAACGCGCGAACGCGTGCAGAAGGTCATGGCGGAATTGCAGTTCCAGCCAAACAAGTCCGCCCAGAGCCTGAAAGGCGACAAATCCTATCTGATCGCCCATGTCTATGGCGATCCGGGCGGCCCCTATACCGGCCAGATCCAGATGGGCCTGCTGACCCGCTTCCGCGACCAGGGCTATCACCTGCTGATCGAGGAGATCGATTATCGCGGCGACG
Source organism: Niveispirillum sp. KHB5.9 (assembly GCF_048066115.1). Classification (NCBI taxonomy): domain Bacteria; kingdom Pseudomonadati; phylum Pseudomonadota; class Alphaproteobacteria; order Rhodospirillales; family Azospirillaceae; genus Niveispirillum; species Niveispirillum sp. KHB5.9. The sequence continues at coordinate 149,365 of NZ_JBLTYX010000008.1, read as the reverse complement.
ATGTGGAGGAGCGGGTCAGCAAGCTGGTCAATCAGCTGAACCTGGACGCCGTGGTCCTGACCGCCCCCGTCACCGACAATGACACGGTCATCGGCGTCATCGAACGCGCCAACATCCCCTATGTCCGCGTCACCCCGCAGCATGAGCGCGAGGGCGGGTCGTCGGTGCGCATCGACGAGCGGGCGGCCAGCAACGACCTGGCCCTGCACCTGCTGGCCTTCGGGCACCGGCGCATCGGCTTCATCAAGGGGCCGGAACATCATGCCGGCACGCGGCTGCGCTATTCCGGCTATTGCGATGCCTTGCGCGAATATGGGCTGGAACCCGATCCGGAGATCATCGAGCAGGGCGGTTTCACCTATCGCTCCGCCCTGTCCTGCGCGCGCCGGCTGCTGTCGCTGCCGGAACCACCCACGGCCGTGATCGCGTCGAACGACGAAATGGCCGCCGCCGTGCTGTCGGTGGCGCATGATCGCGGCCTGTCGCTGCCGGGCGACCTGTCGGTGGTGGGGTTCGATGATATCGAACTGGCGGAGATGGTCTGGCCGCCGCTGACCACGGTGAAGCAGCCCATCCAGGAACTGGCCGATGCCGCGGCGGAAATCCTGGTCAACGTCCTGACCCGCAAGAAGGGGGAGGCGGCACCGGTGGCCCACCGGGTGCTGCCTCATCACGTAGTCATCCGCCGGTCGACGGCACCACCGGCGCGGCGGTGAGGGGGATTATTTACCGTCGGCATGAATGATTGACCTTCGGCCAATCATTCATGCCCCTCAGTCGCCGGCGCCCACATCCGTGGGTTGGCTACGCCGCACGAGCGGCGCGGCGGCAGTCGCCGCCGTACTAACGGTCAAACATTTTGACCGTTAGTATTGCCCCTCACCATATCCCCCTCAGATATCCCGCGGCGCGCGGCAATGTTCGCGCAGGAACTGCGCATGGCCGGGCAGGCCCTCCACCTGCGACCGCAGGATGGGAGCGGAGCGGTCCAGCGTCTCCGTGATCACGCTCATCGGCAGCTTGTCGACAAACGGCTGATAGCGTGACGGGCGCACGCCCATGCCCTCATAGACCGACTGCCAGCTGGCCGCGCCGAACAGTTCCTCCAGCCCCTGGCGCAGGATGCCGGTGGCCTTGAACAGGTCCATGCGGGCCCGCAAGGAGGGCGGGATCGGCGCACGGCGGACGGCCCGCCAGAAGGGCGTGTCGTCGCGCTGGGTCGTGCAGTAATGCAGCACGATGAAGTCGCGCACCTCCTCATATTCTGCACCGATGCGGCGGTTGAACTCGTTGGCCAGCGAAGGGTCGAAATCGCAATCGGGGAAGAAGCGCAGCAGATAGTCGGCGGCGCGATAGACCAGATGGATGGCGGTGGATTCCAGCGGCTCGATGAAGCCCGCGGCCAGGCCTAGGGCCACGCAGTTCTTCTCCCACATCTTGGCGCGCATGCCGGTGCGGAAGGGTATGACGGCCGGATCGATGATCGGCCGGCCACGCACCTGGCGCATCAGGGTGGCAATGGCCTCATCATCGGACAGGAAATGGCTGGAGAAGACATAGCCGTTGCCGGCCCGGTGCTGCAAAGGGATACGCCAGCGCCAGCCGCAATCCTGAGCATGGGCCAGGGTGTAGGGATGGACGTCGGCATCGTCGTCGGTATTCTCCGTCTGCACGGCGATGGCGCGGTTGCACAGCAGCTCGCTCGACCAGTCGATGAAACCCACGCCCAAGGTCTGGCCCAGCAGCAGGGAGCGGAAGCCCGTGCAATCGATGAAGAAATCGCCATCCACCACCTTGCCATTGGCCAGGTCCAGCCCTTCGATATGGCCGTTGGGCTTGGTGCGGACACGGGTGATGCGGCCCTCCGTCCGGGTCACGCCGCGCGCCTCCGAATAATTGCGCAGATATTGCGCCACGCGCTTGGCATCGACATGCAGGGCGTAGGAGGCGGACGAGATCAGGGTGCGCTGCGCCTTGAAGGGCAGCATGAACTTGAACTGGTCGGCCATCACGGTGGCGGGCGCGAAATCCTGCAATTCCGACGGATGCCCCGCCTCCTTGGCGCGCAGCCAGCATTGGTAGAATTCATGGGTGTCGATCTGGCCGCCCAGGGTACCGAACGGATGGTAATAGGTCAGGTCCTTCTTGAACCAATCCTCGAACCGGATTGCCAGTTTGAAGCTGGCATCGGTGGCCGCGATGAATTCCTGCTCGTCGATGCCCAGGTTGCGCAGCAGCACCACGAAGGGCGGGATCGTGCTTTCGCCCACGCCGATCGTGCCGATCTCATCGGATTCCACCAGTTCGATGGCGGTCTGCGTGCCCTTCAGCATGAAGGACAGCATGGAGGCGGTGATCCAGCCTGCGGTGCCGCCCCCGGCGATGACGATCTTCTTCAACGGCTTCATGGTGTTTCCCCTATCATTCCTTTGTTGGCGGATCACATGTCCGCCTTGGCGTAGCGTTCGATGAACTCACTATGCGTGGGACAGTCCTTGACGGCCTGGGCGATGGCGTTGCGCATGCCGCCCAGCGCGCGGGACAGGCCGGCCACGTCGTACCCGTCCAAAGCCGGATCATATCCGTCGGGCAGGATGCCGAAGCCGTTATAGATGGCCAGCCAACTGGACGGCTGGAACATCTCCCACCGGTAGCGGATGATATGGCCGCGGCGCTTCCACATCTCCAGCTTGTGCAGCAGGCTTTCCGGCAGTTCGACCTCCCGGCAGGCGCGCCAGAAGGCGTTGTCCTGGCGCTGGTTGGCCCAGTAATGCAGGATCACGAAATCGCGCACCCGCTGAAGCTCACGCCGGCTCCAGTCGTTGTATTCATCCACCAGGCGCGGATCGATCTGCCGGCCGGGGAACAACTGCTTCAGTTTCTCGATACCCGTCTCGATCAAGGCGATTGACGTGCTCTCCAGTGGCTCCAGAAACCCGGAAGACAGGCCGATGGCGACGCAATTGCCCTTCCATGCCTGCTTGCGGCGGCCGGGAGTGAAGGCGATGCGGCGCGGGGCCATCTTCAAATCGCGGCCGACGGCCCCCAGCAACTCCTCCTCCGCATCGCCATCACTGATGAAGCGGCTGGAATAGACATAGCCATGGCCCGTGCGGTGCTGCAACGGGATGGTCCAGCGCCAGCCGGCGCTGTGCGCCGTGACGCGAGTATAGGGTGGCGGCGGGCTGATGGCGTTCCCCTGGGCCGCCAGCGCGCGGTCGCAGAACAGCCATTGCGTCCAATCCTCATACCCCGATTTCATCGCCCCTTCGATCAGCAGGCCGCCGAAGCCGGAGCAATCAACGAACAGGTCGCCGGTGATCGTGTCGCCATTGTCGAGCAGCAGACCGGTGATGTGCCCGTCCTCGGCCCGCTGTTCCACCCGCTCCACCTTGGCATCAATGCGCCGCACGCCCTTGCCCTCGGCGTTCTTGCGCAGAAACTGCGCGAACAGGCCGGCATCGAAATGCAGGGCCCAGTCGAAGACCGACAGGGTGCTGGGCGGGTTGGGCGAGGGCGTGGTGAAGCGTCCGGCCCGCGCCAGCGCCACGGCCAGCGAATAATCGCCGAAATCCGTCTGCTCCCCCGCGGCGCGCAGGCGCAGCCAATATTGGTGGAAGGGAATATTGCGCAGATCCTGGCCATAGACGCCGAACGGATGGATGAAGCTGGATTCAGGGTTCAGCCATCCGTCGAACTGAATGCCCAGCTTCACCGTGCCGTGCGTGGCCTTCATCACATCCAGGTCGCGCAGGCCGATGGATTGATAGAATTGCCGGATCGTGGGGATCGTCGCCTCCCCCACCCCGATGGTGCCGATGGACGAGCTTTCCACCAGCGTGATCGTCATCCTGGAACCCCGGAAATGGTCGGCCAGCGCGGCCGCTGTCATCCAGCCGGCCGTACCGCCCCCGACAATGACGACGTCACGGATGCGGTTGTCGGTGCCGTTGGGGGACATGGGTGAATTTCCTCATCGACGTATTGGAAGAAGACTACCCCTCTTCGTCATCCCAGCGAAAGCCAGGCCCCAGGGGCCACAGGATCAAACCTCGACGCAGCTTGGATCAAAGCTGCCGAAAGGTCGGGCGCTTGGTCCCTGGGTCCCGGCTTGTCACCGGGATGACGGAAAAGGGAGTAAAACGCGAAAGGGCGCCGCCTTGATGTGCGTGCACATCCCGACGGCGCCCCCTCATTTCACGCTACAGGTGCATTACCACTTGAAGCGGACGCCGACCGTGTAACGGGTCTCGTACTCGTTCTGCCAGGCATACTGCGTCACGCCCGGTTCGAACTCCACGAAGTAATCCTCGATCTCGCCGGTGATGTTGGAACCGTTGGCGTAGACCGTGATTTGCTCATTGACGTTGTAGCTGAGGTTAACGTCAACGAACTGCGAGGTATCCTGGTAGACCGGGAAGTCCTTGAACGTGTTCTCCAGGCGCTTGCTGCGGAAATTGTACGCAACGCGTGCCTGGATATTGTCGTCCTGGTACCAGCCGACCAGATTGAACTGGTGCTTGGAATTGTCGGCGAAGGCCAGCTTCTTGCCCGACGACAGGGTCTGTTCGCTGGGCGAGTAGGTGTAGTTGGTATCGACACCGAAGTTGGAGATGAAGCTGTCATTGTCCAGGAAGTCCTTGAAGGACAGCTTGGCACCAACCTCGACACCTTCCACGCGCCCGCCTTCACCCTGCTGCGGACGGGTCACGTTGACCGTACGGCGGATCACGCCGTCCTGGTCGGGGAACCGCCCGTCGGCCGTGGTGCGGGTGACGACGTAGCTGTCGATATTCATCCGGAACACGGCCAGGTTCAGCATGCTGGCCTTGCCGACATAATACTCGATCGCCGCATCCCAGTTATCCGCACGCCACGGATCCAGGTTGGGATTGCCATTGGCCTCGGCACTGGTGACGACGCGAATACCCAGCCCCGGATCGTCGGCGGTGTTGATCTTCAAGGCGCCGCCATACTTCAACAGGTCCAGCGGCTGCATGGTCTTGGAGTAGCTGAAGCGCAGACGCAGGTCGTCGGTGACATCGTAGGACGCGTTCAACGCCGGCAGATAGTCGTAGTAGGAACGCTTGGAGACCACATCGCCAGCGTCGATGTTGGTGTCGCCATAATTCAGGGTGTCACCCGTGATGTTCTGGCGGACCTGCAGCTCCGTGCGGATGATCTTCACGCCGGCCGTACCGGACAGGCGGCCGAACTCGAAGTTGGTGTTGATGTAGCCGCTGTCTTCCGTCAGGTCGACGGCATAGGACTGGCCCGGGATGATGGCACGATCGGCGCCGCCGAACACCTTCTTGTGGAAGGCTTCCGGATCGTCGAAGTCGCGCGGGTCGATGGCCCAGAAGCCGGGGACGCCCTTGGTGATGGAACCCATATTGTCGACCCAGATCACGTTGTTATACGTGTCGAGGCGGGTGGGCGCGTTCACCGTGTAGCCCTGGAACACCAGCTGGCCGGTAACCGGATCGGGCACGAACTCGCCCGCCTGGCATTGGTTCTGGTTCATGACGACGTCGATGGCCTTCCACTGGGCCGAACAGCCCGAGGTGTTGGGCTGGCCGGCGGCGTTCACGCCCTTGCCCTGGTAGAAGGTGGAGAACAGGTGGAACTGCTCGATCGACACCGACCGGTCCGACCGGCGGATGCCCACATCGATCTTGTTGAGGAAACCGGCCAGCGGCTCCTCGAAATCATAATGGGTGTCGATGCGATAGACGTTCAGGTCTGACTTCGCCTCGTTATTGCCCTCCGAGGAGAAGGCGCCGATGGCGTAGCTGTCCTTGTTGGCCATGTAGTCGGTCAGCGTCTTGCCGGCACCCAGGCCACCGGAGATCGGGTTGTTGAAGCCCGACCAGACCGGGCTGCTGCCCGAAATGTCGTAATGCAGCTGCGGGTTCTGGCCATAACCCAGCGGGTTGGGATCGACATAACGACCGCCCAGGCTGCCAACGATATTGTTGGTGTAGCGCGAGGCGGGGAAGGTCGAGGCGATGGAGGCCGGATAGAAGGTGCCACGGGTACGGTCGGCGGCGTCACGGAACAGGGTGAAGCGGCCCGGCGCGTATTTCCAGTTCGACAGGTCACCCTGCGCCTGGCCATTCATCGACAGACGGTCGGCATCCGAGCGCATGGCCCGGGCTTCCATCTTGAACGGACCGCCATTGTCGTACTTCAGTTCGGCGTTGTAGTTCTTCGATTCCGACTTGTTGACGCGGTTGACGGAGAAGGAGTTCACCCACCAGGCGTCAATGTCGTACTCGTCCACGGCCTGCCAATTGCCGCCGCTGACCGGGGTCGTGGAGGTCGGCTTGGTCCAGACACCGAAAGCGTCGCCCGACCAACGGTTGGAGATGTTCAGGCCGGCAGCGCGGTTATACTCGTCCATCTTGGTGTAGAAGCCTTCGGCCAGGAAGGTGAACCCCTCCCCCAGATCGGCTTCAAACGCACCGGACACGGACAGACGGTCGCGCTCCGTCTCCTTATGGAAGCTCTCGAACCCATGCGGCGAGATGAACTGGTTGGGGTTGGTCCCGCCCCAGTCATTATTGCCGGACAGGCCGCCGACGCCGGGCCCCGGTGCCAGACCTGCATAGTTGTTGCCCAGGTTGGCCTGGCTGCCGGCAGCGGAAACCAGCACGCCGATGCGGTCACCGCGCCAGGAAACCAGACCATTGGCCAGGTAATCCTTTTCCTTGGTGTCCTTGCCGGTCTGGCCTTCGACGGCGCCCGACGCGGCGAAGCCATAGGGCATGTCCGACGGACGGCGGGTGCGCAGATCGATGGTACCGGAAACGCCGGACAAGGCGTTCTTGGTATCCGTGGTCTTGTAGACCACGACGGCGTTCATCAGCTGCGCCGGCACGTCGGTCAGGTTGGGCTTGGCCTCACCCTGGTTGCCGGCGGACAGGTATTGCTCACCATTCAGCATGGTGATGACCTGCGGCAAGCCGCGGACATTCACCGTGGAACCTTCGCCGGCATCGCGGCGGATCTGGATACCCGGCACGCGCTGCAGGCTGTCCGCGATGGTCACGTCGGGCAGCTTGCCGATATCTTCCGACGAGATGGCATCGACGATGGCCGTCTGGTTGCGCTTGACGTCGACCGACCGCTGCTGCGAGGCGCGGACGCCGGTGACGATGATTTCATCAAGCGTATTGGTGCCGGCCGGTACAGCCTGCGCCAGGGCGGTGGTGGCCATCGCCAGCGGCGAGACCCCCGCCAGCAAAGCCACGGCCAGACCGCGACCAAGCATTGAATGCATCCCTGTCAAGAGATCCTCCCTCAGTGCAAAATTATACGTGTGATTTCTTGGCGCCTGAATACGCGGGATCATTCACAGAAGGCCCCTTCAAGGCTTCATGCGTCTGATAGTCGTCGATCGGGCTCTTGAATAAGCCGCCTCGTTTGTTTCCCCACCCATCCGGGCGTGCTTGCCACACGCTCCCATCCTTGTGGTGACGAATTTACGGCAGGCCGATTTGATGTCAAGCGCTATATGTCATCGTTGTCATACATAGTGACAGCGTAGACATCGCTTGTCCGGGTCATAAACAGAAAATCGACATGCTTGCAGCGCTTATATAATTTCCGCGACTGCGAAGGCGAACAGCGCAGAAGCCCGGTTTTCAAGCGTTTCAGGCGGGGGACCTGCCCAGTGCAGGGGTACAACTTGTCCATTGTTGCCAGGATGTCACGCAACCGCGTGGAATTGATACTGACAGGCTGGACAGAAATCGGACAACGTTGTCTGTTTTCACTGACAATCCCTGTGGCCTTTGATATTATGCCTGCCGAACCGCCCGCAACCAATGTCGGGTGGACGCCGGGAGGAACGGGAAGGCGGCGCCGCTGGCGGCATTTTTCCATTCCTGGTGACGTGAACCCTCTTGCGGGACAAGGCCGGACCGCATCGCGGCCCTTGCTTTGGCACCATGATGATGAAAGAGAAATGCCAATGAATAACAGGAAGATGCGGGCCTTCATGTCCACCTTGCTGCTGGCCACGGCCCTGTCCGCTGGCGCCGTTGCCGCCACCGGAATCACCGCGCCGGCCCATGCCGCCGCCACAGCCCGGCCCTGGATGGACACCAGCCTGTCCGCCGACGCGCGCGCCGACCTGCTGCTGCGCGAGATGACGGTGGAGGAGAAGAAGATTCTGGTCTTCGGTTATTTCGGCTCCCCCATGAAGGACAAAAACTACGTCCCGCCGGCGGGCATCCGCATGGGATCGGCGGGCTATGTCCCGGGAATCGACCGGCTGGGCATTCCCGCGCAATGGCAGACCGATGCCGGCGTCGGCGTGGCCACGCAACGCGACAGCACCGATCCGATGCGCGAACGCACCTCCCTGCCCGCCGGCATCGCCACGGTGGCCAGCTGGAATCCGGCACTGGCCCGCCAGGGCGGGGCCATGATCGGCAAGGAAGCGCGCCTGTCCGGTTTCAACGTCATGCTGGCCGGCGGCATCAACCTGGTGCGCGAGCCGCGCAACGGCCGCAATTTCGAATATGGCACGGAGGACCCGCTGCTGGCCGGCATCATGGTCGGCGCCCAGATCAGCGGCATCCAGTCCAACAACATCGTCTCCACCATCAAGCATTACGCCTTGAATGCGCAGGAGACGGGCCGCTTCGTCCTGTCGGCCAATATCGACGAGGCCGGGGTCCGCATGTCGGACCTGCTGGCCTTCGAGATCGCCATGGAGCGATCGAACCCCGGCTCCGTCATGTGCGCCTATAATCGCTATAATGGCGATTACGCGTGCGAGAGCGACTTCTTGCTGAACAAGGTGCTGAAGGGCGACTGGGCCTATCCCTATTATGTCATGTCCGACTGGGGCGCCGTGCACAGCACAGTCAAGGCCGCCAATGCCGGCCTTGACCAGGAATCGGGCTTCGTCTTCGACAAGGAACCCTATTTCGGGCCGGAACTGCTGGGCAAGGCGCTGGCCGACGGATCGGTCGGCATCGCCCGACTGGACGATATGAATCGCCGCATCCTGCGCGCCCTGTTCGCCCATGGCGTCATGGACAATCCCGTCACCGTGGAAGATCACAAGATCGACTATGCCGCCCATGCCAAGGTGACCCAGGCCGATGCCGAGGAAGGCATCGTGCTGCTGAAGAACCAGGGCGGGCTGCTGCCACTGGCGGTGGGTGCGAAAAAGATCGCCGTGATCGGCGGTTATGCCGACAAGGGCGTGATGGCCGGCGGTGGGTCGTCCACCGTGTTCGGGCCGGGCGGCAACCCGGTGCCCGGCCTGGGGCCGAAGAATTTCCCCGGCCCCATCGTCTTCCACGCCAACCCGCCGCTGGCCGCCATCAAGGCCCGCGCCGGCGGTGAGGTGGCGTTCGATGCCGGCACCGACCCGGCGGTCGCCGCGAAGCTGGCCGCCGACAGCGACATCGCCATCGTCTTCGTCAATCAATGGACAGGCGAAGCCATGGACTTCGCCCTGTCCCTGCCCGACAACCAGGACGCGCTGGTCGCCGCCGTGGCCAAGGCCAACAAGCGCACCATCGTCGTGGTGCAGTCCGGCGGCCCCGTCCTCATGCCCTGGCTGAAGGATGTGGGCGCAGTGCTGGAGGCCTGGTATCCCGGTACAGCCGGTGGAGAGGCCATCGCGCGGGTGCTGTTCGGCGAGGTGGATGCCAGTGGCCGCCTGCCCGTCACCTTCCCCGCCAGCCTGGACCAGTTGCCGCGCCCCAAGCTGGATGGCGAAGGCTTGCCGGACGGCACGAAATTCGACGTCGCCTATCCGGAGGGCGCCGCCGTCGGCTATAAATGGTTCGACAAGAATGGGCACAAGCCGCTGTTCCCCTTCGGCTACGGCCTCTCCTACACCAACTTCGCCTATCAGGACCTGAAGGCGGAGGTCGGTGCCGACGGCACCCTGACCCTGTCCGGCTCCGTCACCAACAAGGGTGCCCGCGCCGGCAAGGCCGTGCCGCAGCTCTATGTCGGTCCCGCTGGCGGCGGCTGGGAGGCGCCGAAGCGGCTGGCCGGGTGGCAGAAGCTGGAACTGGCGCCGGGTGCCAGCGGGCGATTCTCCGTCCCCGTCGATGCCCGCCTGCTGGCCAGCTTCGACGTGGCCAGGAAGGAATGGGTGGTGAAGCCCGGCCGCTACAAGGTCTGGCTGGGGGCATCCGCCACCGACCTGCCCGTGAGCACGGAGGTGGTGCTGAAGGGGGGCAGTTTTAGTGCGGTGAAGGGTAAGTAACCGGTGAAAGGGGCGCTCCACGGGGCGCCCCTTTTTCATTCAGGCTCATTACCTGACAGGTAATCGCGGCGCGCACGTCCCTGCCCCATGATCCAGCCATCGCAACGACGAAACGATGGAGATCATCATGGGTATCAGCACCTTCACTCGCCAATTGCTGCTGATCGATGCCGCCACATGCTTCGCCTCCGGTCTGCTGCTGACCCTGGGATCGGGGCTGCTGGAACCGCTGCTGGGTCTGCCCGCCTGGCTGCTGCTGGAAGCGGGGGTCGTGCTGTTCCCCTGCGCCCTGTTCGCGGCCTGGGCCGGACGGCGGGCTGGTGTGGCGGCGGGGCCGGCCCAGGTCATGGCCGGGCTCAATCTGGCTTGGGTAGCCGGCAGTTTGGCGCTGCTGGCCACGGGCTGGACCACGGCGCTGGGTACGGGCTTCGTGCTGGTCCAGGCCGCGGCTGTGGCCGCCATCGCCACGGCGCAGCTTTTCAGCCTGCGGCAGCGGGGTGGTCTGGCTCAGGCGTAATGCCGGGCCAGATCACCGTAGAGCCGCTCATAGAACGCGTCGCTGTCCTTGACCCGGATCATCACCTCCACGTTGCCGGCCCCATCGGGCAGCAGCAGACCGGCGCCGATGCCCGTCCCTTCCTGCACGATATGCGTCTGGGCACGCACCGTCTCGAACAGGTCGGGATGGAACAGGCCGGCCACGGCCGTGGGGTCGTGCAGGAAGGCGCCGTCGGTATGGAACTTGGGCTTGTCCAAGTGGTAGGGCGCGTTCAGCATCAGTTCCACCTCCCGCCCGAAGCGCGGCAGGGCGCGAGCCCTGGCCAGACGGGCGGGATTGGAGATCAGCTGGTGCGTCACGTCGGCGGGTGCCAGCAGCACCGGCACCCCGCCATTCAGCACCGACTGCGCCGCCGCCGCATCCATCCAGAAATTGAACTCGGCAAAGGGCGTGACATTGCCCCTTCGCACGAAATTGGGCGGCAGCGGCCCGAAGGACCCGCCCATGGCCACGATGCGGCCGATGCGGGCATAGGCGTCGGGTGCGCGAGCCCGCAGCAGCGCCAGATTGGTCAACGGCCCGGTGGCCAGGATGGTGACGGTACGGACCGGCTGCGATCGCAGCACCTGCGCCATCCAGCCCACCCCATCGTGGGAGGCGGGCTGACGCAGCGACGGCGCCAGCACCAGTTCGCCCAGCCCACTCTCGGCGAAGGCGCCATCGCCCGGCGGTGGCTCATCCTTGCCCAGCGGCGCCCTGGCCCCGGCATGGACGGGAATGTCGGGGGCGCCGACATGGTCCAGGAAGGCCAGCGCATTGGCCGTGGTCCGATCCAGCGTGACATTGCCGTTCACCGCACAGATGCCCAGCACCCGTGCCTGACGCGGCAGGGACAGCACCCACATCCAGGCCAGCAGATCATCGGTACCGGGATCGCCGTCCAGGATCAGGGAAATTGGTTGGGTCATGTCGGGTCACGATCGGGCATTGGTTAAGGTGACGGCAGATTAGGGCCTGATGCCGCGGCGGGAAAGCGTCGCGTCACGCCACCAGCCGGTTGCGCCCATCCTGCCGCGCCTGGTCCAGCCGCTTTTCCGCCAGGCCCACCATGTCGGCGGCGGCGTCCATGCTGGTCTTGTAACGCGCCAGCCCGGCAGACAGGGTGACGATGCCATGCGGACTCTGCTGATGCGGCAGGGCCAATTCCGCAATCCCCTCCAGGATTTCCCGCACCCGCCCGTCCAGCGCCACAGCCTCGCCTTCGGTCAGGATCATGGCGATGCGGGCCCCGCCATGGCGATAGACGCGGTCGCCCTGCCCCACCTGCCGCGTCAATGTGCGGAACAGGGTGCGCAGCACCTGATCGCCGGCGGCGGTGCCATAGGCGTCATTATAGGCCTGGAAATGGTCGATATCGGCCAGGATCAGGGCGAAACGGGCCTTGCCCTGGCGCCGGGCCAGATCGAAGACGCTGCGCAGGTCGGCATCGAAGGCGCGGCGGTTATAGGCCCCGGTCAGCGCATCATGCAGGCTCCATTCCTCCAACTGCTTGTTGGCGGCCTCCAGCGCCTCCGTCCTGAGCGCCACCTGCTCCGCCAGCCCGTCGGACGCTTCGCGCACGCGGGCCGCCATGTCCTGGAAGGATCGGGCCAGCGTGCCGATCTCGTCCTGCGCCGCCGTCGGCAGCGGCGTCGTGCCATCGGCCACCGCGGCATACTCGCCGGCCGCCACCTGTTCCGACGCCTGCTTCAATTGCAGGATGGGGCCGGCCACCTGCCGGCGCAGCAGCACGAAGACCAGGGCCAGCATGGCCAGGAAATAGGCGATGCCCATGGCCATGATGGCGCTGGCCGCCTGATGCGCCGTGGCCGCCACCAGCGATTTGGGATATCGGGCGATGAACCACCAGTCCGGTCCCTCCAGCCGCGTCACGGCCAGATAGGCATCGTCCGCCGCATCCTCCACGATCCAGACATTGTCGTCGGGGCCGGGATCGGCCTTGCGCCGTTCCACGCTGTCGCGGATCAGGGCATGGACACGCAGCAGGCCGGGATCACCCAGCTTTTCCAGATTGATGGTGGCCAGTTCCTTGCGCAGCCGGTCCATCCATAAGGGATGGGCCACCAGATGACCGTCGGCCGCCAACACGAAATTATAGGAACCGGGCAGATGATCGGTGATCAGCCGGTCCATCAGATCGGCAACCGAAACATCATGCCCGGCATTGAGCAGGTGCCGGCCCTGATAATCCACCGGCAGCTGATAGGTGACCATCCAGGCCTTGGCCGTATGGTCATGGTAAAGCGGCGTCCAGACCGGCCGGCGCTGCGGATTCTCCGATATCAGGGTGGACCGGATGACGGAAAAGGCCGTCATGTCCAGGTCGGCCTCCACCTCCCGCCCCCAGGCGAAGGAGGGCCAATACATCAGCATGGCGTTTTCCGGCATGCTGATATTGGTATTGATGAAGCGGTTCTGCCAGGCCGGACCATATTGCGCCAGGACATGATGGGTAATGACCAGGCGTCTTTTCAGCTCAGCCGGAATATCCTTCTGGTTGGCGCCAACGAAACCCGTGCTTCCATTGTGCCGGATACCATCCTTGTCGACGATGCCATCGAAATATTCCGGGCGCAGCCGCGTCGCCCCATCGGCTCCCCGCTGGAAATAGGCATCGAAATCCGGGTCGGGCAGGATGGCGGGATCGGCATAGAGCGCCAGGAACCGGTCGCGGAACAGTTCCATGTTGGACGCGGCCAGCTTGAAGATCGCACTTTCCGTGCGGCCGCGTTCCAGCAGATGCGCCTGCAGCCGGTCCAGCGCGTCGCGTTCCGCCCGGTCGTAAATGGTTGAATAACCGATGGCCGTCAGCGCCAGCACGATCAGCATGGACCAGCCGGCCAGCCGCACCACGAACCCGCCCAAGAGCGTGCCCGACAGGCCGGACAAGGGCATCGGCAACAGCCTCACCGCCTTGCGCGCTTCCACGGCCGCACCCTTCCCGCAGCGATCATCCGTGAGAAGGTTATCTTTGTGTGTTTCCAGGGGTCAAGCCTGGAAAGCGAACAGATATCCCGGGGAACAATTTAATTAGTGGGTCGCCGGAACCTTCGGGGCCGGCATCTCGCCCTTGATCATCCCCTTGGTACGGTAGAATCGCTCCGCCCCGGGATGCAGCGGCACCGGCAGACCGGTCAGCGCCGTGGCCAGCTGGATGGACCGGCCGCGCGGATGGCCATTATCCAGCATCGACCGCGTCTGGTCGTTCCACAGTGCCGCCGTGATGTCATGCACCAGTTCCGGCTTCAGATCGCCGCGCACCACCCAGACCGCCCCCACGCCCAGCGATTTGGTGGCGGGCACGCCCTCATAGGTGTCGGCCTCGATCCGGGTCTCGGTGAAATGCGGCATGCGCTTCATCAACTGCATGGCACGGTCGTCACTGAAGGGAACCAGGGCGATGGGGACGCGCCTTGCCAGATCGGCCACGGCCGGCAGCGGATAGCCACCCACGATCAGGAAGGCGTCCAACTCCCCTTCCTCCAGCCGGTCACCACCGGCGGCGGGACTGAGATAAAAGGGTTTGATGGTCTTTTCCGACAGGCCGTAGGTGGCCAGCAAGGCGCGGGCAGTGACAAGGGTACCAGATCCCTGTTCGCCCAGCGCCACCCGCTTGCCCTTCAGATCGGCGGGCGTCCTGATGCCGCTGTTGGCGCGTGTGACCAGATGGATGGTCTCCGTATAGAGATTGGCGATGGCCTTCAGGTCGGGATAGGGGGCTTTCTGGAACGGTTCCGCACCATTGAGCGCCAGATGCGCGATATCGGCCTGGACCAGGGATGATTCCAGCCGGCGTGATCGCATCAGGCCGATATTCTCCACCGCACCCGATGTCGCCTGCGCCACCACGATCAGGCCCGGTACGCCGCAGGCCCCGCCCCGGTCGCAGGGGCGCGATCCCGGCGGATTGCTGACGGCATTGGCCAGCAGCCCGCCGATCAGGAAATAGGTGCCGCCCGTGGTGCCGGTACCGATCTGCAAGAACCGCACCTGTTCGCCCGGTGCCGCCAGGACCGCCGGGGTCGCCAGCAGACCCAGCCCCATCCCCAGCAATTGGCGTCGTCGCAGCAAGGCGGTCTTACGCACGGCTTCGGGCGGACAGGTCGGAGGGTCGGATGGATTGGGCATGGCGAGCGCCCTTTCCTGTGTGGATTTCGATCATACCATGGTGCGCCTGCTACCGACCCCGCGCAACCGGTACGGGGACGAAATGGTATAGGGGGCGACAAAAGTCGGGGCCCTGTGGCCGATATCCAACGTTTTTTGTCACAATATATTCAACAGCATCAGCAGACCGGCCAGGGCGATGAGGGCACCGGCCACCCGCGAGGCCTTGCCCCCGCCGATCTGGTAAAGCGTGGCCGACAATCCCACCCCCGACGACAGGACCAGCACGCAGCCGGCCAGCATGCCGGGCCAGAACAGAATGTTGCTGGTGGCGGGCCCGCCCCATTGCGACAGGCTGATCCCGTGCAAGGCCCCCACTGCCGCCGCCATGACCAGTCCGACCACGGCGGGCAGGTTGAGGGTGGCGGCCAGCAGCCCGCCCAGCACGACCAGCGACGCCTCCAGCGCCAGCCCGGCAAAAGGCAGGTGCAATCCCGCCCGCGTCACCAGCCCGGCAATCAGCCCGGCCGCCAGCGCCAGTCCGGCGCCGGCCCCAGGCGTCCCCCTGCCCTGCATGTCCAGCCACAGGCCCAATCCCAGCAGGCCGAACAGATGCACATAGGTCAGCACCGGCCCCGCCAGCCCGGCGGAAAATCCCGGCGGGATGGAGGCAGCCAGCGCCGTACCGGGAATCGCGACCAGAATGGCGGACAGGCAGAGGGCGATGGAAGGGCGCATGGGCAATCCCGGCGGCTTCAGCGATCACCCTTGATGGCGGCAAGCCATGTGCGGGGTCAAGCAATCGCTATTATAACCGCACATGACGCATCGTCTGCCGGTGCAGGCGGGTGCGATCCTGCATCACCGGCACGCCGTCGGTGCGGGCAAGCGCACCGGGCTGGCGTCGATCGGGGTCAGCATGGCCGGGCTCGTCCGCATCGCCCGGGATGCAATGCGGTCCTGTCATGGGCGATCCCCCCTACCCCCCGCCGCCGCATCGCGCTATGTAGGGGAAAAGGCAGTTCGGGTGACCGACCGGAGATTGGGATCATGAAGCTTTATGGTGTCCTGCTGAGCCCTTATGTCACCCGGGTGCTGCTGGCCATCCGGTACAAGGGGCTGGACATCCCGCTGGTCCCGCCGCCGGGCGGCGGGCTGAAATCGCCGGAATATCTGGCCATCAATCCCTATGGCAAGATGCCGGCCCTGGATGCCGGCGGAGCCACGATCATCGAGTCCGAGGTGATCTGCGAATTCCTGGATGAGCGCTTCCCGGAAAAGCGCATCCTGCCCGGTGACGATCTGGTCCGCGCCCGCGCCCGCATCATCAGCCGTGCCGCCGATCTTTATATCCTGCCCGCTTTGCTGGGCCTGCTGGGCCAGATGAACCCGGCCACCCGCGATGCCAAGCTGGTGGGGGAGAAGCTGGCGGAACTGAAGCGCGGGCGCGACGGGCTGGAGACCTTCATCGACGGCCCCTGGTGCATGGGCGACAGCTTCACCCTGGCCGACTGCGCCATGGTGCCGGCCTGTTTCTTCCTGGAAAAGTTCCTGCCGGCCTTCGGCGGCATCGACATGTTCGCCGACCATCCGCGCATGGGGGCCGTCTGGCGCCACGCCCAGAACGACCCGATGGTGGCTGATCTGCTGAAGGAAATGAACGGCGCGCTGGATGTCTTCATGCGCCGCAGGGCTGCAAACGGCTGACCCGCCTGGCACCATCCACCCCTTGTAAAGCGGCACCAGGACGGCGTTGACCGGTCCCATGGCTTGGGCGCATGGTGCCGCCCCTGTGCCCGTGCGTCCTGCGCGGGCACCAGCGATCCAAATATGCTCCAAAAATTCGAGCGCAGAACAAGGACGGGAAACCATGGTGAAGCCGGTGAAGCTGGCGGTATCGACCGCCGCGACCATCGCCCTGCTGGTGGGTGCGGCCCAGGCCGATGAAGGCATGTGGACCATCGACAATGTGCCCACGGCTTCCATCGCCAAGGCCACCGGCTTCACGCCGGACGCCAAGTGGCTGAAGAAGGCCCAGATGTCCTATGTCCGGCTGGCCGGCGGCTGCTCGGGCAGCTTCGTGTCGGGCGAGGGCATGGTGATGACCAATCACCATTGCGTCGCCGACTGCATCGCCGAACTGTCATCCGCCCAGAAGGATTACCAGACCGACGGCTTCCTGGCCAAGACGCGGCCTGAAGAGAAGAGCTGTGCGGGCATCGAGATCAACCAGCTGGTCGAGATCACCGACGTCACCGCCCAGGTCGAAGCCGCCACCGCCGGCAAGACCGGCCAGGACTTCGCCAATGCCCGCCGCGCCACCCTGGCCGAGATCGAAAAGAACTGTGCCGGCGGCAATGACAAGCTGCGCTGCGACGCCGTGACCCTGTACCAGGGCGGGCGCTATAATCTCTACAAGTACAAGCGCTATCAGGATGTCCGTCTGGCCTTCGCGCCGGAGGCCGCCGCCGCCTCCTTCGGTGGTGATCCGGACAATTTCAACTTTCCCCGCTACGCGCTCGACATGTCGCTGCTGCGCGTCTACGAGGATGGCAAGCCGATCAAGAGCCCCGACCATTTCAAATGGTCCAAGGATGGCAGCAAGGAAGGCGATGCCAGCTTCGTCATCGGCAATCCCGGCTCCACCAGCCGCCTGCGCACCATCGCCGAGCTGGAATTCATCCGCGACAATGTCGCGCCCTCCTTCCTGTTCTACGCACAGGAACGTCGTGGCCGCCTGATCGAGTTCGGGCGTGAGAATGCCGACCGCAACCGCGATGCCTTCGACGATCTGAACAGCATCGAAAATGGCATCAAGGTGTGGAAGGGCCGTCAGCTGGCCCTGGCCGACAAGGAATTCTTCGGGGCCAAGGTCAAGGCCGAACAGGAACTGCGCGCCAAGATCGCGGCCGATCCCAAGCTGTCGGCGGATGTGGGCGACGCGTTCGCGCAGATCGAAAAGGCCCAGTTGCGCTATGCCCAGCTCTATCAGCGTCTGATCCATCTGGAGCGCATGCGCGCCTTCGACAGCGTGCTGGCCATGAATGCCCGCCTGCTGCTGCGCGCCGGTGACGAGCGCCTGCTGCCCAGCGCGCAGCGCCTGCGTGAATATGGCGACAGTCGCCTGCCGGCCCTGAAGCAGCGCCTGTCCAACCCGGCCCCCGTGCATACCGATCTGGAAGTAGCCCTGCTCACCTTCTCGCTCACCAAGCTGCGCGAGCAGTTCGGCCCCGACGACGCCATCGTCAAGGCCGTGCTGGGCAAACAGTCGCCGGATCAGGTGGCGGCCGCCGCCGTCAAGGCCAGCAAACTGAGCGACCCGGCCGAGCGGCTGCGCCTGTTCGAGGGTGGCAAGGCCGCCGTGGACGCGTCCGACGACCCGATGATCAAGCTGATGAAGGTGGTGGATGCCGCCGCCCGTGCGGCCCGCAAGGCCGTGGAAGAGGAAGTGGAAGCCCCGGTGGAGCAGGCCCAGGCCCGCATCGCCAAGGCCCGCTTCGCCATCTATGGCGACAGCGTCTATCCCGACGCCACCCTGTCGCTGCGCGTCTCCTACGGCAAGATCCAGGGCTGGACGGAGGTCGACGGTACCGAAGTGAAGCCCTACACCACCATCGCCGGCCTGTATGAGCGCAATACCGGCGCCTTCCCCTTCGACATGGCCCCCAGCTGGGACCAGGCCAAGGGCAAGGTGAATCTGGACACGCCCTATAACGCCGTTTCCACCAACGACATCATCGGCGGCAATTCCGGCTCCGCCGCCATCAACACCAAGGGTGAGGTGATCGGCCTGGTGTTCGACGGCAATATCCACAGCCTGTCGGGCGATTATGGCTATGAGCCCCGCCGCAACCGCACCGTCATGGTCGATGTGCGCGGCATGGCCGAAGCCCTGCGCAACGTCTATGGCGCGCAGCATATCGTCAAGGAGCTGGGGCTGAAGTAAGAAAACGCCCTCTCCCGCAAAGCGGGTGAGGGCGTTTTAATTCACATCTCCGCCGACAGCGGCAACCGCACCGTGATGCCAGTCCCCTGGCCGGGTGCGGTTGCCATGTCCAGAGTCCCGGTCAGCGAACCCGTCACCAGATTATGCACGATATGCAGGCCCAGGCCCGTGGCCCCGGCGCTGCGTTTGGTGGTGAAGAATGGGTCGAAGGCGCGCTCGCGCACGTCCAGCCCCATGCCGACGCCGTTATCGGTCACGCTCAGAACCGCTTCCCCACCCTCGCGCCGCAGCTCCAGCCTGACAACCGGCTCCGCCACCCCGTCGAAGGCATGGGTCACGGCATTCTGCACCAGATGCGTCAGGGTGCGGGCGATGGCGCCGGCGGGCGCGCGCAGGAACAGCCCTTCCTCCAAAGCCATTTCCAGCCGGATCTGGCGGGCCTCCAGCAGTACCTGCATGGGCGGCAGAATCTCGCGCAGATATTGCGCCAGATCCAGGCTTTCCAGCCCGCCTTCGCCCTGGCCCACGGCCACCTGCTTGAAGCTCTGCACCAGATCGGCGGAGCGGCGCAGGTTGTTGACCACGGTGCGCACCGCCTCGCGCGTGTCGGCCAGGAATTCGTCCAGGCCGGTGCGGGTCAGGCGCTTTTCCTCGATCTGACCGGCCAGTTCCAGCACCCGCTCCTCGAAATAGCTGGCGCCGGTCAGGGCCACGCCTAGCGGCGTGTTAATCTCATGCGCCACCCCGGCCACCAGCCCGCCCAGCGACGCCAGCTTTTCCTTCTGCACCAGCTGCGCCTGGGCGGCGCGCAGTTCGGTCAAGGACTGTTCCAGGGCGGTGGAGCGGCGGGCCAGGTCGGCGGTGCGTTCCGACACCACCTTTTCCAGGCGCTGGTTATATTCCAGCAGGGCCGTGCGGGCACGGTCCAGCTCATCGAACAGGCGGGCATTGGCGATGGCGGTCGCCGCCTGGGAGGCCAGGACGCGCAGCAATTCCACCCGGTCGGCCGTGAAGGCGCCCGCCGTCAGGTCGTTTTCCAGATAGAGCACGCCGATGCAGCGGCCTTGGTGCACGACCGGCACCCCCAGTACCGACACGGCATTGGCCCGGTCCCACCGGCGATGGGCGGGGAAGCGGGTCTGCACCCGCGCATCCTCGATCAGCACTGTTTCCAGGGTGCGCTCGGCATAGAGCAGCAGCGGTTCCGGCAGGCGGCCGGCAACATTGCCCCCCTGCTCCACCGGCGTATCACCCAGGGACCGCTCCGCCGCGATCGTGCGGCCGTCGGGATCGACCAGGGTCAGGGCGGCATAGCGCGCCCCGGCATTCTCCATGGCCAGATCCAGGACGCCGCCGGTCAGGCGGCCCAGCACCAGTTCGCCGGCGATGGCCTGGCCCATCTTGGTGACGGTGGACACGTCCAGCGCCTGCGATCCGCCGCCATCCTCCGCCCCGCCATCGGCGGACAGACCTTCCAGCGCGTCGGGGAATTCACCGGCCAGCTGGGCCGCCTTGCCCAAAGCACCATAGCGACGATACAGCAGCCAGGCCTCCCGCATCTGGGCGGCGGCCTGACGGCGGCGGTCCAGGCGCAGCAGGGCGCGGCCATGGCGTTCGGCGGCCAGAGCGGCATCCCCCACGAACCCTTCCTCCATGGCCAGGTCGACGGCGTCGGCAAAGGCGGTGGCCGCCCGCTGCGACAGATCGCCCGCCCCGGTCAGGGACGCCATCTCCGCCTCCAGCAGGCGGACGCGGTGGGCATTGTTCATCGGCGCATGCCGGGCCCAGAGGCGTAAGAGCTTCAGGTTTGTCCGCACCTGCGCCGGCACCCGGCCACCGCAGCCATCCAGCAGGGCCAGCGCCTCGTACCAATGGAAGGGCGCCACCCAGGCCGATCCCAGGACCGAGCGCAGCGCCGGCCGCACCTCGCCCGCCAGGGTGCGAACAAGGTCGGTACGGTCGAAGACCAGGGCCGTGTACATCTGCCTGATCTTGAAGGCGATTTCGCCCGTGCGGCTGTCGGCCAGCCCCTCATAGGGCAGGATCGCATCCAGCCCGCCCGCCTCCGGCCGGCGCAGCCGGTCGATCAGGGCCAGGGGATTGCGCGCCGTCTCCACGATCAGGCGCAGGTCGCGGCGCTGGGCGAAGGCCATGGCGGCCTGGGTGGATCTCAGCTCCTGCTCCAGGTCGGTACGGCAGACCGTGTGGCAGGTCATCTCCCCCATCAAACAAAGGCCAGCCCGGTCGTAGAAACCGTTGGCCAGCAGTTCCTTGGACACTTCCGCCGCCACAATGGCCATGTCGCGCAAGGGGCTGGTCCAGTGCTGGACCACCACCACATGGTTGGGCACATGCACCACGGTGTCGAACCGTTCGCCCAGGCGCATGGCGGTGTCGCCCAGCCGGCTGCCACGCGGAATATCCTTCAATGCGCCGATGAAGATCAGGGCGCTGCCGGTGAAGCAGTTGGTGGCATATGCCGTCATGCCATGACGCAGCGACAGCAGCACACCCTTCAGCGACAGCACGGGCAGCAAGGGCGAGGCCAGCGAATAGCTGGCGCGGATGGCCGAGGCCAGCAGGCGCATGACCTGCAGCACGCGCGCATCCTGCATCGCCGGCAGCGCCGCCAGATCGGCCGCACTGCGTCGGCCCAGGCGCCAGAACACCTGCGCGATCAGGCGCAGCGTGTCGCGCTTGGCATTCTCCAATGACAGCGGCAGGTCCAGCAGGCGCAGGCCCGCCACGGCGGCGTCCAGCGCGTCGTTGAAATTGTTGCGCGCCTCATTGGCCAGAACCACCAGTTCCAGCAGTTCGGCGCGCTGCAAATCATCGGCGGCCAGCGCCTCCAGCTCCGTCCGCCGTGCCTGGAAATCATCGAAATCCTGGACCAGATATGCGGCTTCCGCCGCATCCATCCACAGGCGCCAACGGAACTCCACCTCCCCACCCAAGGGCAGCAGTTCCATGGCCCAGCGGAACAGGCCATGGGCGATGTCGAAGGCGGCCGATCCGCGCGCCTTGAGGGCGGCACCATGGTTCAGGTGCGCCAGGCTGCGCAGTTCCGCTTCCTGCGTGATCAGGGCGCTGCCCAGGTTCAGATGGCGCACCACCTCGAACGGCAGCCGCTCCGCCAGACCGGCATCGTCGCGCAGACGCCGGCCCAGTTCCAGATGCACGCGCGACCGTTCCGCCTCCGGCGTCAGCAGATAGGCCGCCTTGTGCAGCCGGTCATGGGTGAAACGATAGATGCTGGCAGCCCCGCCCTCATCCTCCACCAGCACGCAGTAGCCGTCGCGCAGCGCCGGGTCCAGGCGGACCAGCGCCACCTCCGGCGTCAGGCGGCAGATGGCGGCCAGCAGGCCCAGTTCGAAGCGGTTGCCGATGCAGGCGGCCAGACGCAGCACATCCTGCGTCTGGTCGGGCAGCACACCCAGGCGGGCGGCCAGCAGGTCGGCCACGTCATCGGGCAGGCTGGCCCGTTCCACCGCCGCCACGTCGCCGCGCCAACACCCGATCTGGGCATCGAAACGGATGACATGGGTGGCGGCCAAGGTCGTCAGCAACTGGCCCAGGAAGAAGGGATTGCCGCCGGTCTTGGCCGTCAGCATTTCCGACAGCAGCACCACCTCCGCATCGTCGGTGCCCAGGGCCTCGGCCAGCCAGGCGCGGACATGCGGCGGCTCCAGCGGCTGCGGCACGATGGTGGAGGTGCGGATGGCAGGCTGGATCGCCGCCAGCAGACGGGTCAGCGGGTGGCCGGCCTCCACCTCCTGATCGCGATAGGCGCCGACCACCAGCAGATGGCGGGCATCGGGATCGACCAGCAGCGCTTCCAGCAGCTTCAGCGACGCGGTGTCGGCCCATTGCAGATCGTCCAGGAACAGCACCAGCGGATGTTCGATGGACGCGAATTGCAGCAGGAAACAGGCCACCGTCTGCTGGAACCGGTTTTGCGCCTGGATGGGCGGCAGGGGCTGCGGTGCCGGCTGCTTGCCCAGCACCAGTTCCAGTTCCGGCAGCGCCTCGGCCATCACCGCGGCGTTGCGGTCCAGAGCGCGGGACAGACGGTCGGCCCAATGGGCCAGCACCTCCGGCGGTTCGGTCAGCACCTGCTTGACCAGATCGCGCAGCGGCTGGATCAGCGCCAGGAAGGGCACGTCGCGGCGCAGCTGGTCGAACTTGCCCTCGGCGTAATAGCCGCGCCGGGCGGTGAGCGGCCGCTGCACCTCGCGCACCAGCACGGATTTGCCGATGCCGGAACTGCCGGCCACGGCCAGGAATTCCACCGCCCCGTCGGCCGCCCGCTCGAACGCGGCCAGCATCTGGCCCACCTCCAGGTCGCGGCCGAACAGGCGCTGGGGCAGGACCAGCTGGCGCGGACGGTCGCCACGCGATGGCTGGAACCGGGTCAGGGCGCCGGTGGCCCGCCATTCCAGCATGGCGGTGGCCAGGTCCGACTTCACGGTGGCGGCCAGCTGATAGCGCTGTTCCGCCGCCTTGGCCAGCAGGCGCATCACCAGCTCGCCCATCGGTTCCGGCAGGTCGGGGCGCAGTTCGCGGATGGGGCGTGGTTCACGGGCGATATGGCAATGGACCCAGCCCACGGGATCGCCCGCCTGGAACGGCAACTGGCCGGTCAGCATCTCGTAGAAACACAGGCCCAGGGAATAAAGGTCGCTGCGGTAATCGACCACCCGGTTCATGCGGCCGGTCTGCTCAGGCGACAGATAGCGCAAGTCCCCGTCCAGGCGCCCGGCGCCCAGGCCCAACGCCGCCTCGTTCGGGACCAGGGAGGCGCGACAGAAATTGCCGAGCGTGACCGTCACCCCATCGGATGCCACCCAGAAGCTGGCGGGACGGACATCGCGATGCACCATGTCGCGGGCATGCACCTCCTCCAGTGCCGTCGCCATCTCATGGGCCAGCGGCAGGAACCGGTCCAGCGGCAGCCCGCCCACGGGGATCATGTCGCTGAGCAGCACCTCCGCCTGATCGGCCAGGACCAGGGTGGGGCCATGGGCGGATTCCATCAGGGTCAGGACGGCAGCGACGCGGTCGGAATGCAGCCGGCCCAGCATGTCATGTTCGCGATGGATGGCGGCGATGTCGCGGGCCTGGCGCAGGGCCGGGACGCGCACGCGCACCGGCCGTGATTCCGCCCCATAGGTCCCACGGAAAAGGATGGTGCGCGCGTCGCGCTGTATCTCGTCAGCCAGCTTCAGCGGCGAATCCGAGGGCGCCATGCCCGCTCCACCCCGACCCTATATCGGCCTGCTACCCTGTCATTGCCGATATCTGACCATGGGCGCCTAGTGGTTGCAAGATCACAACCCTTGGAAACTGAAGGATTTGAAACAAATTAAGCGCCGCTGCCGCTATTTTTCGCGAAGAAGCTGTCCAACTGCCGCTTCACTTCGCGTACATCGCCGCTGGAATAGCCGTAAAGCGCCTCCAGACGCAGGGCATCGTCAAGTGTGCGGCCCGTCACCTCCAGAATCGTTTCCTTGGCGGAGCGTACGGCCACCTGGCTTTTGGCAGCGATGCGGCCGGCATAATCCAGGGCCGTGGGCAGCAGGGCGTCTGCCGGCACCACCCGGCTGACCAGACCGATGGACAAGGCCTCCGCCGCGCTGACCTCCCGTCCCGTCAGCACGATATCCATGGTGCGGGCCACACCGATCGATTGCACCATGCGCACGATACCGCCGTCGCCATGGTGGAAACCGCGATGGATCTCGTAACTACCGAACTTCGCCCCTTCCGCTGCGATGCGGACATCGCAGGCCAGCGCCAGTTCAAACCCGCCGGCCAGTGCCCAGCCATTGACGGCGGCGACCACCGGCTTGGCCAGCCGATGCTGCCCGCGCGTGATGCCGCCCAGCCCTGTGGGCACATTGGCCCGGACCTTCAGCATGTCGCCATCCAGGAATTGCGGGATGTAATCGGCCAGATCGGCCCCGGCGCAGAAGGCCCGGCCCGTGCCGGTCAGTACCGCCACGTCCAACCCGTCATCGGCGGCGAACTCCGCCCAGGCCGCATGCAGGTCGGCATTCAGCGCGCGGTCGATGGCATTCTGCGCATCCGCCCGGTCGAGCGTGATCAGCACCACCCGCCCATCCCGCTCGAACCGCAATTTCTGGAACGCCATGGATATGGTTTCCTGTCGTAGGTCAGGTCGAGCCGAAGGCGAGCCCTGACTTTTTTCAGCTCCGTCGCTCGTCAGGGCTCGCCTTCGGCTCGACCTGACCTACGGCGATCTCAACCAACCTTAGCCCGCTTCACCCTGCCCGACCAGAGGCCGGTGCGCAGGGACAAAGGGCTGATCCAGAAGCGGCGCTTGACCAGGCCCTTGATCCGCTCGTCACCCAATGCCGTCGCCAGGATGCGGTCCTGGCGTTCCTGCAGGGGGATGCTCTTGTCCCTTGCCAGGCGCCAGCGCTTCACGTCACCGGGCGTGGTGCACAGCATGCGTTCACCGACCACGAAGATCGGGCGCCAGCGGAAACGCCGGGCGAAGCGGGTGCCGAAGAACGCGGAGCGGATGCCGTAGCCGGTGAAGGCCTCCTTCACCTCGTCCCACAGCGATTTCTGGTTCTTCTGCAACCGTCCATCATCCAGCACGATACTGGACAGGTTCCAGTCGTGATAGAACATGTCCTTGCCCACGGCGTCACGGGCCAGGTAATCCTCGTACATCTGGCTGCCCTTCTGGGCGATCAGGTTGGCCGAGTAATGGTAGTCGCAGACCACACCACAGGCCCCGGTGCCGGAGAAATCCGTGCTTTCCCCCTGCGGCGGGGAGATGAACAGGCCCACGACATAGATGCCCTGGCTGTTCAGCCGCTTGTAGACGTCCGAATACATGCCGACCACGTCGGACGCACGCACGCCCTTGCGGTGCGATTTCAGCCAGGCGGGGTCCAGGCTTTCGATGCCCATCATGCAGAAGCGCATGCCGGCCTTGGCAGCCAGCACTTCGAAATCCTTGGTCTTGGTCACCGTGTCGCCGCGCAGGAAGCTGCCCCAGCGCATGTCCAGCCCGCGCTCGATCATGCCTTCCAGCAGTTTGAGTGTATGGCGATGGTCGCCGCCGAAATTGTCGTCGGTGAAGATGAATTCGCGCACACCCTTGGCATGCAGTGCCGTCAGTTCCTCCAGCACGCGCTCCACCGACTTGTAGCGCTGCTTGTAATCCCAGAACTTGTTGATATTGCAGAAGTCGCAGCGCTGCGGGCAGCCGCGGGAGATTTCCACCGCCGCCCCGAAACCATCGGTCATGCCCATGCCGTAGGGCGCGAAATCGAAGCGCGACCAGTCGGGGATCGGCGCCTTGTTGATGTCAATCAGCGGCAGCTGCGCCTTGGACTTGACCGGTTTGCCGGTCTCGTCCAGCCACCACAGGTTCGGCACGTCGGCCAGGCCCACCTGCCAGCCGGTCAGGTGCTGGATCAGGCGGCGGAAGGGGATTTCCCCCTCCTTGATGACGATGTAGTCGGCCCCCAATTGCAGCCAGCGTTCCGGCCAGGCGCTGGCATGGTTGCCACCCAGGATGATCGTGACCTCGGGGTTCAGTTCGCGGGCCAGACGGATGGTCAGTTCCGTGTCCATGGCCTTCAGCGAGGTCATCACGCTGATGCAGATGACATCGGGTATTTTCAGGCGGTTCTTGTACGCTCCGAACGTCTCCCGCGCGACATAGCCGTCGAAGATCGAATAATCGATGGACAGGTCGGAAATGGAGGAGGCCAGGATGGGATAGACGCTGCTGGGCATCTTCACCATCTCCCCCAGCGTATCCACGGGGATGGGCCAGCTGTCGACCAGCGTCTTGGGATGCAGGAACAGGATGTCCAGATGCTTCGGCCTGACCGGCGGCACCGGGTCCGGCCCCCAGAATCCCGCGGCCCGTTCCTCGCCGGCAATCTTGGCAAGCCCTTCCATGACCATCCCCCGCCCGGTTTCCCCTGGAGACGCCAGTACAACCATGATGATGGTTGTCGTCAAGGCGAAGGTCATATGCCCGCTTCGCCCGAACATGAAAATCATGCCGGAACAGCCCGATGCCGAAGCCGCATGGCCGCACGCCCTGGTTTTGTATAAGGTAGACGGCGTACGGGCATGCGTGATACCGGCCCGCTCCAGGTTCCCCCCAACCATGGTTGTCCATGAGCATCGTCGTCAGAACCCTGTCCGACCAGACCTATGAAGTGATGCGCCGGAAGATCCTGTCGGGCATAATCCCACCCGGCATGCCGGTGCGCCAGGACGTCATCGCCACGGAACTGGGTGTCAGCAAGATCCCGTTGCGCGAGGCGCTGGGGCGGCTGGAACAGGACGGATTGCTGATCTCCTACCCCAACCGGGGTTATGTGGTGCGGTCCATGTCGATGAATGAGGCGACGGAAGTCTTCGACCTGCGACTGAAACTGGAACCGGGCGCCATGGCCAGCGGGGCAGGCCGTGCCAATGCCGCGGACCATGAGGCGGCGCGCGACGCGCTGGCAGCACTGGAAAAGGAACAGGACCAGGACGGGGCCGACCATGTGACCCAGAATCGGCTGTTCCATCTGTCAATGATCAGGCCCGCCGGGCCCGTCACCTGTCAGTTGCTGACAAGGCTGCTGATCCTGTCGGAACGCTATGTCCGCATGCATCTGGAACCCAAGGGTCGCGAAGACCGGGCTAGACGGGAACATCGCGCCATCCTTGCCGCCTGGACCGCCGGGAATGCGGCGGAGGTGGAGCAGCTGACCCGTGACCATATCCGGGCGACCCTGGATGATCTGCGTGAGCAGTTGGAGGAATAATCCCCCTTCCCAAGGTCAAGAGTATATCGTATACGATTATCGGTCCCACTTTGGAGCGATATTCATGGCCAAGCTTTCCTGGACGGGCGTCTATCCCGCCGCCACCACCCAGTTCGCCGAGGATCTGTCCGTCGATTACGACGCGACGGCCGGTGTGCAGGATGCGCTGATCCGCGACGGGGTGGACGGGTTGATCCTGCTGGGCACCTGCGGGGAGAACAACTCCCTGGAACCCGACGAGAAGCGCGCCATCCTGGACCGCGCCCGCGCTGCCGTTGCCGGCCGCGTGCCCGTGGTGACCGGCGTGTCGGAACTGACCACCAAGCGCGCCGTCACCTTCGCCCGCGATGCCGAGACGCTGGGCGTGGACGGGCTGATGCTGCTGCCCGCCATGGTCTATGTGCCGACGGAGGACGAGCTTTACACCCATTTCAAGAGCGTGGCGGACGCGACCAGCCTGCCCATCATGCTCTACAACAACCCGCCCGCCTATCGCGTCTCCATCTCCGCGCGCGTGCTGAAGAAGCTGGCCGACATTCCCAACATCGTGGCCGTGAAGGAAAGCGCGCCCGACCCGCGTCGCTTCACCGACCTGATCAACGAATTCGGCGACCGCTATGTGCTGATGGCCGGACTGGACGATGTGGCGCTGGAAGGCATGATCCTGGGCGCCCATGGCTGGGTGTCGGGCCTGACCAGCGCGTTCCCGCAGGAGTCCGTGGCCCTGATCAAGGCGTTGCAGAAGGGCGACATCACGGAGGCGCGGCGTATCTATCGCTGGTTCATGCCGCTGCTGCACCTGGATGCGGAGCATGACCTGGTGCAATCGATCAAGCTGGCCGAACAGATCATGGGCCGCGGGTCCGAACGCGTCCGCCTGCCGCGCCTGCCGCTGTCCGGCGAACGCCGTGCCCAGGTCACCGCCATGGTGGAAAAGGCGGCGGCGACCCGACCGATCTGAGGCAAGCACGCCACCGGTCATCATGCTAGTGATGACCGGTGAAGGCCGGCGACTGCCGGCCCGCGACCTCGTGGTCGCGTAAAGCCAAGCCGCCGGATGGCGGCGCCCGGCGTTTGAGGGAACTGCAAGATGCGCCACACCTTCTTCTGCATCGACGGCCATACGGCCGGCAATCCGGTCCGGCTGGTGGCCGGTGGCGCGCCGCTGCTGCGCGGGAATTCCATGGCGGAGCGGCGGCAGGATTTCCTGGAAAGGTTCGACTGGATCCGCACCGGCCTGTGCTTCGAACCGCGAGGGCACGACATGATGTCGGGCGGCTTCCTCTATCCGCCCACCCGTGACGACAGCGATATCGGCATCCTGTTCATCGAAACCAGCGGCTGCCTGCCCATGTGCGGGCACGGCACCATCGGCATGATCACCTTCGGCCTGGAAAACGGCCTGATCCTGCCGCGTGAGCCGGGCCGGCTGCGGGTGGAGGTGCCGGCCGGCATCATCGATATCGAGTACGGGACCGAGGGCCAGCGCGTCACCTGGGTGCGCATCCGCAATGTCCCGGCCTATGTCGCGGCCATGGGTATCGACATCGACGTGCCGGACTTCGGGCCGCTGTCGGTCGATGTCTCCTATGGCGGCAATTACTACGCCATCGTGGAGCCGCAGGGCCCCTATACCGGCCTGGACGATCTGGGTGCGGCGCGCATCGTGGAACTGTCGCGCACCATCCGTACCCTGATGCGCGACAAGATCGAACCGGTGCATCCGCTGGATGCCCGCATCCACGGCGTCTCCCACGTGCTGTGGGCGGACAAACCGCGGGGCGACGGGGCGGACGGGCGCAATGCTGTGTTCTATGGCGAGCGCGCCATCGACCGCAGCCCCTGCGGCACCGGCACCTCGGCCCGGCTGGCGCATCTGGTGGCCAAGGGCCGCCTGTCGGTGGGCGACAGTTTCATGCATGAAAGCTATATCGGCAGCCGTTTCATCGGCAAGGTGGAGGCCCTGGCGGATTTGAACGGACAGGCGGCCATCATCCCGTCCATCCAGGGCAGCGCCGTTTCCACCGGCTTCAATACCATCTGGATCGACCGCGAAGACCCGTTCTGGGCCGGTTTCACCGTGGTTTAAAACACAGGGAACAAGCCCGAACAACCGATAGGCGAAAAGGAGTACCCCCCGGGCGACCGTTGTTTTGCCGCAATGGTATTGGCACTCTGTTACCCGCTTTCGTTCCGGGGGGGATCATGCGGTTATCGAAACGCGTCGTGCTGTCGGCCGTCACCATCGCTGTGCTGGCCGCCGGGGGGCTGGCCGCGACCCTGTGGCTGCGGCCGGACAGGGCCGCCGGCCCCTCCCCTGCCGCACAAGGGACCACCAGCCCCTCGGCCCCCTCCACCAAGCCGGTCACGGCCACCAGCCTGCCGCCGTTGCCGGATGACAGGGCCTTCCGCTTCACCCGCGTGTCGTCCGATGCGGGTGGCGCCGTGGCGGAAGCCTGTCTGGTGTTCAACAAGCCGCTGGATGAGACCGGGTCGGTCAATTACGCCGACTATGTCGAGCTGCCGGCCGAGGTGAAGGCCGGGTTCCGCGTGGCGCGGGAGAAGCTGTGCCTGTCCGGCCTGGCCTTCGGCGCCGAACACCAGGTGACCTTGCGGTCGGGCCTGCCCGCCGGGGCCAATGCCGGCAAGCTGGACGAGGCAGTGACCACCAGCCTGGGCCTGTCCGACCGGTCGCCGGCCGTGGCCTTCGGCCAGGGCTTCATCCTGCCGCGCGAGACGGGCGACGGCCTGCCCATCACCAGTGTCAATGTCGACCGGCTGGACGTGAAGCTGTACCGCGTCGGTGACCGGCTGCTGGCCCGCATGCGCCAGGATTTCGTGGAGGAACGCAGCTTCTACCCCTATTCCACGCGCGAGGTGCAGGATGATGAGGGTCGCCTGGTCTGGCAGGGCGAGATACAGGTGAAGGGACCGCGCAACAGCGCGGTGACCACCCTGTTCCCCCTGGCCGAGGCCGTGGGCAGGACGGAGCCCGGCGCCTATCTGCTGGTCGCGTCCAACCCCGACGCGCCGCGCAGTGACGAGGAAGGCAGCTATTATTATTCCGACGATTACCGGCCGCAGGCCGGGCAATGGGTGGTGCAGTCCGACCTGGGCCTGACCAGCTTTCGCGGCGATGACGGGTTGACCCTGTCCATCCGGTCGCTGGCCAGCGCCAAGCCGCTGTCGGGCGTGCGCCTGACCCTGATCGCCCGCAACAACGAGGTGCTGGGCGAGGCGAAAAGCGACGGCAAGGGCATGGGCCGGTTCGATGCCGGGCTGCTGCGCGGCGAGGGCGGCATGGCCCCGGTCATGGTCATGGCCTATCGCGACGATGGCGATTTCAACTTCCTGGATTTGCGCCGGCCCGGCTTCGACCTGTCGGACCGGGGCGTGGAGGGGCGGCGGCCGTCCGGCACGGTGGATGCCTTCCTTTATACCGAACGCGGCATCTATCGGCCCGGCGAGACGGTGGAACTGACCAGCCTGCTGCGCGACCCGCAGGCCATGGCCCTGCCCGGCCGCCGCCTGACCGTGAAGCTGCTGCGCCCCGACGGCAAGGAACATCAGCGTTTCGATCTGGCCGATACCGGCGGCGGGGCCGGACACCTGTCCATCACCCTGCCGGCCAGCGCCAATCGCGGCCAGTGGGAAGCGGCCGCACATGCCGACCCGGAAGGCCCCGCCATCGGGTCGGTGCGTTTCCAGGTGCAGGATTTCGTGCCGCAGCGGCTGGAAGTCGCCATCGACAACAAGCCCACGCGCCTGTCGCCCGGCGGTGAGCTGTCGCTCGACGTCAATGCCCGCTTCCTCTATGGCGCGCCCGGTGCGGCCCTGGCGGGTGAAGCGACCCTGACGCTGGAGCCCGACCCGGCACCGTTCCCCAAGCACAAGGGCTTCCAATGGGGCGTGCCGGCGGAAAGCTTCGATGTGGAGCCGGTGGAACTGACCGTCGCCGACACCGACGAGGCCGGCAAGACCCAGGTCACCGGCACCGTCCCGGCCCAGGTGCCGGGCACGCGGCCGCTGCGCGCCGACATCCATGTCGCCATCCGCGAACCGGGCGGGCGGGCCACGGCGGAACATGTCTATGTGCCCGTGCCGGTGACGCCCCTCTCCATCGGCATCCGCCCGCAATTCCAGGACGCGGTGCCGGAGGGCGCCAAGGCGGGGTTCGAGGTGATCGCCGTGGATGCCGATGGCAATCCGGTCGCCGTGAAGGGCCTGTCCTGGCGCCTGGTCAAGGATACCTCCACCTGGCAATGGTTCCGCAGCGGCGGGTCCTGGAAATACCAGCGGGTACCGCGGGAGAAGGTGATGGCCAGCGGCACGCTGGACATCACGGCCGACAAGCCCGCCACCCTGTCCCAGGCGGTGAGCTGGGGCGGATACCGGCTGGTGGTGGCCGATGCGGCCGGGCCGGCCGCGACCTCCGTGGCCTTCTCCAGCGGCTGGTACGGGGAGAGCGGGCCCGACCGTCCCGACCGGCTGAAGCTGGCCGCCGACCGCGCCGGCTACAAGCCCGGCGACACCGCCCGCCTGCGCATCGAAAGCGAGGCGGCGGGCGAGGCGCTGGTGGTCATCGCCAACGAGACGGTGCATGAGACGCGGTCCATCGCCGTGCCGGCCGGCGGCGCGGATGTGGAGATCAAGGTGGGTGCCGATTGGGGGCCGGGTGCCTATGCGCTGGTCACGCTCTACCGGCCGCTGACGCCGCAGCTGGGCCATGCGCCGGTGCGGGCCGTGGGCGTGGCCTGGCTGGGCCTGGACGCGGCACGGCGCACGCTGGACGTGGCGATCACCGCACCCGACCGGGTGCTGCCACGTCAGAGGATCCAGGTGCCGGTCAGCGTGACGGGGGCCGGTAAACAGGCCCATGTCACCCTGGCCGCCGTGGACCAGGGCATCCTGCAACTGACCCGCTTCCCCACGCCCAAGCCGCAGGATTACTTCCTGGCCAAGCGGCAGCTGGGTGTCGCCATGCGCGACGATTACGGCCGCCTGATCCGGGCACAGGCCCAGGGCGACGACCAGGGCGGCGACGGGTTCGGCGGGCGCGGGCTGGACGTGGTGCCGACGCGCACCGTGGCCCTGTTCTCCGGCATCGTGGCGCTGGACGGGGCAGGCAAGGCGACCATCGATCTGGACATCCCGGATTTCCAGGGCGAACTGCGCCTGATGGCCGTGGCCTGGGATGCCGACAAGCTGGGATCGGCCGAACGCCGCCTGACGGTGCGTGATCCGGTGGTGGCGGAACTGATCCTGCCGCGCTTCCTGTCCCCGTCGGACAAGGGAAGGGCTACGGTGCTGCTGCATAATGTGGAAGGGCCGGCCGGCGCCTACCGCCTGTCCGTCGCGGCCAAGGGACCGGTGGCGGGCGGGCAGGCCGAAAGCAGCATCAATCTGGCGGCCGGCGAACGGCAGGTCTTCACCGTGCCGCTGGACGGGACGCAGGCCGGGATCGGCACCGTCACCATGGCGGTCTCAGGCCCGGACGGGTTCCAGGTGGAACGGTCCTGGCCCATCCAGGTGCGCCCGCCGCAGTTGCCGGTGACGCGGGAGATGGTGGCCACATTGGCACCGGGGGAGCATGTCACCCTGCCCGCCAGCCTGCTGGACGGGCTGGTGCCGGGGACGGAAAGCGTGGCCCTGTCCGTGTCGCGCTGGCAGGGGCTGGACGTGCCAGGCATGCTGCGCTGGCTGGACCGCTACCCGTTCGGCTGCCTGGAACAGACGGTCAGCCGGGCCATGCCACTGCTCTGGTTCAACGACCTGGCCCTGATGGCCGGCACGCGCCAGGACAAGGCCATCGCCGACCGGGTGCAGGACGCTATCGACCGCATCCTGTCCATGCAGGACCCGGAGGGCGGGTTCCGCATGTGGGGCCAGTATGGCAGTGCCGCCGACCCCTGGATTTCGGTCTTCGCCCTGGATTTCCTGGATCTGGCCTCGGGCCAGGGCTTCGTGGTGCCGGTCGATGCGTTGCTGCTGGGCCGGCAATGGCTGACCGATGCCACCACCCGCTCCTACCCGGCCACGGTGCGGGCCTATGCCACCTGGATCCTGGCCCGCAAGGGGCAGGCCAATACCGGCGACCTGCGCTATTTCAATGACAATGGCATGCCGGAACAGGCGCTGGCCGCCGCCCATCTGGCGGCAGCATTGGATGCCGTGGGCGAACGGGCCCGTGCAGGCCAGGCCTTCGACCGGGCGCGGCGCAACCTGGCCGAATGGACGGCGAAGGAGGCGGACGACGCGTTCGAGCGCGACGTGGCGCGGCGCACGGGCAAGCTGCCCCGCGTGCCGGTGCGAACCGACAATTACGGCAGCCGCTTGCGCGACACCTATGCCATCGCCGGGCTGATGGCGGCCGGCGGGCGCGGGGCGTCGGTGCCGGGGCTGCTGGAAACCGCGCATCTGCTGGATGCCCGCGCGGAGGAGACGAATACCCAGGAGAAGGCGTGGATGCTGCGCGCCGCCGCCTCACTGGCGCCCAAGGCGGCGAAACTGTCCGTGACCGTGGATGGCAAGCCGCTGGGCAATGGCGACCCGGTGTCGGTGCCCGTGCCGCTGGACCGGCTGCGCGCCGGGCTGGCCCTGGCCAACCAGGGGGAGACGGGGCTTTACCGCACCCTGTCGGTGGAAGGCGTGCCGGTGGAACCGGTACCGGCGTCGCAGAGCGGCATCGTCCTGCGCAAATCCTTCTACAGCCCCGACGGCACGCCGCTGGACCCCGCCAAGGTCAAGCAGAATGACCGCGTCATCGTGGTGGTGGAGGGCAATGCCGACGAGGGCAACACCCCGGGCGATTACGCCATCCTGGACCTGCTGCCCGCCGGGCTGGAGGTTGAGGGGGTGGTGAAGGCGGGCGGGGCCGGCTATCGCTGGCTGGGCACGCTGTCGGACACCAATATCGCGGAAGGACGTGACGACCGGTTCGTGGCGGCACTCAGCCTGCCCGCCGATCTGGAGGGTGACACCACCGCCATGCGCGGCCCGGCCGGTTTCGACCTGGACAAGCAATGGGGTTTCCGCGTCGCCTATGCCGTGCGGGCGGTGACACCGGGGTCCTTCGCCCTGCCCGCCGCGGTGGCGGAGCATATGTACGTGCCCAAGGTGAAGGCGCGGACGGGCATGGGCCGGCTGGAGATCGCCCAGTGAACAGGCGTCACCGCCTGCTAACCGCCGGTGCCGCCCTGGCACTGCTGGCCGGGCTGGCGGCTATCGCCGACCTGTCGCTGCCGCCCGACATGACGCGCCGGGACGGGCGGTCGGCGGAGGTGCTGGATGGCGACGGCCGCCTGCTGCGCGCCTTTCCCACGGCGGAGGGGGCATGGCGGCTGGCTACCGATCAGGCCCGCGTCGATCCGCTCTACCGCGCCATGCTGCTGGCGGTGGAGGACCGGCGCCATGCCTGGCATCCGGGCGTCGATCCGCTTTCCATCCTGCGCGCGGCCGGACAGGCGGCCAGCCATGGCCGTGTCATCTCCGGCGCCTCCACCCTGTCCATGCAGGCGGCCCGCCTGCTGTCGCCGCAGCCGCGCACCTTTTCCGCCAAACTGACGGAGGCGGCGCGGGCGGTACAGCTGCGCCGCCGGCTGGGCGCCGACGGCACCCTGTCGCTCTACATGACGCTTGCCCCCTTCGGCGGCCCGCTGGAGGGGGTGCGGGCGGCATCCTTGGCCTGGTTCGGGCGGGAACCGGAACGGCTGACCCCGGCGCAGGCCGCCCTGCTGGTGGCCCTGCCGCAATCGCCCGAACGGCTGCGGCCCGACCGGTTTCCAGCAGCGGCCAAGGCCGCACGCGCCAAGGTGCTGGACCGGGTCGTCACCGCCGGCCTGATCGCGCCCGACGTGGCCGCGGCGGCGCGCGACGAACCGCTACCG
Source organism: Niveispirillum sp. KHB5.9 (assembly GCF_048066115.1). NCBI lineage: Bacteria > Pseudomonadati > Pseudomonadota > Alphaproteobacteria > Rhodospirillales > Azospirillaceae > Niveispirillum > Niveispirillum sp. KHB5.9. The sequence continues at coordinate 113,817 of NZ_JBLTYX010000008.1, read as the reverse complement.
GCCTCCATGCTGCCTTTGCCCATGCTGGCCCCGCATCTGGCCGAACGGCTGGCGGCCAATGCCGGACCGGGTACGGTGATCCGAACTGGCGTGCGCGCCGACCTGCAACGCGCCCTGGAAGGGCTGGGCCGGGCGGAACTGGCGCGGCTGGAACCGGGCGCGGACATGGCCGTGCTGGTCCTGGCCAATGACGACCGCCGCGTGCTGGCGCATCTGGGCAGTGGTGACTGGACACGGCGGCAGCTGGACCTGTCCCGCGCCGTGCGCTCGCCGGGATCGGCGCTGAAGCCCTTCATCTATGCCCTGGCCTTCGACGATTTGTCGCTGCATCCCGGCACCCTGATCGATGATGCGCCACAGCGTTTCGGCGACTGGCTGCCGCGCAATTTCGATGACGGCTTCCACGGCGTGGTGACGGCGCGCGAAGCGTTGCAGCGTTCCCTCAACATCCCCGCCGTGCGGGTGCTGGAACGGGTGGGGCCGGCGCGGCTGGCGGCGCTGCTGACCATTTCGGGGGCGGAATTGCTGTTGCCGCCAGCGGCGGAACCAGGATTGCCCCTGGCGCTGGGCGGGGCGGGCACAAGACTGACCGATCTGGCCATGCTCTATGCGGCACTGGGCGATGACGGCATGGCGAAGCCGTTGCGGTACCGGATCGATCAGCCGGCGCCGGATGCCAAGGGAAGGCTGGTGGGGGCGGCGGCGGCACGGGCGGTGCTGGGCGTTTTGCGCGACAGTCCCCTGCCGGACGGGCTGGCCGGTGGACAGGGCATTGCCGGGCGGCGGCGCGTAGCGTTCAAGACCGGTACCTCCTTCGGCTTCCGCGATGCCTGGACCGTGGGTGTCTCCACCGACTATACGGTGGCCGTCTGGGTCGGCCGGGCCGATGGCGCGCCGCGGCCGGGTGCCGCCGGGCGGCTGGCGGCGGCACCGCTATTGTTCCGCGTCTTTGACCTGCTGCCGGCCGATGGGCCGGGCAAACCGGCGCCCGAGCCCGACCATGCGCTCTTGCGGGCAAGCCCGCCGCCGGGACTGGCCCGCTTGGATGCGGGCGGGCCGGTGGCCGTGCGGACGGAACGGCTGCGCATCCTGTTCCCGCCCGACGGGGCGGAGGTAGAGGCGCTGGCCGATGGCGTTTCCTTGTCGGTGGCCGGCGGGCGCCCACCCTATCGCTGGGTGGCCGACAACCTGCCCCTGCCCGACGACAGCCGCTTCTGGCGCCCGGCCGGCGCCGGCTTCTCCCGCCTGACGGTGATGGACGCAACCGGCCAGCGGGCCAGTGCCGCCATCCGCGTGCACGCCCCTTCCCTGCCTTGATCATCGGATTTTCATGATCGGAAAATATCGCGTCGCCGGCGGTCCATGCCGCGACGGCGATCCGGCGTCGCGGGCATCGAAGTCCGATCGGCTCTCCTGCAAACCCGGAAACTGACCCTATCTTTTCATAAAAAATTTTCGTATAAGAAAATAAATGCAGGGAGAGCCGGGATGAACCAATCCTCACCGCCCGATCCGGGTTTGAAGCGGGAAGCCGATGCCCGCGCCTGGTACGCCATCGTCATTTTCGCGCTGGCGGCCGTCCTATCCTATACCGACCGCCTGATCCTGAACCTTCTGGTCGCCCCGATCCGGGCGGAGATGGCGATCACCGACACCCAAGTCAGTTTCCTCCAGGGTGCCGCTTTCGCCATCATCTATGCCTTCGCCGGCCTGCCCATGGGCAGGCATGCCGACCGGCACGGGCGGCGCAACCTGATCCTGGCCGGTATCGGCCTGTGGAGCCTGGCCACCGCCCTGTGCGGCCTGGCCCAATCCTATGGCCAGCTGTTCGGCGCCCGCATCCTGGTGGGCATCGGCGAGGCGGCCCTGGCCCCGGCCGTGCTGTCCATGGTGCCCGACCTGTTCCCGCCGCACCGGCGCGGCACGGCGGTGGCCATCTTCATCGGCGGCATGGTCATGGGGGCCGGGATGGCCACCCTGGTCGGCGGCATCCTGATCGACACGTTCAGCCATGGTTCGCTGTCCGGCCTGGCCCAGGCAGCGAATGTGGAGCCCTGGCGCGCCGTGCTGCTGACCCTGGGGCTGGCGGGCGTGGTGCTGGCCCTGCTGGTCGCCACCATCCGCGAGCCGGAACGCCGCGAAAGCCTGGGCGGCGACGTCAAGCCGGGGCTGGACACGCTGCGCCGCTATCTGGTGGAGAACCGGGCGGCCTTCGGCCTGCTGCTGGGCGGGCTGACGCTGACCCAGATCGTGGATTACGGGGCCAACAGCTGGACGCCGTCGCTGCTGATGCGCGTCCATGGCTTCACCCCGGCGGAGACGGGCACGGCCTTGGGGTCCATCCTGATCGGGGTGGCCGGGCTGGGCACCATCGTGGGCGGGCTGCTGGCTGATTTCCTGGAGGCACGCGGATACAGCACCAGCAAGCCGCTGGTGGCGGCCACCGCCGTCACGGCGGGCGTGCCTTGCCTGCTGTTCGCGGTGATGCCGGGCGTCACGGCATCGCTGGCCTTGTTCACGGCCTATGCGTTCCTGCTGGCCATCGGGGCCGGGGTCGGCATCGCCGCCATCCTGGATCTGGTGCCGTCGGAGCTGCGCGGCATGACCACGGCCGTGCAGGCCTTCGCCTATACGGCCTTCGGGCTGGGGCTGGGGCCGACGCTGGTGGCCGTCACCACCGACCATGTCTTCGCCGACCCGCTATCCGTGGGCCTGTCGATCAGCGTCACCGGCATTCCGCTGCTGGCCCTGTCGGCCCTGGCCATGTGGCGGTCGCTGCCCCATTACGCCCGCGTCCGCCAGAGGCTGGCGGGTGCGGCGCAATCTTGAACCAATTACCAGACTGCGATGAGTGGAACTCATCGCAGTCTGGTTGGCGCGTTGAGCGCCCGCGCACACATGTGCGCGGAAGCCAAGGGCGCGGATGCGCCCGCCCGGCGCCTGAGGGGCTGCGAATGCAGCTTCATAAAAGCAAAGACAACCTTCTGAACAGGGATCGATCCATGACACACCGTAAACGCCTGCTGGTACCCCTTCTGGCCGCCACCTTGCTGTCCCCCACCCCCGTCCTGGCCCAGGACCCCTTGTCACCGCCCCCGCCGCCCGCCGGGCCGACCGCGGTGGAGGCCGCCGCCCCCGCCGCCTTGACCAAGGCGGATGTGGAACTGCTGGTCGACGGTTTCCTGCCCTATGCCCTGCAGCGCGGCGACATTGCCGGGGCCGTCGTCACCGTGGTCAAGGACGGGCAGATCCTGTTCACCAAGGGCTACGGTGTTGCCGACCGGGAAACGAACGAGCCGGTGGATCCCGAAAAGCACCTGTTCCGGCCGGGTTCCATCTCCAAGCTGTTCACCTGGATCGCGGTGATGCAGCAGGTAGAGGCGGGCCGCATCGACCTGGACACCGACATCAACAAGTATCTGGGCTTCAAGATTCCCAATACCTGGCCCGAACCCATCACCATGCGCCATGTCATGACGCATACGGCCGGGTTCGCCGAAACGGTGCGCGACCTGATCGTGCGCGGCCAGGACCATCCGCTGGAGCTTGAGGCGCTGCTGGCCCGCTGGATACCGGAACGCGCCTTCAAGCCGGGTACGGTGCCCGCATATTCCAACTATGCCACGGCGCTGGCTGGCCTGATCGTGCAGCGGGTCAGCGGCGAGAAGTTCGAAGATTATATCGACAAGCACATCCTGGCCCCGGCCGGCATGAAACATTCCAGCATGGCCCAGCCGCTGCCGCCCCATCTGGCGCCGCTAATGTCCAAGGGCTATGGCTCGTCGCGCGACAAGGCGCAGGCATTCGAGGTGGTGAACCATGCGCCGGCCGGCTCGCTGTCGGCCAGCGGCGCCGATATGGGCCGGTTCATGATCGCCCTGCTGAACAAGGGCGAGGCCCCCAACGGCCGCATCCTGACGCCGGAAAGCCTGGCCCAGATGTGGAAGCCGCAATACCGCCCCCTGCCCGGCCAGGAACTGGCCATGGGCCTGGGCTTCTATGAACAGAACCGCAATGGCTACCGCATCATGGGCCATGGCGGCGACACCACCCTGTTCCACAGCGACCTGGCCATGTGGCTGGATGAGGGGGTCGGCCTCTATATCTCCTTCAACAGCACGGGCGACGATGTCTCGCGCGGGCCGATCCGCGACCAGCTGCACCGCATGATCGCCGACCGCTATTTCCCGCCCAAGACCAAGCCGGCGGAACCGGCCGTGGCCGCCGCCCCCATCAAGCGCGCCGTGCCGGTGGGCGGCACCTATTACATGTCGCGCCGGGCGGAAGGTACCCTGGTCAGCCTGATCAACCTGGTCGGCCAGGGCGATCTGGTCACCAACGACGATGGCACCGTCACCTTCAGCATGTTCCGCGATTATGCCGGCAAGCCCAAGCGCTGGCGCGAGGTGGCCCCCGACCGCTGGCAGGAGCCGGGCACCGACAGCCTGATGCATACGAAGACCGACGCCTCGGGCAAGGTCACCGCCATCACCACCGACGATTACCCCGCCATCTTCATCGCCCAGCCGGTGCCGGCCGGCATCAACAAGGGCTGGAACCTGCCGGCCCTGGGCCTCACCCTGACGCTGGCCCTGTTCGCCGTGCTGTGGTGGCCGGTGGCAGCATTGGTCCGCCGCCGCTATGGCGTGGCCCATCCGCTGACCGGCCGCGACCTGCTGGCCGACCGGCTGGTGCGCGGGGCAGCCCTGGCGTCGCTGATCTGCCTGGGCGGATTCGCAACCGTCATGGCAACGGCCATCGATCCGCTGATGTTCGGCGAGCTGGACCTGGTGCTGCGGCTGTTGCAGCTGGCGGGCCTGCTGGGCGTGCTGGGCGTGTTCCCGGCCGGCTGGCGTGCCTGGAAGCTGTGGACCGATCGCAATGCCGGCTGGTGGGCCCGCATCCGCGCCAGCCTGATGGTGCTGGTCTTCCTCTATGTGCTGTGGGTGGTGGAGACCTTCCACCTGCTGAGCCTGAAGCTCGACTATTAAGCTGTCTTTTCCCCTTCCCCACCCCCGGCCGGCGCCCCGCTGTCCGGGGGTTTTTCATCATATGAGGAGCTTTCATCATGTCCGTCGCCCCTGCCCTGTCCCCTGCCGTTGCCGCCGGTGACCTGCTGTTCCTGTCGGGCCAGCTGGCCTTCGGGCCGGATGGCGCCATCGTGGCGCCCGATGATGTGTCGGTGCAGACGGCACAGGTACTGGCCAATCTGGAACGTGTGCTGAAGGCCCATGGGCTGGGCCTGTCCGATATCGTCAAGACCAGCGTCTGGCTGACCGACACCGCCGATTTCCCCGCCTTCAATGCCGCCTATGCCAAGGCGCTCGGCGACCACCGCCCGGCCCGGTCCACCGTACGCAGCGACCTGATGCTGCCGGGGGCCAAAGTGGAGATCGATGCGGTGGCTTTGCGGCGCTGATAGAAAAAGGCCCCGGGCGGCGGACCGTCCGGGGCCAGTTGTCAGCTAGGAGCAACAAAGGCCGTCAGGCGTCCAGGCCCAACGGATCGGCCACGCGCGGCCAGAAATCCAGCGCGCGCGTGCGATAGGGGATGGTGGCGAATGCCGGCGCGATGGCGCCCGGCGTCGATACGTAATGGATGCTGGACGCCAGCGGCGCGAAGCCGGCATGGAAATGCTGGGTCGATTTCACCACGATCAGGTCCAGGCCCGAGAGGTCGATGCCCAGGCCGGTGAAGACGTCGGGCTGGAACACCTGGCTGCGCTGGCTGGCCAGCACGATCTGCAATCCGCCCGGCCCCTCCAGCCAGACCGACAGGCCCAGCGATGTCGGTTCCCCGTCCAGCCCCATCTGGGTATGGGCCGGCAGGATGTTGCGCACGGTGACGGGCAGGTCGACGGGATCGCCCGATGCCGGCCCGCACTTGCCGCCCAGCCGCAGGTCGAAATGCGAACCGATGCCGGCATTGACGCAGATATTGATGGCCCCCAGGTCCCAGAAACAGCCGATGGCGGCATTGCCGATGCCCCGGTCCAGCAGGCGGCGCAGGATGAAGGTGCTGTCGCCCGGCGCCCCGCCGCCGGGATTGTCGGCCACATCGGCGATCACCGCCGGCCGGCCCGGCACCCTGGGTGCGGCCAGAATCTTTTCCAATGCCGTGTCCAGCCCGATGGCGGCGGGACGCAACGCCTCCCGCTCGCGATAAAGCCGTTCGCCGAAGGTGCGGGCCACGAAGGCCGCCTTGCCGGCATCGCCATCGGTCACCGCCCAGACGCGCGTCCCCGTCCAGGGCGTGTCGCCCCAGGGGAAACCATGGGCGAGCGAGACGGACAGGATGCCGTCCTGCCGCTGCGCCGTCTGCATGTCGCGCACGAAGGACAGCATGGGCTCCACCGTGGTCGGATAGAGCGTGATCATGCGGCAGTCGAAATCGCGCATGACCGGCCTTATTTCCCGCCTGGCCGCGCGCAGGCACAGGTCGAACAGCTCGTCCGCCCGCTCCAGCCCGTCGGTATGGGGATATTCCTTCATGGCGATCAGCACGTCGGCGCTGTCCAGCATGGCGGGCGACAGGTGGCAATGCGGGTCCAGTTCCACCCCGATCACCACGTCCGGCCCCACCTGCGCCCGGATGGCGGCTAGCAGCGCGCCCTCGCAATCATCCTGGCCCACGGCCATCATGGCGCCGTGCAGCAGCAGCAGGACCATGTCCACCGGCCCGGCCTGGGCCAGACCGTCCAGCAATTCCGCCCTGAAATCCTCCCACACGGGGGCAAGGGTGCGGCCCGCCGGCTGGGCGAAGGCGCACAGCCCTTCGGCGACCTCGATCCCGGCGGCTTCGGCCCGGCGGCGCCAGATGCGCAGCAAGGGCCCGCCCTCGTTGATCTGCGGGCTGGTGGAGGCATCGCCGTGGAAGATGCCATATTCCTGGAAACTGCCCAGGCCGGTGGGCATCGGCGCGAAGCTGTTGGTCTCCGTGACCAGGGCCGCCATGAACATGCGCATCTTGTCATTCCCCCTTGCAGCGGTCGGGCGACAGGTCGGCCACCGATACCCCGGCATCGGCGATGTCGGCGGGCAGCACGCCATGGTCCAGCAGGCTGGCCCCCACCCGCGCCAGGGCCGGCGCCATCTGGATGCCATAGCCGCCCTGGGCCGCGAACCAGAAGAAGGACGGGTGGCTGGCGGGCGCGCCCACCACGGGGCTGCGGTCGGCAACGAAGCTGCGCAGGCCGGCCCAGCTGCGCGATACGCGGCGCACGGGCAGGTCGGCGGATGCCTGCACCCGGTCGACGCAGATGGCGATGTCCATCTCGTCCGCCTGGGCGTCGCACGGCGGCGACGGCGTCTCATCGGCGGGCGAGGCCAGGATCATGCCGGCGTCGGGCTTGAAATAGAAGCTGCCGCCGGCATCGATGACCGCCGGCCAGCGATGGATGTCGAAGCCGGGCGGCGGGTCCAGCATCATGGCCGTACGGCGCAGCGGCATCAGCCCGACCGTGGGCACGCCGGCCATCCGCGCCAGCTCATCCGCCCAGGCGCCGGCGGCATTGACCAGCTTCTTCGCCCGTACCGGCCCATCGGCGAAGGACAGCGTCCAGGCGGAACCGTCCCAGCCGGCACCCGTCAACGCCGCGTCGGTGCGCAATTCCACCCCGCCGGCCTTGGCCCGGCGCAGGAAGCCCTGGTGGATGGCATGCACATCCATGTCCATGGCGTCCGCTTCCCACAGCGCCCCGCGCAGCGGGCCGGGATGCAGGATGGGCACCATGTCCAGGGCGGCCCGCGGCGACATCTCCAGGGCGGTCGCACCGGTGCGGATGGCGGACTCCCGGATTTCCCGTACGGCGTCGGATTGCGGATCATCGGTGATGTAGAGCACGCCCCGCGGTGTGAGCAGCGGATGGTCGGCAAAGCCCGGCGGCGGATCCATGAAGAAGGCGCGGCTGGCCGCCGTCAGCGTGCAGACGGTGCTGTTGCCGTAAAGCACGCTGTATAGCGCCGCGGACCGCCCCGTCGTGTGGTAACCGGGGAAACTCTCCCGCTCCGCCAGCAGGATGCGCCGGCCCGGTACCCCGCCGGCCAGCATCGCTGCCAGCGAGGCGCCACCAATACCGGCGCCGATGATCGCGATGTCGAATTCCTGCATGTGAAACCTCCCTTGGGGCGCCATGGTCGGTAATCTTGCCGAGTATGTCAAATTTTTTTCTTATAGTGAATATCGTTAAGGATGATGGATCGGGCGTGGATCGGGGGCCCCTGATATCCGGAGCGAAAGGGCGCAATATGTTGCAGGGGCTTGCGGCCATGACGGGCGGGCATCGGCAATCTGTCGCAAAATTTTCTTATCGGAATAATGCTTGTTGACCCCCTTGCCGATCCCTGTTTTAATTTTCCGGTAATCAATCAAACGCGCTTCTGTAACCGGCCGCTCGGGTGTGGGCCGGAACAGGTTCGTGCGCCCTCAACGCAAGGGGCCGGCCAACGGCCCCAGCCTCGGACAGGAAAGGCGGTTACAATGGATTTCATGCATGAAGGGCCACGCCCACGGATGCGGGCCGGCCTGCTGGCCGGCATCGCGCTGTCGGTGCTGCCGCTGCTGCCGGCGACGGGACAGACCAGTACCGAACCGCTGATGCTGGAGGAGATCATCGTCACGGCGCAAAAGCGCCTGGAAAATCTCCAGACCGTGCCGGCATCGGTCTCCGTGCTGAGCGGGGAACGCATCGCCCGGTCCAGCCCCACGGGTGTCGCCGACTATGCCGCCTACATGCCGGGCCTGGCCATCAGCAGCGGCGGCACGCCGGGCCAGGTGTCGATCAGCCTGCGCGGCGTGTCCCCCGTGGGGCCGGGGGCCACGGTCGGCACCTATATCGACGACACGCCGCTGGGTTCCAGCGCCAATTACGCCCGCGCCGCCATCTATGCGCTGGACCTGTTCCCCTATGACATCCAGCAGGTGGAGGTGCTGCGCGGGCCGCAGGGCACGCTCTATGGCGCCAGCACCATGGGCGGCCTGCTGAAATACGTCACCCGCAAGCCCGACCTGAAGGAGACGGAAATCCGCCTGGGCACCGACCTGTCGGGCACCGACGGCACCGGTGCCGCCAACTGGGGCATACGCGGACAGGTGAACCTGCCGCTGGTCGATGACCGGCTGGCGGTGCAGGCCAGCCTCTACAAGCAGAAGAACCAGGGCTATATCAACGATGCGCGTACCGGCGCCGACGGCATCAACCCCTCCACGCAGAAGGGTGCCCGCGTCGCCCTGCTGTGGCGGCCGGCGGAACCGGTTACGGTGCGCCTGTCGGCCCTGTTCCAGAATACCGACAGCCGCAACAATGCCGTCGTCGCCTATGACACGGGTACCGACCAGCCCATCGATGGCCGGCTGGACAGCCGGTACCATATGGACCAGCCGTTCGAGAAGGACCTTGACCTCTATACGGCCACCCTGGAATGGGACCTGGATTTCGCGGCGCTGACCTCTGCCAGCAGCTATTCCACGGCCAAGGTGGACACGGTGCAGGATGCCAGCGAGATCTATGGCGTGGCCTTCCCGGCCCTGACCGGCGGGGCGGTGCCGGCCGGCCTGTCGCGCTTCGACCTGCTGCTGGACCATGAGAAATTCACCCAGGAAGTCCGCCTCGCCTCCCCGTCGGGCGGCGGGCTGGAATGGATGCTGGGCGGGTTCTATACCTGGGAGGACAGCACCAACATCCAGGCGGCCAGCGCCCAGACGATGAGTGGCGCCTCCATCCCCGGCCTGGACCCGCTGGCCACGGCCAGCCTGCCCACGACGTACGAGGAGGTGGCAGTGTTCGGCAATGCCACCGTCGCCATCACCGACCGGTTCGACATTACCGGCGGGCTGCGCTGGGCCCATAACAGCCAGGATTTCACCCAGATCTCAGACGGCGCCCTGCTGGGCGGGGCGCAGGAGGTGCCGGGCACATCGTCGGAGAACGTCCTGACCTTCATGGCCAGCCCGCGTTTGCGCGTGGATGAGGACCTGACGCTCTATGGCCGCGTGGCCAGTTCCTACCGGCCCGGCGGCCCCAACGTCGCCCTGCCCAACGTGCCGCCCAGCGTCGATGCCGACACCCTGGTCAGCTACGAGGCCGGGGTGAAATCGACCCTGCTGGACGGACGGTTGCAGGCCAATGCCTCGATCTTCTATGTCGACTGGAAGGATATCCAGATCAGCGCGTCCACCGGCGGCGTCTCCTTCCTGCAGAATGGCGGCAAGGCGCAGAGCAAGGGGCTGGAGTTTGAAACCGTGTTCGTGCCGGCCGATGGCTGGCGCCTGGGGGCCAACGGCGCCTATACCGACGCCAGCTTCAAGGGCGACATTCCCGGCGTGGGCGCGCAGGATGGCGACCGGTTGCCGCTGATCCCCAAATATTCCTTCGCGCTGACCGCCGATTATGAATGGGACCTGGCGGCGGAATGGACCGCCAATGTCGGCGGCGGCTATCGCTGGACCGGGGCCGTGCACAGCGATCCCGAAAGCTCGCCTGAATTCGTGCGGACCAAGGCGCATGGGGTGCTGGATTTGAACGCCGGCGTCGGCAACGACACTGTGGCCCTGCGCTTCTATATCCGCAACGCCACCAATTCCCACGCGACCACGGCGGCCGACCTGATCACCAGTGCACTTGGCGCGCCGGTGCAGATCGACCGGACGGTGCTGCAACCGCGCACCATCGGCCTCAGCCTGGATTTGACCTACTGACCTGTTTCACCAACCTTCGGCTGCTGTGAACTGCCACAGGGAAAAGGGTTCCATTCGACCCTGCCCCTGTGGCATTTTTTGTTTCCGAAGCGCTAAACCAACCCGCAGGAACGGAAAATGCGGGATGTACCGGGGATCGTGGAGAGATGACGCGGAGAGCACCGATCGGCAAGGCCCTGCGCCGGTTGCGCCAGCAGAACGACTGGACGCTGGCCGACGTGGCGGAACGCACCGGCCTGGCCGTCTCCACCCTGTCCAAGGTCGAGAATGACCGCATGTCGCTGACCTTCGACAAGATCGTCAGCCTGTGCGAGGGGCTGGGCGTCGATATCGGCACCCTGTTCACCGGCGACGCGCCGCAGGCGGGCGAGGCGGATGCATCGGCCGCGCCAGTGGCCATGATGACCAGGCGCAGCGTCGACAAGGGTAGCGGGGATGATGCGCTGGTGCCCACCAAGAATTACCGCCACCGCTATCTGAACACCGATATCACCCACAAGAAGATGATCCCCATCCTGGTGGAACATCGCGCCCGCACCATGGAGGAATTCGGCGCCCTGGTCCGCCATCCGGGGGAGGAATTCGTCTATGTGATGGAAGGGGCCATCGAGCTGCACACCGAATTCTACGCCCCCACCCTGGTGAAGGCGGGGGAGAGCATCTATCTGGACAGCACCATGGGCCATGCCTATCTGGCGGCCTCCGACGGGCCGTGCCGCACCCTGTCGGTCTGTTCCAGTCCGGAGACCGCCCTGGCCAAGGCGCTGATGGTGAACGAGCCGACCGTGACCCTGAAGAAGCCGGTCAAGGAATAGGGCCCCACAGCACGCAGGCCAGCAGCGACAGGCACAGCGCCGGGCCGAAGGCGATGCCCGCCGCCGTTTCCCGCCCCAGGGCGCGCAGGCACAATATCTGCGCGATGCCGGCCAGACCCGACAGCAGCAGGAAGGGCGGCAGGCCGAACGGTCCCAGCCACAGACCGGCCGCCGCCATCAGCTTCACATCACCCAGCCCCAGCGCCTCCCGCCCCACGCGCCTTCCCACCAGATAGCGCACGCCCAGCGCCAGCAGGCCGAACAGCAGGCCACCCGCCAGCGTGTCGGCAAGGTCGATCCGCCCCGGCACCAGCACCAGCAGGGCCACCAGCGCCACGCCCACATCCGGCAGATAGCGCCATTGCGCATCGACCAGCGCCAGGAACAGCAGCACGCTGCCCAACAAGGCCAAGACCAGGGCCTGCAGCGGATCGGGAACCAGCAGCGGGCACAGACCCCAGAACAGCGCCGTCCCCCCCTCGATCAGCGGATAGCTAGGGCTGATGGCGGCGGCGCAGTGCCGGCAATGCCCCCGTGTCCACAGCCAGGACAGCACCGGCATCAGGTCCAGCGGCCCCAGCACATGGCCGCAGGTCGGGCACGCCGACCGTCCCCAGGGCGTGATCTGCCGCGGCAGGCGCCAAGCCATGGCGGCCGTCAGGCTGCCGAAGCAGGCGCCGGTGACGGCGAAGACCGGCGGCAAGGGATCGATCATGGCGCTCCCGGCACGGCGATATCGGCATCGGCCCCGGAACCGCCCGGCTTGCCGTCGGCTCCCAGGCTCAGCACGCGGGCCTGCCGCCCGCTCTCGTCGGGTTCATAGAGATAGGCGCGGTCCCAGGGATCGTTGGGCACGCCCCCCTCCAGGTACGGCCCCATCCAGCGCCGCGCGGCCGCCCCGTCCTTGGGCGGGGTGACCAGCAGCGCCAGCCCCTCCGCCTTGCTGGGGAAGCGGCCCAGGTCCAGGTGCAGCGTGTCCAGCGCGGTCTTCAGCACACGGGCCTGGGCCGTGGCCGCCGTCACCTTGCCGCGATCGACATTGGACAGAAGCCGCATGCCGACCAGGCCCAGCAGCAGGCCGATGATGACCAGCACCACCAGCATCTCCAGAAGCGTGAAGCCGGCCTGACTGCGGCGCCGGGCGATGCGGGACGGGTTGGGCATGATGATGTCCTCGTGATCGATAATGTTCATGGCAATGACCCGCCCACGGAAAGGCGAAGACGGGTGCCGTCGGGGGCGGTGAGCAATGCTGCACCCGGCTCCACGGACAGCAGGCGCCAGCCATCCAGCTCGTCGCCCGGCGACAAAGACCGGCTGGTCCCGTCGACCAGCAGCAGCAGCGCCACCCGCTGCCCGCCGCGGCGCATGGTGCCGATCAGGCGTCGTTCGCCGGCTATGGCGGCGGAAGGAGGGGTGGCCGGAGCCACACCCTGGCGGCCGGGCATGAAAAGCGGGCGCTCGACGATGGCGGGAAACTCCGACAAAGGCGGCAACGTGTAGTCGGACTGGGCGGCCGATGCCGGGGTGGTCGCCAGCAGGGTCAGAAAGGGGATGAGGGGCTTCATTCCTCTCCTCCCCCCGCCATCCGGCGGCGCAGGCCGGTGACGGTCAGCGACAGCGTCAGCCGCTCCCCGCCTTCGCCCGCTTGCAGCTCCAGCCCCGTGATGACCAGCCTGGGTCGCCCCCCCTCCAGCGCGTGCAGCAATGCCCGCAGCTGGGCATGGCTGACGGCGGCGTCCAGGCGGGCGGCGACCTGCGGGTCTTCGGTGGGCAGCAGGCGGACACTGTAAAGCTGCCCACCCGCCTCATTCACCCGCCGCGACAGCAGCCCTTGCAGTTCGGCCGCCGCCAGGGCGGGGCTGTCACCGGACAGGTAATCGGCGGCCAAGCCATCCAACGCCACCAGTTCCGCCTGTTCCGCCATCAGCCGTTCCACCCGGCCGGCCAGATTGCCCTGGGCCGTACGCTGGATTTCCAGTGCCTTGATCTCCGCATGCTGATCCAGCAGCAGCCCGGCCAGGGGCCAGACCAGCAGCACCAGGAACAGCAGCGCCAGCAACAAGTTCAGCCCCCAATAAAGGCGGTTCGCCTGGGCTGGCCGGGCCAGGAAGGTTTCAAGCGGCATCGGTGCGCGCCTTCAGCGATAGGTGGAAACGGTCGCCCTGCGGCCCGCTGCGCAGCAGGGGCGCCTCGAACCGCACATCCTCGAAACGCGCGGCGGTGGACAGAAGGGATGGCAGGGCGGCACCATCGCGGCTGTAGCCCAGCAGGTGGATGCGGTCCCCCTCCACCCGCAATTCGGTCAGATAGCTGCTATCGGGCAGCAGAGCGCTCAACCGTTCCAGCATGACCAACTGGCTGGGTGCCTCGCGCCTGGCGGTGACGGCGGCCAGGGTGTCCGTGCGCAGGCGGGACACGCGCTGGCCCAGGGCGCGGGCCTGCGCGGCCTCCATCGTGCCGGCCTCCACCTCCGTGCGCAGCGCGATCAACTGCCCTTCCTGCGACAGGGCCAGGGCCAAGGGCGGGACCAGCAGCAACAGGCAGGCCAGCAGCAGGCGCGGCGGCAGGCGGCGGGGCAGCGGGTCGCCCATTGGCAGGGTGGCTCCCGCCAATTCCACGGCCAGGGGCGGGGGCATGCCCCGGTCGGCGGCGGCGGTCAGGGCCGCGGCGATGCGGGCGCGGGGCAAAGCATCGATGCGGACATTCAGCACCCCGCCTTCGGCCGTGCCCTCCACCTGCGCGTCATAAAGGGCGGTTTCCGGGGTCAGCGGCGTCCAGTGGCCCAGCTGCATCCCCACCAGCCGGCGCAGATGCGGTCGGGCCGTGGCCGGCAGCTGGTAATACAGGGTCAGGGGGGCCACACCGTCCAGCCGCAGATGCCAGGGGGTGCGGGCGACGCCCAGCGGTTCCAGCCCCCTCACGCCCAGGCGCCAAGGGACAGGGTCCGGTCCCGTCCGGGTCAGCCAGCGCGGCAGGTGCGATAGGCTGCGATCCAGCCACCAGCCCGCCAGGCGGCGGGCCATGTCGGCATATCTGCTCATGATGCCTCGTCATCGGCGGCGATGGCGGGGGCCGGTTCCCGCCATTCCAGGATATGAAAGGCCTGCGCCCCCTGGATGGTGATCCAGACCAGGGCCTCGGCACTGGCGACCGCCCCTTGCGGGGTGCGTGCCGTGACACGCAGGGTGAACAGGGTCGATGGTGGACCGCTCGGCGTCAGGCCCAGGCCGGCCAGCACGCCCGGGTCCTGCATACCCCGCACCAGGCCGGGCCAGCGGGCGCGCAGCACAGGCGGCATGGCACGCAATGACACCGCCCCTTCCGCCATGACCGGGCCATGCACGGTCAACAGCGGGTACAGCCGGGCGAAGGCGTCGGGCGACAGGAAGGCACCCAGTTCCAGGGTGCTGTTCCAAGGCTCGCCCCCGCTGCTTCTGCGTTGAGCCAGAGCAGTGGTCAGGGCGCCCAGTTGATCGGCGGGCAGCAGGCGGGCAGCCACGGCAAGGATGCGCGCCTGCGGTGTGCGGTTCAGATCCATCCGCCCGGCTTCATCCCACAGGCGCAGGGTGACCTCCCCCTCCGGTTCCGCCAGCATCACGGGGCGGCCGTCGGCCGCCAGCTGGCGGGCGGGATCGGGATGGACGGCCAGCATCACCCCCAGGCTGATCCCGGTATCGACCAGGGCACGGGCCTGAGCCAGTTGGTCGGCACCCGCCTGCCGGCGCGTGGCCTGACCGGCGGTGGCGGCGATGCCGGCGGCCAGCAGGGCCAGCGCCATCGACACCCACAGCGCCATGGGCAGGGCGATGCCGCGCTGGCGGGAATGTTGGTCAGCCCTGGCGGTCACGGCAGAACCCCTCCCCCAGCGCCAGGACGCAGCCCCGGTCGGCATCGGCGCGCACCGGCAGGACGATGGCCGGCATCACCCGCCCGCCCGCAATCACCTCCAGCCGGACCAGACGCGGCCAGCGAACATTGTCGGTCCAGTCGGACACCCATCCCTGGCGCGGATCATCACCGCGATAGGACAGGCGGAAGCTGAAATCGCCCTCGGCCAGAACGGTTTCGTACCGGGGATGGCCCTCACGGCTCTGCGCATAGAGCAGCCTGCCGCCATCGGCCCTGATGTCGGCGATGGCCAGCCCGCCCCGGCCGGGCAAGGGCGGGTCGGCCAGGGGGAAGCTCAGCCGGTCGGCCTTGGCGGTCAGGACGTAGCGCACGCCCAGCCCATCCTCCACCATCAGCAGCAGGGCGCGCGATACCTGCCGGCGCAGCACGTCGCGGACCAGCGACAGCTGCCCCGCCCGGTCGGCGGCATCGGTGACGCGGGCCCGCGCCTTGCCCAGGGTGCCCATGGCCATGGCTGCCACGGTCAGCACCAGCCCCAGCACGGCCAGCGCCACCATCGCCTCCAGCAAGGTGAACCCCGCCTGCCGCTTCCTCATGGTGCCGCCACCAGTCTGGTGCTGGCAAGGTCCAGCACCGGTCCGGCTTGGTCCGACACGGATACTGCGACGCGATAGGCCGCCATGCCGCGGGCGGCGGCACCGTCGAAGGGCGGGTCGCTGCGCGGCGTGACGGACAGGGTCCAGCGATAGCCACCGCCCTCCCCCTGATACTCACCGGGCGCCAGATTCTGTTCGACACCCAATGCCGCCAACTGCGCCTCGGCGATGGACAGGGCCATGGCGCGGCGTTCCACGGTGCGCGCGGCCCGGCCACCGCCGGACAGCAGCGTGTAGGCGGGTGCCAGCACCAGGGCCAGCAGCACCAGGGCCACCATGGCCTCCAGGAGCGTGAAACCGTCCTGTCCCTCAGTCCGTTTCATGGTGTACCCGTCCCGTCAGCCAGTCGACGCGCAGCCTGCGTTCCCCCCCGCCCCGCCCCGTCAGGCGGATGGTCGCCCCGCTGGCGCTGCCATCGGGCAGGAAGCGGATGCGGGCGACACCATCGGCCATCAGTTCCGCATCGCCTTCCACATGCAACGAAGATGTGGCCGGCAGGTTGCCGCCGCCCCAGCCGGGATCGGCCAGATTGAGCGCCAGGGTCACCGGCTCCCCGGTCAGCACCGCCTGTTCGCGTGCATCCGACAGCACCATGGCCAGGGTGCGCGCATCGGCATCCAGGGCGGCGCGGCCCAGGCTCAGGCGTGGGGCGACCAGGGCCGTGGCCACGCCCAGCAGCAGCAGGACCACCAGCATCTCCAGCAGGGTGAAGCCCGCCTGCCGGCGGTTTCGATCAGAAGGCCAGCTCATTGATCGACACCAGGGCCATCAGGATGGAAACCACGATGCCGCCCACGAACAGGGCCAGCAGCAGGATCAGGGCCGGCTCCAGCAGCGCCAGGAAGCGCTTGATGGCGGTTTCCAGCTTGTCCTCGTACATCTCCGCCAGTTGTTCGGCCACCTCGGCCAGCCGCGCGCTCTGCTCCCCCACCCGGATCAGGGTAACGGCCAGGTCGGGCAGCGGATGATCCTTGGGCAGGCCCGCGGTCAGGGGCCTTCCGTCGCGCACAGCGTCACGCATGGCCAGGACGGATGTCGCCAGCACGCTGTTTCCCGCCATCCCTGCCGACAGTTCCAGGGCACGCGGCAGCCCCACCCCGGCGCGCAGCAGCACCGACAGGCCGCGCGCCATCCGCGCCACGCCGGCCATCACCGCCATCGGCCCCAGCAGCGGCAGGCGCAGCCTCATCCGGTCACGCCACGGCCCCAGCGACGGCCGGCGCAGCAGCAGCCAGCCCAGCAGCACCAGGCACAACAGGCCGGCGAACGCCATGTCGGCCCAATTGCCCAGAAAGGCGGACAAGGCCAGCACCAGTTCCGTCGACGCCGGCAGCGCCTGCCTGGCATTGGCGAACAAAGGCGCGAATTGCGGCACGACATAGAGCAGCAGCAGCAGCAGAGAGGACACGGCCACCAGCCCCAGCACGGTGGGATAGATCAGGGCCGAGGTGACGGCGCGCGCCACCCGCCGCTGCCGGTCCAGCAGCAGGCAGAGCTGTTCCAGCACCAGATCGAGAGCGCCGGCCCCCTCCCCCGCCCGCACCATGGCGGCATAGAGCGGGGGGAAGCCGCCGGCCTTGGCCAGCGCATCGCCCAGCCCCGCCCCGCCATGCAGCCGGTCCAGTGCCTTGGTCAGGCGCGGACGCAGCGCCGCCGGCGCCAGCCCACCGGCCAGCAGGCTCAAGGCGCGTTCCAGCGGCAATCCGGCGCGCAGCAGCAGGCGCAGTTCCTTGGTGGCCAGCAGCAGATCGTCGGTGTCGGCCCCGGCACTGGACAGGCGGCGGGCGGCCACAGGCGCGACGCGCACCGGATGCCAGCCCTGGCCGCGCAGCCGTTCCAGGATGGCGGCGTCGCTGGCGCCCTCCATCCGGCCGCTGCGTTCGGTGCCCGCATTGTCCAGCGCGATATAGGTGAATTCCGGCATGGGGTCAGTCCCCGGCCTCTGTCACGCGCGCCACCTCGGCAAAGCTGGTCAGCCCTTCCAGCACGCGCGCCAGCCCGTCGCGGCGCAAGGTGTGAAAGCCGGATGCCCGCGCCGCCGCCTCAATGGCACCCGTCGGCGCGCGTTCGATGACCAGACGGCGCATACTCTCATCCAGGCGCAGCATCTCGAAGATGCCGGCGCGGCCGACATAGCCGGTGCCTCCGCAGCGCGAGCAGCCCACCGGCCCCATCAGGGGCGGGCAGGGCTCGCCCGGCGCCAGCAGGCCGGCAGCGCGCAAGGCGGCCTGGGCCGCCTCGTCCGCCGGGGCCGGCGCCTTGCAGCGGGGGCAGAGCATGCGCACCAGCCGCTGCGCCACCACCCCGCGCAGGGTCGATGCGATCAGGAAGGGTTCCACCCCCATCTCCATCAGCCGGGTCACGGCCCCGGCGGCACTGTTGGTGTGCAGGGTGGTCAGCACCAGATGGCCGGTCAAGGCGGCCTGCACGGCGATGTCGGCCGTCTCCGCATCGCGCGTCTCCCCCACCAGGATCACGTCGGGGTTCTGGCGCAGCATGGAGCGCAGGACGGCGGCGAAATCCAGGCCGATGGAAGGATGCACCTGCACCTGATTGACCCGCGCCATCTGGTACTCGACCGGGTCCTCCACCGTCAGCACCTTGCGCGTGGCAGCATCGACCAGGCGTAGCGCGGCGTACAGCGTCGTGGTCTTGCCGCTGCCCGTGGGTCCGGTGACCAGGACGAGGCCGTGCGGGTTGGCCATCATCCGGCGCAGCGCGCCCTCATCCCCCCCCGACAGGCCCAGGGCCGGCAGTTCCATGGCCCCGACCGACCCGTCCAGCACGCGGATGACCACGCTTTCCCCATGCACGGTGGGCAGGGTGGAGACGCGCAGATCCACCGACCGCGTGCCCATCCTGTGGCGCACGCGTCCATCCTGCGGCAGGCGGCGTTCGGCGATGTCCAGCCCGGCCAGGATCTTGATGCGGCTGACCATCGCACGGACCAGCGACAAAGGCGGCGGCGGCCGGTTATGCAGCACCCCGTCGATGCGATAGCGCAGGATCAGGGTGTCGGCGAAGGGTTCGATATGGATGTCCGACGCACGGGCCTTCACCGCCTCGTCGATGACATGGGCGACCAGCCGGACCACGGGCGCCTCGCTGGCCTGGTCCTTCAGCCGGTCGACGGCTTCATCCTCATGCCCGTGATGGTCGTTGGCCACGTCGCCGACGATGCTGTCCAGCGCACTGCGCCCGCCGCCCAGCCTTTCCTGGAACAATTCCTCCCATTCCGGGACAGGCATGATACCGAGACGCACATGCACGGACAGCGCCAGTTCGGCCTGCAACCGCACGCCGTCCGCCACCGGATCGCAGGCGGCCAGCAGCACCCCGTCCTCATCGGCCAGAACCGGCAGCAGCCGGTGACGGCGCAGCCAGTCTGGCGACAGCGGCGCCAGATCCTGCGGCACATCGGGCAAGGCGCTGGCCCGCAGCAACGGCAACCCATGCTGGCGCGCCAGGAACAGGGCACGGTCCAGCGGCGTTATCAGCCCGGATTCCAGCAATACCTGATCCAGCGGCCGCCCGTCGGCCCGTGCCGTGGCTTCGGCCCGGCGAAGGTCGGCGTCATTGACGCGCAGGCCGGCCGCCTGGATGTCGGACAAGGTCATGAACATTGATCACCAATAACCGCCGGTGGCCGGAGACGACATCAGTATGACTTATTTCCGTAATGGCTTCGCGTCGTATATCTGACGGAATTGTGACAAAAACGCCGTTCATTACAGATTGATGTCATAGCCAGATAGGGCTTGTTTTTATTAGACTATGGACGGCATTTTCCCGCGCGTTCCAGCCGCCAGGACGACGATGACAGCGACATTACCCTTACGGGCTACCGCTACTGGTATGATTTCCCTGTTGTTGCTTTCCGGTTGTGCCGACAGGCAGGCGAAGGCACCGCCATCGGCATTGGACCTGGGTTCCCTGGGATTGTCGATTTCCGCCGGCAAGGCGAAGACGGCGACGGCCGCGACGACACCCGCCGGAACCGTCCTCCCGCCCGCTCCAGTCATCGTCAAGGGATCGGTGCCGCGCGTGGCGGTAACGGCCGACGAACTGGCCCTGCCGCCGGGCCCGCCTTTGCATCTGCGCTTCACCGACGCGCCGCTGGCCGTGGTGGTCGATGCCGTGCTGGGCGACATGCTGGGCCTGCCGCATTCCGTCGATCCGTCCTTGCAAGGGCTGGTCAGCATCGACAGCGGGCGGGAGCTTTCCCCGCGTGAGGCTCTGCGCCTGCTGGAATCCGTGCTGGCAGGGCGGGGTGCCGCCATGCTGCGCACCGGCGATGGCGGCATCGCCGTGGTGCCGGCGGCCAATGGCGCGCAGACGTTGGGGCTGGCGGCACCGGGCACGCCGGGACAGGCCACGTCGGTCCTGCCGCTGCGCCATATCCAGGCCGATGTGGCGCAGGCGCTGGTGGCACCGCTGGTGAAAAGCGGCACGGTGACGGTGGAACCGCGCCTGGGCCTGCTGCTGGTCAGCGGGCCGGCACCGGAACGTCAGGCGGCGGCGGAGCTGCTGCGCGGCTTCGATGTGGATTGGATGGCCGGCCGCTCGGTGGGTCTGTTCCCCCTGACCCAGGCCGGCCCCGCCGCCGTTGCGCGGGAGGTTCAGGCCATTCTGGGCAACGAAGGCGAACAGGCGGACGCGAGCGTGCGCGTCATGCCGGTGGATCGGCTGAACGCCGTGCTGGTCATCGCCGATGATGCCGGCACGCTGGACCGGGCCGGCGGCTGGGTGCGGCGGCTGGATGGCGGCGGGGCCAACACGCCGCGCCTGCATGTGTTCAGCCTGACCAATGCCGATGCCGGCAAGGTGGCGCGGCTGCTGGGCCGGCTGTTCGGCGGCACGGTGGGGGCCGACAGCCCCGTGCCGTCCGGCCGACCCGTGGCCAGCCTGTCCACGCCGGCCAGCGGCGGCGGCGGTACCACCGGTCTGGCGGAAAGTGCCGGCCGGCTGTCCACCATCGCATCGGATGCCAGCGGGGCGGCACCGGGGGCCGATGCGGCCCCCGTGGGCGGCGGTGACGTGCGCATCATCGCCGACCCCGCCAACAATGCCGTGCTGGTCCATGCCAGCCCGCGCCAGGCGGAGATCGTGGGCGAGGCGGTGCGCAAGCTGGACGTGTCGCCCTCCCAGGTGCTGATCGAGGCGACGATCGCCGAGGTGACGCTGAACGACCAGTTGCGTTACGGGGTGCAGAGCTTCTTCCGCGGCGATGGCGGCGACGTGCAGGGTGGTTTCACGCTGAACAGTGCCACGGGCAGCATGCGGCCGGTGACGCAGGTGCCGGGCTTCAATCTGGTCTTCTCCCAGAATGGCGATCCGCGTGTGGTCCTGTCGGCGCTGGACGAGGTGACCGATGTGCGCGTCGTGTCCTCGCCGCAGGTGGTGGTGCTGGACAGTCAGGTGGCACAGCTGCTGGTCGGCGACCGCGTGCCCATCCTGACCCGCACAGCGCAGTCGGTGGACAATCCCGACGCGCCCATCGTCAGCCAGGTCGAGTACGTGAATACCGGCGTCATCCTGCGCGTCGTGCCGCGCATCAGCCAGAGCGGCAAGGTGACGATGGAGGTGTACCAGGAGATTTCCAACGTCTCCGGTACCCGCAATTCCGGCAACCTGACGCCGACCATCAGCCAGCGGCAGATCACGTCGAACGTCGCCGTGGACAGCGGCCAGACGGTGGTGCTGGGCGGCCTGATCTCCGAGGAACAGCAGGCGGGGACCGACGGCATCCCCGTCCTGTCCCGCCTGCCCGGCATCGGCGCCCTGTTCGGGGAGAAGCGGAACCGCAGCGTGCGCACCGAACTGATCGTCTTCATCACCCCGCGCGTCATCCGGGACGAGCGCGAGGCGGAAGCCGTGACGGCGGAGATGGTGTCGCGCCTGAAATCCATCCAGCCGCCGGTACGGCCAAAGGGATAAGCCAGGGGCATCATGCCCCTGGAGGCCGGCGACTGCCGGCCCGCCGCACGTGCGGCGTAAGCCAAGCCCACGGATGTGGGCGCCCGGCGCCTGAGGGCACACTTACTTGAGATGGATCATGGTTTCCGCGCGGATTTAGGCTATTCATTCAGCAGCGGAATATTTGCGGCATCATCTCCATGGCCAAAAAAGCCCCTCCCTCGCGTTTCGTCCTCACCTCCATCCTGGGCATCGTCGCCACCATCGCCCTGCTCTGGTACGTCACCTATGCCAGCGGCGATGCGCGCTTCTTCTATAACGAGGAAGGGCTGCTGATCGTGGGTGGCGGCGTGGTCTGCGTGGCCCTGCTGGCGTTTCGCGGCGACGAGATCAAGGCGGCCTTGTCGGCCATCGCCTCGGTCTTCCGCGCCTCGCCCGGGCTGGAGCGGGAGGTGGTGGACCTGCTGGACGTGTCCAAGCTGCTGTACAGCAAGCAGATCGCGCCCGCCGACGACCGCGTGCGGCGGGTATCCAGCCCGTTCCTGAAGCTGGGCTTGCAGATGGTGGTGGACGGGGCCAGTCTGGATGACATCATGCATGTCATGAACTGGCGCATCCAGAAGCAGGCGGAGGCCGAACAGGCGCAGTCGCGCTTCTTCCGCGTGCTGGCCGCCTTCGCGCCCGCCTTCGGCCTGCTGGGCACGCTGGCCGGCATGGTGGGGATGCTGAAGCAGCTGGGGGCCGGCGATATCGGGCTGATCGGATCGTCCATGGCCATTGCCATGCTGGCCACGCTCTATGGGCTGGTTCTGGCCAACCTGGTGTTCAAGCCCATGGCCATCAAGCTGGAACAGCGCACCACCGAACATGTGGCGCAGCTGAACATCCTGCTGGAGGGCGTGGTGCTGATCCAGCTGAACCGCTCCCCCTCGGCGATCCAGGAGACGCTGAACACCTATCTGATGGCCGCACACGAGGTGGGTCGTGGCCGGTGAAACCGATCGCCGGTCGCTGTCGCGCGGGCGCCGGGAAACCGACAGCCTGCGCCTGAACTACCGGCTGGACCAGACCCACCTCGCCCGGCCTGTGGAAACGACGGAGGAGAGCGAGGAATGGGTCATCAGCTACATGGACATGGTCACCGTGCTGATGACCGTGTTCCTGGGCATGCTGGCCATCCTGGGCATGGATGGGCGCCTGGCGGTGAAAAAGGAGGCCGGACAGGCCATCGCCGACGGCGTCTCCGTCCACGCGCCCGATCAGGTGGCCGACGCGGTGGTGGACGCGACCGAACCGGGGCGGCCGTCCGGCCCGTCACTGCCGGGTGCGGCATCCAGGCCGCCGCCATCGGCCCAGACACAGGCCCCGCCCTCCCCCACCGCCAACCGCCTGTTGCAGCAGCTTGAGGGAATGGGCCTGCCCGAGGACGTGGATATCCATACGGCGGAGCGCAAGGTGACCATCGTCGTGCGCGACCGCATCCTGTTCGGCTCCGGCTCCGCCACCTTGCAACCCGAAGCGGTGGAGCTGCTGCGCCGGCTGGTCCCGTCGCTGGCGGGATTGCGCGGCAGCATCACGGTGGAGGGGCATAGCGACGATGTGGCCATCAGCACGGTGCGCTTCCCGTCCAACTGGGAATTGTCGGCGGCGCGCGCGGCGGCGGTGGTGCGCGAACTGGCGGCCCAGGGCATAGCCCCCGCCCGCCTGGGTGCCCTGGGTCTGGCCGACAGCCGCCCCATCACCGCCGATCCCGCGCGCCGGGCGGAGAACCGGCGGGTGGAGATCGTCGTGGATACGGATGCGAAGACGGCGCAGGCCGCCACGCGGTAACGCTATCGGCACACCGCCCATTTGTCGCATGTGATGCTGTCCAGCCCCGGCAGTGAAGCCAGGTCGGCGGTCCGCCAGGGTTTGCCGGCCAGGGTGACATCCCGCAGACCGACATTGACCGCATCGATGACGACGGAGGGCGTTTTCTCCCGCACCACCGTCACCTTGTCCAGGACCAGCCCGCGCACCGGGCTGTCCTTCCGCCCCCTTACCAGCAGGACGCGGCCCGTGCTGGCCACCGTGGAATTGCTGACGGTGACCCGTTCGACCGATGGCACGAAGGCGCCGCCCTCCCCTTCCTCGTAGAACAGCCAGATCTGCACGAAGGTCTTGTCGACGGTGCCGACCTTGATCCGGTCCAGATGGATATCCTCCGCCCGGCCGCCGCGATAGGCATTGGTCTTGATGGTCAGCGCCCAGATCAGGTGCGGGCTGTCCATCACGCAATCCTGGACGAAGACATTGCGCACCCCGCCCGTCATCTCGCTGCCGATGGCGATACCGCCATGGCCGTCCTTCATGTGGCAGTTGCGGATGACGATATTCTCGCACGGCTTGCCGATGCGCCGCCCATCGGCATTGCGCCCCGCCTTGATGGCGATGCAATCGTCGCCCGTGTCGAAGGTGCAGCCGTCGATCAGCACATCCACGCAGGATTCCGGATCGATCCCGTCATTGTTGGGACCGTGGCTGGAACAGGTGACGCTGCGGAAGGTGACGCTCTCACATTCCACCGGATGCAGCAGCCAGAAGGGGGAGTTGGTGATGGTCACCCCCTCGACCAGCACATTGCGGCAGCGATAGGGCTGGAACAGGGGCGGGCGCAGACGGCTGCCCGCTCCGAACACACGCTGTTCGGGCGGCACCCCCTTCTCGGCCATCTCGAACAGGCGGGTGCGGTCGCCCACCTGGCGTTCCGCGACGACGGTGTCGCCATAGCGGCCGGCCCAGGGCCCTTTCCAGGGCCACCAGGTCTCGTCATCCGCCGACCCGTCGATGATGCCGCCGCCGGTCACCGCGATGTCATGTTCGCCATGGGCATAGATCAGCGGGTGATAGCCCATCAGCTCCACCCCCTCCCACCGCGTCGCCACCACGGGCAGATAGCGGGCGGGATCGGCCAGGAACTTCAGGCGGCAGCCTGCCGGCACATGCAGTTCCATGTTGGAACGCAGCCGGATGGGACCCGACAGGCAGGTCCCGGGCGGCAGCAGGATGCGCCCGCCACCCGCCTGCGCACAGGCCGCGATGGCACGGCCAATGGCCGCGCTATCGTCCGTCACGCCGTCGCCGCTGCCGCCGAAATCCGCCACGGCAAGGACGCGCGGGGGGATGCGCGGCACCCGGATGCGCCGCACGATGGCGGCCGCGCGGTCGGCGGGAAAGGTCGCCGCTCCGGCAATCCCGGCGGGCACCGCCATGGCCAGCCCGACCCAAGCGGCACCGGTCAGCAGGTGTCGGCGCGTGACCGGGCCGCTGGCTGTCATCTTCATCTCCCTCGCCGGCACCGGTTGCCGGGTGCGCTTTTCATTCTTTTGCCAGCGTTGGCACAGCAAGGTAAAGCGAAATGGCAGGGCCGCGGCGACCGCCGATAGTCAGCCGCGCCGGGCCGCCTCGATCCTGGCGACATCGATCTTCGTCATCTCCATCATCGCCTCGAACGCGCGCCTGGCCTCCTCGCCGCCGGCGGCCATGGCCTCGGTCAGGGCGCGCGGGGTGATCTGCCAGTTGATGCCCCATTTGTCCTTGCACCAGCCGCAGGCGCTTTCCCGGCCGCCATTGCCGACGATGGCGTTCCAGTAACGGTCGGTTTCCTCCTGATCGTCGGTGGCGATCTGGAAGGAAAAGGCCTCGCTATGCTTGAAGGCCGGGCCGCCATTCAGGCCCATGCAGGGGATGCCGGCGACAGTGAAATCGACCGTCAGCACGTCGCCGGCCTTGCCGGACGGGTAATCGCTGGGGGCACGGTGGACGGCGGTCACCTTGCTGTCGGGGAACAGCCCGGCATAGAAACGGGCCGCCTCCTCGGCATCCTTGTCGTACCAAACACAGATGGTGTTCTTGGGCGTGGCCATGACCCGTCCTTTCCGTTCCCGGGGGCTGGAAGGCGGGCACCATAGCATGAAGCCATGCGGGATGGATGTGACTAGGCGCCGTCCAATTCCTTGAACACCCGGGATGCGGCGTGGAAGGCGCTGTTGGCGGCCGGCACGCCGCAATAGATCGCGGCCTGCAGGATCACCTCCTTGATCAAGTCGCGCGACACGCCATGGGTGATTGCGGCGCGGACATGCATCATGAACTCCTCCTCCCGGTTCAGCGCGATCATCGTGGACAGCACCATCAGGCGGCGGGTCGTATGGTCGATGCCCGGCCGGGTCCAGATCTCGCCCCAGGCATAGCGGGTGATCAGGTCCTGGAATTCGGCCGTGAAGTCGGTGGTGTTGGCGATGGCGCGGTCGACATGCGCGTCGCCCAGGACGGAACGGCGGGCCGTGAAGCCCAGTTCCTTGCGCGCGGCTTCATCCATTCTCGTCAGTCCTTCAGGAAGGTCAGCAGGGCGGCGGTAAAGGCGTCCGCCTGCTCCACATTCGACAGGTGTGCCGCGTCCAGTTCCACCAGCGTCGCGCCGGGAATGCCGTTCACCAGCTCATGGCTCTTGGCGATGGGCGTGGCGGGGTCCCGGGTGCCGCCGATGACCAGGGTGGGCAAGGGTATGCGGGGCAGCAGGGCGCGCTGATCCATGTCGCGCACGGCGGCACAGCAGGCGGCATAGCCCTCCGTGCTGGTGGCGCGCAGCATGGCGGCGATGGGGGCGATGGCCTCAGGATGCGCCATGCGGAACGGTTCGGTGAACCAGCGTTCCACCACCGCATCCACGATGCTGGCCACGCCCTGGGCCCGGACCAGGGCGATGCGGGCGTCCCAGGGCGCCTTCGGTGCCATCTCCGCCGCCGTGTTGCACAGGACCAGGTGCGACAGCCGGTCGGGCGCATGGGCCCCCAGCCACTGCCCCACCATGCCGCCCTTGGACAGGCCGGCGAAACGCACCTTGCCCAGGCCCAGCGCATCGATCAGGCCCAGCACGTCGCGGCCCAGCTGTTCGATGCTGTAGGGGCCGGCCGGGGCATCGGACGCGCCATGGCCGCGGCTGTCATAGCGCAGGACGCGGAAATGCTGGCTCAGCACCGGCATCTGTGGCGCCCACATGTCCAAATCGGTGCCCAGCGAGTTGGACAACAACAGGACGGGCGCCCCCTCATGCCCGTCGAAGCGCCAATGCAGGCGGCAGCCATCGGCCAGGGTCACGAAATCCGCCATCACACCCTCTCCCGTTCATAACTGGCCAGGACACGGGCCACGAATTCCGCCGCCGATCCCAGGTAATTCTCCGGCCGCGTCAGCTCCGCCAGCCGGTCGGGCGGCAGGTGCGCCGTCACGGCGGGATCGGCGGTGAGTGCCGCCAGCAGCCCATGGCCGGCGGCGACAGCCCGCTTGCAGGCCGCCTCCACGATCCCGACCGCGTCATGGCGCCCCGATGCTTCGGCCAGGGCCTGGGTCACCGGTTCGGCCATCATCAGCCCGTTGGTCAGGTCCAGGTTGGCGCGCATGGCATCCAGATCCAGTTCCAGGCCGGATAGCGTGTCCGCCATATGCGCCGCCGCACCGGATGCCAGCAGGAACAGTTCCGCCAGCACCGGCCATTCGGCATGCCAGCCGCCGACACCGCGCTCCTGTTCCTGCACCATGGCCGACAGCAGCGTGGCCACCAGCCCCGGCGCGCGGGCGGCTGCCGACAGGGCGATGGTGGTGCCCACGGGATTGCGCTTGTGCGGCATGGCCGACGATCCGCCCTTGCCGGCGGCGGCGGGCTCGAACGCTTCGGCCACCTCGCTGGACATCAGGTGGGCGATGTCGCGGGCGATCTTGCCCAGCGCGCCGGCCAACAGCCCCAGGGCGGCCCCCAGATCGGCGATGCGGTCGCGCTGGCTGTGCCAGGGCATGTCGGGCAGGGTCAGCGACAATTCGTCGGCCAATGCCGCCGCGATATCCAGCCCTTGGCCACCCTGGCTGGCCAGCGTGCCGGCCGCCCCGCCGAATTGCAGCGTGGATGCCGCTTCTCCGGCGGCTTTCAGCCGTGACCGGACACGCAGCAGCAGCGACAGCCAGCCGGCAGCCTTCAACCCGAATGTTACCGGCAGCGCCTGCTGCCACAGGGTGCGGCCGGCCATGGGCGTGGCAGCATGGGTGCGGGCCAAGGTGGCCAGGGCGTGGATCGCACGCTCCAGATCGATCCGGATCAATGCCACCGCATCGCGGGTGCGCAGCACCAGGCCGGTATCGATGATGTCCTGGCTGGTGGCGCCGCGATGGACATGGCGGGCGGCGGCTGGATCGGCCGCAGCCACCTGGGCGGTCAGCGCCTTGACCAGCGGGATGGCCGGATTGCCGGCCAGGGCCGTGGCCCGGCCCAGGGCGGCCAGATCGTAAAGACCGGCGTCGCAGGCCGCCTCGATCGCCGGCAGGGCGGTGGGCGGCACCATGCCGACACGGGATTGCGCGCGGGCCAAAGCCGCCTCCACCCGCAACATGGTGGACAGCACGGCTTCGTCCGCGAACAGGGCCGCCATGGCTTCCGTCTGGAACAGGGGCGTGAAGAGGGAGGTCATGTGGTAACCATGCGATGGAATGTCAGCAGCTTACCCCCTTTCGTCATCCCGGCGAAAGCCGGGACCCAGGGGCCACAGGATCAGACCTCTACGCGGCTCGGATCAAGCTGCCGACAGGTCGGGCGTTTGGCCCCTGGGTCCCGGCTTTCGCCGGGATGACGGGAAAGAAGAGGGGAGATGGTTCATACGTCGAAGAACACCGTCTCCCCCTCGCCCTGCAGGCGGATATCGAAGCGATAGGCCCCCTCCCCTTCCGGCACCGCCAGCAACGTGGCGCGGCGGGCGGCGGGGACCAGGTCCAGGATCGGGTCCTCTCCGTTCGACGGGTCGTCGGCGAAATAGATGCGGCTGACCATGCGCTTGATGACGCCGCGCGCCAGCACGGAAATGGCGATATGCGGGGCCTGAAGGCTGTTGCCGGGGCCGGGCACGCGGCCGGGCTTCACCGTACGGATGGTGAAGACCCCCTCCGCACTGGTCGCGGACCTGCCGAAGCCGATGAAATCCGGGTCCAGGGCCACGTCTTCCCGCGTATCGTCGGGGCTGTCATAGCGGCCGGCGGCGTTGGCCTGCCACAGTTCCACGAAACTGTCGGGGATGGGCGTGCCATCGCCGTCATAGATGGTGCCGGTGATGGTCACCACCTCGCCCTTGGCGACCCCGCGCGGCTGGTCATTGGGGTTCAGGGTGTAATGGCCATCGGGCAGCAGGTCCATGCGGGCACCGGCATCGCCCTTGCCTTCCACCAGATCGGCCCCACCCTTCCAGGACAGGCCGTAATGGAAATAGGGACCGACGGTCTGCCAGGGGGTTTGTCCGCTCATCGATCAATCCTCCATGGGCGTGGCGTCGCGGCCGCGCAGCACGATGTCGAAAATGAAGGACAGCGCGAAGGCCTCCTGCGTCGTTTCGATATCGAAGCGGCTGATCATGCGCGGCAACGCATGGGCCGGCACGGCATTGGCGATCGGGTCCAGCGGGATCAGCGGATCGCCGGGGAAATACATCTGCGTCACCAGCCGGGTGGCAAAGGCCGGGCCCAGCAAGGAGAAATGGATATGGGCCGGCCGCCAGGCGTTATAATGGTTGCCCCAGGGATAGGCGCCGGGCGTGATGGTGGTGAACCGGTAACGGCCCTGGTCATCGGTGATCACCCGGCCGGAGCCGGTGAAATGCGGGTCCAGCGGCGCGTTCCACTGATCCTTCTTGTGGATGTAACGGCCGGCGGCATTGGCCTGCCATACTTCCACGATGGTATGCGGCACGGGCCGCCCATCCTCGTCCAGCACCCGGCCGGACACGATGATGCGCTGGCCCAGCGCCTCCCCCGTCGCACTCTTCGTCAGATCAGCAACGGCGGGCCCCATCAGCCGGTCCCAGCGGCCGGCGGGACCGGTCAGCTCCGTCAGGGTCTGCGGGATGCGGATCAGGGGCTGGTGCGGCGACCGCTTGATGGTGGCCTTGTAGTCGGGCGACAGGAAGGCGGGATGCGCCCCCTCCTCCTCGCGGTTATAGGGCAGGATCAGGGTCATTGCTCGGTTCCTCCCTCATACGCGTTCGACGGCCAGCGCTAGGCCCTGCCCGACGCCGATGCACATGGTGACCAGGGCGCGCTTGCCGCCCGTGCGTTCCAGGCCGCGCAGCGCCGTCAGCGCCAGCCTGGCACCCGATGCTCCCAGCGGATGACCCAGCGCGATGGCGCCGCCATGCGGGTTCACGATCCCGGACATCGGATCGACGCCCAGCGCCCGCAGGGATGCGATGACCTGGGACGCGAAGGCCTCGTTCAATTCGATCAGGTCGAAATCACCGATCGAAAGGCCCAGCCTTTCCATGAGCTTGCGTGAAGCCGGCACCGGGCCGATGCCCATGACGCGCGGTTCCACGCCGGCCGTGGCCATGCCCAGGATGCGGCCGCGCGGCGTCAGTCCATGACGATTTACTGCGGATTCCGAAGCAATCAGCAGGGCGACGGCGCCATCATTGACGCCGCTGGCATTGCCGGCCGTCACGGTGCCGCCGGGGCGGACCACGGGCTTCAGCCTTGCCAATGCCTCCAGCGTCGTGTCGGCACGGGGATGCTCATCCACCGTCACGGCGGTGGGTTTGCCCTTGCCGTCCAGGACCGTGACGGGTGTTATTTCGCCTTCGAAATAACCATCGGCCTGGGCCTTGGCGGTGCGCAGCTGGCTGGACAGGGCGAAGGCGTCCTGGTCCTCGCGGGAAACCCCCTGCTCGACCGCCACATTCTCCGCCGTTTCCGGCATGCTATCGGTACCGTAACGTTCCTTCATCGCCTTGTTGACGAAGCGCCAGCCGATGGTCGTGTCCTCGATCTGGGCGGTGCGCTGGAAGGCGCTTTCGGCCTTGCCCATGACCAGCGGGGCGCGGGTCATGCTTTCCACACCACCGGCGATGGCCAGGTCCAGGGCGCCGGCCTGGATGGCGCGGGCAGCCGTGCCCACGGCATCGGCACCGGATGCACAAAGGCGGTTGATGGTGGTGCCGGGTACACCGACCGGCAATCCAGCCAGCAAGGCCGCCATGCGGGCCACGTTGCGGTTATCCTCCCCGGCCTGGTTGGCGCAGCCCAGGAACACCTCCTCCACCGCACCGGCATCCAGATTCGGATGGCGGGCCAGCAAGGCGGCGATCACCTGGGCGGCCATGTCGTCGGGCCGCAGGCGGGACAGGGCACCACCAAAGCGGCCGATGGGGCTGCGCACCCCGTCGCAGATATAGGCGTGGCTCATGCCGCCACCTCCGCCCGGAACGGGGCACCGGTGGCCGCACTGATCTGTTCCAGCGTCACGCCCGGCGCCAGTTCCACCAGCACCATGCCGCCATCGCCGACCTTGTCGATGGTGAAGACACCCAGATCGGTGATGACCATGTCCACCACCCCGGCCCCGGTCAGCGGCAGGGTGCACTCGGGCAGCAGCTTGGACCCGCCGCCCTTGTCCTGATGATCCATCACCACCACGACCTTCCTGACCCCGGCCACCAGATCCATGGCGCCGCCCATGCCCTTGACCATCTTGCCGGGAATGGTCCAGTTGGCCAGATCGCCATTGCCGGCCACCTGCATGGCGCCCAGCACGGTCAGGTCGATATGGCCGCCGCGGATCATGGCGAAGCTGTCGGCGCTGCTGAAATAGGATGAGGTCGGCAGTTCGGTGATGGTCTGCTTGCCGGCATTGATCAGGTCGGCATCCTCCTCCCCCTCGAACGGGAAGGGACCGATGCCCAGCATGCCGTTTTCCGACTGCAGGATCACCTGCATGCCGTCGGGGATGTAATTGGCGACCAGGGTCGGGATGCCGATGCCCAGGTTGACATAGAAACCGTCGCGCAGCTCACGCGCCGCGCGGGCGGCCATTTCATCGCGGGTCCAGGGCATGGATCAGCCCTCCTTGCTGGCGGCCGGACGCGGCCGCGTGGTGCGCTTTTCGATCAGCTTGGCATAGGCCGCACCCTGAATGACGCGATCGACATAGATGCCGGGCGTGTGGACATGGTCGGGATCGAAACTGCCCACGGGCACGATCTCCTCCACCTCCGCCACGGTCACCTTGCCGGCGGTCGCCATCACCGGATTGAAGTTCCGCGCCGTTTTCCGGTAGATCAGGTTGCCTTCGGTATCGGCCTTCCAGGCCTTGACGATCGACAGGTCGGACCGCAGCCAGGTCTCCCGCACATAGCGCTTGCCCTCGAACTCCTCCACCACCTTGCCTTCCGACACCACGGTGCCGACACCGGTGGCGGTGTAGAAGGCGGGGATGCCGGCACCGCCGGCGCGGATGCGTTCGGCCAGCGTGCCCTGCGGGTTCAGTTCCAGTTCCAGCTGGCCGGAGATGTACAGCTGCTCGAACAGCTTGTTCTCCCCCACATAGGAGCTGATCATCTTGCGGATCTGGCCATTGTTCAGCAATTGCCAGAGGCCGAAACCATCGGCCCCGCAATTGTTGGAAATGATGGTCAGGCCCTTCACACCCGCCTCGCGGATGGCGGGGATCAGGTTCTCCGGATTGCCGGACAGGCCGAAGCCGCCCGACATGATGGTCATGCCGTCGAACAGCAGACCCTCCAGCGCCGACCCGGCATCGGCATAAATCTTTCCAGCCATTTCATGGTTCCCATAAGCAACAGGTCAGTGCAGGGGCAGGCCCACGTAATTTTCCGCCAGCACCCGCTGGGCGGCGGGGGAGCCGCGCAGATAGCCCAGTTCGGCCATCTGCATGCGGCGGCCGAAGGCATCGGTATCGGGGAAACGGTGCATCAGGCTGGTGAACCACCAGGAGAAGCGTTCCGCCTTCCACACCCGCGCCAGGGCACGGGCCGAGTAGGCGTCGATACCGCTGCTGTCGCCCCGGTAGAAGCCGGCCAAGCCCTCGGCCAGATAGGCGACATCGGTGGCAGCCAGGTTCAGGCCCTTGGCGCCGGTGGGCGGCACGATATGGGCGGCATCGCCGGCCAGGAACAGGTTGCCATGGCGCATCGGTTCCGCCACGAAGCTGCGCAGCGGCGCGATGGATTTCTCGATCGACGGACCACGCGTCACCCGCGACGCGGCATCCGGCCCCAGCCGCACGCACAGCTCGTCCCAGAACCGCTCATCCGACCAATCCCCCAGTTTCTCACTATTCGCCACCTGCACGTAATAGCGCGAGCGGGTGTTGGAGCGCATGGAGGCCAGCGCGAAGCCGCGTTCATGGCTGGCATAGATCAGTTCATGATCGCAGGGCGGCACATCGGCCAGCACGCCCAGCCAGCCGAACGGATACACCCGCTCGAACGTGCGCAGCACATCGGCCGGGATGCTGGCCCGCGCCACGCCATGGAACCCGTCGCAGCCGGCGATGAAATCGGCCTCCAGCCGCTTCTCCTCGCCATCCTGCCGCCAGGTCACCACCGGCCGGGCGCTGGTGACATCATGCAGGGCCACATCCTCGGCCTCGAACAGCAGCGGGATACCCCGGGCGATGGCGGCATCGATCAGGTCACGCGTCACCTCCGTCTGGCCATAGACCATCACGGACTTGGACGTCAGCGCCGCCATGTCGATGCGCGTCAGCTCACCGTCCGCCGACAGGGCGAAGCCACCATGCGGCAGGCCTTCGCGGTCCATACGGTCATGCACGCCGACCTGGCGCAGAAGATCGACGGTCACCTGCTCCAGGATGCCGGCGCGGATGCGGCTTTCGACATAGGCGCGGTCACGCCGTTCCAGGATCACGCATTCCACGCCCGCCTTGTACAAAAGATGGGCCAGAAGCAATCCTGCCGGACCGGCGCCGATGATGGCCACCTGGGTGCGCATCACCATCCCTCCCTGAGGTAATTATTGGCTGTTGGCCCGATGATAGCCCCGGCGAACCATTGGCACAGGACACGCATCCATCAAAAACTTGGATTTTTCATCGCACCCTGCCATGCTGCACCGCATGATCCGGAAAGCCAGAAATCCCGTGCCCCGCTTCTTCCTGTATGGGGAGGCGGAGACCAAGGCGGATGAACATTTCATCCATGCCGAAACCCTGGAACGCCGCAGCCAGCCCAGCGGCTGGCAAATCCAGCCGCATGCCCATGCCGACCTGAACCATGTCTTCGTCATCGGTTCCGGCGGCGGGGCGCTGCTGGCCGGTGGGGAGCGACAGGCGTTCACCGCACCCTGCCTGCTGCTGATCCCGGCGGGGGAGGTGCACGGGTTCGACTGGGATGCCGAAAGCCAGGGCCATGTCGTCACTTTCGTTGACCCGCTGCTGCGCGGGCTGGCGCGGCGGGAACCGGGTCTGGCTGAACTGTTCGACCGCCCGGCCGCCTTACAGTTGGGGGAGGATGGGGCCGACTGCCTGCGCCTGGCCGGGCTGCTAGAGGCGGAAATGTCCGGCGGGCGCGTGGGCAAGGCGCTGCTGGTGGAAGCGGCCTTGATGGCCCTGCTGGTCCATGCCTGGCGGTCGGCCCGGCTGTCGGTGGGCGGTGGTGCCGCCGCACGGGGCCCCCGCGCCGCCCTGGTCGCCCGCTACCGCGACCTGATCGAGGCGCATTACCGGGAAGGCTGGGGCGTTGCACAATTCGCCGATGCGCTGGGGGTCACGGCCGGACGGCTGCGTGCGGCCTGCATGGCCGTGACCGGTCACCCACCCATCGACCTGCTGCATGAAAGGCTGCTGGCCGAGGCCAAGCGCAGCCTGCTCTATAGCGACCTGGGCGTGGCGGAGGTGGCGTTCGAACTGGGCTTCGGCGACCCGGCCTATTTCAACCGCTTCTTCACCAGCCGCGTGGGTTGTTCCCCCGGACGGTTCAGGCAGGGGGCCGCCGGTTAGCGGTCTCCTGCCCTTCACCCCTCAGAACCGCGCCCGCAGCCCCACATAGTAGGAGCGGCCAACCGCGTCATAGACGCCGACATCCGTGCTGTTCTGCGAACTGGCCACGATAGGCAGGCCCTTGTCGAACAGGTTGGTGACGCCGGCCCGCAGGTCGATGCCCTCGCTGACCCGCACATTGCCGAACAGGTCAAACAGATTATAGGCGGGCACGCCCGGCGACGGATTGGTGGGCGTGGTCACCGCCGTCACATCATCCATCGCACCCTGGTAACGCCAGCGCAGGCCGACACCGAACGCGTCGGACTTGTACCCGACCGTGGTCAGCGCCTTCCAGCGCGGCAGGGCGCGGCCCAAGGTGCTGGTATTGACATAATCCTGGAAGGCGGAACCCGGCAGGGTCTGGATATTGTAATGGTTCACCCAGCCGATATTCGGCGTGACATAAATCTCCGCGCTGGGATCGCCAACATCGGCCCCCAGATCGGACAGGCTGGCCGACCAGTTGATCTGGATGTCGATACCGTCCGTCTCCAACCCGCCCAGGTTCAGGAAGGGCAGGCTGACATCCTGCAACTGGCCCTGCGCATCGCGGGTCAGCAGCTGGCAGAACTCGTTCGTCGCCGCATAGGTCGGGTTGGAGCCATCGAGATTATAGCACTTGGAGAGCGTGGTCAGGCCGGGAACCGAGGAGATCACCTCCTTGATCTTGATGTTGTAATAGTCGACCGAAATGGTGGTGCCACTGATCCAGGGCGTGTCGCCCGGCACGGTAAAGACGCCGCCGACATTATAGGTGTCGGCCTTTTCCGGGGTCAGGCCCAGATTGCCGCGGATGGTGCCACCCGTCGCCGTGGTCGGGAAGGTGTAGGTATCGACGACATTGGCCGGCACGCCCTGCGCGATGCACAGCGCCCGGACCTGCGCCCCGCCGGTGCCGGTACGGGCGATGGAGCGCACGTCGCAGGGATCACCGACAGAGGCCGGCGGCGTGCCGAACTGCACCTGCGTACCGGTGGGCGGGGAGAACAGTTCACCGATATTGGGCGCACGCACCGCGCGCTGGTACGAACCGCGCAGCATCAGCGACCCGATGGGCTTCCAGCGCAGGTCACCCTCGTAACTGGTCACGCTGCCGGTCGTGGAATAATCGGAATAACGGGCGGCGGCACCCACGGCCAGTTCCTCCGCGAACTCCGCCCCGCTGATCAGCGGGATATCCACCTGACCGGCGATTTCCTTCAGCCCGATATTGCCACGTGCCGGGGCTGACCCGGTCACCGCCTCGATATTGGAGGTGACAAGGTCGCTGTCGGGCGTGAAGCGATAGGTGTTGCGGCGGTAGGAACCCAGCAAGGCCACCTGCAACGGACCGGCCGGCAGTTCCACCACGGGACCGGAAACCTGCGCCTGCACCTGGGACTGGGTCAGCTTCTCCGTGCTCAGCGCCGTCTTGGTCATATAGGTTTCGCAGGCATCGGAGATGTTCAGCGCGTTGCTGATGCCGAACGGATTGAACCCGCCCGCGCACAGCGATGCCCCGCCATCGGCGGCGTTCAGCAGCGCCTGCACCCGGCTTTTCACCACCGCGCTGTGCAGCGCCTGGTCATGCTGGCTCTCGTCGTAGGAAGAATAGAGATCCCACTTCCACGACGCGCCCAGGTCGCCCTTGAAGCCCAGCGCGAACTGGCTAACCTTGTACTGCTCGTCCCAGTTCTTGTCGGGAATGCCGACATAGCGGCCGTTCCAGGTGAAGGGCGCGTTGGGGTTGGGGCGCGACGCCAGGATGGTGCGCAGATCGGCCGGAATGAACGGGTTGGTGACGGGAATGGTGGTCAGGTTGCCGATCTGGGTCAGGCTGCCGCCGCTTTCGGTATGGACCAGACTGTCGACATACATGAACTGGCCATAGGCGGTGATACCTTCCGTCACCTCGTAATCGAAGGAACCGAAGGCGGTCTTGCGTTCCAGGGCGTTCTGGAACTGCACCTGCTGGCCCACCGGCATGCGGACAT
This sequence comes from Niveispirillum sp. KHB5.9, assembly GCF_048066115.1. Taxonomy (NCBI): domain Bacteria; kingdom Pseudomonadati; phylum Pseudomonadota; class Alphaproteobacteria; order Rhodospirillales; family Azospirillaceae; genus Niveispirillum; species Niveispirillum sp. KHB5.9. The sequence continues at coordinate 77,042 of NZ_JBLTYX010000008.1, read as the reverse complement.
TGCCGGCCACGATGGCATAGCCATTGTCGGTCGGGCCCTTGTAGTTCAAGGCGCCCGTCTGCACGAACAGGCTGCCATCATTGTTGAACCCCAGGTTCAGGGTGCGGGCCACCGTGGAGGTCACGCCATAGCGGGTGAAGACGGAATTGATGGCCGCCTGGGTGGGCAGGTTGCTGGCATTGGGCACATAGGTGCCGGTGCCGATGAAGCCAGATGGCGTCACGAATTCGAAGAAGGAGCGTTTGGAGCCCTGCAGGCCCGGCCGGTCGGTGTAGCTGGCGGAGAACAGGACATGGCCCCGATCCTCCCCGATGCTGCTGCCCAGCGTGACGGAGGCGGATTTCTTGAACACGTCGCCGCGTTCATCCTGGCCGAACTGCACATCGGCCTGTACGCCATCGAAATAGGGGATGGTCTTGAAATTCACCACGCCGGACATGGCGTCGGAGCCATAGATGGCGGACGCACCACCGGTGATCACATCCACGCCGCCGATGATGGCCTCGGGCAGGATGTTGATGTCGACATTGCCGTTGATATCGGACAGCGGCAGGCGCTTGCCGTTCAGCAGCACCAGATTGCGGTTCGATCCCAAGCCACGCAGGTTAAGGCTGGCGCGACCACCCTGCCCCTGCCCGCCCGTGCTGGACGTGCCGGCAGCGGTGAAGGAGGGCAGCTGGTTCAACGCCGCCTCGATCTCCACCTGCCCGCTTTCCTTGATGGCTTCGGGCGACACGGTGGTGATGGGGCTGACGGAGACATTGTTGGGCCGCTGGATCAGCGAGCCGGTGACGACGATCTCCTCGATCATCTCCACCTTGCCGCCATCCGCCGATTGGGCCAGCACCGGCCATGCTCCCAGCACCGCCAGCGTCAGGGCGAGCGGCGAGGCCGTCCGCATCAAATGGCACGCATTCATCTTCTTGTTCACTGCTTTCCTCCCTTTATTGGCGCGCAGGGGTCACCGTTCCGGTGAAGGCACGGGCCCCCGGCTTTGCTTTTGATGGTTGTGGCGGGGGCGACCGGTCAGCGGGGACCGATCGCCGCCTCGATGAAGTCGATCGTATCCGTCAGGGCCTGACGGCTTACTTCCCGGGTGCGTTCGGGCGCCTGGGCGATCCAGCTATGGTTGGCACCCTCGAACACACGGGTCTTCACGGAAACTTTCGACGCCGACAGGGCCGAAGCGAACCGGTCCTGCTGGGCCACCGGCACGACATTGTCGTCGCGACCGTGCAGCAGCAGGAAAGGCGGGTCCTTGGCATCGACATGGGCGATGGGCGAGGCCTGGCGCGTGCGGTCCGCATCGCATCCCCCGGCATTGCAGCCCAGGAACATACGCAGCGGGTCGGTGGTCGCCGCATCCTGTTTCAGATAGCTGGGCATGGAGGCGAAGTCGTAGATACCGAACCAGGACACCACGGCCTGCACGCAGTCCGACGCCTGATCGGCACCACCCGCCCCGATGGGCACGGTTTCCACCGTCGCCGGCCGGGCCGGGGCCGGCGCATCGTCGGCAAAGGCCGGATCGCCGCAGCTCGCCCCGACCAGGGCCGCCAGATGTCCGCCCGCCGACTGTCCCCAGACGGCGAAGCGGCCGGGATCGACGCCGTAGCGGGCACCATTGGCGCGCAGCCAGCGCACCGCCGATTTCACATCCTTCACCGCCGCCGGAAACGGCGCCTCGGCGGAGAAGCGATAGCCGACGGAGGCCACGACATAGCCCTTGGCGGCGATGCCGGCCAGAACCTTGGGCCAGTCCTGGAAAGCCGCACTGCGCCGCGGGCCACCGCCCATCCAGCCGCCGCCATGGATATAGACGATGACCGGGTGCTGCCTGCCATCCGTGCCGGCACCGGCCGGCAGGAACAGGTCCAGCTTCAGGGGGCGATAGCCCGGCACCGTCTTGTAGACCGTTTCCGGCAGACCGGTGACGCCGCCCGCGAACGGCACGGTGACGGTGGAGAGTGTATCGGCCCCCACTTGTTGCACCGAGGCGCCGATGGCGGCATTGGCCGCGATATCGGCCCCGGCACCCGCGGCACGGGCCGACACGGGCACCAGTGCGGACAGGCACAGCAAGGCGGACAGGACGGTGACGGAACGCTTCATTCTTCCCCCCGACCGAATTTCTTGGATTTTTACGGGGGCCGGTCGTTGCCGGATACCCCCCTATTCTTTCGATGAGGTTAATGTACGAAACAGTTCGTACGTAGTCAATGTCGATTGTTATGGCGCAGTGCGTTTCTTTGCTGGTGCTGGGAAATGGCACCAACCTTCCGTCATCCCGGCGAAAGCCGGGACCCAGGGGCCACAGGTCGAACGCCGAAGCTACGTCGATCAAATTTGCCGATAGGTCGGGCACTTGGCCCCTGGGTCCCGGCTTTCGCCGGGATGACGATCAAGATTGATGATCGCGCGCAGCCAACTCACCCCTTCCGGCACCATGTCATAACGATCTCCACCACCTGTTCCCGACGCTTTGCGGCGGCTTCGTCCGACCCCAGATCGACCCCGAAGATGGTGGAGAAGGTGTAGCGGTTGGAGACGTTGTAGAAGCAGAGCGCGCTGATGGTCATGTGCAGTTCCACCGGGTCGATGCCCGGCCGGATCAACCCCTCGGCCACGCCCTTGTCCAGAATGGCCTTCAGGCCCTGGATGACGTTCTGGCTGCGGCGCTTGATGCCATCGACATGGCCGATGAAGGCGCCATGCAGGATATTCTCGTTCATCACCAGCCGGACGAATTCCGGATTCTTGAAGTGATGGTCGAAGGTCAGGCGGATATGGGCCTTCAACGCCTCTTCCGCGCCCACCTCCAGGATGGGCAATGCGGCTTCCGAATCACGGATGGCGATATAGGCCTGTTCCAGCACCGCCTGATACAGGCCCTCCTTGGACCCGAAATGATAATAGATCATCCGCTTCGACGTGTCGGTCTTCTCTGCGATCTCGTCGATACGCGCCCCCATCAACCCCTTGTCGGCGAATTCCCGCCGCGCCACGGCCAGGATATTGGCCTTGGTCTCGTCGGCTTCGGCGGCGCGGGGATTGCGGGATTTGGGCGCCGGGGCGTTCATCAGGAGGTCCGTTTTTCGTTGGGCTGGCGGAGCCTCAGGATACTGCGGCCCCGCCCGTTTGGTAGAGGCTTTTAACCTTCTGCGGCAAAGACGCTGATGATCACCGCCCCACCGCCCGGCACGGGATTGATGCGGCCGACAAAGACCCGCCGGTTCAGCCAATCATATTTGCCGGCCGGTGCCTGGAATGCCGGCACGGTCAGCAGATAGCGCGGGTCGGGCACCGACAGGCCCTGGTTGCGGACGATGATCACCGCCCCGTCATCGGTGCGCAGCGCGTAATGCGCATCGATCTCCCGCACCCCGTCGGGCCGGTCCAGCTGCCAGTCGGCACCACCGGCCAGCACCTCGCCCTTGATCCCCTCGCCGGTGAAGGTGCCGCCGGTGATGGGGATGAATCGGCGCTTGCCATGATCGCTCCCCCCCACCTCCACGGCCGGCGCGATGGCAACGCGGGCCTGCAGGACAAGGCGCAGGGTGGGTGCGGGCACGTCCTCATAGGCATTGGCGGGGGCGGTGAGCAGCAGCAGGCAGAGAAGAAGCCGCTTCATGGCCGTCAATCCCGCACGCGGGGCGCTGTGGCGGCTGCGGGCGGCGGTGCCGCCTCCCACCCGGCCAGCAGGTCAAGCGTGGCGTAGCGTGGCCAATCCGTGACACGCACCTGTTCGCCCAGTTCCATCAGGCGGGGGCGCTTGGGATCGAAACGCGGCCAGTCGGGTGCCGGCGGCTGGCCCTTGGCAAAGGACAGCAGCATGCCCTGCATCCGCGCGGCCAGCTGCTGGTCCGCCGGCTCCCAATCGCGGGTGCGGCGGAACAGGTTGAGGGCGTCCAGCGTGCCCAGCCAATAGGGCACATCGCCCGTGTGATAGGCGCCCACCGTCGCCGGATCATGGTCGGCGAAACTGATGCCCGCCGTATAGGGATGCCGGCGGGTGAACAGCCAGACATAGGCGGGCTGCTTCTGCGCCCGCGCCCAGGCGGCCACCTGCCTTCCCAGGGTGGCGTCGCGCTGGATGTCGGTGACGGTGCGGCGCAGGTCGGCCGCATCCTTCACCGCGTATGCCTTCAAGACCTTGTCGGCGACGCCAGGGAAGGATGATTTCACCAGCGCCTCATAGGCCGGAATGTCCGCCGGATTGCCCAGGCTGCGGAAGCTTTCGTCACGGGTGAAGCCGATCATCACCGGCACGTCGCTGTGCCCGCCGGTCTTCATCGCCTGATCGGGCGGCAAGGACAGCAGCTTGCCGTCCAGCACGATGGGCGATCGGCGGGGCAAGGGCGTGGCGATGATGCGGTCGCCGGCAAGTGCCCGCATATCGGCAAGCGATCCAACCCTCAGCACGTCTTGCAACCGCTTGCCATCCGCCTCGGCATCGGTCAGCGCAATGGGTGGCAACAGCGCGCCGAAGGGGCTGCCGCTCATGCCGACCACGCGGTGGAACAGGCCCTTGGCCGCCGGGCTGGCCATCAGCAGGCCGATGGACATCGACCCGGCCGACTGTCCCACCAGGGTGACATTGCCGGGGTCGCCGCCGAAGCCGGCGATATTGTTGCGCACCCATTCCAGGCCGGCAACCTGGTCCATCAACCCGTAATTGCCGGAATGCCCCCCGCCCTCCGCTGTCAGTTCTGGATGTGCCAGGAAACCCAGGGTCCCGACGCGGTAGGACAGCGCCACATAGACCACGCCCTGCCTGGCCAGGAACTCGCCCGAGTAGTTGAGCATGCTGGCGGAACCGACATTGAAGGCACCGCCATAGATCCAGACCACCACCGGATAGGGCTTGCCAGCCGGGGCCGGCTCCTTGGGCGCCCAGACATTCAGGTAAAGGCAATCCTCGCTGATCGCTTCATGCCCGAAATAATGGTTGATGGTGGAGCCGCGCATGGGCTGCAGGCACATGGGTGCGAACCGGTCGGCATGCAGGGTGCCGGCCCAGGGCTGGACCGGCTGCGGCGGACGCCAGCGCAGGTCACGCAGCGGCGGGGCGGCGAACGGCACGCCCAGGAAGGCGTTGACGCCGCTGTCGAGCGGCCTGCCCTCGATCACGCCACCTTCCACCCGCACAATCTGGGCGGCGGTGGCGGTGGCAAGCGACAGGCAGGTGGCGCCCAGCAGCAGCAGGCGGGACCAGATGGACATGTTTCCTCCCGTGATTTTTGGTTGGTAGATGGGCCGGGTTCTTTTTCACCGTCATTCCCGCGAAAGCGAGGCCTCTGCGAAACGCACGGGCACCATCGTTGCCACTCTCTCTACCGTCACCCCGGCGAAGGCCGGGGCCCAGGTCGTAGAGCAAAGTGCTTGTCACTTGGGCCCCGGCCTTCGCCGGGGTGACGGTAGATATTGATGGAACCCTCGCAGCAAAGATTTCCGCGGGGATGACGGTGGAGAGAGGCGGCACCCTTCTCCCCTCAATAAACCGTATCGGTATTGAACCGTGACTGCGCCGCCAGACGCACGGCGGCGTTGGCGGCACCATAGGCGTCGTAGCCACGGCGTTCGACGAATTCGAAGAAGAAGCGCTTGGCGAAGGCGCGGGAATAGAGCTGAAAGAACTCGCAATCCTCACTGCGGTCATAAAGAATGTCGTGCGCCGCCAGCCTTTCCACTAGTTCCGGGTCCAGGGCGAACCGCGCCTCGATATCGTCGTAATAGTTGCGCGGGATGGGCAGCCGTTCCAGCCCGCGTTCCCGCAGCGCCTTTGCCGTGGCGAAGATGTCATCCGTGGCCAGGGCCACATGCTGCACGCCCGCCCCCAGATAATGGTTGAGGAAGCGCGAGGTCAGGGTTTGGGCCGCCGCCGACCCGTTCAGGGTGACGCGGAAGGACCGGTCTTCATTCTCGATCGCCTGGCTGTGGACGATGCCCAGCGGATCGGCGATTTCCAGCTGCGGGGTCTTGGTCACATCGAACAGGGCGAAATAATAGAGCAGCCAGGACAGGAATTCCTCGTACCCCATGGCCTGGGCGATATGGTCGATGCGGGTCAGGCCGGCGCCGGGGACGGGTGCACAGCCTTCGCGTTCCTCAGGCGCCGGCGCCGCATCCGCGGCTTGGCTTAAGCCGCTACGAAGCGGCGCGGCGGCGGTCGCCGCCGAAGCAGTTTTCCAATCCATGGAAAACTGCTCCAGGGGCACGAAATCGTTGCGCCAGACCTGCTCCTGCGTGCCGTCCTCGATGAAATAGACCAGACTGCCGCCCACGCCGCGCACGCTGGGGATATCCTTCTCCCCCGGCCCCACCGCCTGGGCGAAGCGCGGGATATGCAGTTCCCGGGCGCGGTCCAGGGCGGCCGGCACATCCGTCACACGGAGCGCCAGGGCGCAGACCGAGGCGCCATGCACAATGGAATGGCTGTGCGCGAAGCCTTCGGTTTCGCAGTTCAGCACGATATTGATGCCGCCCTGGCGCCATCGGGTCACCGCCTTGGTGACATGGCGGCCCACCGGTTCGAACCCCATGGCGGATAGCATGGCGCCCAGCGGCCCCGCCTCCTCCTCCGTCGCGGCGAACTCGATGAACTCGACGCCGGTGACACCCACGCGCGGCTTCATGGCGGCCGGCCGTTTCAGCCTTGCCAGCGCCTCATCCTCCACCAGTTTCAGCGACCGATAGCCGTCCAGCGCGATGCCCGATGCCGATCCCGCCCGAAACCGGTCGTTGAAGATCTCCAGCGACAAAGGCCCCTTGTAACCGATGGCAAGCAGGGCCCGCACATAGTCGGTGATGGGCAGGTCGCCCTGGCCCGGCATATTGCGGAAATGCCGGCTCCAGTAGAGATGGTCCATGTCCAGGCGCGGCGCGTCGGCGATCTGCACGATGAACAGCTTGGCTGGATCGATGTCGCGGATGCTGTCGGTCGGCACGTTGCGCGCCAGCGAATGGAAACTGTCCAGGATCAGCCCGATATTGGGATGGTTGGCGCGGTGGACGATGTCCCAGGCATCGCGATGGTCATGGACATGCCGGCCCCAGGCCAGCGCCTCGTACCCCACGCGCAAGCCCCGCGCCGCCGCCAGATCGCCCAGTTCGCGGAAATCATCGACGATGCGGCCGCGTTCGGACAGCGATTGCGGGGAGACGTTGGAACAGACCAGCAGCAGGTCGGTACCCAGCTCCGCCATCACATCGAACTTGCGCTGCATGCGCTCGAACGTGCGGGTGCGCAGCGTGCCGGGCATGCCCTCGAAATCCCGGAACGGCTGGAACATGGTGATGGCCAGCCCCAGATCGGCCGCGATGCGCCGCACATCGGCGGGCGTGCCGTCGAAGGTCAGCAGGTCATTCTCGAAAATCTCCACCCCGTCGAAGCCGGCGGCGGATGCCGCCTCCAGCTTGGCCGGAAGGCTGCCGCTGATCGATACGGTGGCGATGGACTTGGCCAAACCCAGGGCCAGGCCGGGCTTTTCCGCCGCGTTCATGCCCTTCTCCCTTGTCACGTGATGGATTGCGAAAGACGCATCTTGACGTGAACGTACTATTTCGTACACAGTCGCGCAACGGTCCTTGGCGACCGCTCAACGACAATCACAACGCCTTTCACCGGGCACAGGGGGGATCTTGCCGGACCCTGTCGAACGCCGTCCCGTGCATGTGCTGAACGGGCCGAACCTCAACCTGCTGGGCACGCGCGAGCCGGAGAAATATGGAAGCCGCACCCTGGCGGATATCGAGGCGGAGTGCCGCCGCGTCGGTGCCGCCATCGGCATGGAGGTGCAGTGCCGGCAGTCCAACCATGAGGGCCAGCTGATCGACTGGATCCATGAAGCACGCACGCAAGCGGCGGGGATCGTCATCAATCCCGGGGCCTGGTCCCACACCTCGGTCGCCATCATGGATGCGCTGCTGTCCTGCGCCATCCCGGTGGTGGAGGTGCATTTGACCAACATCCACCGGCGCGACGCGTTCCGCCACCATTCCTACGTCTCGCTGGCGGCGACGGGGGTCATCTGCGGCCTTGGGTCCGATGGCTATCGCGCCGCCCTCACCTTTTTCGGCAACAGCCTGGGGTACAGCCCATCATGAGCGGGAAATCCATCCTCGCGGGCCTCATCGGTTCGGGGATACAGGCATCCCTGACGCCGCGTATGCATGAACAGGAAGGGGCCCGCCAGGGCCTGCGCTATGTCTACCGCCTGATCGACCTGAAACAACTGGGCCTGGATGTCGGTGCCCTGCCCGGCCTGATCGAAGGGGCCGAACGGTTCGGCTTCGACGGGCTGAACATCACCCATCCCTGCAAGCAAGCCGTCATCCCCCTGCTGGACGAATTATCGCCGGAGGCCGCGGCCATCGGGGCGGTCAATACCGTCGTTCTGAAAGATGGGAAGCGTTCCGGCCATAATACCGACTGGTGGGGCTTCGCCGAAGGGTTCCGGCGCGGGCTGCCGGGCGTGGATCTCGCCCATGTCGTGCAACTGGGCGCCGGCGGGGCCGGGGCCGCCGTCGGCTATGCCCTGCTGCGGCTGGGCGTGGAGAAGCTGTCGATCTTCGATGTGCAGGCGGAGCGGGCCGATGAACTGGCCGGACGGCTCTGTGCGCTGTTCGGGGAAGGACGGGCGCGGGCCGTGCCGGCGCCGGACGCGGTCATTCCCCACGCTCATGGCCTGGTCAATACCACACCGCGCGGCATGGCCGATTATCCGGGCCTGCCGGTCGCCGAGAACCTGCTTCGCCCCGACCTGTGGGTGGCGGAGATCATCTATTTCCCCATCGAGACCGCCCTGCTGCGCACGGCGCGGGCACTGGGCTGTCGCACGCTGGATGGCGGCGGCATGGCCCTGTTCCAGGCGGTGGGGGCCTTCGCCCTGTTCACCGGCATCGAGCCGAAAGCCGATGACATGGGGGCCGATTTCAAGGCAATGCTGGATTAACCACCGTTACGGCGCCCGACAGAAGGCCCGGACGGACCAGGGAGGAAGAACAGGATGTTGAAGAAGCCGGACGGCCGGGCAGGCCGTGCCGATACCGAGTTCCAGGCGCGCATCGCGGCGCTGGAGGCGGCCCCCATGGGCCGCACGCGGCTGATCGTGGTGCTGCTGTGTTTCGTGCTGAACCTGCTGGACGGCGTCGATGTCGTGCTGCTGACCTATGCCGCCCCCGTCATCGCCCAGGAATGGGGATTGAAGGACGGGGCGCTTGGCATCGTGCTGACCGCCAGCCTGCTGGGCACGGCCTTCGGGTCGATGCTGATGGGGCCGGTGGCCGACATGATCGGCCGGCGCAAGGTGGTGCTGATCGCCATCACCCTGATCGGCGGTGGCATGCTGGCAGCCGCCACGGCCCATGACATGGTGATGCTGGCCATCTGGCGCGTGGTCACCGGCGTCGGTATCGGCGCCATCCTGGCCTCCATGGCTTCCATCACGTCGGAATTCTCCAACGCCAAACAGCGCAGCTTCTGGGTGGCGTTCCTGCAGGCCGGCTGGCCCATCGGGGCCATCATCACCGGCTTCACCTCGGCCGTGCTGATCCATGAATATGGCTGGAAGCCGCTGTTCCTAGGCGCCGGCATGCTGTCGGTGGTGATCCTGCCCGTCGTCGCCTGGCTGATGCCGGAATCGTTGCAGTTCCTGGCGGCACGGCCGGCACCCGACAGGCTGGAAAGGCTGAACAAGCTGCTGGTCAAGCTGGACCAGAAGGCGCTGCGCGAGGCGCCGTCCCTGCCGGAAAAGCGCGGGGTGAATATCGGCGCGCTGTTCGAGGGACCGCGGGCCAAATCCACCCTGGCCCTGTGGCTGGGCATGACCATGGGCTGGGCCGGGCTGTATTTCCTGATCAGCTGGATCCCGCGCATCGCGGTCAATGCCGGGCTGGCGCTGGATCAGGCGATCATGGCCGGTGCCACCTTCAATATCGGCGCCTTCATCGGCAGTGCCGGCATCGGCCTGCTGGCCACGCGCCTGCCGCTGAACCGGCTGATCCCGGCCTTCCTGGGCTCGGCGACTTTGCTGATGCTGGTGTTCGGCTGGGTGTCCATGCCCATCGCCGCCACCTTTGCCACCATTCTGGGCCTGGGCGTGCTGGTCCAGGGCGGGTTCAACGCCTTCTACCCGACGGCGGCCCAGCTTTATCCCACGGAAATCCGCACCACCGGCATCGGCACCGCCATGGCCGTCGGGCGCAGCGGCGCCATCCTGGGACCGCTGGCCGCCGGATACCTGATGGAAATCGGCACGGACCGGGGCATGCTGTTCCTGATCTATGCCATCCCGCTGGCCATCGCGGCGGCGGCGGCGTGGATGGTGTCCAGCACCAAAAACTGAGCGAACGGGTCAAAGTGACCAAGACGGGTAAGCCGCCTGCTTCCCGTTGACCCTGCCCCCTTCATGGACATTTCTGTCTCAACGCAGAGATAATTTCCATGGGGGAGGATGATGCTGGACGATTTCCGTTTCGACCGGCTGTTCATCAATGGTGAATGGGTGGCCCCGCTGGACGGGGGCGTGCGCGGCAGTATCGATCCCGCCACCGGCCAGCCCTGGGGCGATGTCGCCTATGGCGGCAAGGCCGATATCGACCGCGCCGTGGCGGCGGCCCGCGCCGCCTTCGAGGGGCCCTGGCGCAAGATGGCGGGATGGGAACGCGCCGCCATCCTGCGCCGCTTTGCCGACCTTTACGCAACGCAGGTCGATGCCCTGGCCCGGATCGAAAGCCGGGACAATGGCCGTGCCATCCGGGAAAGCCGCGGCGATATCGGGCTGCATGCCCAATATTACCATTGGTTCGCCTCCCTGGCCGACAAGCTGTCGGGCCGCACCATCCCCATGGATGACAGCGTCCATGCCTTCACCACCCGCTTGGCCGTCGGTGTGGTCGGCACCATCACGCCGTGGAATGTGCCGTTGATGGCGGCGGCCTGGAAGCTGGGGCCGGCCCTGGCAGCGGGATGCACGGTCGTGCTGAAGCCGGCGGAACAGACCCCAGCCTCGTCCCTGGCCCTGGCCCGGATATTCGAGGCGGCGGGGTTCCCGCCCGGCGTGGTCAATGTCGTGCCGGGCGACGGGCCGGTGGCGGGTGCACACCTCGTGTCGCATCCCGGTGTGGACAAGATCGCCTTCACCGGTGAGGGGGCGACGGCCAAGACCATCCTGAAGACCGGTGCCGACACGCTGAAGCGGTTCAGCTTCGAGTTGGGTGGCAAGGCCCCGCACATAATCTTCGCCGATGCCGATATCGAACAGGCGTTGAACGCCGCCACGGGGTCGGCCTGGGCGCTGTGCGGGCAGTCCTGTGCGCTGGGGTCGCGTATCCTGGCCGAACGGTCGGTCTATGAAAGGGTGGTCGACGCGTTCCGCGAGCGGGCGAGCCGTGTGCGGGTCGGCATGCCGCTGGACCCCGCCACCCATATGGGCCCGCAGGCGCACCAGCAGCAACTGGACAAGACCCTGTCCTATGTCGATATCGGCCGCAATGAAGGGGCGGAACTGGTCGCCGGCGGGTCGCGCCTGACCAGTGCCGGTCTGGCCGACGGCTATTTCGTGGAACCGACGGTGTTCGCCGGCGTGGCGCCGACCATGCGCATCGCGCAGGAGGAGATCTTCGGCCCCGTCGCCGCCATCATCCCGTTCGAGGGCGAGGATGAGGCGGTGTCCATCGCCAATGGCACGCCCTATGGCCTGGCGGCCGGGCTGTGGACGGGTGACACCGGACGCGCCCATCGCGTCGCCAACCGGATCGAGGCCGGGATGGTCTGGGTCAATACCTACCGCTATATCCGCTGGTCCACCCCCTATGGCGGCGTGAAGGCCAGCGGCTGGGGCCGCGAGAACGGGATCGAGGCGCTGGACAGCTATCTTGAGACCCGCACCACCATCATCTCGACGACCGGGCGCTTCACCGACCCGTTCGCATCCTAAAGGGAGAGAATAAATGCGCCTGAAGGGCAAGCTCGCCATTGTCACCGCCGCCGCATCGGGCATGGGCCGGGCGGGCGTTGAACGGTTCGTGCGTGAAGGCGCACGGGTGGCCGCCATCGATATCAGTGCCGCCGCCTTGGACCAGCTGGTCGCCGATTTCGGTGCCGACAAGGTGGTCCCCATCGTCGCCGACCTGTCCACACCGGAAGGGGCGAGGGGCAGCATCGATCAGGCCGTGGCGGCATTGGGCGGGGCCGACATATTATGGGCCCATGCCGGCATGCCGGGCCCGGCCTCGGTGGAGAACCTGGACCTTGCCGCCTATCAGAAGGCCATCGACCTGAACGTCACGTCGGCCACGCTGGGTGCCGGACAGGTGGCGGCCCATATGCGGGCGCGCGGCGGCGGGGCCATCGTCTTCACCTCGTCCATCTCCGGTCTGGTCGGATCGATGATGAGCCCGATCTATTCGGCAGCGAAATGGGCCGTGGTCGGGCTGACCAAGTCGCTGGCCCTGGCGCTGGCCGCCGACAATATCCGCGTCAATGTCGTCTGCCCCGGTCTGGCCGATACGCCGATGAAGATCGGCTTCACCGGCCGCAATGGCGATCCGGCCGAAGCGGCGGCGAACGAGGCCAAGGTGGTGGGTGCCGTACCCATGGGCAGGCTGGTCAAGCCGGGCGAGGTGGCGGATGCCGTGCTGTGGCTGGTGTCGGATGAGGCCAGCTTCGTCACCGGCGTGGCCCTCCCGGTGGATGGCGGCTTCACCGCGCGATAAACCCTTCAAGTCAACCCATGCGTCTGGAAGGGCTGCGACCATGGCATTGATGGGTACAGAGGGGACGGGCGGCTTGTTGGAAGACGCGCCCATGCATCGGCGGCAATGGGTGGTGGTGGCCCTGTGCATCGCGCTGAACGCGCTGGACGGGTTCGACGTGCTGGCCATCAGCTTCGCCGCCCCCGGCATCGCGCAAGAATGGGGCATCGACCGGGCCGTGCTGGGCCTGGTGCTGTCCATGGAACTGCTGGGCATGGCCACGGGATCGGTGCTGATCGGCAATCTGGCCGACCGCATCGGGCGGCGGCCGACCATCCTGGCCTGCCTGGCGCTGATGGTGGCGGGCATGGTGCTGTCGGCGACGGCGCGGGATGTCACATGGCTGTCGGCGACGCGGCTGGCCACGGGGCTGGGCATCGGCGGCATGATCTCCGCCACCAGCGCTATGGTGGCCGAATTCTCCAACACCAAACGCCGCAGCCTGAACATGGTGCTGAACATCGCCGGTTATTCGGTCGGCGCCATCCTGGGCGGGCTGGTGGCGGCCGCACTGCTGGAACGCACGGGCGACTGGCGCAGCGTGTTCCTGTTCGGCGCTGCGGCGACGCTGGCCATCCTGCCGCTGCTGTGGTTCTTCCTGCCGGAATCCATCGACAGCCTGATCGCGCGCCGGCCCGCCGACGCATTGGACCGTGTCAACCGCACCCTGCTGAGCCTGGGGCGTGATCCGCTGGGCACCTTGCCCGACCCCGTCACCGGGGCGGTGAAACCGTCGCCGCTGGCCCTGTTCACGGGTGGGCATGCGCGCGTCACGCTGCTGCTGACCGTCGCCTATTTCGCGCAGATCATGCTGTTCTATTTCGTGCAGAAATGGGTGCCCAAGATCATCGTCGATATGGGCCATACACCGGCGGAGGCCACCCGCGTGCTGGTGGCCGCCAATATCGGGTCGCTGGCCAGTGCGGTGCTGATCGGGCTGGCGTCGCAGAAGCTGCCGCTGCGCCCCCTGGTCATGGGGTCGATGGTGGCGGGCTTCTTCGCCATCGCCCTGTTCGGGTCCGGCCTGTCGGGGCTGGGTGCGCTGTCGCTGGTGGTGGCGGTGGCCGCGTTCTGCATCAATGCCGGGGTGGTGGGGCTCTACCCGATCATGGGGGCGACCTTCCCGGCGCATCTGCGTGCCAGCGGCATCGGCTTCGTCATCGGGGTCGGGCGCGGCGGATCGGCCATCGGCCCGATCGTCGCCGGTGCGATGTTCGCGGCCGGCAGCGGGCTGCTACCCGTCTCGTTGGCCCTGGGGGCCGGCGGGCTGGTCGCGGCGCTGATGGTTTGGCTGCTGGTGCGGCGGTGGTAACCCGGTTCACAGGGCCGGCATCACCGCCGGCCGCGATCCCGCCCCAGGGATCAACCCGCGTTCGGCCGATACCCGTACCGCGTCGCGGCGCTTGGACACGCCGATCTTGCGGAACAGGGATTTCAGCCGGTACTTCACCGTGTCCGGCGACATGCCGATCAGGCGCGCGATCTCCTTGTTGGAATGGCCCTGGCACAGCAGGTTCAGCACCTCCGCCTCCGCCTCGTTGAACAGGCCGGGGGCGGTGATGTTGTTGCGGCAGGCCAGCACCGACTTGGCCAGCACCTTCAGGAACTGGCCGCGGAACCGGTCGACCTGGGCCCCATCCTCCATCGCCTCGTCCAGGCTGGGCTGCACGAAGCGGCGGGCCTCCACGAAGGGGCGGACGATGTTCTGGAACATGGCGATGCCCACGGCATCGTCGAAGCAGGTCCGCGCCTCCTCCTCCTGCCCCAGGGCGCGATGGCCGAAGGCGGCCAGGATGTTGATGTCGATCAGCAGGCGGCCGGCCCCGCGCTGGTCGGCCCAGCCGCGCAGCAGCGCCAGTTCCGCCATGGCCGGGGCGAAATCACCCGACAGCAGGTTCAGCTTGACCCGCGCCAGCGAGGCCGCCAGGGCCACGGGCCGATAGAGCGGGGATTCCTCCGCCGCCATGGCGGCCAGACCGTCGATGCCAGCGGCCCCTGCTGCCGCGATGGCGGCATCCAGCCCGGCGCCGTGCACGATCAGCAGTTCCACCTCCGCGATGTCGGCCAGCAGTTCCAGCTGCCGCAACCGACGTCGCGCCGCGGTGCGCCGGGCACGGGCGATGATGTTCCAGGCCTCGTCGAACGCCCCTTCCCCGGCCAGCGCCTTGGCCTCGGTGAAATAGGCGACGGCATAGACATCGACCCAGCCGTCGGACTGCTCCATGTGCGGCAGGGCCCATTCCATCAGGGCGCGGGCATCGGCCACACGGTCCTGCTCGTACAGCAGTTCGGCCTGGAAGGCGCCGCAATTGGCGGCCAGATCGGAATGGTCGCCGAAATTCTCGACGATCTCCTGCTTTGCCGCGGCCAGGATGGTCTCCGCCTCCTTCGACCTTCCCTGCGCCCGCTTGATGCGGGCCTCCAGGAAGCGGGTGAAGATGTCGCTGTAGAGCGATCCGAAGGCCCGGTAATGTTCCCGCGCCGCCAGCGTGGGCTGCAAGGCGCGCTCCAGCCAGCCGCCCTCGAAATATTTGGCGGCCAGCGTCTCGCTGATATTGGCCAGGACCAGATGGTCGTTGGCCGGCAGCTTGCGTAAGAGCGCCTCGCGCGCCAGCAGATCGTCGAAGGTGACGGGCTGGTTCTCGTAATCGGCCAGCGTGTCGCCCACCACCTGGATCTCCGTGCGCAGGTCGGCGGACAGCACCGCCTCCTCCGTCCGCACGGCGAACGCGTCGAAGGCGACGCGGGCCGCCCCCAGCTCGCCCAGCTTCATCTGGAGATAGACATGGGCCAGCACCAGCCGTGGCCTTGTATGGACCAGGGCGCGGGGCAGCTGCGCCAGCCCGCGCGCCACCACGCCCTGCAGCCCCTGCGGGATCAGGCGCCAGCCGCCGGCCTCCTCCAGGATTTCCGCCAGGCGCATGTCGTCGCCGGCCAGGATGGCGTGGTTGACGGCGTCGGCCACCTGTCCACGCTGCGCGAACCAGTCGGCGGCGCGACGCTGCAAGGCCGCGAACAGCACGCTGTCCGACCGTTCCAGACGGTCGCGCAGATATTCGGCGAACAGCTGGTGGAAACGGTATTCGCGCCGGTCCGGGCCCACCGATGTCAGGAACACGCCCTGCTGTTCCAGCCGTTCAAGCACCATCCAGCCATCGGACCGGCCGCAGAGCAGATTGACCAGATCACCGGTCAGCCGGTCCAGCAGGGCCGTGCGGATCACCACGTCCCGTATCTCGTCGGGCAAGGTCATCAGCACCTGTTCGGACAAATAGCGGGCCAGATCGGCACCCGACCCGCCCGACTGCGCGATCAGCCGTTCCTGGCCGATGCCGCGTTTCAGCGATAGCGACGTCAGCTGCAGGGCGATGGGCCAGCCTTCGGTGCGGTCCAGGATGCGGCCGACATCATCGGCGGCCAGGGTACGGCCGGCGCGGGCGAGCAGGCTTTCGGCTTCTTGCGTGGAAAAGCGCAGGTCGCGGGCGGTGATCTCCAGCAGCTGTTCTTCCGCCGCCAGGGCGGACTGGCCCAGCCACGGGTAATCGCGCGATGCCAGGACGAAGCGGCAATTGGCGGGTGCCAGCCGGATCAGCGCCTGCAGGAACCCCGCCACCCCGTCACCCTGGGCATGGTGCAGATCGTCCAGGATCAGGACGAAGGGCCCCGCCTCCCCCGCCAGTTCATTGACGATGGCCGACAAGGCGGCGCGCGGCGGCAGGTCGGCGGCCAGCGCCGGTGCGTCCCCCTCCGCCCCCTCCCCCCTGATCGCCAGCACCAGGTAGCGCACCAGCCGCTTCAGGTCGCAATCGTCGCGTTCCAGGGTCAGCCACACGGCCTTCACCGACTGCTTGGCCAGCCGTTCGCGCCATTGCGCCAGGATGCTGGTCTTGCCGTATCCGGCCGGCGCCTGCACCAGGGTCAGGCGATGGGTCAGCGCCCGGTCCAGCAGGTCCAGCAGGGTGTCGCGCCTTATCTGGTCGCCCATCCAGACGGGCGGGCCGAACTTGGCGGCGATCAATTCGTCCATGGAACCTTGCCCTCACCTGCTGAGTTTGTCCGGCCGGGGGTCCGTGACAGGCAGGTTACGGTCTGGGGATCGGCCTTTCAACACTTCTACCCGCCCCAAACATGCTGCTTACCCGTTCCCACCCGCCTACACCCGTTTTCCGCGTTGCCGCATCGGGGTGCGCTTCCCTCTAATCCAGGGGTGATTTAGGCGTGGGGAGGGTTGAGGAGTGCGCATTGGCGTCGATGTGGGTGGAACGAACACGGATGCCGTCCTGATAGACGGCACCCTTGTCGTGGCCTCCACCAAGCAGCCCACGACAGCGGATGTCAGCTCGGGCGTCGCGGCGGCGATCACCGCCGTGCTGTCCAAGGCCGGGACGTCGCCCGCCACGGTCACGGCCGTGATGATCGGGACGACGCATTTCACCAACGCGCTGGTGGAGCGCAAGCATCTGGACCGCGTGGGCGTCATCCGGCTGGCCAGCCCGTCGGGTGAGGCGCTGCCGCCCCTGACCGGCTGGCCGGCGGAACTGGCCGCGCAGATCGGCCGCGACTGCTTCCTGCTGCCCGGCGGGTACGAGGTGGACGGGCGCGAGATGTCGCCGTTCGACGAGGGCAAGGTGCGGGCGGCCGCCAGGGCTTGCAAGCAACGCGGCATCACCAGCATCGCGGTCAGCAGCGCCTTCGCCCCCATCAATGCCGCCATGGAGGAGCGCGCCGCCGCCGTGCTGCGCCAGGAATATCCGGAAGCGGAGATCAGCCTGTCGCACGCCATCGGCCGCCTGGGCCTGATCGAGCGGGAAAACGGCGTCATCCTGAATGCAGCATTGGCCAGCCTGGCCCGGCATGTCATCGCCTCGTTCGAGCGGGCCTTGCGGGAGCTGGGGTTGTCCGCCCCGCTCTATATCTCGCAGAATGACGGGACGCTGATCTCCGCCGCCTATGCCGCCCGCTATCCGGTGATGACCATCGGGTCCGGCCCCACCAATTCCATGCGCGGTGCCGCCTTCCTGACCGGGGTGCAGGACGGGATCGTCATGGATGTCGGCGGCACCACCTGCGATATCGGCGTGCTGGCCAACGGTTTTCCGCGCGAAAGCTCCATTGCGGTGGATATTGGCGGGGTGCGCACCAATTTCCGCATGCCCGACATCCTGGCCATCGGCTTGGGTGGGGGCACGCGTGTCCATCTGAACGGGGAGACCTTGCGCATCGGGCCGGATTCCGTGGGCTATCGCATCACGCAGGACGCCTTCCTGTTCGGCGGCGAAACGCTGACCACCAGCGATATCGCGGTGGCGGCGGGCAAGGCCAGCTTCGGTGACGCCTCACGCGTGCCAGACCTGGGGCCGGCCACGCTGAACACCATCTGGACCCGCATCCAGACGATGCTGGCCGACGGGGTGGACCGGATGAAGACGGCGCGCGGCGATGCCACCATCATCGCTGTCGGCGGCGGCCATTTCCTGGTCGCCGACGATCTGAAGGGGGCGGCCAAGGTCATCCGCCCGCCCCATGCCGACGTGGCCAACGCGGTGGGTGCCGCCATCGCCCAGATCGGCGCGCAGATCGAACAGATAGTCGATTATGCCGCCATCCCGCGCGAGACGGCCCTGGCTCGCCTGAAGGAAGATGCCACGGCGCGCGTGGTCGCGGCCGGCGGTGACCCCGATACAATCGAGATTGTCGATATGGAAGAAGTGTTCCTGTCCTACCTGCCGGGCCGGTCGGCCCAGGTGCGGTTGAAGGCGGTCGGCGACCTGTCCGTCCATCAGGAGGTCCAGCATGCGCATTGATCGTGCTTCCCTGGCCGATCTGGCACGGGGTGCGGCGTTCCTGGGGTCCGGCGGCGGTGGCGATCCTTATTACGGGCTGCTGCTGGCCGAGGCCGCGTTCGAGCGGACGGGCGGATTCGAGCTGATTTCCCCGTCCGACCTTGCCGACGATGCCCTGGTCGCCCCCTGCGGCTGGATCGGCGCGCCCACCGTGTCGGTGGAAAAGCTGCCCAATGGCGGGGAGACGGTGGCCGGCCTCAGGCGCCTGGAACAGATCATGGGCCGGAAGATCGACGCCGTCCTGCCGGTGGAAATCGGCGGCGGCAACGGTCTGGCGCCCTTCATCGCGGCGGCGGAACTGGGCGTGCCGGTGGTCGATTGCGACGGGATGGGCCGCGCCTTCCCGGAAAGCCAGATGGTGATCTTCAATGTCCGCGGCGTGTCGGCCTGCCCGTCTGTGCTGACGGCGGCCTGCGGATCGCTGGCGGTGATCGAAACGGACAATAACCAGACGCATGAACGCATCGCGCGCGGCCTGTCGGTGGCCCTGGGCGGCATCGCCCATATGGTGGAATATCCGCTGACCGGCGCCCAGGCCAAGCACCAGTCCATCCCCGGCAGCGTCAGTGCCGCCATCGCCATCGGTGCCGCCATCCGCAATGCGCGGGCCGAACGACGCGATCCGTTCGACGCGCTGGCGGCGGCCCTGCGCGCCACCGGCCTTTACCCGCATTGCCTGACCCTGTTCGATGGCAAGATCACCGATCTGGAGCGGGAGACGCGCGGCGGCTTCTCCATCGGCAAGGTGGTGATCGACGGGTTCGGCGGCGGCGGCCATATGGAAGTGCTGTTCCAGAACGAGAATCTGGTAGCCAAGCTGAATGGCGAGGTCCGGGCCATGGTGCCCGACCTGATCACCATCATGGACCGGGAGACAGCCGACACCATCACCACCGAGCGCCTGAAATACGGCCAGCGGGTGAAGGTGATCGCGGCATCGGCCCCGTCCATGCTACGGGAACCGGCGGCACTGGCCCTGATGGGGCCGGGGGCGTTCGGCTTCGATCCGCACTTCACCCCCATTGAAACCCTGAACAAGATCGAGGGCGCATGAGCCACGGCCAATCCAGCGACGCGTATGCATCCGGGCCGCTGCCCGAACACCTGACCGTCGCCGGTTGGCGCGTGGCCCTGATCATCGCCAGCTTCACCTTCTCCCTGCCGGGCTTCCTCAACGGGGCCCAGACGGGCCTGGCGCTGGGCTTCGGTCATGCCGTGACGGCGGCCCTGGTCGCCGGCATCGTGCTGTGCGCCGGGGCCTGCCTGACCGCCATCATCTCCGTGCGCACGCGGCTCACGACATATCTGCTGGTGCAGCGGTCGTTCGGGGTGAAGGGGGCCGCACTGGTCAATCTGGTGATCGCCATCGTGCATTATTGCTGGTTCGGGGTGAATGTCTCCTTCTTCGGTGACGCCATGGTGGCGGCGGCCGAGGATGGGTTCGGCATTCCCGGCAGTTTCAGCAGCTTCGTGGTCATCGGCAGCGTCCTGATCACCATTTCCACCATCTTCGGCTTCCGCACCCTGGACCGGTTGGCCATGGTGGCGGTGCCGCTGGTCGGCGTGATCCTGATCGCAGTCTGCTACATGGCACTCGATGCCGGGCCGGTCAGCCTGGCGCCGGTGGAAAACCCGCCGGTACCGATGAGTTTCGGCATCGCCCTGTCGGCCCTGGTCGGCGGCAACATGCTGACCGTGGCGGCGATGCCCGATCTGGCGCGCTTCATCCGCACGGAAAAGGGTGCCCTGGTCGGCATGGCCCTGTCCTTCCCGTTCGCGGCCCCGGTTTTGATGGTCGTGTCCGCCCTGATCGCCCTGGCGACGGGACAGACGGATATCATGAAGCTGGTGGTGGGGCTGGGCTTCGGGGTGCCGGCGCTGCTGATGCTGCTGCTGTCGGTATGGACGATCAATGCGCTGAACCTCTATTCCGCCAGCCTGTCCATGGCCGCCACCTTCCCCAGGGCCCGGCAGGTCTGGTTCATCCTGGGCGGCGGGGTGGTCGGTTGCACCTTCGCCCTGCTGGGCATCATCAACAGCTTCATCCCGTTCCTGGTGGCGCTGGGGCTGATCATCCCGCCCATCGCCGCCGTCTATGTCATCGACGGGTTCATGGTGTTACGCCAGGGTGTGGCCGAACAGGAAGATGCGCCCGCCATCCGCTGGGAAGCGGTGGCGGTATGGCTGGGCTCGCTCGCCGTCACCATCCCGGCCATGGCCCTTGACCTGTCGCTCACCACGGTGCCGGCCCTGGATGCCACCCTGCTGGCAGCGGTCGCCTATCTCATCGTTCTGCGTCTCAAGAGGAAATGATGGTCACCGACCTGAAAGCACTCAGCCTGCTGGACGCCCATGACCAGGCGGCTTTGGTAGCCAAAGGCGAGGTGCCGCCCCATGCCCCGGTGCAAGCGGCACTGGAGCGGATCGCCGCCCTGAACCCGACCCTGAATGCCGTCAGCCATATCGCGGCCGATCATGCCCTGACGCAGGCCGCCCGCATCGACCGGTCGGCGCCGATGGCGGGGGTGCCCTATCTGCTGAAGGCATCGATGGAGTATCCGGGATTTCCCTGGGTATCGGGGTCGCGCGCCTGCCGTGACCGGGTGGGTCGCAACCGCTATCCGTTCGCCGCTGCCATGGATGCGGCGGGGCTGATCCCCGTCGGCATGTCGACCATGCCGGAATTTGGCCTGATCGGGTCGGGCGAGGCCCTGGTCTATGGCCCCACCCGCAATCCCTGGGACCCGACGCGCGGGGCTGGCGGGTCCAGCAGCGGGGCCGGGGCGGCGGTGGCCGCCGGCCTGGTGCCGTTCGCCACGGGCAGCGATGGCGGCGGGTCGATCCGCATTCCGGCGTCGCATTGCGGCATCATCGGCTTCAAGCCCAGCCGCAACTGGAACCTGCGCGCCCGCGCCGTCAGCCTGATCGATGATCTGCTGGCGTCGGACGGTCTTTACGGACGGTCGATGCGCGACACGGTGTGGGCGGCGCAGACGCTGCGCACGCAGAAGCCGGGGACGCTGGTCCTGGACCGGCCGCTGCGCATCGCGGTCAGCCTGTCCGGGCTGGACGGGCAATTGCCGGAACCCGACATCGTGGCGATGATCGGGAAATCGGCCAAGCTCTGCGCCGATCTGGGCCATAAGGTGGAGAACAAGGAACTGCCGCTGGATATGGCGGCCCTGAACCGCGCCTTCGACATTTTGTGGTCCTATGGTGCGGGCGAGGTGGCAGATATTTTCCAAGCCAAGCTGGGGCCGGTGGCCGGCGACCTGCTGGAACCCTGGACCCTGCGGCTGGCCGAACGGCGCCAGGACATCACGCCCCACGATCTGGCCAATGCCCTGTCCGCCATCGGCCGCATCGACCTGCACCTGGCCCGGTTCTGGGAGGAGTTCGATGTGGTGCTGAGCCCCGTGGCCGGCAGCACTGCGCCCAAGCTGGGCGTGCTGGCGCCCGACCGGGAGTTCGACGGGCTGTGGGACGACCATTTCCGCCATGTGAACCATACGCAGCTGCAGAACATGGCCGGATATCCGGGCCTGTCGCTGCCGCTGTTCGAGGGGGCGGAGGGGCTGCCGGCGGGGGCGATGTTCTGGACTGGCCATGGTGGCGACGATTTGCTACTGGCGCTGGGCACCAGCCTGGAGGCGGCCCACCCGTGGGCGCACCGCCGGCCGCCGGTCGCTTGAAACGGGGGAAACATCCATGCGGAAATCCATCCTGAAGCCGCTGCTGCTGGGCGCCTGCCTGCTGGCCCTGTCCCCCCTGCCCGCCCTGGCGGCGGCCCCCGCGCCGGTGATACCGGTCGCCATGCCCGATACGGAGACCTGGGATATCCAGGCCGCCCACGGCCAGACCTATCGCATCTTCGTCTCACGGCCCGCAGGCGAGGCACCCAAGGATGGCTATCCGGTGCTGTATGTGCTGGACGGCAACGCCATGTTCGCCGGCTTCGCGGAGGCGCGGCGTATCCAGAGCGTCTATAAGGACGGTCAGGACAAGATGATCGTGGTGGGCATCGGCTATCCCGTCGATACGCCCTATGACAGCCGCCGCATGGGCGATTTCACCGCCCCCATCGCCACACCGGCCCTGAAGGCCCTGTACAAGGATTTCCCGGCCGGCGGACGTGACCAGTTCGCGGCTTTCCTGATCGACCAGCTGCGGCCGGAGATATCCCGGCGCTACGCCACCCATCCGCTGCGCCAATCACTCTATGGCCATTCGCTGGGCGGGCTGTTCGCGCTGCATGTGCTCTATTCCCGGCCCGGCGCCTTCCACACCATCATCGCGGCCAGCCCATCGATCTGGTGGGACAGCCAAGCCATCGTTGCCGAGGAGCCAGCCTTCAAGGCCAAGCTGGAGAAGGAACCGGCGCTGGGCCGCGGCACCCGCCTGCTGATGCTGGCGGGAGAGCGGGAGGAGACAGAGGTGACCGTCACCGACAGTACGGCACTCGCCAAGCGGCTGGAGCCGCTGTCGACCTATGGGCTGCGCAGCAGCTACAAGGTGCTGGACGGCGAAAGCCATGTCACCGTGCCGGCGCGGTCGGTGACGATGGTGCTGCGCGCGGCGATGCAGTGGCCGTGAGGATGCGGTATGCAAATTGGACGCCTGCGCCGTAAAGTTTGGGCTGCCAGATTTCAGCAATCTCCGCCGGGGTGACGGTTTGTGGGGGAAATCGGGGTAGTGATCGACACCCAGACCGGTCCGCCGGCCCTATTGGGCCGGCTTTCCCCCGAACTGTTCCAGCGTGCCATGCACCGGCTTGCCTTCGAACAGGGTCAGCAGCACGCTGGTCTTGCCGATCTGCATCGGTTCGGCCTTGAAGATGTCCTGGTCCAGCACGACCAGATCCGCACTCTTGCCGGCCGCGATGGTGCCGGTGAAGCCCTCCATGCTGTTGGCATAGGCGACGTCGGCCGTATGCGCCTTCACCGCCTCTTCCAGGGTCAGCACCTCACCGGGCAGCAGCGGCGGGCTGGCCGTGTCCTCGTAATTCACCCGGGTGATGGCCACCTGCAGGCCCGACAGCGGGTTGGCGGTGGCCACGGGCCAGTCGGCACCATAGGCGATGATGCCGCCACCCTTCAGGATGCTCTTCACCGGATAGATCGACTGCGACCGCACCGGGCCGATCACCTGCTTGGTCAGGTCCATATAGGGATAGTTGCTGGCCCATGTGGCCTGGAACTGCGCGATGACGCCCAGCTGGCCGAAACGCGGCTGGTCGGCCGGGTCCACGACATTCATGTGGGTGATCATCGGGCGGTAGATGCTGCCATTGGCGGCCTTGGCCTTGTCGAAGGCATCCAGGGCCGCACGCGTCGCCATGTCGCCAATGGCGTGGACATAGGGCTGGATGCCCTTGGCCCCCAGCTGCGTCACCGCCTGGCCGAAAATCTCCGGCGTGATCTGCAGGGTGCCGTGATTGTGCGGGTCGCCCTCGTACGGTTCGATCATCGCCGCCGTCTTCTGCGGGATGACGCCGTCGGCGTAGAATTTCACCGCCTTGGCCTGGAAACCATAGCTTTCGGCGCGCTTGGCCGCAGTCAGGATGCCGGGGATCTGGTCCAGGCCGCGGCCGTTCTCCCATTTCATGGCGATGGCGACATGGCTGGTCAACTCGCCCTTGTCCTTCACGGCCTTGTAGGCCTCCAGGACGGGGCTGGACCCGTCGGGCTCCACCGGGATGCCGGCATCGTGCCAGCTGGTGATGCCCAGGCTGTTGAACAGCTTGGCGGTATAGATGATGGAATTCTGCAAATCCGTAGCGGTCGGCGGCGGGATCAGGTGCTGGACCAGCGCCTGGGCGCTTTCCTGCAAACCACCCACCGGCTCCCCGGTCTTGGGATCGCGGTCGATATGGCCGTTGGCCGGGTCGGGCGTGTCCTTGGTGATGCCGGCCAGTTCCAGGGCCTTGGAATTCAGCCAGTTGCTGTGGCCGCCGACGCTGTCGAAGATCAGGGCGCGGTCTTTGGAGACGGCGTCCAGCACTTCCTTGCGCGGAATGCCGTTGGGCGGGAACAACGCATCCTGCCAGCCCACGCCATAGATCACGCCGGTGCCGGGCGTGGCCGCGACGCAAGCCGCGATGATCCGCTGGTAATCCTCCAGCGTCTTGCCGGCATGCAGGGAGCAGCGGGAATAGGCCAGGCCGCCGAACACCGGATGGGCATGGGCATCGCCGAAGGACGGCATCAGCAGCTTGCCACCCAGGTCAATCACCTTGGTGTCCTCGCCCTTATACCGGGCCAGGTCGGCGGCCGTGCCCACGGCGACGATCCTGCCATCGTCGACGGCCACGGCGTCGGCCCAGGGCTGGGCCTTTTCCACGGTATAGACGCGGGCATTGGTGAACAGCAGATCGGCGGCCGGAACCTTGTCCCCGCAGGAAACCAAAGCCGTCGTGCCCAACAGCAGCAACAGCCCCTCAACGGAACGCCGGCCCAGGCGGCCTGAAAGCATCGACATCAATCAGTTCCCCTCAAAATCGAAAGGGCGGCCGAAGCCGCCCTTCCTACATCATCAGAACTTGCGCGTCAGCGACGCCAGGACCGTACGGTCCTTGGCCGGCACGCAGAACCCGTCCGGCGGAGAGGACAGGCCGCAGCTGGCATAATACTTGGTGTTGAACAGGTTGCTGGCATTGACCGAGGCCACCCAATCGCCATAGGTGGCGGAAACCATGGCATCCACCAGCGTCTCCGACGGGGTCAGCAGCGTCTGGGTCGTGTCGATGCGGTTGCCGATATAGCGCACGCCGGCACCGGCCTTGACCACCCAGTCCGCCCCGACCTCGACGGTCTTGGCGGCCCAGAGGGAGGCCATCTGCTTGGGGATGTCGATGATCCGGGTGCCGGCTGCCAGGGTCGAGCTGGCGGTCAACACCTTCGGGTTGGCGTAGCTGTAGGAGGCCGCGACCTCGTAATCGTCCGGCAGGCGGATCGTCGCCTCGAACTCCACGCCCTTGGAGCCGACCGAACCACCCTGGATGAAGTTCTGGATATTGTTCGGGTCGGCGGAAACGTAGTTGCTTTCCTCGATATCGAAATAGGCGGCGGTGAACAGGGCGCCGCGCATCGGCTCCCACTTGGCACCACCCTCATACTGGCGGGCCGTGCGGGGGCTGAAGGCATTGCCGAAGAAGTCGCCGCCCGGCACGGGCAGGAAGCTTTCCGAATAGCTGATATAGGGCGAGAAGCCCTCGAACAGCTCACCGATCAGGCCGCCGCGATAGGACCAGGCATTCTGCTTCAGCTCGCGAACATCGTTGCGATCCGACGTGGACCGGTCACGCCGGGCGCCCAGCAGCATGTGGATACGCTCGCCGAAGCTGATCTGGTCCTGCACATAGAAGCCCAGCTGCGTGCTCTTGTAATCCAGGAAATTGGTGTAGCCCCAGCTGAAATCCGCGCCATATTGCGGGTTGTAGATATTGATCGGCGGCGGGCTGCCACCGGCATGGCAGGGGGCAAACAGCCAGCCGGAGCAGGAGAAGCCCTCATCCTTGGACTGCTTGAACCAAGTGTAATCGATGCCGAACAGCATCTGGTGCTTGATCTCGCCGGTCATGAACACGACAGCCAGATTGTTGTCGGTGTTCAGGACCTTGCTCTTCTCCCGGTTCACATAGAATTCGCGGCGCATCAGCGTCTGGGCCGCATCGGCGAACGGGCTGACATAGACGGCGTAACCGCCGTCGGAAAGGTCGCCATAGACCTCCTTGTAGTCCGTATCCATGTGCGAATAGCGGGTACGGCTGCTGAAGCTGATATCCTGGGTGAACTTGTGGGTCAGGATGGCGGTGCCGGACGTGTATTTCGTGTCCATGCCGCCGAAATCTTTTTCGCCCTGATAGAAATTATGGGCGACCTTGACTGTCTTGTTCGGTGCCAGCAGCGACTTGGACAGCGGGTGATAGGCCAGCGAGCCCTGGCTGTCATCCTGGTACAGGCCGATCAGCGTCAGGTCGGTGTCGGGCGTGATCTCCCAGGTCAGGGACGGGTTGACCAGGATGCGGTCGTCGGGCGTGCCGAACTGCGATTCACCGTCACGGACCACCGCCACCAGACGGCCGGCCACGGTCTCCGACAGGGCACCGGTCACGTCGCCCTGGATCTGCTTGCGCTTGTCGGTGCCGACGACGATGCCGACCTCACCGCCCGTGTCGAATTTCGGGGTCTTGCTGGCGCCGTTCAGGATACCGCCGGGGCCGCCCGCACCGTACAGCACCGATGACGGGCCGCGCATCACCTCGGCACGTTCCAGCGTGAAGGTCTCCAGCCGGGCGCCGTAGATGAAGTCGGGCATGCGCTTCAGCCCGTCCAGATACTGGGCGGCGTCGAAGCCGCGGGCCGTGACGAAGTCGCCGCGGCTGTCGATGCTGGTCGCGGCGGCCACGCCGGCGCTGTAGCGGTAGACGTCCTGCAGGTCCACGGCCGTGCGGTCGCGGAATTCCTGGTCGGTGATGACGCTGATGGCCTGCGGCGTCTCGGTCAGGGCGGCGTTGGTCTTGGTGCCGACGATGGCGCGGTCGGCGGTGACCACGATCTCTTCCAGCGCGTCGGTGCCGCCCTGCTGCGCCATCGCCGCCGTCGGCAGTACCAGGGTCGACAGCAGCGCCAGTCGCAGCGCCTTCATCGACAATGCAGTCTTGGTCTCGGTAAGCATCATTTCCATCGTAGTCCCCTTTACCATCCCTGCTGTACTTGGCCAGCACCATTGATTTTTGGATTGCACGGACGTTCGTTCACGGCCCGACCGTGTCCGCTCGCCTCTTGCCGGAAATCAGCTTGGCGCAACCCCGTCCGGGAGGGGTGTCTTAAACAGGGTAATGCCGGGTAAAGACGGGTAACTCAGACGCAGACGCAGCGGGTATCTGGCGGAACAAGGCTTTACGTCCTGTTTTCTTACCCGATTGCCGGGCGTCTTACCCTTTCGTCCCGTTGCACGGATATCAGGCACGACCCACCCTTCACCCGGCAAAACCAAGCGTTGGAAAGGGCCAAGAAATGGACAGGATCGACCCGGATATCGCCCGTTTCGTGGACCAGATGCGCCAGGACTGGAAGCAGTTCCCGCCATTCGAGAGCCTGTCGTTTCCCGAACAGCGGGTGGCGGCGGAAAAGGTGCGGGCGCGCTGGACCGTGGGCGGGCCGGTGATGGCGCGCATCCTGGAACGCAGCTTCGATCCCGGCGCCGGGGAATTACGGGTCCGGGTCTATCGGCCCACCAATGACGACACGCCCCTACCGGCCATGATTTACATCCATGGCGGCGGCTTCACCCTGTTCAGCATCGACACGCATGACCGGCTGATGCGCGAATATGCCTCACGTGGGGGTTTCGTCGTCATCGGCGTCGACTACCCCTTGTCGCCGGAAGCGAAATACCCGACCGCGCTGAACCGGATCGAGGGGTTGATGCTGTGGCTGCGGGACAATGCCGGGCGCTGGGGCGTCGATCCCGACCGGCTGGCCATGGGTGGCGACAGCGCCGGCGGCAATCTGTCGTTTGCCACCTTCCTGCGGCTGCGGGATCGGGGTGAGGCAGGGCTGGTGAAGGCCATCCTGTCCAACTATGGTGGCTTCTCCGCTACCATATCGGATGAAGCGGAGGCGCGGTTCGGCGGGCCGGGATCGATCCTGCATCGGGAGGAGGCGCGGGGATACTGGGCCAATTACCTGCGCGGGCCGGAGGATGAGGAGGATCCCCAGGCCTGCCCGCTGCTGGCCGATGTCGGCGGTTTCCCGCCCTGTTTCCTGGCCGTGCCGGAACTGGACCTGGTGGCCGAACACAGCCTGGAAATGCATGAGCGGCTGAAACAGGCGGGCGTGGAAGTGGAATGCGTGATCTATCCGGGCGCACTGCACAGCTTCCTGGAGGCCATGTCGATCTCGGCCCTGGCCCGCCGGGCCATCGCCGACGGGGCGGCGTTCATTGCCAGGCGGATCGGCGGCCCCGCCTGACGGCGAGGCCCATCCCTTAAACCTTGGCGCGGATGCGCGCATTGCGGTGGCCGTAGCCCAGATACAGCATCACACCGCAGGTGATATAGACCAGCAGGATCAAAGCCGGCGTCCATTCGCCATGGATGGCGCGGGTGATCACATCATCCAGCACCGGCCCCGCCATCATCACGCAGGATGCCAGCGCCAGCACCGGCACGATGCCGATCCACATACCCTTCACCCGGATCCCGCCCAACGGCACCTTGAACGGGCGCGGCAGGTCCGGATGGGTGACACGCAGCCTCATCACCGCGATGGCAACGGTGGAGAAGACACAGATCGTGCCCAGGCTGACCATGTCCCCCAGCAGGGTGATGGGCAACAGGGCCGCCGCCAAGGCGGAGATGGCGGCCACGATGATGGTGGCGAAGCCCGGGGTGTTGAAACGCGGATGCAGGCTGGAAAAACGCGGCGGCAGCAGCCCGTCGCTGGACATGGCGTGGCAGACCCGCGACTGGGCATAGGTGTTGATCAGCAGGACGGACGCCAGCCCGGTCAAGGCACCGGTCTTGATGATGACGGCCATCACCGGCATGCCGACGGCGCCCACGGCCACGGCGATTGGGTCGGGTGCGTCCAAGGCAGTGAAGGGCACCAGCCCGGTCATCACCAGGGCCACGGCGCCATAGAGCACCGAACTGGCCACCAGCGCCCCCAGGATGCCCAGCGGAACGTCGCGTTGCGGCTTGCGCGCCTCGGCCGCTGCTGTCGCCACTGCCTCGAACCCCAGATAGGCGAAGAACAGGATGGAGGCGGCGCGGAAAATGCCGGGCACGCCATAGCGGAACCCGCCCTCGCTTTCCGGGATGAAGGGCAGCCAGTTGGCACTGTCCACCTTGCCGGCGCCGACCAGGACGAAGCCGATCAGCACGCCCACCTTCACCACCACCAGCACGGTATTGACGAAGGCCGATTGCCGGATGCCGCGGATCAGCACCCAGGTCACCACGCCCAGCGCCGCCACAGCCACCAGATTGACACCGCCATCGGGCACCAGTACCACCCCGCCGGCCCCGCCCTGGGCCCGCAGCCAGGAGGTGGAGATGGCCGCCGGCACCACGACGCCGAAATCGCCCAGCAGGCTGACCAGATATCCGGAGAACCCGACGGCCAGCGCCGCTCCCGCCAGCCCGAATTCCAGCATCAGCATCCAGCCCAGCCCCCAGGCGAACACCTCCCCCAGCACCGTATAGGCATAGGCGTAGGACGCCCCCGACAGCGGCAGTACCGAGGCCAGCTCCGCATAGCACAGGCAGATGAAGCCGCAGGCCAATGCCGCGATCAGGAAGGACAGGATGACGGCCGGCCCGGCATAATGCGCCGCGGCCGCCCCCGTCATCACATAGACCCCGGCGCCGACGATGCAGCCGATGCCGATGAAGATCAGCTGGAGCGGCCCCAGCGTGCGGGTCATGCCGCCGCTTTCCGCGTCCTGCCGCGCCAGTTCCATGGGTTTACGCATGAGGTAGGAACGGGGCGGCTTGTCCATGGGGCTTCCTTCAAATGTGGGGGGTGCCGTAGGACAGGTCGAGCCGAAGGCGAGCCCTGACGAACGACGATGCGGATGAATGTCAGGGCTCGGGGCTTCGCCCCTCGACCTGACCTACGCCAACCCCAACTCCGCCAGGATCGCCGCGCGGTCGGCGTCCAGGGCGGGGGCGGGGCGGTCGGGCAGTTCCTGGGCGGTGTCGCTGGCAAAGGGCGGGGCCGTGTACATCAGCCCGCCTTCCACCGGATGGGTCATGGTGCGGAAATAGCCGGAGCCGGCCAGGTGCGGCTCATCCGGCAGGTCCTCCAGCCGGTTGACCGGTGCGCACGGGATGTCGGCCCCGCGCAGCAGGTCCAGCCATTCCGCCGAGGTCCGCTGCGGGGCGGCATCGGCCACCAGACCGTACAGCCGGTCGATATTGCGCGACCGTTGCTGGTCGTTAGTCACGTCGGGGGACGCGGCCAGTTCCTCCAGCCCCACCAGCCGCAGGAAGCGCTGCCACTGGGCGGCCGTGTAGGGCATGATGGTGACGTAGCCGTCGCGCGTGCGGTAGGGCCGGCGGCCCGGCGAGTTCAACCGCCCATAGCCGCGGTCGGGCAGCGGCGGCACGAAGCTCTGGCCCGACAGCTGTTCGATCAGCAGGAACGACGCCATCGCCTCGTACATCGGGGTTTCGACATGGCATCCCTCGCCCGTGCGGCCGCGCGAGGCCAGCCCGGCGGCAATGGCGAAGGCCAGATGCAGCCCAGCCACCTTGTCGCACATCACGGTGCGCACGAAGCGCGGTTCGCCATTGGCGTCGGCGTTCAGCCAGGCAAGGCCGGACGCCGCCTGGATGCAGTCATCATAAGCCGGCTCGTCCCCATATAATCCACGCCCGAAGCCACGCGCCGCGCAATAGACGATGTCGGGCTTGGCCGCCTTGATCGCGGCATAGTCCAGGCCCAGCTTGCGAGCGGCGTTCTCGCGCATGTTGTGGACGAAGACGTCGGCACTGGCGACCAGCCGTTCCAGGATGCGCTTGTCGTCGGGCCTGGTCAGGTCCAGGGCGATGGAGCGCTTGTTGCGGTTCAGGTTCAGGAAACCCGCCCCGTCGCCCCCCGGCCGGCCTGGCCGGGCGGCGCGGAACACGTCGCCGGCGACCGTCTCCACCTTGATGACGTCCGCACCCATGTCCGCCACCAGCTGCGTGGCATAGGGGCCCAGCACCACGGTGGACAGATCGACGACGCGCACCCCCTTCAACAGATCGAACATGGTCCTTTTTCCTTCATGTTCCCTCAGGCGCCGGGCGCCGCCATGCGGCGGTTTGGGCAACACACCGCACATGCCGCGCCGGTCGGCGCGGAACCAACGTTCCTAACCCGCCAGCTCACGCGACCTTGCGGCGGCGGCGGCCACCACCTGCCCGGCCAAGCCATCGATGGTCGCTTCCATCGCACCCAGACCGGCCGCCGTGGTACCGCCGGGGCTGGTCACCTGCCGCCGCAACTCGTCCAGGCCAGTATTTTCCTCCTCCGCCAGACGGGCGGCACCGATGAAGGTCTGGCGGGCCAGCCTTGTCGCCGTTTCCGCATTCAGCCCCTCCGCCATGCCGGCGCGGATCAGCGCCTCGGTGAAGCGGAAAAAATAGGCGGGGCCGCTGCCGGACAGGGCGGTGACTGCATCCAGATCGCCCTCCCCCTCCAGCCACAGCAACTGCCCGGTCGCTTCCAGGATTTGGCCCACCAGAGCGCGCTGGGCCTCGGTGACGGCGGGTGAGGCCACGGCGGCGCTGATGCCATGGCCGATGGCGGCCGGGGTGTTGGGCATGGCGCGCACCACGGCGGCACCAGCGCCGGCGGCTTCGGTCAGCCGGGCCAGCGGAATGCCGGCCATGATCGACAGGAACAGCGTGCCCGGGCGTCCCAGCGTCGCCAGTTGCGGCGCGATGGCGCCAAAAGTCTGCGGCTTCACCGCCAGGATCACCGTGCCGCAACCGGCCCCGTCGGCCAGGGAGGACAGCCGCTCCACCCCCACCGGCAGCGCGGCGGCATGCGGATCAAAGGCCAGCACCCGGCGACTGGCCACCAGGGCCCTGGCGATGGCCCCGCCCATACGGCCGCAGCCGATCATCAACACGGCATCAGACATCGCTGCCCTCCTCGAACCTGCCGGGATTGAAGCGGCGCATCCATCCAGCCAGGTCCTTGTCGGGCATGTTGGCCAGGATGCTGCGCAGCGTGTCGGGCCGTTCATCCTGGCCCAGCTTGAACTTGGCGCTGGTCCGGGTGACACGGGCGCGGAAGCCGACGATGTGCTTGATCAGCTGGTCATAGCGCGGGCCCAGTTCCGACGGCACCCAGGGCTGCGCCATGTCCCGCTCCACCTGTACGGCCAGCAGGTCCAGCGACGGGGCGGTCAGCCCCTCCTCCACCGAGATGTTGGCCCAGACGCGCAGCTGCGCGTAGTTCCAGGTCGGGCCCCAGTCGCGCCGCCCGGCATGGGAGGGGGAGACATAGGATTGCGGCCCGCGGAACAGGATCACGGCGCGTGGATCACGCGCGAACGCGGCGTTCAGCGGATTGGACCGCGCGAAATGGCCGATCAGTTCGGTCAACCCGCCCTCTTCATCATAGACGCCCACCAGGGGCAGCAGGCTCGCCTCCTCCCCGTCCTTGGTCATGACCCAGGCCAGCGGATGCTGTTCGATGAGATGGCGGATATCGGCCGCGCTGTAAGTCTCGAAAATGGTGGACATGCCCTGTTTACCCGTCTGCGATCCACGGATTACCCGTTGTCAGGGCTTGATGATCGGGCGGTATTGGACCATAGGAAACCACCAAGATATTAAAATCGATGGGTCCAATGGCACCGACCTGGCAGGTCAGTCTCAGCGAGCGGATCGACGCCGCACGGCCGGCACCGCTCTACATGCAGATCATCCAGGCGGTGATCCACGATATCGAGAGCGGGCGGCTGGCATCCGGCACCTATCTGCCGTCCAGCCGCCTGCTGGCGGAAATGCTGGGGGTGAACCGCAAGACCGTGGTGCTGGCGTACGAGGACCTGATCGCCCAGGGCTGGCTGGCCAGCACGGCCACGCGCGGCACCATGGTGTCGGTGACCTTGCCGGAAAGCGGCGGGACCAGGCGCAAGGCCGCCGCCCGTCCCGACGGCATCGCGACACCCGGCTATGGCTTCAACACCCCGCCGGAACGCCCATTGGCCCTGCCAGGGGGCACGGGACTGAAGCTGGATGAGGGCGCGCCCGACGGGCGACTGTTCCCGCCGGAACTGCTGGCAAGGGCCTATCGCGCCGCCACCCACCGCGCCTCGCGCGCCAATGGTCTGCAATATCGCGACCCACGCGGCGTGCCGGAACTGCGTCAGGCCATCGCCGGCATGCTGAAGACCCAGCGCGGCATGCCGGTGGGGGTGGAGAATATCTGCATCACGCGGGGCAGCCAGAACGGCATCTTCCTGGCCGCCATGGCCCTGCTGCGCCCCGGCGACGCGGTGATCGTGGAGGAACTGACCTATGAACCGGCCATGGCCGTGTTCCAGGCGCTGGGGGCCCGCATCATCCCCGTGGGGCTGGACGAGGGCGGGATGGACCTGGACGCGGTGGAGGATGCCTGCCGCCTGCACCATGTGAAGGCCGCCTTCGTCACCCCGCACCACCAGTTCCCCACCACCGTGGCGCTGCGCCCCGAACGGCGGCTGCGGCTGGTGGAACTGGCGCGACAGCACGGGTTCGCCCTGATCGAGGATGACTACGATCACGAATTCCATTTCCAGTCACAACCGCTGCTGCCCATCGCGGCCTATGCGCCGGGACAGGTGATCCATGTCGGATCGCTGTCCAAGCTGCTGCTGCCGGCCCTGCGCATCGGTTATGTCGCGGCCCCGGCCCCGGTGGTGGATGCGCTGGCCCATATGGTGTCGCTGAGCGACGGCATGGGCAATGGCGTGACGGAGACCACCGCCGCCATCCTGATCGAGAATGGCGAGTTGCGCCGCCACGCCCGCAAGGCGCGCCAGGTCTATGCCGGCCGCCGCGAAAGCTTCGCCGCCGAACTGCGCCGGGTGCTGGGCGACCGGGTGGATTTCCGCATCCCCGATGGCGGTCTGGCCTTCTGGCTGCGCTTTGCCGGGGATATGGACGGGATCGAGGAACGGGCCCGGGCGGCGGGGCTGCGCTTTGCCAGTTCAAATTCCTTCATGGCCAGGCCCGAGGCACCGCGCGGATTGCGCGTCGGTTTCGCCTCACTGGACGAGGCGGAGGCACGGACCGCCATCGCCATCCTTGGGAGAGCGACAGGGTAAGCGGTTGGACCCGTGTGGTTCAGGGAAACTGGAGGTTCCGGGTAGCGCGCACAGACGGCATCTGGATCAGGTGGGAACGAGTGGGGGTATCAATGTCCAATCCATCATCAGGCCAGCAGAAGGTGACGCCGCGCGGCTGGTTCGTGCGGCTGCATCGCTGGCTGGGCCTGGGGGCGGCCCTGTTCTGGCTGATCCAGGCGGTCACGGGCACCCTGCTCAGCTTCCATTTCGAACTGGATGACGCGCTGATCAGCACCGACAGCCGGCCCACCGACATGGCAGCGGTGGAAAAGCGGCTGGAGGCACTGGGGCCGGGGGTGGTGTGGATCTGGACGACGGCCGGCCTGCCCGACCGCTATGTCGTGAACTACACGGATGCCGACGGCGTGGCGCGCAAGGCGCGGATCGACGGCGGGGGCGACGTGCTGCGCGACCGGCCGTCGGATGAATATACCTTCTTCGAACTGATCCGCGGCATCCATATCGACCTGCTGGCCGGCCGTGTCGGGCATTGGATCATGGTGGTGACGGGTCTGCTGCTGGTCACCAACCTGATCTTCGGGCTGGTGGTGGCCTGGCCGCGCGGCGGCACCTGGCGCCGGGCGCTGACACCGTTGAAGACGGCGCATCCGGTGGCGCGATCCTATTCCCTGCACAAGGCCGTGGGGCTGTGGGTGGTGATCCCGGCCCTGCTGCTGGCCGGCACCGGCAGCCTGATCCTGTTCGAACATGAGATCGGCGATCTGGTGGGGGCGGAGGATATCCAGCTGCCCCCCAACCCGCCGCAGGGACCGGGCGTGGGGCTGGCCGCGGCCGTGCAGGCCGGCGTGGCCGCCATTCCCGGCAGCCGCTTCGTGGGCACCACCGTGCCGTCGGATGCCGATGCCAGCTATTACCTGTGGGTGCGGGCACCGGGCGAGCTGTATCGCGGCGGCTATGGCGGCAGCCTGGTGATCGTCAACGCCAATGACGCCGGCATCCGTGGCGCCTGGCCGGTGACGCAAGCGCCGGCCGCCAAGTCCTTCGTCGCCTCCTTCTACCCGCTGCACACGGGTGAGGCGGCGGGCACGGCCGGCCGCATCCTGGCGCTGCTGACCGGCATGGGCCTAACCTATGTGCTGGTTTACGGCCTGCTGCTCTGGTGGCGGCGGACGCGGCGGGCCACTGTGGGTCCTGGCTGAAATACCCAACCTATCCCTCGTCATCCCGGCGAAAGCCGGGAACCAGGAGCCAAGCGCCAAACCTGTCAGCAGCATTCCGCCCCGCAGCGTATAGGTTTGATCTTGCGGCCCCTGGGTCCCGGCTTTCGCCGGGATGACGTAGAAAGGGGAAAATCCCTAAAGCGCCGGCCAGCGATCCTTCCAGGGCCGCGCCTCTTCCAGCTGATAGGCCAGCGACAGCAGCAGGTCCTCCCGCCCCCGGTCGGCGGCGAACATCACGCCGATGGGCAGCCCTTCCTTGGTCCAGGACAGCGGCACGGAGATGGCGGGCGTGCCCGACAGGTTCTGCAGGGGCGTATAGCCCAGCCAGCGGAACATGCGGTCCATCAATATGGCCGGGTCCACGTCCGGCGCCATGAAGCCGATCGGCGGCGGCGGGGCGGCCAGGGTGGGCGTGAGGATCAGGTCGTATTGGTCCTGGTAGAAGGCGTGCAGACGCTTGGGCAGTTCGGCCACCTGCGTCCAGGCGCGTTCCAGATCGTCGGTCGTCAAGGCTTCGGCCATGCGGCCCAATGCCAGGGTCCAGGGTTCCAGCACCTGTGCGGGGTCGCGCCCCTGGGCTCGCACCGCATCCACGCAATCGGCACCGATATGGCACCAGAGGGTGCGTTCGGCACGGTCGGCCTCGGGCGCGTCGAACGGCCAGCCGATGGAAATGACCTCATGCCCCAGATCGGCGCACAGCATGCAGGCTTCGGTCACGGCGGCCAATGTCTCCACCGACGGCATCGGGTTGGACAGGGTCGGCAGGATCATGCCGATGCGCAGCTTGCCATGGAACGGACCGGTCACGGGTGCGGGCCGGCCCGGATGCGCCAGGGCGAAGCCGGCGGCCACATCGCGCACCGACCGCGCCATCAGGCTGTCGCCGACCAGAAGGTCTTCCACGACATGCCGGGCGCGCACGCGCACCGTGGTGCCGCGCCCCGGCTTCAGCCCGACAATGCCGCAGCACGACGCGGGGATGCGGATCGATCCGGCCCCGTCGCTGCCATGGGCCAGCGGCACCAGACCCGCCGCCACGGCCGCCCCCGCCCCACCGCTGGACCCGCCTGGTGAATGGGCATGGGACCAGGGATTGCGCGTCACGGGGCCGATCTTCGGTTCCGTCACGCCCAGCAGGCCGAATTCCGGCATCGCACTCTTGCCCACCGGCACCAGACCGGCCTCATCCAGCCGGCGGACATACTCATGGCCCGTGGTGACGGGCGTCAGCGGCTTGCTGGCCGATCCCCCCCGGCTGGGCAGGCCCGGATAATCCAGGCTGTCCTTCAACAGATAGGGCACGCCGGCCAGCACATGGTCGGGCAAGGGGCCGGCGGCACGTGTGCGGCCCAGATCGTAGGCCTTGCAGCTGACCGATTGCAGGGCCGGGTCCAGCGCCTCGATCCGCAGGATGGCGGCCTCGGTCAGCTCCGGGGCCGATACCTGGCCCGATCGCACCAGTTCGGCTTGGCCATGCGCATCCAGGCGGCCGATGGCGATAGCGTCTTCCAGCTTCATTTCAGTCCCTTACTCCAGACCAGGCTCTGTTCGGCGAAGGCCCAGAACAGGGCCATCTGCTTGAACTGGTCGGTCAAGCCCGCCCCCGCCTGATGCCCCGCCGCCATGTCGACATGGAACAGGGTGGGGGCCGGGCCCTTGTTATGGTCGCGCAATGTTGCCACCCACTTGCCCGCTTCCCAATAGGAGACACGGTCGTCGCGGATGCCGGCCGTGGCCAGGATCGGCGGATAGGCGGCATCCTTCACATTCTCGTAGGGCGAGATGGAGGCGATGTAATCATACGCCTCCGGATCGGCCAGCGGATCACCCCAGTCGGGACGGAAGGCGGGGACCAGCGGATGGTCCTTGTCGCTCATCGTGTTCAGCATATCGACGAACGGCACCTGGGCGATGGCCCCACCCCAGAGATCGGGCCGCAGGTTGAGGATGCCGCCCATCAGCAGCCCGCCCGCCGACAGCCCATAGGCCACGACGCGGCGACGCGAGGTATATCGTTCCTTGATCAGATGCTCGGCACAGGCGATGAAGTCGGTGAAGGTGTTCTTCTTCTTGAAGCGCCGCCCCTCCAGGAACCAGCGCCGCCCCTTCTCCGACCCGCCGCGCGCATGGGAAATTGCGAAGACCCAGCCCTTGTCGACCAGCGCCAGGGCCGGGATGGAGAATTCCGCCTCCGACGAGATGCCGTAAGCCGCATAGGCGGTGATCAGCAGCGGCGATGAACCGTCCAGCTTCTGCCCCTTGCGCATCAGCAGGGTGACGGGCACCAGTTCCCCGTCCGTGGCCGGAGCCATCAGGCGCCGCACCTCGTACCGGTCGGGATCGAAGCCCTTGCCCACCGATTGCGCCTGCACGACGCGGCGCGTGCCGCTGGCCGTGTCGTAATCCAGCCATTGGCGCGGCGTGCGCGGGCTTTCATAGATCAGGCGCAGGATCGATCCTTCATGTTCCTGCACCGGCGCCAGGGTCAGGGCATAGGCGGCTTCATCGAACCCGACCGTCCCCTCCTTGCCATCGCGGCCGGTCACCACCAGTTCCAGCCTGCCATCGACGCGCTGCAGGCGCACGAAATGGTCGCGGAAAGACAGGGTTTCCAGGATATGGCGGCCCGGCTGGTGCGGGACCCAGTCCTTCCACTGCGCGCGGCCGGGTGCGGCCGGGCTGGCCCGCATCAGCTTGCCATCCAGGGCGCCATCGGCATCGGTCAGGATGACCAGTTCGCCGGCCCATTCCTGCACCTTGTAATGTAGGCCGGGCTGGCGCGGTTCCACCAGCAGCGGTTCGGCCATGGGGTTGGCGGCGGGGATCAGCCGCACCTCATCCACATCCGGACCCAGGATATGGATGACGACATGGGAATTGGACGCCGTGCGCGACAGCGACATGAACAGGGCCGGATCGGGTTCGGTATAGACCAGCACATCCTCGCCCCCGCGCGCCGGGCGGCGATAGACCTTCACCGGCCGCGACAGCGGGTCACGCCAGATCCAGAACACATAGTGACTGTCCGGCGAGAAGGTGACGGCGTGGTAGCCATAGGCATCGGCATTGGGCGTCGTGCTGACCGTCCCGGTTTCCAGGTCGCGGACACAGACACGGTGGCGGTCCCCGCCCTCCACATCCTCCGCCCACAGGAACAGCTTGTGGTCGGGGCTGTGCTCGGCCTCGGTGATGCGGAAATAGGCATGGCCCCTGGCGCGTTCCTGCGCGTCCAGCAGCACCTGTTCATCGCCACCACCACGCGGGCGGCGGGCATAAACCTTATGGTCCTGGCCGGGCCGGACATAGGTGTAGTAATCCCACGGGCCATCGGCCGAAGGCGGGTTGGCCATGTCGGCGCCGGTCAGCGCCTGCATCGCCTGGACGAATTCGGCCTGCGTTCGCTTGGTCGGGGCCAGCATTGCGTCGGCATAGCGGTTTTCGGCGTCCAGGTGCGCCCGGATTTCCGGGTCCATCAGGGATGTGTCGCGCGAGACCTTGGCCCAGTTGGGATCACGCAGCCAGGCGTAGTCATCGATGCGGGTTCGGCCAAGTTGCACGATGCGCTTGGGCCGCTTGGGCGGCCGCGGCGGGGCCGGCATATCGGCCGCCAGACTTGGCAAGGGGAGCAAGGCGACACCGGCCACCATCAGGAATGAACGACGCTGCATTGCCTTTGCTCTCCCTTAACTTCACACAGAGTCCCGGTGACCTGAGGGGGTCGTTGGGTTTTCAGCACTTACCGGCAAAAGTCTGGGACACCAGCGTTTCAACAATATCCACCGTCACCCCGGCGAAGGCCGGGGCCCAAGTCGTAGAGCGAAGCGCTTGTCACCTGGGCCCCGGCCTTCGCCGGGGTGACGGTAGGAGAGACGCAAACGAAGGTGCCCAAACTTTCCCGGCGGGAAGCACGTTACCTCACATCGTCCAGTGCAGGGTCACGCCATAGGTACGCGGGCGCACCAGCCCCTGGCTCAGGCCGTTGGCCTCCGGCAAGGTGCGGGTGATGCCGCGCTTGTCGGTGATGTTGTTGGCGAAGACCGTGGCCTTGGTCGTGCCGAAGGTGGCGCCGATGCGCAGGTCGATCAGGTTGTAACCGCCCTGTTCATTGACCGCGATGCCGGGCACGGCGGAGTTCATGTCGCTGATGCCCTTCGACAGGTAGCGATGGGCCACGGTGATGGTCGGATCATAGTCGGTGTTGAAGCTGTAGATCGCCGTGTTGGAAATCGACCAGTCGGCCGAACCCGCCAGCTGCGAGCCCTTGGGCGCCGTACCGTACCACAGGATGAACAGATCTTCCTCCAGCCGCGCCTTCATGTAGGTGACGGTGCTCTGCAGGTCCAGATTGGCCGTCGCGTGCCAGGAACCGGAGAATTCCAGACCCTTGATGGAGGCCGAGGCCCCGTTGGAGGCATAGTTGAAATTATCCGGCGTCAGCAGGCGCAGCTGGATGTCCGTCCAATCCACATAGAAGGCGGTGGCGTCCAGCAACAGCATGCCATCGGCCAGCGTGGTGCGCAGACCGGCCTCATAGTTCTTCAGGCTGTCGCTCTTCGACCCGCTGGGGACCGGATAGGTGGACAGGCCCTGGGTGTTGGGTGTGCCGAAACGGAAGCCTTCGGAATAAAGACCATAGACCATCAGCGTCTCGCTGGGCTTATAGGTCAGCGAGACCTTGGGCGAGAAACCGTCTTCCTTGGTCTTGGTGCGGTCCGAGGTCGGGTTGCCGGGATAGGTGGAGAACCCGACGCTGGAGGACGTGCTGGTCACTTCCGTCTTGTAGAGGCGGCCGCCGGCGGTGATCTTGAATTCCGGCGTGAAATAGTACGATGCCTCGCCGAACAGCGCGCTCTCCTTGCCGGTCAGGTCGGTATAGAAGGCGTTGAAGATCTCCCCATCGGGGGCGATGATCGCGCCCGCACCCGGCCGGTACAGCGGCGAGGCGTCGAAGGCGGCGGCCGCACCGCGGGCACCCAGCTGTTCATAGAGATGCTTGTCGCTCTCGAAATACATGCCGCCGAACAGCCATTCCAGCGAACCGCCGCCGTTCGAGGCCAAGCGCAGCTCCGCACTCTTGCCGTCACTGTCGCCGCCGGAACGGATATAGAGCGGATTGGTCAGGTTCAGGCCCAGATCGGTGTTATAGGCACCGCGCCAGGGGGTGTAGTCGAAGACGAATTCCTGGTTCTTCTTCTGATACGCACCCAGTGCCGTCAGGGTGGCGAACCCCAGGTCGCGGTCCAGACGCAGGCTATGGACCTGCACATCCGTGTCGTTGGTTTCCGGCAGGGCGGTGGAGCGGCCGAAGCTGCCATAGGCCGGGTTGCGATAGGGCGCATCATCAACGTCGGTCTTCTGGTACAGGCTGAGCCAGGAAATCTCGGTTTCCTCATCCGGTGTCCAGACCACCGACAGGCGGCCGCCGCCGACATCGATATCGCTGGAACCCTTCTCGCCCGTGCCGGCATTGTCCAGGTAACCGGGATCGCGGCGGAAGGTGCCGACGGCGCGCACGGCTAGCTTGTCCTCCACCAGCGGCGTGTTCAGCATGACCTTGCCGGTCCAGCCCACATCGGCATTGCGGGTGCGGGAAATGGTGCTTTCCAGCGCCGCGTCCTGCTTGGACGCGTCGGCCTTGGCGGCGATATAGTTGACGGCACCACCCATGGAGGCCGAGCCAAACAGCGAACCCTGCGGACCACGCAGCACCTCGACCCGATCGACGTCGAAAGCGTCGATATCGGGGATGACGATAGTCCAGCCGGGTTCGGTCAGCGGCACTTCATTGATGTAGTAACCCGTGGTGCCCTGGCCCTGCACATTGCCGGAATTGGTGGCGACGCCACGGATCACGACATGCGAGGTGCCGGGCTGGAAGTCGTTGAACACGACGCCGGGCGTGCGCTGGATATAGTCGGCGAAGCTCTGGGCACCGATGGCCTGCAGCTGCGCGCCGGAAACCGCGGAAACGGAACCGGAGACGTCGCGCACGCTTTCCTGGCGCTTCGTGGCGGTGACGATGATCTCTTCCAGCAGGATGCCCTTGTCGGAAGCGGCTTCCTGCGCTGTGGCCGACAGGGGCGCCAGGGCGGCGATGCCGGTCAGCAGGAACGTACGGTGCCAATGGGTTCTGGTCATGTCGAGGTTCCCTGTTCTGATGAAGGTCGGGGCCGTGATCCAGCCTCTGTTCGGGGTTCAGCCTATGCCCATCGCGCCGGCCCGGCACACCGGGGTAGGTCATTTACTGACGCGATCGGGCCAATTAGGAATGGTTAGCAATCAAAACATCGTGATGCGCCGCAGCGCACGGCTTTGCAGGTCGGTCGCAACGCGACAGGATTGATAAACCTCAGATTTATCCGGGGCGCCCAAACTCGGCCCTGCCGGAACTTTTGCATCGCACCGCACGTCTTAGGTGCGGCTCCCGATCTTTGCCGCCAGCCATGCCGCCGCCTCCGTCAAGGCCCGGTCGGCCAGGGGGGAGATGGAGACGGCTTCCAGGAAACTGTGGCTCGCACCTTCATAAAGGTTGGCCACCACCGCCACCCCGGCGGCGCGCAGGGCGTCGGCCATGGCCAGGTTCTCATCCACCAGGATGTCGCAGGCGGCGATGGCCAGGAAGGCGGGCGGCAGGCCGGACAGGTCGGCGCGCAGAGGGGCGGCCAGCGGGTCCCGGTAATCGTCCGGTCCGCGCAGATAGGCGTCCCAGAACACCACCATCTCCGCGCTGTTCAGCATATAGCCGTCGGAACCGTAGCGTTCGTGCGAGGACGTCACCGCATGGTCGAAGGCGCCGTAATTCATCAGCATGGCGTTCAGGACCGGCTTGCCCTGGCACTTCAGCAGCAGGTTGGTGGCCACCGACATGTTGCCGCCGACACTGTCGCCGGCGATGGCCAGACGGGTGGCATCCAGCCCCTCCCCCGCCTCGCCTGCCCGCAATGCATCGATGACGCTGACAATCTCTTCCAGCGCCGTGGGGAACTTGGCCTCCGGCGACAGGCTGTAATCGATACCGACGACGGCAACACCGGCGCGGGCCGCATATTCGCGCATCAGCCGGTCATGGGTGTCCAGGCTGAACAGCATCCAGCCGCCGCCATGGATATAGATCAGCACGGGCAGATCGGCGCCCAGCACCGGTTCATGGATGCGCACGCGCACATTGCGCTGACCGATGCACATCTCGCGCGTCCGGGCCATCACCGGGCCACCCTTGGTCCAGGGTGCGCGCACCTTTTCCGCCACCTGCCGCCGATCGGCCAAGGTCTGGCCCGGATGCGGCGGGTATGCGGCATAGCCGCCATTGATGGCTTCGTGGAAGCGCTGGATTTCCGGGGCAAGATCGGCGGCGGCTTTGATGTCGTCACTCACGAGGCAACTCTCCCGGCAATATCCATGGGCAGGATGCTACGGGAGTGGATGCGAACGGCGCTTGCCGTCATGGGCCAATCACTGCCGCGGATGGGCCGATCCATGCGCCTTGGCTTGACCCGGATGGCGTGATAGCGATTTCGTTACCGCATCCGGGCCATGAATTATCGCAGGGAAGGAACGGGCAGATGAAGCGCAGTGCCGATTATCTGGTGACGCAGCGGCCCGTCATCGCGCTGCAGGACGAATATCCCGCCGGTTTCGTCGATCCGTTCCACAGCCACCAGCATACGCAGCTGCTCTATGCCTCGGCCGGGGTGATGTCGGTGGTGACCGACTGCACCTCCTTCGTGCTGCCACCGCAGCGGGCCTTGTGGCTGCCGGCCGGCACCCCGCATGAGGTGTCGTGCCGGGGGCCGGTTTCCCTGCGCACCCTCTATATCGATCCCAAGCGCGACCGGGAGCCAGGGGCGTGCCGGGTGATCGAGGTGTCGGATTTCCTGCGCGCCCTGATCCTGGAAAGCGTGGGTTTCCCGCCCGATTATGATATGGCCGGCCGCGAGGGGCGGATCGTTTCCCTGCTGCTGGACGAGATCGAGCGCATGCCCAACGCACCGTACGAGGTGCGGATGCCCACGGATGAGCGGCTGCTGCGCGTCTGCCGGGCCATCCTGGCCGAACCGGCCGATAATCGCGACCTGGATGACTGGGCGCGGGTGGCGATGATGAGCCGGCGCACCTTCACCCGCCTGTTCAAGCAGGAAACCGGCATGGGTGTCGCCATCTGGCGCCAGCAGGTGCGGCTGATGGAGGCCCTGTCGCTGCTGGCCAGCGGAAGGCCGGTGACGCTGGTGGCCTTCGATGTCGGCTATGACAGCCCCAGCGCCTTTACCGCCATGTTCCACCGCACCTTCGGCGTGCCGCCCAGCCTGTACCAGATGCGCGAAGGCGGCTGAACGCGAAAAGCCGCTGATCCGGGGGGACCAGCGGCTTTGCGGAACGGCTGAAATTACGCGGCGTCCAGGGTGGCGAAATCCGTGTAACCCTTGGCACCGCCGCCATAATAGGCCTCGCCCGGCGCCTGGAACAGCGGGGCGTCACGGCGCAGCCGCTCCACCAGGTCGGGATTGCCGATGAAATGGCGGCCGAAGGACACCATGTCGGCATGGCCCGAGTCCACGGCATCGATCGCCATCTGCCGGTCATAGCCGTTATTGGCGATATAGGCGCCGCCGAAGGAAGCATGCAGCGCCTTGTAATCGAAGGCGGCGACGGCATTCTCGCTGCGCGTCTGGCCCTCGATGGCGTGCAGATAGGCCAGACCCAGGCGGCCCAGCTGTTCCGCCAGATAGCCGTAGGTCTGCTGCGGCGTGCTGTCCAGCGGGGTGTCGCCGATGGCGGTGGACATCGGTGACAGGCGCACGCCCACCCGGTCGGCCCCCCAGATTTCCGCCACCGCCGTCACCACCTCGATCGGCAGACGGGCGCGGTTCTCGATGGAGCCGCCATACTGGTCGGTGCGGTGGTTGGTGCTGTCGCGCAGGAACTGTTCCAGCAGATAGCCGTTGGCGACATGCACCTCCACCCCGTCGAACCCGGCCTGCTTGGCCTTGGTCGCGGCATTGCGGTAATCCTGGACCAGGCCGGCAATCTCCTCCGTCGCCAGGGCACGCGGCATGGTCGGCGGCTCATTGCCGTTCAGGGTGAAGACATTGCCGCCGGCCTGGATGGCGGACGGGGCCACGGGGGCGGCGCCATCGGCCT
Source organism: Niveispirillum sp. KHB5.9 (assembly GCF_048066115.1). Classification (NCBI taxonomy): domain Bacteria; kingdom Pseudomonadati; phylum Pseudomonadota; class Alphaproteobacteria; order Rhodospirillales; family Azospirillaceae; genus Niveispirillum; species Niveispirillum sp. KHB5.9. The sequence goes on along the minus strand of NZ_JBLTYX010000008.1, from coordinate 32,287 downwards.
GCAGGTTCGAATGCGACACCCGGCCGACATGCCAGAGCTGAAGCACGATGCTGCCGCCCGCCTCATGCACGGCCCGGGTCACGGGGCGCCAGGCTTCGACATGCGCGTCGGTATAGATGCCGGGGGTCAGGGCATAGCCGCGCCCCTGGCGGGAGATGTTGGTGGCCTCCGCGATGATCAGGCCGGCGCTGGCGCGCTGGCGGTAATAATCGATGGCGAGCGGGGTGTGGTTGCCGTCCATATCGGCGCGCGACCGGGTCAGGGGCGCCATGGCAATGCGGTTGGCGACCGGAATAGCGCCGATTTTGGTGGGTGTGAACAAGGCGGTTTCAGAAACGGTGGACATTTGGATGATCCTTTGATCGGAACGCGGCTGACAATCAACGGCGTTATTTCAGGATATTCAGAGGGGTGACCTGGACGGTGCCGTCGGCCAACTCGGGCAGCTTGGCGAACCAGTCCTGGACATGTTTGGTGGCGACATGGGCCTCGAAATCCGCCTGGGTGGCGAAAATCTCGTAGAAGGTGAAGCGACCCGGCTCCTCGCGGCTTTCATGAAGGAAATAGGCCAGGTTGTTGGGCTCCGCCCGCACCGCCGGGATCAGCTGCCGGGAGGCTTCGCGCAAGGCGGCCTCCTTGCCGGGCTTGGCGCTGATCCGGGCGACGACGGCATAGGCGCCATCGGGGATCTTGGGATAGGCCACCACATCGGCTATCGCGGGAGCCGTGCCGACCAGCAGGGCAGCGGTGAGAAGGGCGCCGATGCAGGTGCCCAGACGCTTGGAATTGGACATGATCATCTCCATTCGGCGACCGCGCTCATGCCGGTCGTCGTCGATTAAGGTCGGATAGGGGAAGGGTTAAGCTTAGCCTGCGGTCAGACGTCGGCGGGCGGCCAGGGCGTCGTCGAAGGTCTTCTTCACCGGGCCGAGGGCCTGGACGAATTCCAGCTGCTCACCCTCCGGCCCCTTGGCATAGATCAGGCGCCAGCCGTTGGACTTGCCCTCGGTGATCGGGTTGGAATTGCTGTCCAGCGGGGCGGCCTGACGCTCGGGTTCCGAATTCACGGTGATCACCCGGTTGGCGCGCACCTGGGTCATGCCACGCTTGGCGGCTTCGGCCTCCAGATCGCGGATGAAGCTGTTGAAATCGACATCGTCGCGGATATGGAAACAGATGTGCATCATTCGCGGGAAGGCCGGGCTCATATGGTCCAGCGGCTCGGCAAAGCTGTTGCCGCCGCCCATGGGCTGGTCGGCATCGCGGTACTGCAACAGCTCGATCACCACATTGTCGAACTGGATGAAACGCACATCCAGGCGCTGGGCACCGCCGCGCAGGTCGGGCACACCCATGGTACGCGGATTGACATGCCGCTCGCGCGCCTCGATCTCCTGATCGGTCAGCAGGGTGTTATGGATACGCTCGCCCTGGAAATCACCGTCGCGCATCACCTCCGTGCCGCCCAGAACCTGAGTATAGAATTCATAGGCACGGTCCATGTTCTGCACGGTCAGGCCAAAATGCTGAACCCCCTGCAACCGCAACCCCAACGGGCCGGCATTACGCGCCGCCGCCGATATCTTGCCGGCCGCCTGCGCCGTTGCCGGGCTGGAGCCGGCCACGGCCAGCCCCGCCAGCATGGCAGCACCGGCACTGCGCATCACATCACGGCGACCCAGATCGGCCGCGTCGAACGTCGTAAGATCAGCCATTTCCATCTCCATCTGCCGTAGTTCAGGGTCTTCACTTTTCAGCCCAGGATGGGCAACGGGGCGGCGGGGTCGACCAGACCGGCCGCGCGCAGGTCACGCCAGAAATCGGCGGGAACCACTTCGTTCAAGGCGGCACGGTCCTCCGTGATGCGGCCCGGACGGCTGGCGCCGGGGATCACGGCGGCCACGGCCGGGTGGGCCAGAGCGAATTGCAGGCCGGCGGCCTTCATGCTGATGCCATGGCGGTCGGCCAGCGCCTTGATCTTCGCCACCTTGTCCAGAATGGCCGGGGTGGCCGGCACATATTCGAAGTTGGGACCACCGACCAGCGCGCCGGAGCTGTAGGGGCCACCGACGACGATACCCAGGCCGCGTTCGGCCACCATCGGCATCACCCGCTGCAACGCCTTGCCGTGATCCAGCAGCGTATAGCGGCCGGCCAGCAGGAAACCGTCGGGGCGCGGGCCTTCCAGGCCCAGCAGCAGTTCGATCGGTTCCACCCGGTTCACGCCCAGACCCCAGCCCTTGATCACGCCCTGGTCGCGCAGGCCGTCCAGCACCTTGAAGGCGCCCTTGCGAGCTGTCTCGAACACGCCCAGCCATTCATCGCCGTAAAAATCCTGGGCCACGTCATGGACCCAGACGATGTCGATATGGTCGGTCTTCAACCGCTTCAGGCTGTCCTCGATCGACCGCAGGGTGGCCTCGGCGGAATAGTCGTTGACGATCTTGTTGGGCAGGCCGTGCTTGAACACCTCACCCTTCTCGCCCAGGTCGCGGGCACTGACATCCTCGACCTCGTCCAGGATCAGGCGGCCGACCTTGGTGGCGATGACATATTCGTCGCGCGGCCGGCCGGCCAACGCCTCGCCCATACGGATTTCCGCCAGGCCGGCGCCATAGAAGGGCGCATTGTCGAAGAAGCGGATGCCGTCATTCCAGGCGGCGTTCACCGTCGCCTGCGCCTCGCTCTCCGGAATATCCCGGAACATGTTGCCCAGTGGGGCAGCGCCGAAACCCAGACGGCTGGAAAGGATGTCCTTGAGTGCCATTGTCCTGTTCCTTTTCACCTTGGAATGGGGCCGGGCGGTTCATTCGTCGGCGGCGCCCTTGATTGGATGAACAGAGGATGCGCCGGCAGAAAACATTCCGGAAATTTATTAATCTGATTTTGGATATTCATTCAGGATTATATCTCGAATCCCCAACGGCCGGAGGCTTCTTGTGCGCGGGAACCAGCCGCCAAGGTTGCCCGCCTGCATGATTGGGCAAAGCCGCCGATTGTGATACATCGCCTGTCCAGCCCCGCCAGCGCGGCCAACCGGAAGGGACCGGGTTTGACCACCAAGAAGCCGACCATCGATGATGTCGCCCGCCTGTCGGGCGTGGCCCGCGTGACGGTGTCGCGCGTCCTGAATGGCGGGCCCAATGTGCGGCCGGAAGTCCGCGCCAAGGTGATGGAGGCGGTCAGGACGCTGGATTACAAGGTCAACCATCAGGCCCGCAGCCTGGCCGGCGGCTCGTCCCGCACCCTGGCCTTCGTCTTCACCTCCGATCCCGAAAGCGATCCCAATTCCTATTACGAGGCGGCCCTGGAACTGGGGGCGCTGCGCGCCTGCCTGGCGCTGGGGTACCAGTTGCTGATCCACCATGTGCCCCAGCACATGCCCGACCAGAGCCGCCGCATCGTTGAACTGATTACCGGCCACCGCGTCGAAGGGCTGATCCTCTGTCCGCCCTACAGCGATGATCGCGACCTGATCGACGCCGTCCTGGCCGTGGACTGCAGGATCGTCGCCGTCTCCCCCGGTCCGGTGACGCGGGCCATCGTCGATGGCGTCGGCGTCGATGACGAGGCCGGCGGTTATGATCTGGCGGTGGAACTGATCCGGCTGGGCCACCGCCGGTTCGGCTTCATGGCCGGGCTGCAGGCCCACCTGTCCGCCGAACGGCGGTTCGAGGGGTTCCGCCGTGCCCTGGCCGATCATGGGTTGGGGGACGAGGCCTTCCTGCTGGGGCGGGGCGATTTCACCTTCCGCTCCGGCGTGCGGCTGGCGCCTGTGATGCTGGATGATCCGAACCCGCCCTCCGTCCTGGTCTGCGCCAATGACGACATGGCGGCGGGCGCGCTGGCGGCGGCGCATGCACGCGGGCTGGATATTCCGCGCGACATCGCCATCACCGGATTCGACGACGCGCCCGTGGCCGCCATCGTCTGGCCACCCCTGACAACGGTGCACCAGCCGGTAAAATCGCTGGGCCAGCGAGCCGTGGAACTGCTGGTCCGGCGCCTGACCGGTGGCGAACCGGACGGCCCGCCCGCCTTCGAGCAGTTGGACCATGCCCTGGTCTGCCGCCAGACGACCCAGGCATTCGTGTAGCTACACCATTGCCGGACATGATTCTTCGACCGCCGCGGGAACCATCCTTGACCGTCCGGCGTTCATGATCGTTACCGCCGAATTCCGATAAGTCACATCGTTTGCGACAAGGCTGTCATGGCAACCGCTTGACAAGCGATATCGCTGTCACGCAGATTGGAAGCGCTTTCAATGCCGCAAATCAAGGCATCGGGCAGACAACAATAAACAGGGCGCCGACGGGGCGATCCCTGGTTGATGGGAGGGAGTGAGATGGCGAACCGCAATTCCGGCGGTGGCTGGATGCTGTCCGGCCTGCTGAACCGGACGGCATCGGGCATGGCGATCAGCCTGGCACTGGCGGGTACCGCCTATGCCCAGGACCCGGCCGCCGGTCCGGCGATGGAGGAGATCGTGGTGACCGGCATCCGTGCCGGCATTCAGAACTCCATCAATATCAAGAAGAACGAGACCTCCATCGTGGAAGCGGTGTCAGCGGAGGATATCGGCAAGCTGCCCGACGTCTCCATCGCTGAAAGCATCGCCCGCCTGCCGGGCCTGGCCGCGCAGCGCGTCAATGGCCGCGCCCAGGTCATCTCCATCCGCGGCCTGTCGCCCGACTTCACCACCACGCTGCTGAACGGCCGCCAGCAGGCCAGCTCCGGCGACAACCGCGCCGTGGAATTCGACCAGTACCCGTCGGAACTGCTGTCCTCTGTCGTCATCTACAAGACGCCGGACGCGCAGGTATCGGGCATGGGCCTGTCGGGTACGGCCGATCTGCGCACCGTGCGCCCGCTGGAATATGGCAAGCGCACCGCGTCGGTGAACCTGCGCGGGGAGAAGGTGGCCGGCTCCAAGCTGAATGACGATGTCTCGCTGTGGGGCGGCCGGGCCAGCGCGTCCTATATCGACCAGTTGATGGACGGCAAGCTGGGCATCGCCATCGGTTACGCCCACTTGGACAGCCCCAGCCAGGTCAAGCATTACAAGGCCTATGGCTATGAGGCGTTCCCCGACGCGGTGACGCCGGACAGCGCCGACAGCGCGCTGATGCTGAACGGCCAGGAGGCCTGGGTGACCTCGCGCACCAACAAGCGCGACGCGGTCATCGGCATCTTCGAATTCGAACCCAACGAGAAGATCCATTCCACCCTGGATCTCTATTATTCGAAGTTCGAGCAGGAGGAGACGACGCGCGGCGCGCAATGGTTCTCCAACGGCTGGGCCGACAATGCCACCTTCACCAATGTCCAGACCAAGGACCTGGGCGGCTCGCAATTCGCCAGCAGCGGCACGCTGAACCGCGGCGTCCTGCAATTGCGCAATGATTTCAACACCCGCCAGGACAAGCTGTTCTCCGCCGGCCTGAATAACGAGTTCGAGCTGACCGAGGATACCCGCCTCTATGCCGACCTGTCCTATTCGCGCAACGACCGCAAGGAACAGGTCATGGAGACCTATGCCGGCTATGGGCGCGGCGTGGGCGGGGTCACGGGCGGTACGCCGGATGTGGGCCGGACCTTCGATACGATCGGCTTCCAGGTCAATGAGAACGGCTTTTCCCAGTATGATCCCGGCCTGAACTATGCCGATGCGGCGCAGGTGACGCTTGGCGACCGCGCACCCTGGGGTGGCTGGGGCCATGACGGCGCCATCCGCTATCCGCATGTGAAGGAGGAGGTGACGGCGCTGGATGGCCGGGTCGAGCACGACATGGACAGCTTCATCACCAAGCTGTCGGCCGGCGTCAATTACACCCACCGCGACAAGGGCAAGACCGTCGATGAATTCGACCTGTTCCTGAAGAACGGGCGCCAGCAAGTCGTGGTCGATGCCGCCGATCTGGTCGATCCCACCTCGCTGGGCTTTGTCGGCATGGGCGACGTGCTGTCGGTGAAGATCGGCGATGTCTGGCGCAAATATTACGACACCAGCCCGATCCTCGATCTCAACAATTACGACAAGGCCTGGGACATCTCGGAAAAGGTCACCACCTTCTTCGCCCGCGCCAATTACGAATTCGGCAACCTGACCGGCAATATCGGCGTGCAGGCGGTCCGGCAGGTGCAGGCGTCCAGCGGCACGATGATCGCCACCAATGCCAGCGGCGTGGTGGTGCCGGCGGCCGTCGATGCCAAGAGCAGCTATACCGACATCCTGCCCTCCTTGAACGCTATCTATGATCTGGGCGACGGCCACCGGCTGCGCTTTGGCGTGTCCAGGACCATGGCCCGGCCGCGCATGGACGACATGCGGGCCAACCTGACCCCGTCCTTCGATGCCATGGTCTGTTCCAACCAGGCCTGTCCGCCGGGAACGACGGTCAATCCCTGGTCGGCATCGGGCGGCAATCCTTATCTGAAGCCCTGGAAGGCGAATGCCGTCGATGCGGCGTACGAATGGTACATCGCGCCGACGACCTATGTTTCGGTGGCCGGCTTCTACAAGGACCTGAAGACCTACATCTACAAGCGCACGGAGCCGTATGATTTCACCGGCGTGCCGATCCCGTCCACGGGCACCGGCCTGCCGCCCGGCGTGATTGTCAGCCCGGCCGGTTCCATCACCTATTTCGACAATGGCACCGGCGGCACGGTGAAGGGCATGGAATTCAGCGGCGCCCTGGATTTCGGTCAGGTCTGGGAACCGCTGGAAGGGCTGGGCGTGCAGGGCAGCCTGTCGCTGACCTGGTCCAGCATCACCATGGCGGACAAGGGGGCGACGGTGAAATCCCGCATCCCCGGCCTGTCCAAGACCGTCTACAACATAACGGGCTATTACGAGCGTGACGGGTTCCAGGCCCGTGTCAGCCAGCGCTACCGTTCCGCATTCAAGGGTGAGGTGGTGCAGCTTTACGCCAATCGCGGCGTCTCCGAAATCCTGTCCGACAAGCAGGTGGACGCCCAGATCGGCTATACGATGCAGGAAGGGCAGTTCGAAGGACTGGGCTTCCTGCTGCAGGTCAACAACCTGACCGACACGCCCTATCGTACGCGCCTGGGTGTGGATGATGGCGGCACGAAGACCGCCGACGGGTCCTACCTGCCGGAAACCTATGAGAAATATGGACGGCAGTTCCTGTTCGGCGTGAACTACCGGTTCTGACCAATGACCGGCGGTCCCGATGGGGGTCGCCGGTCCCCTTCCCTTCGGCGGTTGGAAGGCGTGCCCCCGTGCAACAACAAATCAAGAAAATCCTGATCGTCGGCGGCGGGTCGGCCGGGTGGATGAGTGCCGCCCTGTTCGCCCGGCTGTTCAACGGCCTGTACGAGATCACCCTGGTGGAGTCCGAGGAGATCGGCACCATCGGCGTGGGTGAGGCCACGATCCCGGCCATCAAGAAATACAACGAGCTGCTGGGCATCGACGAGGATGAGTTCCTGCGCGAAACCAAGGGCAGTTTCAAGCTGGGCATCCAGTTCGTCGACTGGTGGCGTAAGGGCGAAAGCTATATCCACGGGTTCGGTGTCATCGGCCAGGACCTGGGCTGGCTGCGCTGCCATCATTACTGGCTGCGCATGAAGGAACTGGGCCGCGCGCCCGACTTCGCCAGCCTGTCGATCAATACGGCCGCCTGCGCCCCCAACAAGTTCATGCGGGCCCGACCCGACATGAAGGACAGCCCGCTGGCCCATATCGCCCATGCCTTCCATTTCGATGCCGGTCTCTATGCCCGTTATCTGCGCCGCTATGCCGAGGCACGCGGGGTGGAGCGGGTGGAGGGGCGGATCGGCAAGGTCAATTTGCGGTCCGACGACGGCTATGTGAAATCCGTCAGCTTGGTCGATGGGCGGGAGATCGAGGCTGATTTCTTCATCGACTGTTCCGGCTTTCGCGGTCTGGTCATCGAACAGGCGCTGATGACCGGGTACGAGGACTGGACCCATTGGCTGCCGTGCGACCGGGCGCTGGCCGTGCCCTGTGCCCGGTCCGAGAATTTCACGCCCTATACCCGCTCCACCGCCCATTCGGCCGGCTGGCAATGGCGCATCCCGTTGCAGCACCGCACCGGCAACGGCCATGTCTTCTCCGGCCGTTTCATGGACGAGGAAGAGGCCGAGCGTATCCTGCTGTCCAACCTGGACGGCCAGCAATTGGCAGAGCCCAACCGCATCCGCTTTGTCACCGGCAAGCGGCGTAAGCTGTGGAACCGCAATTGCGTGGCCATCGGGTTGGCGTCGGGTTTCCTGGAACCGCTGGAAAGCACCAGCCTGCACCTGATCCAGTCGGCCGCCACGCGTCTGGTGCGGCTGATGCCCGATGCCGGGAACGAGGAGGCCAACCGGGCGGAGTTCAACCGCCAGGCCGATTTCGAATATGAGCGCATCCGCGACTTCATCATCCTGCATTACAAAGCCACGGCCCGCGACGACAGCCCGTTCTGGAACCATTGCCGCACCATGGAGGTGCCGGACACGCTGCGCCGCAAGATGGAGCTGTTCGCCGCCAATGGCCGCATCTTCCGCGAGGATGAGGAACTGTTCGCGGAGGAAAGCTGGATCCAGGTTCTGCTGGGCCAGGGCGTGATCCCGAAAAGCCCCGATCCGCTGGTGCGCGTGCAGCCGGATGGGGAGATCGAGCGCTACCTGTCCAACATCGCCACCGTGGTGGCCAAATGCGTCGCCGTTATGCCGGGGCACGATGCCTATCTGGAACGGATCGTCGCTGCGGGGACCAGACCCTCATGAGGTCTCCCCGTTCTTTGGAACTCAGATGAAAACCAACATTTCAGGGAGTGCCCCATGAAGCGCCTTCGCCGCCTGAGCCTGACGACGGCCATGGCCAGCCTGCTTGCCTTTTCCCCTGCCGCCATCGCCCAGACCATGCCGACCAAGGACAGCCCGCCGCTTGCAACCCTGGCCCAGGACCCGGTCTGGGCGCGCGCCGACGCGTTGGTCAGGCAGATGACCTTGGAAGAGAAGATCACCTATCTCCACGGCCTGTTTCCGCCGCTGACCAAGGAGAAACATGCCGACATGATCCCGTCGGCGGGATATGTCCCCGGCGTGCCGCGCCTGAAGATCCCGACCTTGCGCGAAAGCGACGCCAGCCTGGGCGTGGCCAACCAGGTGGAACAGCGCAAGGGCGACACGGCCACCGCCCTGCCCGCCAGCCTGGCCCTGGCCGGCACGTTCGAGCCGGAGCTGGCCTATGCGTCCGGCGCCATGATCGGGGCGGAGGCGCGGGCCAAGACCTTCAACGTGCTGCTGGCCGGCGGCGTCAACCTGACCCGCGACCCCTGGGCCGGGCGCAATTTCGAATATCTGGGGGAGGACCCGCTGCTGGCCGGCATGCTGGCCGGCGAAAGCATCCGCGGCGTGCAGTCCAACAACATCGTTTCCACCATCAAGCATTTCGCGCTGAACGCCCAGGAGACGGGCCGCCATGTCATGGATGCCCGCATCGGCGAGGCGGACTTGCGTGAAAGCGACCTGCTGGCCTTCCAGATCGCCATGGAACGGGGCAAGCCGGCCTCTGTCATGTGCGCCTATAACAAGGTCAATGGCGACTGGGCGTGCGAGAACGACTTCCTGCTGAACCGGGTGCTGAAGAAGGATTGGGCCTATCCGGGCTGGGTCATGTCCGACTGGGGGGCGGTGCATTCCACCGTCAAGGCGGTCAATGCCGGCCTGGACCAGCAGTCGGGCCAGGAACTGGACAAGCAGATCTTCTTCGGCGAGGATTTGAAGGCGGCGGTGGCCAAGGGTGACGTGAAGCCGGCGCGGCTGGACGACATGGTCCGCCGCATCCTGTACGGCGTCATCCAGACCGGCCTGATCGACAACCCGACCCCGGCCAGCGAACAGCCCATCGATTACGCCGCCAACGCCAAGCTGGCCCAGCTTGTCGCGGAGCGCGGGTCGGTGCTGTTGAAGAACCAGGGCCTGCTGCCCCTGAAGAAAACCGCCAAGAGGATCGTGCTGATCGGCGCCCATGCCGATGTCGGCGTACTGTCGGGCGGCGGGTCGTCACAGGTGCGTTCCGTCGGCGGCGCGCCGGTGGAAATCCCGTTGAACGGGGGTGAGGCCGCGTCCTTCGTGCGTGTCACCTGGCACGCCTCTTCGCCCTTGAAGGCCGTGCAGGCCATCGCACCGGGCGCGGAGGTGACCTATATCGACGGCAAGGACCCGGCGGCCGCCGCCAGGGCCGCCCAGGGTGCCGACGCCGTGATCCTGTTCGCCTGGCACTGGCAGACCGAAGCCGCCGACGCCCCCTCCGTCGCCCTGCCCGAGGGCCAGGACGCGCTGATCGATGCCGTGGCCGCCGCCAACAAGAATACCGTCGTGGTGCTGGAAAGCGGCGGGCCGGTGCTGATGCCCTGGCTGGACAAGGTGGGGGCGGTGCTGGCCGCCTGGTATCCCGGTCAGCGGGGCGGGGAAGCCATCGCGAACCTGCTGTTCGGCGATGCCAACCCGTCCGGCCGCCTGCCGATGACCTTCCCGGCGGCGGAAAAGCAGGCGCCGCGCGCGTCCGCCCCCGGTTGGCCTGAACAGGCCGCCATCGATGATGCCCGCCGCGCCGGCAAGAAGGTGGATGCCATCAAGGGCTTCCCGGTGGAGTATGTGGAGGGAGCGGCCGTCGGCTATCGCTGGTACGCGCAGGAGAAGCTGCGGCCGCTGTTCCCCTTCGGCTATGGCCTTTCCTACACCAGCTTCACCTATGCCAACCTGACGGTGGAGGGTGGGGCGGCGCTGAAGGTCAGCTTCGACGTCACCAACGGCGGCAAGCTGGCCGGCGCCGATACGCCGCAGCTTTACGTGACGGCGGGCAAGCGCCGGCAGATGCTGCGTCTGGCCGGGTTCCAGAAGGTCGATCTGGCACCGGGCGCCACACAGCGCGTCACGCTGACCGTCGATCCCCGCCTGCTGGCCGATTACGACGTGAATGCCGCCGGCTGGACCCTGCCGGCCGGCGATTACGCGCTCTATGTCGGTGCCCATGCCGGCGATGCGGCCCTGCCGGGAACCGCGACGCTGAAGGCGTGGACAGGCAAACCCTGATCCGCCGAAGGGCCGTAGGTCAGGTCGAGCCGGAGGCGAGCCCTGACAGCAAAGCTTGAAGCCTTTTCTGTCAGGGCTCGGGGCTTCGCCCCTCGACCTGACCTACGGCATGAATATCCATGAACGGAGAGCCCCCCATGCGCCGCCTCCTCTGCACCCTGCTTCTGTCCACGCTTCTCGCCGCCCCGGCGGCGGCGGAGCCGTTGCGGTCCTGGATCACCAGTGGCGACCGCAAGCTGTCCCTGAGCGAACAGAAACCGGTGGAGGCAGTGGCACCCGATGCGGTGGGCAAGGTGCCGCTGGTCACCGTGGATGCGAAGGAACGCCACCAGACCATCGTCGGGTTCGGGGCCGCCATCACCGATGCCTCCGCCCATATCCTGCAAAAGCGCCTGGACGAGCCCAAACGCACAGCGCTGATGCAGGAGCTGTTCGGGCATGAGGGCAATGGCCTGGGCTTCAGCCTGACCCGCGTCACCATCGGTGCGTCCGACTTTTCGCTGGACCATTACAGCCTGGACGATGCGCCGGGCGGTGCCACCGATCCCGATCTGGCACATTTCTCCATCGACCGGCCGGCGGCGGAGGTTTTCCCGGCCGTGCGCGCGGCCCTGTCCATCAACCGCGACTTGCGCGTCATTGCGTCGCCGTGGAGCGCGCCGGCCTGGATGAAGACCAACGGGTCGCTGATCAAGGGGCAACTGCGGGATGATGCCTACCCCGTCTATGCCCGCTTCTTCGCCCGCTATATCAAGGCGGCGGCGGGGCATGGCGTGCCCACCGATTACCTGACCATCCAGAACGAACCGGATTTCGAGCCCAAGGATTATCCCGGCATGCGCTGGAACGCGGTCGACCGCGCCCGTTTCTATGCCGACCATCTGGCCCCGGTATTCAAGGCCGAGGGCATCCGTTCCCATGTCCTGGACTGGGACCATAATTGGGACCAGCCGGAACAGCCCCTGACCGTCTTCGCCAATGAAAAGGCCAGGGACCTCGTCTCCGGCGTCGCCTGGCACTGCTATAACGGTCAGGTGCGGGCGCAGGAATTGGTGCGGGCCGCATATCCCGACAAGGAGGTATTCCTGACTGAATGTTCGGGCGGGGAATGGGCGCCGGATTACAGCGCCAGCTTCACCTGGATGATGCGCAACCTGATCATCGGTTCCACCCGTCACGGATCGCGCGGGGTGGTGATGTGGAATCTGGCCCTGGATGAGAGGCATGGGCCGCATGCCGGCGGCTGCGACACCTGCCGCGGCATCGTGACGGTGCATTCAAAGACCGGTGCCGTCACCCGCAACCAGGAATATTACGCCTTCGGCCATGCCAGCCGCTTCGTGAAGCCCGGTGCCGTGCGCATCGGATCGCCGGCGGAGGTCGGTACTGTCGATACGGTGGCGTTCGAGAACAAGGATGGCAGCCGCGTCCTGATCGCGCTGAACCATGGCGGCAAGCCGGCGCGGTTCGCCATCGCCGACGGGGCCAGGCGCTTCACGGTCGCCCTGCCGGCCAAGGCGGCGGGCAGCTTCGTCTGGTCGCCGTGACGGCATCGGCCTGTTGCCCGGGAGTGCGCGCGGCCAGGCAGGTATGGGCATCGAGCCGGTAATCGGCGGATCGTCCCAGGCGGCGCTCGAACCCTGAGATCGCCTCCAGATCCCCGGCGAACATGCCAAGCGACATGCTGGCATGCAGCAGCAATCCCCGCACGCCATCGGCCGGGCGGATCAGCCCGGCCGTCCCCGCCAGCTTGCGCCCGCCATGCACCAGATTGTACCGGCCGTCGCAGCTGGCACCCGGCACATGCGACAGTTCGGCGGGCACACCCATGTCCGACAGGGCGGCGATCATCGGGGCCGCCAGCCGCTCATATCCCTGCTGGATGCCGATCCCGTCCGCCTCCGCAACCTGCCAGGCGAGGCTGACATTCAGGATATGGGGGCCATGGATGACGGCGCTGCCGCCCGATGCCCGCAGCGCCACGGGCAGCGGGCAATCCAGCACGGCATCGCGGAAGCCCGCCAGGCGGGACCAGTGGCGCGGCACCACCAAGCAGTGCCGGTTCTGCCAGCAGCGCCATTGCAGACCGCCCCGCCCCATGACGCGGGCCAGCAGCGCCATGTCGCCATCCACCATCATCTGCACATCGCCGGCCGGCCGTTCCAGCCGCACCGCGCCGACATGCAGCGACAGGCAGCCCAGGAACAGCGACGCCAGGTCAGACAGCCGCGTCGAACCGCTCAACAGCATGGCACAGGGCCTCCAGGAAACGGCCGCAGGGATAGCCGTCCAGCAGCCGGTGGTCGGCCGTCAGCGACAGGCCCAGGCATTGGGCCACGCGCACGCCGCCATCGCCGTCCGGCACCAGCACGGGCACGACCCGGCCCAGCCCCAGCAGCGCCACCTGCGGCCGGTTCAGGATGGGGGTGAAGAAGCGCACGCGCGTCGTGCCCAGGTTGGACAGGGTGAAACTGCCGCCCTTCATCTCCGACACGGCCAGCTTCCCGGCCTGGGCACGGGCCACCAGATCGGCGCGGGCGGCGGCGATGTCGGCCGGCGACAGGCCGGAGGCCCCGCGCAGCACGGGCGTCATCAGCCCGCCCGGCGTGGTGATGGCGATGGACAGGTCCAGCACGGGCGACGGCGTGAACAATCCATCCTCCAGCGTGCCGTTGAAGGCGGGGAATGCCGCCAACACGCCGGCCAGGGCGTGGATAACGCAATCCTCCACGCTGATCCTCAGCCCCCGTTCCTTCCATTCAAGGCGGCGGGCAAGCAGGGACGCGATGTCGGCCTCGGCATGATAGGTCAGCTGGGCGGAGCCTTGCAGGCTGTCCATCATGCGCGCCGCGATGACGCCGCGCACGCCCTTCAGGGGAATGGGGCGGATCGGGGATGCGGTGTTCATCACCCGACCGCCCCGATCCGCTGGCCCAGGGCCACCTCCGCCTCGGCCGGCACCGCGATGGACAGGGTGCCCGTGGCCGGTGCCATGATCTCGAAGCTGACCTTCTCGTTCATCACCTCGGCCACCACGGCATCTTGCGTGACGGCATCGCCATCCTCGAACAGCCAGGTGGAGATGACGCCGGGACTGTCATCGTCCCAGAGGGTGGCGGGGATCAGGATGGGGGTCTGGTTCATGACAGGATCTCGCGCGCGGCGGCCAGGGCCTTGTCCGCGTTGGGCAGGACGTGGTGTTCCAGGGCGGGGGAGAAGGGGACCGGAATGTCGGGATAGGCTAGCCGGCGCGGCGGTGCCTTCAGCGCGATGCCCGCCTCCGCCACGGTGGCGATCACCTCCGCCGATACGCCAAAGCTCATGTAATCATCGTCGATGACCAGCAGCCGGCCTGTCTTCGCCGCCGATCCCCGGATCGTGTCGCGGTCCAGCGGCGCCACGCTGCGCAGGTCGATCACTTCCGCCGACACGCCGTCCTTCTCCAGCGCCCGGGCGGCATCCAGGGCGTGGTGGACGGTGACGCCCAGGCCCACCAGGGTGATATCGGCGCCTTCGCGCACCACCTGGGCCTTTCCGATGGGGATCTCGTAATCCTCCTCCGGCACGCGGGTGATGGAACCGGGCACGGTGCCCAGCCAGCCCATGCCCTGCAACGCCTTGTGATACATGAAGATCACGGGGTTGGGATCGCGGATGGCGGCCAGCATCAGGCCCTTGGCGTCGTACGCGGTGGAAGGCACCACCACCTTCAGCCCCGGCAGGTGCCCGAAGGTGGCGTAGAGGCATTGCGAATGCTGGCCGGCATCGCCATAGCCGCCACCGACCGAGGTCATCAGCACCATGGGGCAGGAAACCCGGCCGCCGCTGAAATAGCTCTGCTTGGCGGCCAGGTTGTAGATGGCGTCCATGCAGACGCCGAAGAAATCCACGAACATCAGTTCGACGACCGGCTTCAGGCCGGCGGCCGCCATGCCCACGGCAGCGCCGATGAAGCCGGTTTCGGAAATGGGCGTGTCGCGCACCCGCCCGGCCCCGAACCGGTCCAGCAGGCCGGCGGTATTGCCGAACACGCCGCCCAGCCGGGCGATATCCTCGCCCATCACCAGCACGTCGGGATCACGCGCCATCTCCTGGCCGATGGCCTCGGCCATGGCCTTGGCGATGGTCAGCTTGCGCATCGTCTGGGTCGCCTGCATCACACGGCCCTTTCCACGAAGACCTGGAGGAAGGCTTGTTCCGGTTCCGGAAGGACACCGGCGCGGGCGTGGGCAAACGCAGCCTCGACGGCCCCCTTGGCCGCCGCCTCCAGCCCATCCAGTTCCCCCGCCTCGAACCCGTCGGCCAGCAGGCGGCGGCGATAGGCCGGGATCGGGTCCTGCTCGCGCAGCCGCGCCACCTCGCCCGGCGGACGGTAACCCTCGGCATCGCCCATGAAATGGCCCTCCAGCCTTGTCGTTTCGATCTCGATCAGACTTGGTCCCTCCCCCCGCCGGGCACGGGCGATGGCCTCACCCGCCGCCGCATGCACCAGGTCGGGATCGTTGCCAGGCACATGGGTGCCGGGCATGCCATAGGAGGCGGCCCGATCGGCATTGCGGGCCACAGCGGTGCATTCGGCCTTGGGCACGGAGATGCCGTAGCGGTTATCCTCGATCACGAAGACCACCGGGGCCTTCCAGATGGCGGCCAGGTTGAGTGCCTCGTGGAATGCCCCCTGGTTGGCCGCCCCATCGCCCAGGAAGGCGACCGCCACATCGTCACGCCCGCGCAGCCTGGCCGCCATGGCGGCACCCACCGCCGGCCCCAGCCCCTGGGCGATGATGCCGGAGCAGCAGAAATTGACGGCCGGATCGAACAGGTGCATGTGCCCGCCCCTGCCACCGGACAGGCCGTCCGCCTTGCCGAAAATCTCCGCCGCCATGGCGTCCAGGTCCACACCCTTGGCGATGGCGACATGGTGGGGCCGGTGCGTGGCCGTGACCGTGTCGGTGGGGCGCAGATGGGCGCAGACCCCGACGGCGCACGGTTCCTGCCCGTCGGACAGGTGCATCTCGCCGGGGATGGGGCCCTTGGCCATGTTGAACAGGGGCTTCTTGCCCTCCAGATAGGCCGGCTTGATCAGATCCTCGAAATGCCGGCTCTTCACCATCCGCTCATACATCCAGAGCCGGTGATGATGGTTGCTGCCGATATCGTTCATCGCGCCACCCATCCTCCGTCGATGACCAGTTCGATGCCGGTGACGAAGCCGGCCTCGTCGGAGGCCAGATAGACCGCCCCCATGGCGATGTCGCGGGGGGAGCCGACGCGGTTCATGGGGCACATGGCGCCCACATCCTTCCACGGATCGTCGCGGTCCAGCAGGCCCTGCCGGGCCCAGCCGTCCACGGCCTCCTCCAGCATGGGCGTGCGGATGCAGCCGGGATGGATGGAATTGACGCGGATGGGCTGACCATGGGCGGCGAATTCGATGGCCAGGCTCTTGGTCAGGTGCCGGACCGCCCCCTTGGAAGTGTTATAGGCCGCCTGGTCGGGATATCCCACGATGCCGGCGATGGAGGAGATGTTGATGATCGACGACGCGGACGCCGCCATCAGGCCGTGGAGCACCCGGCAGCCCAGGAACACGCCCTCGACATTGACCGCCATGACATGGCGCCAGTCCGCCAGCGATATTTCCGGCAGCGGCCGCACCAGTTCCACCCCGGCATTGTTGACCAGGATGTCCAGCCGCCCTTCCCGTTCCCGGATATGGCGTTCCGCCGCCTGCCAGTGATCCTCGCGCCGGACATCCAGGTGCAGGAAATGATCGTCCGCACCATCCGGCACCCCCAGGTCGCCGCCATAGACGGCGGCCCCTTCCTCGCGGAACGCGGCGGCGATGCCGGCCCCGATCCCGCGTGCGGCCCCGGTGACCAGCGCCACCTTGCCTTCCAATCGCCTTGCCATGGGTTCCTCGCCCCTCCCCTGCCGTTCGTTGGCGGGAATGATGGACGCGAACGCCGGGGGCGGCTTGTCAGGCAGGGGCGGATAGTTTGACGGTCAGCGCACGGGGCTTACACCATATCCGGTGATCGTCACCGATCACCGGCCTCAGGCGCCGGCACCAACGGTCATAAATCACGACCGTTGGCGTTACCCCCGCCCCTCACGCGCCTGCTGGCGGAATTCGCGCGGGGTGGTGCCGAAGGCGCCGCGGAAGGAACGGCTGAATTGCGGGGCGTCGGCGAAGCCGTTCTTCATGGCGATCTGCGTCAGCGACAGCCCGTCACATCCCGCCGACGCCAGGTCGGACCGGCAGCGCTGCAACCGCCGCTGCTTGATCCATTCCGACACGGTCATGTCGGTGGCTTCGAACAGCCGGTGCAGGTAGCGGGGGGAGAAGCGGAAAGCGGCGGCGATGCCCTGCGGCCCCAGGTCGGGATCGCCGACATGGGTGTTGATGTAATCCTGCACGCGCGCCAGCAGGGCCCGCTGGAAGGCCGAGCCGTTCAGCCGTTCCAGTTCCGGCCTGAAGGCGATGGCCGCCAGTTCCACGGTGGCGCGCAGCATGGCCGGCCGGTCGGCGGGATCGATGCTGTCGATGGACCGGTGCAACTGGCGCAGATGGGCCAGCAGCACGGCCCCCACCCCGCTGTCGCCGCGCACCTGCAACCCGCACATATCCTCGATACAGGGCAGCGCCGACAGCGCCTGGGGGCGCGGGATCAGCAGGGAATACTGGTGCTGCACCTGCCGGGCCGCGAAATAGGCCGGGCGCGTGCTGTCCCACAGCGAGATGCTGCCGGCCCCCAGCTCACTCTGATTGCGGCCCTGTTCCAGCAGCGTATGGCCCTGTTCCAGGAACAACAGGCAGAAATACCCCGCCTGCGACTTGCGGATATCGTCGGCCCGGCGCCAACCGGACAGCGGGTCGGCCACCACGCGGGTGAAGACGAAATCATCCACGGGGCGGCGCAGCACCTCCGCGCTGTAATTGTCGCCCCGGTCGACATGCAGGTCCCAATGGAAATGGGTGCGGTCCAGCACGTCCTGGAAGCCGCGGAACCGGCGCGCGACGGGCATGGATTGCGATGACCAGTTCTCGATCTCGACCGACGACATGTTCCCTCCCACGGATTGATCTTGTTTTTGGCCCGATCCGTTCGGGTCCCTCACAGTAGACCGCAATCCCCCTTCTGACGAGGATGCGCATACAGGGCGATGCGCTGGCGAACAAGAGAACTGTCGCTGCCGCGCAAATCGGCCCGAACGCCGCGCTCTGGCGCATGAGTTCTGACGCTCAGCGCCAAGCCGTCCCCCGCCGGCCGGGATATTTTGCAGCCATCGCAGAATAACGCCCGAACAGAAGGGACGAGGGAGGAAACATGGGGAACAGGAAGGCGGCGCTGGCCCTGTCGCTGCTGGCCGGTACGGCACTGGCGGCACCGGTACAGGCACAGGAAGCCATCGAGGAGATCGTGGTCATGGCCCAGCGCCGGGCCCAGAACCTGCAGGAGGTGCCGGTCTCCGTCACCGCCATGGGCGGGGAACAGTTGCAGGAGGCGGGCCTGTCCAACAGTCTGGCCATCGGTGACGTGGTGCCCAACCTGGAGATCAAGACCTTCGGCGGCGTGCCCAACATCTTCATCCGCGGCGTGGGCAACAACGATTTCAACTCCTCCTCCGTCGGTCCCGTCAGCATCTATCGCGACGATGTGGCCGTGGCCTCCACGGGCAGCCAGATCTTCTCCCTGTTCGATCTGGACCGGGTGGAGGTGCTGCGCGGGCCGCAGGGGACCCTGTTCGGCAAGAACACGACGGGCGGGGCCATCGTCTATATCTCCAAGCTGCCGGATGGGGCGCAGGAGGGTTATTTCCGACTGGGCTACGGCCGGTTCAATCTGCTGGAGGCCGAAGCCGCCGCCTCCATGCCGCTGGCCGACGGACTGTCGGCGCGGGTGTCCGGCACCCTGCGCCGGCGCGACGGCGAACGGGTCAACATTCATACCGGCGAACGCGCCATCGATGTGGATGAGGGGGCGGTGCGCGCCATCCTGCGCTACCACCCGGATGGCGATCATGATGTCGATATCCGCCTGGCCGCCGGCACGGGCCGCGACCGCAGCGATTACCTGCAGCCCAAGCCCGACGGGCAGATCAACGGCGCCGACCTGTTCGGCTATCGCGATCCGGCCCCCGGCGACGTGAAGATCCTGAATTTCAACGGCGACAGCCGCAACCATTCCGACAATGACTGGGTCTCGCTGACGGCATCCTTCAGCCTGACCGACAGCGTGTCGCTGAAATCCATCACCGGCTACGATAAGGGCGACGTGGACAACCGCGTCGATGTGGATGGCGGACCCCGGCGCATCGACCAGATCCGGTTTCTGACCGGCACGGAGCAGAAGTCGCAGGAAATGCAGGTCGCCTACACCGGCGACGGCATCCAGGCCCTGGTCGGCGCCTTCTATTTCGATGAGGATTTCACCTCCCATTCCGAAGCCGACCTGGTGGGTGAGCTGACCTTCGCGCAAGGCGCCGTGCCCCTGGTCACCGACGCCACCCGCGCCAACAAGAGCTATGCCATCTTCGGGCAGGCGACCGTCAACCTGGCCGATGACCTGCGCCTCACGGGCGGCGCGCGCTATACCTGGGACAAGGTGGACGCCACGCACCAGGGCATGCTGATCCCCGGCTTCTTCGATGCCGGCATTCCCGACGGCGCGCCCATCGCCCTGGTGCCCTTCGCCGCCATGGGCGATACGTTCAAGGCGTCGTCCTGGCGGCTGGCCGCCGATTACGACGTGACCCGCGATGTCATGGCCTATGGCTCCGTCACGCGCGGCTTCAAGTCGGGCAATTTCAATATCGGCATCATCACCAGCGTGGCCGAGCGCACCAAGGTCGACCCGGAATTCCTGACGGCCTACGAGGTCGGGCTGAAGACCACCCTGCTGGACCGCCGCCTGCGCGCCAACGTCGCCGCCTTCCTTTACGATTACAGCGACCTGCAGGTGCTGTCGGTGAACCAGCAGGGCAGCGGCGTGCCCACCCTGGGCCTGGACAATGCCGCCGACGCCCGCATCAAGGGGATCGAGGTGGAAGTGACCGCCATCCCCGCCGACGGGCTGGATCTGGGCCTGAACCTGGGCATCCTGGACGCGCAGTACCGCAACTACACTTCGGGCGCCATCGACCCGGCCACGGGCCGCCCGCGCGACTTCTCCGGCAATACGCTGCCGGGAGCGCCGAAATTCACCCTGTCCAGCTTCGCGCAATACCGGGTGCCGCTGAACGATACCTACAGTGCGGCGTTTCGGGCCGAATACAATTACACGGCCAGGAAATACTACAACAATGCCCAGGACGAGGCGGTCAGCAGCCGGGGCGGCCATGGGCTGCTGAACCTGCGCGTCGCGCTGTCGGCGCCGGAGGCGGATTGGGAACTGGCCTTCTGGGGCCGCAACGTCACCGACAAGGCCTATATCGTCGACGCCACCGACCTGCGCGATTTCGGGCTGATCCCGCTCTATTACGGCGAGCGGGCCACCTGGGGTGTGGAATTCACCCAACGTTTCTGACCCATCACGTGAAGGAGGGACGCCATGTCCACCGATGAAAGCCTGATCCCGGCGGAGGAGAAGCCCTGGGTGCCGCTGGCCGAGGGGATCGATTTCCGCCTGCTGTTCACCAGTGCGGAAACCGGGCGCTGGACCGTGCTGCTGCGCTGCCAGCCCGGCAGTTCCTTCGGCCGGCACAAGCATTACGGGGCCGGGGAATATTTCGTGGTCAAGGGCCGCATGGAATACCGCATGGGCGTGGCGCTGGCCGGCACCTGGGGATATGAACCGCTGGACACGATCCACGAATGCACGACCTTCCCCGAATATACCGAACTGCTGTTCACCAATCACGGCCCGGTGATGTTCATCGCGGAGGACGGGACGATCCTGTCGGCCCTGGATGGTAGCTTGGTCAAGGCGCTCCACGACCAGGCCAATCCTAGTTGAAAGGTTCCGTTTTCAAACATGATGCGTCCCCCGCCCTTCCGGGCGGGGGAACGGTCGTTCAGAACCTGGCCTTGGCCGTCACGCCATAGGAGCGCGGGCGGGAAAGCTGGCCCAGATCCTGTCCCGTGGCCGAGCCGGACCATTTGGCGTCGGCATATTCGGCGAAATATTGCTTGTCGGTCAGGTTCCGGACATAGGCGGTGAGTGACCAGTCGCCATAGGTCAGACCGGCCCGCAGGTCGATGAGCGTGACCGACTTGCGGAAGTCGATATTGTCGGCCGTGTAATATTGCTTGCCGCGATGATCGATATCGAAACGCAGCAGGCCGCCCAGACTGTCGGTGATGTCGAAGCTGTACTGGCTGCCGACATTCAGCGTGGCCTTGGTATTGCTGGGAAGCTGGTTGCCCCGGTAAGCGGCGGTGCCGTCGAAATCCCTGATCTCGCTGTCGGTGATGCCCAGCCCGCCGAACAGGTCCCAGCCCAGCGCCAGCCGTGCCTGCAGCTCCAGCTCCAGGCCGGTCAGGGTGGCCCGGCGGATATTGTCGATGATCTGGGCGCCGGCCGTCAGGTCGACCTTGAAGATCTGGGCGTTGCGCAATTTCGTGCGGAAGGCCGACCCGTTCAGCACGACGCGGCCATCGGCCATCGTCGCCTTGAAGCCCGCCTCGTAATTGGTGGTGGTTTCCTTGGCGAAGATCGCGGGATTGACCGTGGGGGCGTTGAAGCCGCCGGACCGGAAGCCCGTGGAGAAGGTGGCATAGCTCATCACCGCGTCGGTCCACTGGTACTTGGCGGTGAATTTCGGCTGCCACTTGCGGAAGGTCTTCTCGCGTACGGCATTGTTGCGCAGCAGGTCGGTCTGCTGGCGCTGGTCGCTGTCGTAGCGAAGGGCGGCCGACAGTTCCAGCTTCTGCGTCACATCGAAGGCGCCCTGGCCGAACACCGCATAGGCGTCATTGTCGTTGGTCTCGTCCCCGAACACCACCAGCGGCGTGAAGCCGGCGATGGTGCCGTTATTGTCCAGGAACACGGTGGTGCGCAGCGCCCGGTCGGTATGCAGGTAATAGGCACCGCCGATCCAGCGGAAGGGCTGGTCGTTGGGGGAGGTGAGGCGCACCTCCTGGCTCAGCATGTCGACATCCAGGTCCTGGCCCTGGCCCAGCACCCGGGCCGACGAGAAATCCAGATCGCCGCGATAGCTCTCCTTCACCGTGCTGTAGGCGGTGATGGCGGTCAGGGTGGCGGCACCGAAATCCCAGTCGACCTTCAGCGACAGATCATCCATGTCGCGCTGGCTTTCACCCAGCACGTTTTCCGTCGGCTTGATATGGGTGGCATTCGACAGGCCCGTCGTGCCGAACTGGCTGTAGAGCACGGCCCCGCCTTCCGTACGCGACAGGGAAGCGCGGGCATCGACGGAAATGTCCTCCGCCGCCAGCCAGGTGCCCTGCAGGCGGCCGGTCTTGTCCTGGTAGAAATCGGCCTTGCGGTCCAGGAAACTGTTGGTGATCAGCCCATCGCTGTCCTGGTAGGAGGCGGCGGCGCGGAACAGCAGCTTGTCCTTCACCACCGGCCCGCCGATGGCGGCGGTGGCCGACCAGCTGTCGCCATTGCCATAGCCCAGTTCCGCCGAACCCTCCATCCTGTCCTTGGGCTGGCGGGTGATGATGTTGATGGCGCCACCGATGGAATTGCGGCCGTAGAGCGCGCCCTGCGGACCCTTCAGCACCTCGATCCGCTCGATATCGAAGAATTGCTGGCTCAGCTGCTTCTGGTTGGCCTGCGGCACGCCATCGACGACGACGGCCACCGACGGGTCGTTGTTGTTGATCTGGGAGATGCCGCGCACGGTGACGAAGCTGTTGCCCACCGTGAAGGACTGAACCATGCGGATGTTGGGCGTCAGCGACAGAAAATCCTCCGCCGTCTTGATGCCCGCATCCTCCACCATCCCGGCGGAGAAGGCCGTGACGGAAACCGGCACCTCCTGCAATTTCTCCGCCCGCTTCTGCGCGGTGACGATGATCTCCTCCAGCACCAGCGTTTCCTGCGCCATGGCGGGAACCGCCAGTGACAGTCCGGCCAGGGAGCCGGTGAAAATCCGCCGCATCACATCCTGTCGCTTATGAAGCCGTCCCATTTGCATCCCCATCCGTTCATTTTGTTTGCAGCTGAAGGGTTCCGGCCAGTTCACATCTTGACGTATGATGTACCGGAGCCATCCTGTTCTTGACCGCCATCCCAGGTCATCTTCCCGAAACATCCGCCCCACCGTCAAAGCGGGGGCCGGGTAGCGCGGGACCCGAAAGCGGGTAGCGCCGGGTAAGTCAGGCAGGCACCAGCCCCTCGATGGCCAGGTAATCGCTGTCGATGCCGAAGGCGCGCGGGCCGAAGGTGGCCAGGGCGGCACCGGTGCGCATGACGGGTGGCACGCTGACCCCCACCACCTTCACCCGCGCCCCGTATTTCAGCGTCTCGGTGGTGATCGGCTCGGCGGATTCCGCATCCAGCACGCAGACCAGGTCCGGCACCATGGCCAGGAAGGCCTCCCCGCGCTTCACGGTCAGGTATTCGTTGCGGAAGACGATCTCCGCCGGCACGGCGGACGCATCGCTGAAGGGCTGCACCAGCACGCGGCCGAAATTGAACCCGTCGCGCGTCTCCCGCCGGATATCCACCACCTTGCCCTCGGCCAGCACGACGGCGTGGCGCGGTTCGGGCATGGTGCGCAGGAAATCCAGCAGGCCCCGCACCGGATCGGCCCGGCCGCGCCGCGCCTCGACGATGGCCCGACCGATATCCAGCGCCAGCGACAAGGTGCCGGGCACGCCCGCATCCTTCAGCTGCCGGCCCGACATGGGGTAGATCGCCAGATGGGCGGCACCCGCCATGGCCATGACCGTCGACCGGGCCAGCTGTTCGGCGAAATGGTTGCTTTCCACCTCGAACGTCACGCTTTCGCAGCGGTCGTTGGTCATGACGAAGGGCGACGCCTTCAGGCCATAGATGTTGAAGGTCACCATCTGCAATTCGGGAAAGGCGCGACCCATGCCGTCGGCATCGACGACGGGCAGGCCCGTCCGCGCCGCCAGGATCAGCGGCAGGGTGGCGTTGATGCCACCGCTTTCGATGCAGCTCAGCGCATCCGCCTTGCGACCTAGCTTCTTCTCCAGCACCGACAGCGCCTTTTCCAGCGCCTCGATCTTCGGCGCGCGTTCCAGCATCACCGACGGTGCGCCGATGGCCGCGATGGGAACGACCAGCGCGTCGTCGGCCACATCCTGCGGGCGCATGATGGTGATGGTCCGGCCATTCTCCATCTCCTGCTTCAGCAGCAGGCGGCCGACATAGGGATCGCCCCCACCACCGGTGCCCAGGAAGGCGGCCCCGCGGGTGAAATCGACCAAGTCATTGATCGTGATCTGCATTTCAGGATTATCCTTTGTTCCCTCAGGTGCTGGGCACCGTCGTCAGGCGGCGGTCGGGGCGGTGGCGGCGAGGTCGCCCACGGCCTTGGCCCGCACCCGCATGGCGTTGCCGGGCATGTAGGCGACGGGCGTCTCCTCCACCTCCATCACCCGGACGCTGGCCGGATCGGCACCGGCGGTGACGGCGGCGGCCACCGCTTCGGCCTTGGCGCCGTCCAGGGCCGCCTCCCGGCCCACCCGGTCGTAGAAATGGATGCGGTCGGCCTCGCCCCCCACCTGGGCCATGGCCGCGCCGATGGCATTGGCCACGTCGGCATGACGGGGCACATGCAGTTCCGACACGCCGGCCAGCGGGCGGGAGACCAGGACCCCGCCCCCACCGACCAGGATGACGGGCACGGCCGTGACGCTGGTCTTCATGCGGTCGATGGCGGCCTCCACCATGGCATGGATCGTATCCACCGCCGCGCCCACCAGCGCCCGGTCCAGCCCCGCCACGGCGGCCCCATCGCCGATGCCGCCCCTGCCCGCCGCCACCGCGATGTCGGTGGCGGTCAGCACGTCGCCGCCGAACACCAGCCCCTTGGTGATCAGGTCGTAGCCGACGCTGCGCGGGCCGACGGCGACCGTGCCGTCGGGCTGGCGCACCACCAGACTGCCGCCGCCCAGACCGATGGAATGGAGATCGGGCATGCGGAAATTGGTGCGCACCCCGCCCACATCGATGGCCATGGCGGTTTCCCGCGGATAGCCATGCGCCAGCACCCCGACATCGGTGGTGGTGCCGCCGATATCAACGACGATGGCATCCTGCAGGCCGGACAGCCAGGCGGCCCCGCGCATGGAGTTGGTCAGGCCCGACGCGAAGGTCAGCACGGGGAACCGCTCGACATGGGCGGCCCCCATGATGGTCCCGTCATTCTGGCTGATATAGAAGGGCGCGGTGATCGACAGTTTCTGCAAGGCCGACCGGAAGGCGCCCACCACCGTGCCCGACATGGCGGACAGGGCGGCGTTCATGATGGCGGCGTTCTCCCGCTCGATGATGCCCATGCGGCCCACCTCGCTGGACAGCGTGACATGCAGGCCGGGGATCCTGTCGCGCAGGATGGCGGCCGCCCGCTGTTCCATCGCGTCGTTGATGGGGGAGAAGGCGCAGGAAATGGCGACATGGCGCAGGCCCTTGCGGGCGATGTCGCGGGCGGCATCCTCGATCTCGGTCGCATCGAACGGGGCGATCTCCCGCCCGTCGAACTCGTACCCGCCATGGGCCCAGTAGACATGGTCGCCGATCACCGAGGTCAGGTCCGACGGCCAGTCGATCATCGGTCGGACGGAGGTGTTGGACGGCAGGGTCAGGCGCAGCACCGCCACCTCCATCAGCCGGCGCCGCTCGATGAAGGCGTTGGTGAAGTGGGTCGTGCCGATGGTCACCTGGCCAATGGCCCCCGGCGGCACGCCGGCCTGGGCCAGGACGCCGCGGATGGCCAGGACCACGCCCGTCCCGACATCGTCGGTGGTCGGCGTCTTCAGCGCCGCGATCACCTGCCCGTCGTGAATGATCACGGCGTCGGTATTGGTGCCCCCGACATCCACCCCTATGCGCATCGCGGCGCTCCCCTTGCTGCTTGGTTGCTGGCCCTGATCATGGCCAGGGTGCGCAGCGGCGGCGATGGGGGCCGGGGGTAGGGTGGCGGGCGGCGATGGGTAGCGGGTCCGGGTGGCGTAATACCATCGGCTGAAAAGATTGACCGATGGCCAATCTTTTCAGTCCCTCAATCGCCGGCGCCCACATCCGTGGGCTTGGCTACGCCGCACGTGCGGCGCGGCGGCGGTCGCCGCCGATACCAGTTCCCGATGAGTTCTACTCATCGGGAACTGGTATAAGCCCTATCCCAGAAACCCCTGCCGCTCGGCGATGGCCAGCGCCAGCTTGCGGTCGTTGGCGCCCAGCTTGCGGAAGATGTTCTTCAGATGGAACTTCACGGCATTGTCGGTCATGTCCAGACGGCGGGCGATGACCTTGTTCGATCCACCCGCCGCCAGGGACGACAGTATCTCGCGTTCACGCGGGGTCAGCAGCAGGGCGGGCAGGCTGGCGTCACCCGACCCGTCACGGTCGCCCAGCGCCACCAGCAACTCGGCGATCCAGTCCAGGTTGGCCCGCGCCAGGCCCGCCGCCCCCACCTGCGCCACCAGCTGGCGCAGCAGGCCGATGACGGCCGTCCCCTGGTCGATGAAGATCTGCCGCGCCCCCTCCTCCCGCGTCGTAGCCAGCAGCTGGCGCAGGGTCGGCACCGTCTCCTCCAACCGGCCCAGGGCGGCAAGCGCCAGGGCGCGCAGCAGCTGGATGCGGGCCGTGCCCCGCTCGAACCCGCCGGCGCGGGCCGGTTCCCCCAGCGGGGCCAGCAGGGTCAGGGCCTGATCCGGGGCTCCCTCCGCCAGGGCCAGCGATGCCAGGGTCAGCCCGGCCTCGATCGCCTCCAGCCGCTGGATCAGGTCCGGCTGGGCGCAATGCGTCCCCGTCACAGAAAATCCCGTGGTATCGGCCAGCGCGCGGGCCTCCGCCACCCGCCCCGCCCGGCGCAGCAGATCGATGCGCAGGCCCAGCAGCAGGGCCGACAGGCGCGGCAGGGCGCGGGCGCGGGCCACATCCTCCCCCCGGTCCAGGATGGCCAGGGCGGCGTCCAGCCCGGCGCGCGCGAAGGCCAGCCCGGCCGCCGTGCGATAGCCGGTGACGAACACCTCCACCCAGCCCTCCCCCTCCTCCACGCCGCGCAAGCCCTCCAGGATCAGTTCGTCGGCGGGCTCGCGCTCACCCCGCTCATGAAACAGGGCGGCGCGGTAAACCTGGATGATGGCATGCAGGCGGCGGTCGTCGGGAATATCGGCATGGGCCATGGACTGCGCCCGGTCCAGCGCCTCGTCCGCCGCCTCCAGTCGCAGCCGTTCGATGAAGAAGAAACCCTGATGGATGGCGATGAAGATGCGGCCGTAGCTGGAATTCACCTTCACGAACAACCGGTCGGCCGTGGCCGCCGTGGCCCCGGCGAAGGCCACCTCGCCCTGCCGGTAATGCATGATGCACAGGATGTTGTTCACGAACCCCTGGTAATAATCGCCACTGTTCAGCCGCGCACCGACGATTTCCAGCGCCTCCAGCCGGGCCGGCGGCAGGCGGTTGTCCTGGTAGGCGGCCAGCAGGCCCTCCATGACCAGCAGGTCGGCCTCCACCGGATCGGGGCGGGCCGGATCGGCGGCCCGGTGATGGGCGCGTATGGCGTCCGACAGGTTGCGCGCCTCCACCAGCTGGCCGCGCTTGGCCGCGCGCAGGGCCTGGGCCACCTGGATGCGCGGCTCGCGCGCCGCGACATGCGCCGGCACATGGGCCAGGATGGCATCGACCACATGCGCGCCCCGCGACAGCAGCACCAGCAGGCAATCATTGCCGCCGATCAGGGCCACCACCCTGTCCATGTCCTCCGCCAGGGCCGCATGGCGGACGGCATCGACCAGCTGCCCCCGCGCCTCGTACCAGCGCGAGGCGTTGGCGTGCAGCTGCGCCAGGTCCCGGCCGCGATGGCGCCGCAGCCAGCCCGCCAGGAATTCCCGCAGAAGCTGGTGATAGCGGAACCACTGCCCCTCCCGGTCCAGCGGAAAGATCAGGGAATTGCGCCGCGCCAGTTCCTCCAGCAGGGACCAGCCGTCCTGCGTGCCGCAGACGGCATCGGCCAGTTCCCCGTTCACCCGTTCCAGGATGGCGGTGGCGGCCAGGAAGTCGCGCAGATTGTCGGGCAGGCCGGCGACCACCTGTTCGGCGATATAGGCCGCCATCTCATCACGCGATCCGGTGAATCCCCGCACCCATTGCGCCACATCCCCCTGCTGGTCCAGCCACAGGCGGACCAGCTGCAGCGCCACCGGCCAGCCTTCCGTCCGGTCGACCAGGTGGGCGATGTCGTCGGTGCCCAGGCGGCCGGCGAAATAATGCTGGACCTGGGCCGGCGTGAAACGCAGCGCCGCCTCCGTCACCTCCACCAGGGCGCCGGCCAGCCGCAGGGCCGAAACGGGAAAGCCGGGGCGGGACCGCATGGCGACGACCAGATGCAGATGGTCCGGCCGGTTGCGCAGCAGGAAGCCCATCAGGGCGTCATTGTCGCTGGATTCCACCAGATGATAATCGTCCAGCATCAGGATGATGGGCCGGGCCGCCGCCTCGATATCCCGTAGCAGCATGCGCAGGACGAAACTGGCCGGCAGGTCGCGCATGGTGCGTTCGGCATTCTGCACGACCTCCGCCACCTCCACCCCCGACCGGCGCAAGGCGGCGACGATGCCGGACAGGAAGGCCAGCGGCTGCCGGTCCTCCGGCTCCAGCGTCACCCAGGCGCGATGCCTGTCGCCCTCGCCCAGGCCGGCCCACCATTGGGTCAGCAGCGTCGTCTTGCCATATCCGGCCGGCGTGCGGACCAGGGTCAGGGCACGGGCGTCCAGCCCGGCCGCGACCGGCGCCAGTTCGGGTCGTTCCACCAGCGCCACCATCTGGCGCGGCGGGGCCAGCTTGGCGGCAAGATGGATGTCGTGGATCGGGTCCATGGGCCTCAACGGGTTCGGCTGCCGATATCCGCACATATCATCAATGACAGCTGCCGTCGCCCCTGCCATGCCCACCCATGGGTAGGGCGCGGCCCGGTCGAGGGTAGGGCCGGGCCGTTACCCGCCACCACCATTGTGCCGGCCCCGCCACGGCCCGATCATCCACAGCCGCAATGGCAGGAGGCCCGCATGGCACGCAAACTCGATCTCCGTCTGATCACACCGGTAACCACCAGGGGCCTGCGCGACCTGGCGGAAATCGCGCATCTGGAAAGTGCGGACCTGGGCTTCAGCCACAGCCTGATCGATACCGGTCCCCCGTCCATCGAGAGCGAGTTCGACGAGGCGCTGTCCGTGCCCGGCACCCTGGCCAGGGTGCTGGAGGCCGAGCGCGCGGGCGTGGATGCCATCATCATCGACTGCATGGGCGATCCCGGCCTGAAGCCGGCCCGCGAACTGGTGAAGGTCCCCGTCTTCGGCCCAGCGGAGACCAGCATGCATGTCGCGGCCATGCTGGGCCACCGTTTCTCCATCGTCACCGTGCTGGAAAGCGTACGCCCCATGCTGGGCAACCTTGCCCAGACCTATGGCGTGGCGGGCAAGCTGGCCTCGGTGGAGGTGGTGGACATCCCGGTGCTGGAACTGGGCGCGCGGATGGATGAGGTAAGGGCGGGGCTGGCCGAGAAGGCCCTGCACGCCGTCCGCCACCACCATGCCGACGCCATCGTCCTGGGCTGCACCGGGTTCCTGGGCTGTGCCACACAGATCGGCGGGCACCTGCTGGCCCGGGGGTATGACATCCCGGTCATCGACCCGATCCCGACGACGGTGATGGTGGCGGCGGGGCTGGTCCGCGCCGGCCTGCGCCACAGCAAGAAGACCTATCCGACACCGGCTGTGAAGCCGCTGGTCGGTTTCGATATCGCGCGCTGAACGCGGCCGCCGGCCTGTTGTGGCGTGATCAGCCAAAAGCTGTTCCCGATCAACCCGAAGCGGATTTGAGCCCCATGGGCGGGTGGACACGAACAATGTAGGCGTGTGCGCGCCGGAGATGATCAGTCCGGTTTCCGGCTTGGCACAATATCTGCCGGTCATGGGCGCATGCTGCCACTTTCACGCAAATGGTTAGAAATTCGAAATGATCGGCGAACGTTTGCCTTCGCGCGACCAACTCTATGAAAAACACCCAGAGCGCGGCGTTATTTTAAAAATGAAAAATAAACGAAGATGTATTTTCAAAATATAGGAACATTTCAGATAGAAACAAACGCCTTTTGACTGAACACGCACCCCGTCTGTTTTTCAGTCGCAAGTCAAAATGGCTATCACTAAAGCATAAGTGATTTTATCACTTATTGTTAACCCGTTTACATTGTGCGGGTCGGACTTCTCAGTCGAAAGGACCAGTGATGATCAAGGGGACCACCGGCGGCACGAAAAGCAAGGGTGCCCGTGGATAATGAAACGGCCGGCGACCTGTTGGCCCGGCTGGCGGCGGATATGCCACGGACAGGTTCCGATGCTTCCGCACCCGCTATCATGGTGGACCCTGCCCGCAAGGAGGTCGCCTTCATCGATACCGCCATTACCGGTTGGCAGACCTTGCGCGACGGGGTGGAGGTGGTGGTGCTGGACGGGGGCCGGGACGGGCTGGCGCAGATGGCCGAGTGGGCGCAGACCCACAGCGGTTATGACGCCATCCATGTGCTGAGCCATGCTTTCGAAGGCGGCATCTTCCTGGGGGCCAGCCGGGTCAATACCGACACGCTGGACCACAACGAAGCCGCCCTGTCCGCGATCGGCGCCAGCCTCACGCAGGGTGGCGATATCCTGCTCTATGGCTGCGATGTCTCCTAGGGTGATGGGCAGGTCTTCGCGCAGCGGCTGTCCACGCTGACCGGGGCCGACGTGGCCGCGTCGACCGACGATACGGGTGCCGTGGCACGGGGCGGCGACTGGGTGCTGGAGAACCAGGTCGGGACGGTGGAGACCAACGGCGCCATCGCCCCCGAGGTTGCACAGGGCTGGGACGGCCTGATGACGGCCACCACCCTGGCGGCCGGTGATATCGCCATCCTGGGCCTGAATGCCGACGACACCAGCGGGGAACAGCGCTGGGCCTTCGTCGCTCTGCGCGATATCGGGTCCGGCACCGTCATCCATTTCACCGACGCCAGCTACGATGGCAGCATCCCCTCCTCCTCGAACCGGTTCTATACGAGCGGCAACAATGAAGGGTTAAGGACAGCGCCACCGACGCTCTTTCCTCCGCCGGCAACCTGGGCGGGCACAATGCCACGGATGGTCTGGGCGCCCGGGTCATCGTCGATGCCAGCC
Organism: Niveispirillum sp. KHB5.9; assembly: GCF_048066115.1. NCBI lineage: Bacteria > Pseudomonadati > Pseudomonadota > Alphaproteobacteria > Rhodospirillales > Azospirillaceae > Niveispirillum > Niveispirillum sp. KHB5.9. The sequence continues at coordinate 888 of NZ_JBLTYX010000008.1, read as the reverse complement.
CCTATGGCCGCGACGGCCTGGCCACCAACAGCAGCAGTGACGGCTTCTTCGTCTACCAGGACAAGGTCTACGGGCTGTTCGCCGACCCAGAGATCGCGCTCGGCCTGCGGTTCGGCCGCTATGACGGCACGCAGATCGAGTATTTCGGCAGTGCCAGCACGCAGCGGTTCGATTACATGCAGGTCGCCGCCGTCGGCGACGGCAAGATCTATTTCACCGCCTCGCTGTCCGAAAGCGGCGGTTTCATGCTGATGCAGTTCGATGTCGGCACGTCCACGCTGACGACGCTGACCGCCGTGTCCATGGCCAGTCCGTTCACCATCTATGACGGCAAACCCTATTTCTATACCCAGGACTATAATCTGGCCCGCTGAAACGGCAGCGCCGTGGAGAACGTGTTCCAGGCGCTGGCCAACCTCTCCGACTTCTCCAACAACATGGTGGCGCTGAACGGGGAACTGTATTTCGGCGCCGTGCAGCCCGTGGCCGAATCCATCGGCGGCTCCGCCACCGTGAACTTCCACGAACTCTACAAGTACAACGCGACGACCAACACGACGACGCAGGTCACCAACCGTGTCGGCACCTCCAACAGCGCCTTGATGAACATGCCGTTCCACCTCACGGTGCATGACGGCAAGATCTTCTGTGCCGGCGCCAATTCAAACGCGTCTTCCGGCACGAACGACATCAATTCCCGCTGGCTGATCTCCTATGACCCCAGCAACAGCACGGTGACCACCGAATACAATCCGGGTGCTGCCAAGCATCTGACCGGCATCTGGGACATCGGGGGTACGCTCTATTTCACGTCGCCCAGCGCTTCCGGTTCCTACGTCAACCTTTACCGCTACAACAGCACGAACGACGTCACCAACCTGACCGGCT
>NZ_JBLTYX010000007.1:0-269624 GCF_048066115.1 Niveispirillum sp. KHB5.9 | reverse complement strand
GCTGCGTGGACGGTTCAAGGCCAAGCGCAACTTCATCAAGATGCTGGGGGTGGATACGGGATAGCGTATATTGAATTGGCCGCCCGCGTCTGGCCGGCATCCCCTGCGGGCGACCCGAATTGAAAGTTCAAGGACAGCCTCGCTGATCGGCGACCTTCCTGACGCCATTTGCCAGCCAAGTCGACCTCCAGCTCAATTGCCAACCATTTCGCTGAAGACGGCCTCAAGGTCCGCAGGGCGGTGTCAATATTGGGCCTGTATGGGGCCGGAGGCGGACGGGCGGGTTTTCGCGCTCGGATAGTGGATTCCGGACATTCCCGCCTCGCCGCGTCACCTTCTATAGGCGCCCAGGAAGATGACCGTGATGATGGCGGCCAGCCGCCGCCAGAGAAGCATCTCGCCCCCTGCCACCCGGCAGGCACGGAACCGAAGGATGCTTCACCGGTGGGCACCGTCACGGCCGCTGATCACATGGCCGCCGGTATGGAGTGTGTAATCCGGCCACATGATGTCATCACCTATTGCCGAGAAATCACGCCGGTTCAACCGCTATGACCAGAAGCTTATATATCCCGTTGATCGGGACCAAAGTTGGATCGTCGCGCGCATGCTTTACCCGTGGTTGAGGTTGAACCTGCGGGAGGAAAGCAAATGCGCGCACACCATCTCATCGCCTTCTTAACCGTTGCCGCCATGCAGGCCGGCCTACCTGCCCATGCCGATCCTGACCGGGCGAACCGGGACGAGGCCATCGCCATGGTCAAACGGGCCGTGGTCCACCTGAATGAGGCCGGCCGCGACAAGGCATTCGCGGATTTCGGCAATCGCGAGGGGGCATTTGTCGATCGCGATCTGTATGTGGTGGTCTATGACCTGACCGGTCGCTGCCTGGCCCATGGGGCCAACGCGAAGCTTATCGGCAAGGACCTCAGCGATGCCGAGGATATCGACGGCAAGCTCTATATCCGGGAACGCATGGAACTGGCCAAGACCAACAAGAGCTTCTGGCAGGATTACAAATTCACCAATCCGGTCAACAAGAAGGTCGAGCCGAAGCAGATGTACTGCCAGGTCGAGCAGGATCTCGCCGTATGTGGTGGGGTCTACAAGTAGTAACGCCGATCGCCGCAAGCGCGACGCCCCGGTAGAGATGCCGGGTGCTGTGGCGGCCTGGAAGGCCGAGCCGTCGTCCTTCCAGGCTGCCTGCGCAGGCACTGTTCCCAGAAGATTTGCGCTCTGGAGGTACTGGCCATGCCCGTCGCCAAGAGAATAGCCGTCTATTTCATCCTGCTGGCCGCCACGATGCTAGGCATCGGGGTCGTGCAGATCCATGCCGTCAAGGACGTCGAGGGCCAGGTACGCCAGGCGTTGGGACCGGTCTTCACCGACAACGCGGACATGCAGGCTTTCAGCGCCCGACTGACGGAACAGCGCAAGGCGCTGTACCATCTGGTGGCGCTGGCGGCGACGGAGGCATCCGGCTCCAAGGTCCAGGCGGTCAAGACGGGCCTGCTGGCCATGACCGACAAGCTGGAGGCCGATGTGCCCCGCTTGGTGGAGATCGCCATCGACAATGGCCTGGCCGCCGAGCGGGAGAGCCTCGACAAGCTGCTGAAGAAATATGTCAGCAAGAGCCGCGATCTGATCGACATCATCGATGGCGACGTCTCGACGACATTGGCCTTCATTGGCGGGCTGGAGCGCAGCGGCAGCGAGCTGGAGCAGGTGCTGAATCATATCGAAGAACGGCAGGGCATGACGCTGGACCATGTCCGCGATCAGGTCAGTGAAGCCATCCTGCTGACCTACCTGCTGGTGGCTGTCGGCGTCGTCGCCCTGGGGGCCGTCGTGACCTTCGTCTATGGCTTCGTCGCACGGCGGGTGGCCCGTCCCCTGATCATGCTGGCCGACGTGACCCACCGTCTGATCGGTGGTGAGGTGGAGACCAGGGTGCCCGACGCACTGCTGTCCCGCCGCGACGAACTCGGCAGGCTTGCCACGGCGTTGCGCGTGCTGGTCGAACATGACGCGGAACGCCGGCGCCTGCAGGACGAACAGCGCAGCAAGGCCGAGGCGGAGCAGGTGCGGGCCGGTCGCATCGGCGATCTCACCCTGGCGTTTGACGATGGGGCGTCTCGGTCGCTTGACGACACGATGAGCGCCGTGCAGCAGCTTCGGGATACCGCCGTCACCATGTCGGGCGTCGCCGACGCCACGCGGGAGGCAGCGGCGGTCATGGCCACGGCCATCTCCACGACGTCCGACGAGGTCGCCAGCGTCGCCCATGCGGCCGAACAGCTTTCGGCCTGCATCAGCGAGATCGGGGACCGGGTGGCCCAGTCAAGCGCCGTGGCCCAGCATGCCGTGGAGGAGGCCGAAAGGACCGACTCGCTGGTGAAGGGGCTTGCCAATGCCGCAGACCGCATCGGGGCCGTCGTCGGGCTGATCAGCGATATAGCGGGCCAGACGAACCTGCTGGCATTGAACGCTACCATTGAGGCGGCGCGCGCCGGGGAGTCCGGCAAGGGCTTCGCCGTCGTTGCCGGTGAGGTCAAGACCCTGGCCCGCCAGACTGCCGAGGCGACGGCGGAGATCGGTGCCCAGGTGGACGCCATCCAGACGGCGACCCATGACGCCGTCAGCGCGCTGCGGGCCATCTCCGAAACCATCCTGTCCATGCGCCAGTCCAGCGTGGCCATCGCCGGTGCCGTGGAACAGCAGGCGCAGATGACCCAGGGCATCGTGCAGAATGTGCAGCAGGCGACCTTGAGCACACGTCAGGCCAACGACCGCGTGGCCAAGGTTCTGCGCGGGGCGACGGACACCAAGGAGGCCTCGCAGCAGGTCAATGATGCTTCTGGCCATCTGACACGGCGGTCGACCGCCCTCAGCCAACGTATCCAGCAGTTCCTGGCGCAGGTCCGCACAGCCTGACCGGACCGCTCGGCGACGGGCGCCCCAGGGCGACCTGCCGCCCCCCGGGACCGGTTCGTCACGCACGCTTGGCCCCGATATACGTCAAGTCGCCGCGCGCCGTGCAGGATGATTCAGCGACTTGTAGAAACTTGCGATTGCTCGGAATGCGCTCAGGCGCTTTTCCCGCCAGCCAAGGGCACCTGGCGGTGGATAAGGCAGTGGCGCGGTTCGCCCCTATCGGGCGGAAGCCTGTTCCCACGCTTCCCGGTTGCTTCCCGCGCCCGAGCCGGTGCCCCAGCCGTCCGGATGGGGAGGATAGGGAATGCGGTGCGGGGCTTCCAAACTGCGGTGGCGGAACATCAGTCCACGATCATCGCGGGAAGCGCATCTTCGAACCCAACAGATATGTCGCCGCCTGGCAGTGCTGCGGCAATGCCGTCACCAGGGGCGCGGGTGGGGCCTGGTCCATCAATTCCTCGTTGGGTTGGAAGCCCAGCAGGGCGGCGAGTATTCACCAAAGTACTATCCCCGCCTTGGGCAGCCGCAGGTCGGTTATTCTGTCGGCCCGTTCCCGGCAAACCGCTCTGTCAGCCTTTCACGCGCAAATGCGCTGACGACATGATCGACGAAAGCACGGGTCTTGGCGGGCAATAGGATGCGGGTCGAGTAATAGAGATTGATGCCGCCCGCGTCGGCATACCAGTCGGGCAGCAGGCGGACCAGTGTTCCGCTGTCCAGTGCGGGCAAGGCGTCGGGCACGGCCAGCATGGTGATGCCCAGACCCATTATCGCCGTCTCCCGCATAGCGGCCGGATCATTGACGATGATGGTTTCGGCCAATGGCGCCGCCTGTTCCTGGCCGTGGGCGTCGCGCAGGGTCCAGACCCGCGTGCGGCCTGTCCGCAATGATCGCATGGCAATCCCGTCAAGACCGGCAAGGTCTCGCGGCTCCGCCGGCGTCGCTCGTCCAGCCATGTAGGAGGGGGCGGCGACGGCGATGATGTGCGCCGGGGCCAGGGTACGCGACACGATACCGGGCGACAGTTCAACGGCGCCGCCGATGGCCGCATCGTAGCCTTCCGCCACCAGATCCACCTGCCGGTTCTCGAAATGCCATTCCGGCCGGATGCGGGGATATCGCGCCATGAAGCCGGGCAGCAGCGGCAGGATGTAGGCCATGCCGAAGGTCGGGCTCATGCTCACCTTCAAGATACCGTGCGGCTCGCTATTATCGGCTGCCACCCCGGCGATGGCGACCTGCAGCGCGTCCAGATTGGTGCCGATGGCATGCAGGAACCGCTCACCGGCCTCCGTCAGGGTCAGGCGGCGGGTGGAGCGGTGGAACAGGCGCACGCCCAGGTTCCGCTCCAGCATCGCCACGTTGCGGCTGATGGCTGCCGGGGTCAGCGACAGACGGCGCGCGGCTTCCGCGAAGCTGCCGCCCTCCGCACTGCGCACGAAGGATTCCAGGTTGGCCAGGGTTTCCATGACACCATTCCCAATGATTGCTTGAGAGTGAAGCAATTCAATGCCGGCTAATCAAGGGGGAGTGAAAGCGGCATTCTCACCTCAACACCGGGCCGCCAATGCCGGTCCGGCCGGATACACCCTCCAGATCATGAGGAAAATGTCATGACCAACCAACATCGCCCCCTGGCCGGCAAGGCCGCTCTCGTCACCGGCGGCTCCCGCTCCATCGGTGCGGCCATTGCCCGTCGCCTGGCCGCCGACGGTGCCGCCGTTGCCATCACCTACAGCGCGTCCCCGGCCAAGGCCGAGCAGGTGGTGGCCGATATCGTGGCCGCCGGTGGCAAGGCCATCGCCATCGCCGCTGATGCCGGTGATCCCGCCGCCGTTCGCGCCGCCGTGGCGCAGGTCGTGGAGCGTTTCGGCGCCATCGACATCCTGGTCAACAATGCCGGCCTGGGCCTGGGCGGCCCTATCGAGGAGATCGCCTTCGAGACGTACGAGCGGATGATCGCCGTCAACGTGACGGGCGTGTTCGTCGCCACGCAGGAGGCGGCGCACCACATGAAATCGGGCGGGCGCATCATCCATATCGGCTCCTCCATGACCCGCTATGCGGCGTTCCCCACCGCCTCGCTCTATACGCTGACCAAGGGGGCGATCACCGGCTTCAACCGCAGCCTGGTGCGCGACCTGGGGCCGAAGGGCATCACCGTTAATACGGTGCATCCGGGCCCGACCGACACGGACATGAACCCGGCGGACGGGCCGGTGGCCGGCATCGTCGGCCCCGGCATCGCCATCGGCCGCTATGGCCAGCCGCATGAGATCGCCAGCGTCGTCGCCTTCCTGGCCAGCCCGGAGGCCGCCTTCGTCACCGGTGCCGAGATCGTCGCCGATGGCGGCCTGACCGCCTGATCCATCCCCCCAAGCCAAGGAATATTGCTATGTCCAGCATCGGCATCATCGGCGCCGGCCAGATCGGCCGCGCCTTCGCCACCGCCCTTGCCCGCCAGGGTATTGAGGCCACCATCGCCAACAGCCGCGGTCCCGACAGCCTGAAGGAAATCGTCGTCGCCCTCGGTCCCAGTATCCGTGGGGGCACGCGGGAGGAAGCGGCGGCCAAGGACATCGTCCTGGTCGCCGTCAACTGGTCGAAGCTGCCGGCGGCGCTCTCCGGACTGCCGGATTTCGCGGGGCGTATCGTCATCGACGCCAACAACCCCATCGAGGCGCCGCTGTTCAAGCCGGCGGAACTGCATGGCCGCAGCTCGACGGAAGTCTTTGCCGAACTGGTGCCCGGGGCCTGGGTGGTGAAGGCGTTCAACCATCTCCAGCCGCACCTCCTGTCCGGTGATCCGCAGGCCGAGGGCGGGCGGCGCGTCCTGTTCCATTCGGGCGACCATGCACCGGCCAAGGCGGTGGTGGGGTCGCTGATCGACCGCCTGGGCTTCTGCGGCATCGATCTGGGGCCGCTTGCCGTGGGTGCCCGGCTGGCGCAGTTTCCCGGCGGCCCCCTGCCGGCCCTCAACCTCGTGCGGTTCGGCTGACTACATAGTCAGCGGTAAGGCCGGTCGCATTGGGCTACGCCACGACCGCTATCGGTATGTTGAATATGCTCCGCGATTGCTGAGGCGCGCGGAGGCTGCGGCGGGTCATTCCTGGTTCCGGCCGGGCCGATCCTGAGCGAACTACCGAGCCAGGACGCGGGCGGCTTCCTTTGTGGTAGTGACGGCACCGGTGACCTTGCCGATTGAGTGGTTAATGGCCGTGAGATTGCGGGTGACGGTTTCCACGGCGGCGGCGGTCGTCTGCATGTTGGAGGACATGTCACGCGTGACGGCACTTTGCTCCTCGACGGCCGCAGCGGTGGTGGAGACATATTCCCGGACATTGCCGACAGCAGCGCGGATCTCCCGGAGGGCAACGACCATGTCGGTGGACAGCCCCTGGATACCCGCGATTTCGGCGGAGATTTTCTGGGTCGCGTTGGCCGACTGGTTGGCGAGGTTCTTGACCTCGGTGGCGACGACGGCAAAGCCGCGTCCGGCATCGCCGGCGCGTGCCGCCTCGATGGTGGCGTTCAGGGCCAGCAGGTTGATCTGGCCGGCGATGGCGCGGATAGCATCCACGACACCCTCCATCGACCGGGCAACCTCGTCCAGGCGTTGGGCGGCCTGATCCGCCCGGCTGGTGATCTCCACCGCGCTGTCCGTGGCGCCGCGCGACTGATCCATGCTCTGCGAGATTTCGCTGATCGAGGCGGCTAGTTCCTCGGCACTCGACGCCATCATCTGCACGGCGGCCGATGTCTGCTCGGCGGCGCTGCTGGCGCTGGCGGCTTCCTGGGTGGAATGATCGACGGCGTGGTCGATCTCCCCGAAATTCCGGTCGATCAGGGTTTTAAGGTCGGCCAGCGTATTCATCTGCCCGGTAATGTCGGTGGCATATTTGACCACCATCACCGGCTGGCCACCGGGGTCCAGGATCGGGTTGTAGGAGGCTTCGATCCAGACCACCTTGCCGCCCTTGCCGAGGCGCTTGAACTGCCGGGCCTGATATTCGCCCCGGCGCAGCGCCTGCCAGAAGGCGGCATAATCCGGACTGTTGCGTTCCGCCGGCTCCACGAACATGCTGTGATGGCTGCCCTTGATCTCATCCAGCGTGTAGCCCAGGGTCTTCAGGAAATTGTCATTGGCCCACAGGATCGTGCCATCGAGCGTGAATTCGATGACGGCCTGGGATTTCCGGATGGCGCTGACCTGACCGGACAGGTTGGCGTGTTCCAGGGCTTTCTGTGTGATGTCCGTCGCATATTTCACCACCTTCACCACCTGACCGTTCGCCCCCAGGATCGGGTTGTAGGAGGCTTCGATCCAGACCACCTTGCCGCCCTTGCCGAGGCGCTTGAACTGCCGGGCCTGGTACTCGCCCCGGCGCAGCGCCTGCCAGAATGCGGCATAGTCCGCACTGTCGCGTTCCGCCGGCTCCACGAACATGCCGTGATGCTGCCCACGGACTTCCGCCAGCGAATAGCCCATGACATTCAGGAAGTTCTGATTGGCATCCAGGACCGTCCCGTCGGGATTGAAAGAGATCACGGCCTGGGACTTGTCCAGGGCGGTGAGGATTTGACCCTTGTCGTCATGCTGCTTCAGAAAGCCGAACATCATGTTGGTCCTCCCCATACCTTTATATGCTGACTGCCATGCCGTAGAAACCAAGTGGCAGATCGAAGAATAATCTCAGATCACGATCTGTGACAAATCGATACCGATATCCATCTGCATAGTGTCCAAGTGGATACATGAACTATCGGTTCGCTTTCGGAATTGCTGGCGACTTCACGCCCGCAACACCTCCGGCATTTCATATCCCGGGGTGCTCGCTTCTGTGCATCAAGGGTTGTTGCGCGGCCTGACGGGCTGCCGTCCCATCCTGTTCCGCCCTCTCGGTCATTCGCGTCAGCACGTCAATGAACCGCATACTGCCATTGTCAGGGACCGGCTCCGTCGCGCGCCGTCACAGTCGGCTTCGGCGGGTCGCTTAAACCAACCGCAATCCGGTTCACACGAAAGGCAACTTCAAGGGTACCGCAGCTCATTAGCAAAGGGTTATGTAACCCTTTGGACAGGCCCGCGCCCGGCTATGCGGATGTAGGATTCCTTGGTCAATAAAACCAGGAGGGCGGTTCCATGTTCGGGCTCTTCAAGAAGATGCTGGCGGCATTGCACGACGAGCCCGCTCCCGGTCGCGCCAGCAGCGGTTCTCCGCGCAACGCACCCACCCCAGCCGCCGAGCAACCTGAAGTCACCGCACCGCCGCAGGCTGACCAGAACGCCGCCGAGGCGTTGCGGCGCATTTTCTCCCGCCGGGACCCTGCCCAGGCCGGTAGCCTCCATCTGGTGGGGTTGGAAAGCCTCCGGGCGCGGCTGGGTGGACGGTGGGGGACGGTGGCTGACAGGGTGCACCTGCTCACAGCAAAGCTGCTTGAAAGCTATCTCGGTCCTCACGATACGTGGTTCCGCCATGAGGGCGAAGTTTATGTGGTCGTCTTCGCCCAACTGGGGCCCGAACAGGCACGCCTGATCTGTGCCAAGGTGGTGGAGGAATTGCAGATCATGCTGCTGGGGGAGGCTGATACCGCCAGCATTATGGTGCGCACCGCCATGCATGAGATCGGGTCGGAGGTCATGCTGGTACCCGCCAGCCTGAAGCAGATGCTGGACAATGCCTCGATGCATTTGACACAGGGGGTGGCGGAGGCCAGCGCCAGCCTCGACCGTCCCATCGGCATCCGCACCCGCCGCACCGAAGATGCGGGCCCGATAGAGGTGCGCTATCGTCCGGTGTGGGACGTCAAGCAACAGGTCCTGTCTGTCTTTATCGCCCGCTCAGGCCGGATGCGGGCCGGGCGTTGCCCGCTCTGGGGTTATGACGGGCTGCAGGACCCCGAGGATCCGCAGCAGATCCTGGGCATGGACATGCATCTGATCCAGGAGGCGGTGAGCGAAGCTGCAGAGCTTTACGAGAACCGGTTCCGCTTTTTCCTTTCATTGCCGATTCATTTCGAGAGCCTGGCGGTTCTGGGGCGCCGCCGCGAACTGGTGAACGTCCTGCAGGACATCCCGACGCATATGCGCAGTTTCATGACCTTTCACCTTTGCGGGGTGCCGGCGGGTGTGCCTACGGGCCGTCTGGCCGAAATGGTGAGCACCCTGCGTCCCTATGGTCGCACCATCATGGCCGTGGTGGACCCTGGCAGCAACGACCTGCCCACCCTGGGTGCTGCCGGCGTGAAGGTGGCATGCGTGTTGCTGCCGCCCGGCTGCTCGGCCGACCGCTATCGCGCCGACCTGCTGCGCTTTGGTGCCATCGCCGCCAAGAACCGGTTGCTGACCTCTGTCGAAGGTGTCGACAACATGGCCATGGAGGCCCTGTGCGAGGAGGCGGGCATCAGCTTCCTGTCAGGAGACCTGATCGGAGGTTGGACCGAGGTGCCCGAACACGCCGTTCGTCGATCGCTGGCCGATTTCCAGCGTTGAGTGCCAATCTCATGCCAGCAGAGCCGCAGAGGAACGGTATCGCCCAAGCGGATTGCAAGGCGGCCGGTTGGCGGCTGGCCTCAATATTATCATCCTCGGGCCCGCCCCTTTGCATGCTGATGTTCCGGACCAGTCAGCTTAAATCGATTTGCGACCGCAATCATCAGGCGCATGTGGCACGGGAATCACAATCTACCAAGAACGTCATATCAACCAAAGGATTGTCGGTTCCTGAATGATTTATCGACTAAACTGATCATCTGGTAATATGGCAGGACAGCGTTGGTGCGTTGCCATCAGGATGGTGGAGGCCGGCTGGTGCAGGATACCCCGCAGATTGGCATTACTGGCAACCCATCGGACGAGCCGTTCCGGTTGGTGGTCGAGGCTGCGCCCAACGCCATGGTGATGATCAATGGCCAGGGGCGCATCGTCATGGTCAATGGTCAGGCCGAGCGGGTTTTCGGCTATGACCGGGTGGAGATGCTGGGCCAACTCATCGAGATGCTGGTGCCGGCGCGGTTCCGGGGGCATCACCCGGCCTTGCGCACCGCCTTCACCGGGGATCCCAGCCCCCGCCCCATGGGTGTTGGCCGTGACCTGTACGCCCTGCGCCGCGACGGGACGGAATTTCCCGTGGAGATCGGCCTGAACCCCATCCATACGTCCGACGGGCCGATGGTCCTGTCGGCCATCGTCGATCTGTCCCTGCGCCGGCAGTCGGCAGAGCGGTTCCGCCAAGTGGTGGAGGCCGCACCCAACGCCATGGTGATGATCAATGGCGACGGCCGGATTGTCATGGTCAATGCCCAGGTGGAGCGGCTGTTCGGCTATGACCGATCCGAACTGCTGGGCAGCCCGGTGGAAATACTGGTGCCCGACCGGCACCGCGCCGCCCATCCGGACCTGCGCGGCGGGTTCTTCCGTCATGGCCATGGTTCGCGCCCCATGGGGGCTGGCCGCGACCTGTTTGCGCGCCGCAAGGATGGCAGCGAGTTTCCCGTGGAAATCGGTTTGAACCCCATCACCATGGATGAGGGACCGATGGTCCTGTCGGCCATCGTCGATATTTCCGACCGGGTGCAGCGGCTGCAGCGCATGAATGACCGGTTGGAGGCGCGCACCCGCGACCTTGAGGTGGTCAATCAGGAGTTGGAAGCCTTTGCCTACTCCGTTTCGCATGATCTGCGGGCGCCCTTGCGCAGCATGGACGGGTTCAGCCAGGCGCTGCTGGAGGATTACGACGATATCCTGGATGACCGGGGAAAGGATTATCTGGCCCGCGTCCGGCGGGGCGCCGTGCGCATGGGGCAACTGATCGACGACCTGCTGAAACTGTCGCGCGTCACCCGCAGCGGCATCACCCCTGTCGCCGTGGATCTGTCCGCCATCGCCGATAATGTGGTGGAGGAGTTGCGTCAGCATGATCCGCATCGCCCGGTCCAGGTGGTGATCACGCCCGATCTGCTGGACGTGGCCGATCCACGGCTGATGCGGGTGGTGCTGGACAATCTGTTGGGCAATGCCTGGAAATTCACCAACCGCACGGCCGCCCCCATCATCGGTTTCACCGGCGCGCGGCAGGGGGGGCAGGTGATTTACCAGGTGTCGGACAATGGCGTCGGGTTCGACATGGCCTATGCGGACAAGCTGTTCTCTCCGTTCCAGCGGCTGCATGCCACGCATGAGTTCGAGGGCACGGGCATCGGTCTGGCGACCGTGGCCCGGATCATCCGCCGGCATGGTGGCAATATCAATATCCGGTCCGAACCGGGGAAGGGCACGCTGGTGTCCTTCACACTCAATAGCGGGGACGAGGCACATGGCTGACGGGCGGCTGCTGATCGTGGAAGACGATCCGGATGACGAGGCCCTGATTCTGCGGGCCCTGAAGTCGGCGCATGTCACCAACCCCATCGACATCGCCCATGACGGGGTGGAGGCGCTGGCCCATATCTTCGGCGATGCCGGCCCCGACGCCCCCATCCCGCCGCCGCCCGTGGTGATCCTGCTGGATTTGAAGCTGCCCAAGATCGACGGGCTGGAGGTGCTGCGCCGTTTGAAGAGCGACCCGCGCAGCCATCACATTCCCGTGGTCATCCTCACCTCTTCGGACGAGCAGGAGGATATCGTCCGCTCCTATCGCCTGGGTGTGAACTCCTATGTCCGCAAGCCGGTGGATTTCGGCCGCTTCTCCACCAAGGTGGCACAGCTTGGTCTTTATTGGACGCTGATCAACCAGCCATTCGCGGAGGATCGGTCATGAGGGGGACCGATCCTGTTCGTATCCTGCTGGTGGAGGACAGCGAGCTTGACGCCGCCTGGTTGATGGAAAGCCTGCGCCGGGGGGGCATGCAGGTGGAAGCCCACCATGTCGACAATCGGGACGGCGTCGCTGCGGCATTGGCCCAGCGGACCTTCGACATCGTGCTGTGCGATTATTCCATGCCGTCGCTTTCACCCCTGGAGGTCACCCTCCTGGTCCAAGCGCATGACCCGGACCTGCCCCTGATCGTGGTGACGGGGACCATCGGGGAGGAGTCGGCGGTGGCCGTCATGCATGCCGGTGCCGCGGATCTGGTGCTGAAGGACCGCATCGCCCGGCTGCGCCCCGCCATCGAGCGCGAATTGGCCGCTGCCACTACCCGCCGCCAGAACCGCGTGATCGAACAGGCCCGCCAGCAAAGCGACATGGTGCTGCGCGGCATCGCCAAGAATATCCCCGGCATCATCTTCCGCCGGTATATGCGGACCGACGGGAGCCTCAGCTATACGTACATGCAGAAGGAGTTGCTGGCTGATTTCATCGATACCGGTGATCTGGGCGACCCGGCCACCAGTCCACTGGTGATGGCGTCCGGTGCCACGCTGTTGCGCGCCATCCATCCCGATGATCGCAAGACCTATCGGGATGCTATGGCTCTTTCGGCGTTAACGCTGGAACCCATGATCGTCGAATTCCGGCTGTCCACCGCCTCCGGCGGCACCCGCTGGCTGCGGTCGCAATCGCAGCCGGAAAAGCTGTCCGATGGATCGGTGCAATGGGATGGCATCGCGTTGGACGTGACGGAACTGAAGGCGGCGGAGGCGGTGCGCGACCATCTCGCCTATTTCGATCCGGTGACCGATTTGCCCAACCGGGCCCATTTCACCCGCCTGCTGATCGAAACCCTGTCCAGACCGCTGAAAGATCGACGCGTGGCCCTGCTCTGCCTGGGACTGGAGGCATTTGCCGATTTCCAGGATGGATGGGGGCTGGCGGCCACCGATGCCCTCGTGCGCGCCGTGGCGGATCGTCTGCGCCAGCTTCTGGAACCCGGCGAGGTGCTGGCAAGGTTCGAAGGCGCCTATTTCTGCCTGCTGCTGCCCGACGCCCCGGCCGACCTGGACCAGCGATTATGGCAGTTGCAGGCGGCCTTCAGTCTGCCCTTCACCGTGGATGGCGTGCAGATGTCCCGCCGCGCCCATGTGGGCGTCAGCCTGTATCCGGCCGATGCAAGCGACGCGACGGAGATGCTGCAACATGCCAGCACCGCCCTGCACGAGGTGAAGCCGTCGCGCGGACCCTTCCGCTACTATGCCGCGGAGATGACGGAACGGGCAGTGAAGCGCCAATGGATTCAGACCGAGCTGGCCGCCGCCCTGACCAATGACCGGATTACGCTATACTATCAGCCATTGGTGCATCCGGTGCGCCACCACATCATTGGGGCCGAGGCGCTGGTGCGCTGGCAGCACGAGGTGCGCGGCCTGATCCCGCCAGCGGATTTCATCCCGGCGGCCGAACAGGGTGGCCAGATCGTGGAACTGGGGTACGAGGTGCTGCGCCAGGCGCTGAAGCAGACGGCGCTGTGGCGGGCCGCCGGGCTGTGCGATTTTCCCATATCAGTCAATGTCTCGGGCATTCAGCTCATGCGCCCGGATTTCAGTGTCCGGGTGCGGGCCCTGCTGGACCAGACCGGCCAGCCGCCCACGGCGCTGAAGCTGGAACTGACGGAAAGCACCATCATCCGCGACGATGACCTGGTCCATCGCAACATCACGGATCTGGCCAGCCTGGGCGTCAGCTTCGCCCTGGATGATTTCGGCATGGAACATTCGGTGTTCAGCCGCCTGTCGGAACTGCCCATCGACACGGTGAAGGTGGACCGGTTCTTTATCAGCCAGATGACCAAGGCCGCCGAGCATGCGGCCCTTGTCCAGGCCATCGTCGCCATGTCGCACGCCATGCACAAGCAGGTGGTGGCAGAAGGGGTGGAAACGCAGGAGGAACTGATCTATCTGCGCGCCTATCAATGCGACGCCCTGCAGGGCTACCTGTTCAGCAAGCCGGTGCCGGCAGCGGCGATGGAACTGCTGCTACGCCAGGGTCGGTTGCTGGGGTGATGGGGGGCGGGCGATCCCGCAGGAGCCACCATATCTGTGAAAGCAGGGCCGATCGATTGGGATGTTGTAAGCTGTCGGTCTTCTGCTCGCGGGAAAGCGAGTGGCTCCCCTGAGAATGATAGGCTCACGAGGAGGCACAAAAGGCAACCGCCGCCTGATCCGAGCCAAACTGTCGTCGCGGAACCTCAACCAGCCTATGTTTTGCTTTGTCTGCTTCCAGATGCCATCTCCCCCCTGTGAACGACGACAAAGGGGCGCTTAGCGGAAATTAGAACATGCAGGAGCCCGATGGAACAGCACCAAACCTACCCGCCGCTCTCCCTCTGAGCATCTGGCTGCCACCTCGCCTTCAAACCCGGCCCCCATGTCGCTCTGCCATGTAGCGGCCGGGCGACGTGCCCAGCGCCTTGCGGAACATGGTGACGAAGCTGGGCACGCTCTCATAGCCGAGGTCGGCGGCGACCTGCTGAATCGAGGTGCCGCCAGCCAGCCATTTCACGGCCAGCACGACGCCCAGCTGCTGGCGCCAGCGACCGAAGCTCATGCCCGTCTCCCGGTGGATCAGCCGCGCCAGGGTCCGTTCGCTGAGGCCCGCCCGTTTCGCCCAGGCATCCGACGTTCCCCGATCCGCCGGCATGGCCATCATCAACTCGGCGATGCGGCGCAGACGCGGGTCCGCGGGCATGGGCAGATGCAAATCCTCCACCTTCGCTGCCGCGATCTCGTCCAGCAGCACCGCCATCAGGCGCGTATTGACGCCATCCTCCTCATAGAGGGCCGGCAGGTGTGCGGCGCGGATTAGCAACTCGCGCAGCAGGGGCGTCACCGACACAACGCAGCAGGTCGTGGGCAGGCGCGCGTCGATGGCCGGATCGATGAAGGCGTTGTAGCCTTCGATCGCCCCCGTCATCCTGATGGCGTGCAGCGCCCCGCCGGGGATCCAGAGGGCGTTGCGCGGCGGCACGATCCATAGCCCGCCCTCCACCTCGCAACTGAGCGCACCGCCGCGCTGCACCATCATGATCTGCGCCTTGGCGTGACGGTGGGAATCCAGTTCGATGTCGCCGAGACTGGCCTTGTCGATGCCGAAGGCCACCACCGGCCGGGGCAGGTCATCCGGCTCGACCCATTCGAAATCATTGGGCGCGACATCGCTGAAGATGGGCATGGGTCCGTCGTCTCCAGAAACCTGAACGGATTGGCGGGATTCGATAATATTCTGTCCAGGCTTCGAAATGACGCCACGGTCCTCTTTCCTTATCCTCTCCCGGCGATGTGGTCGAGGCCGGCCTCGGTCAAATGGAAGGGAAAAGCGATGAACACACTGACCACGGGACCGGTTGGTCCGCTTCTGGACAGGCTGCACCAGGAAGCCGAAGCGGCGGACCGGGCGCTTTTCGGGGCGATCATGGCGGACATGCAGGCCTCGGGTACGACGCTGGAACAGGCGGCCGCGACAATGATCGCCGAGGAACGGGAGAATTACCGGGCAATCTACCATGGCCATGCCGATCGGTTCCTCAGCGTGTCGCCGACCTATGGCCGGTTCCTCTACATGACCGCGCGGGCCTGCCGGGCGACGCGGATCGTGGAGTTCGGCACGTCGATGGGGATATCGACCCTCTATCTCGCCGCCGCCTTGCGCGACAATGGCGGCGGGCATCTCATCGGCTCCGAACTGGAGCCCGCCAAGGTGGCGCGGGCGCGGGCCAACCTCGCGGCGGCCGGTCTCGGCCACCTGGTGGAGATCCGCGAGGGCGACGCGCTGCAGACATTGGCCGATGTCGGGGGGGATGTCGACCTGCTGCTGAATGACGGCGCCTTCGCCCTCTACCTGCCGGTCCTGAAGCGGGTCGAGCCATGGCTGCGGCCAGGCGCCATCGTGCTGGGGGAGAATGCCTTCGAGCCGGGATACCTGGACTATGTCCGCGATCCCGCCAACGGCTATCTCTCGCAACCGCTTCCGCTCGATGAGGGGCGCGGCAACGAATTCACCGTGAGGGTCCTGTGATGTCTGTGACGGGTGTGCCCGAGCGCCCTGCGCCCCAGCAGCAGGGGCGGTTGAGCCGGATGCTGGTGCGCCTGCTGATGAGGCGCGCGACGGTCGTCGCGGTGGAACAACTGGCCGATGCTTTCCGCCTGATCACGCTGGAAGGCCCGGAACTGGCCGGCGTCACCTGGACCGCGGGGCAGAAGATACAGATCGCGATGGGCTCCGCCTTCATGGCGCGGACCTACACCCCGATCCGGTGGGACGCCGCAGCGGGACGAACCGACATCCTGGCCTATGCGCATGGCGACGGGCCGGGAAGCGCCTGGGTGCGCGGTGTCCGGCCCGGTGACATGTGCGACCTGTTTGGCCCCCGCCCGTCGCTGGACGTGCGCGGCCTGTCCGGACGGCTGGCCGTCTTCGGCGACGAAACCGCCATCGGGCTCGCCCATGCGCTGGCCAATGAGGATCCGGTCCGGCCCGTCGCGTGCCATTTCGAGGTCGGGGATGTGGACGGCGCCCGCCAGGTCGTGGCACGGCTCGGGCTCGGCCCAGCCCGCCTGTTTGCGAGGCGGGCAGACGATGCGCATCTTGAAGCCATGGAAGCGGCGCTGCCCGCGCTTGCCGCCGCCGGCACCTCCTTCGTGCTGACCGGCAAGGCCGGCACCGTGCAGCGGCTCCGGCAGGCCCTGAAACGGCATGCCGTTCCCTCGGCACGCATCGCCGCCAAGGCCTATTGGGCGCCCGGCAAGACCGGTCTCGATTGAACTCGGCATCATCTGTGCACCACCCATTTGCTATCCGGCTGGCGCTGATCAGCAAGCCTCCGCTGGAATGCCCGGAGTCGATGCGCTATATGACCATCTACATAGTCAGGAGCGCAACATGGACACGATCAGTCTGGCGGACGCCAAGGCCCATCTGAGCGAACTGGTCGACCGCGTTGAAGCGGGGGCATCGATCGACATCACCCGGCGTGGCAAGCCGGTCGCACGGCTCACCGCTGTGGCCGAGCCACGCAAGCCGATCGATGCCGACCTGCTCCAATCCCTGACGGCGGCCATGCCCGCGCAAGCCGTGAGTGCCGGCGATCTGGTCCGCTCCATGCGGGATGGCGATCGCTACTGATGCTTTATCTCGACACCTCGCTGATCGTCGCGGCCCTCTCCAACGAAGCCCTGACGCCGCGCGTGCAGCGGTGGCTGGCGGAACAGGACCCGGCGCGGCTTCTCGTTAGCGACTGGACCCTCACCGAGACGTCGTCGGCCCTGTCGATCAAGCTGCGGACCGGGCAGATCAACCTGGAACAGCGCGCGGCAGCGCTCGCCATGTTCAACAAGCTGGTCGCCGAGAGCTTCACCGTCCTGCCGGTGACGGGTGGGCACTTCCGGGCGGCCGCGAGGTTCGCCGACCAGCATGCGCTGGGGCTCCGCGCCGGCGATGCGCTCCATCTCGCGACGGCGTCGGAGCATGGGGCCACCGTCCATACGCTCGACCAGCGGCTGGCCGAAGCCGGCCCTCTGCTGGGCGTGCCGACACGGTTGCTTCCATGAACGAAGCCCTCTTTCGCCCCGCCGACCATACTTGGAGTGCCGATGGCCGGTGATTGGACCGATGGGCAGAATGACGCCATCGTCGCGGACTATTTCGCGATGCTGGCCGACGACATCGCCGGGCGCCCCTACAGCAAGGCCGAGCATAATCGCCTCCTACAAGCGGTGATCGGCCGACCGCGCGGTTCGATCGAGTACAAGCACCAGAACATCAGCGCAGTACTCAAGGGCCTCGGCGAGGATTGGATCCCCGGCTACAAGCCAGCCTTCAATTTCCAGGCTTCACTCGTCGACGCGGTCGTGCGGTGGCTGGATCGCCATCCCGCCTGGCTCGCGCCGGCAGCCAAGTCGGAAACAGGCGCTTCGGCATCGGCATTCCGCGAAGACGCGATGCTGTGGATCGGCCCGCCGCCGACGCACAGCAACGCGCCGCCGCCCGACGAGCTTGAGCAGATGACCGTCATCGCCCGGAAATACGATGTCGCCGGCCGTGATGCCCGCAACCGGTCGCTGGGCCGCGCCGGTGAGGAGCGCATCCTCGCCCATGAGCGCGCCAGCCTGCTCTCGGCCGGCCGGACCGACCTCGCGGAACGCATCCGCTGGGTGTCCCAGGTCGACGGTGATGGCGCCGGCTACGACATCCGGAGCTTCGACACCGATGGCAGTGATCGGCTGATCGAGGTGAAGACGACCAACGGCTGGGAACGTACGCCCTTCCACATCACGCGCAATGAATTGGCTGTTGCCGAGGCTCACCGTGAGGAATGGCGGCTGGTACGCCTGTGGAACTTCACGCGAGAACCGCGGGCCTTCGAGCTGCGGCCGCCGCTGGAGGCGCATGTATCGCTGATGGCGACGAGCTATCAGGCGAGCTTTCTTTGAGGATCAATAATGGCCGCGCCTAATAGATATCCGTGTTTTGCATTGTGGCGGTCCAGCGACTGCTGCGACAGATAGACATTGTGTGCCTTCGCGCGCTTCATCCGCTCCTTGGGGATCGACCAGACGGCGTCCTCGAAATCCACCTCGTCCCAGACGGCGTCCATCAGCTCGCCCTTGCGCACCATGGTGAGCAGGATCAGCCGCAGCCCGAGGCGGATGGTCGGCAGGGTCGGCACCAGTTCCATCTGCTGGAGCATGATCCGGATCTCGCTGGGCGACAGCGACCGGTCCTTGGGCTGGAAGGTGGCGATGGAGGCCGGCGGCACCTCGTTCGCCGGGTTCGGCACCTTCTCGCCCTGCAGGATGGCGAAGGCGTAGATCTGCTTGACGATGTCGCGGATCTGGACGGCGGTCGCCGGGGCGCCGCGCGCCTTCACCTTGGCGCAGAGCTGGCGCAGGTCCTCCGGCGTCACCTCCGTCAGCTTCCGGTTCTTCCAGGCGGGCACAATGTCCCGGTCGATGATGGACTTGCGCATGGAGCGGGTGCTGTCCGCCATACGCCCCTCCTTCAGCCACAGGGCGCTGACCGTGCCGAAGGTGCTGCCGATGGCCTTGCGGTGCTTTTCGCGCTTCTTCTCATAGGCGGGGGAAACGCCCTCCTGTACCTGCCGGCGGGCGGCGAGGCAGCGCTCGCGCGCCTGGGCCAGCGTGATGCCGTCGGGACCGTAATGGCCGATCAGCAGGCACTCCCGCCGCCCATGCAGGCGGTAATCGTAACGGAAGCTGATATGGCCCGTCGTGGACACCGCAACATACATGCCGTCACGGTCCGTCACCTTGTACAGTTTATCTTTTGGTTTCAATCGCTTGAGAGCCACATCGGTCAGCAGGGGATGGCCTCGTTGATGATCGAAAACGCCTTTTTCGGGGCTCAATAATACCGTCAAAACCGATACCGTCAAAGAACCAGAAAAATCTTTATATTACAATTAGTTGAACGGCTTTTTTGGCCATGCTGGAGTTTTTCGGCCGGTGAGTGGGTGAAAACCAAGCCCAAGACCAAAAACGGGTCCCGTCACCCCATAACGACAGGCCCCACCGCTGGGGGGCGATGGGGCCTGATATGGGGCGTTTAACTTTTTATGTGATATCAGCTACTTATGTCGTGCTGTAGCGTGGTTTTGGATATCCCTGGGTGGGCCTGAATCATTCCCACTCGATCGTGCCGGGCGGCTTGGACGTGATGTCGTAGGTCACCCGGTTGATGCCCCGCACCTCGTTGATGATGCGGGTGGCGACATGACCCAGGAAGCTGTGTTCGAACGGGTAATAGTCCGCCGTCATGCCGTCCACCGAGGTGACGGCGCGCAGCGCGCAGGCGTAGTCATAGGTACGGCCGTCGCCCATCACGCCGACAGTGCGCACCGGCAGCAGCACGGCGAAGGCTTGCCAGATCTCGTCATACAGGCCGGCCTTGCGGATCGCGTCCAGATAGACGGCGTCGGCCTGGCGCAGGATGTCCAGCTTTTCCCGGGTGATCTCACCCGGCACGCGGATGGCCAGACCCGGACCCGGGAACGGGTGACGGCCGACGAAGCTGTGCGGCAGGCCAAGCTCACGGCCGAGCGCCCGGACCTCGTCCTTGAACAGTTCGCGCAGCGGCTCGACCAGCTTCAGTTTCATGCGGTCGGGCAGGCCGCCGACATTATGGTGCGACTTGATGGTCACCGACGGGCCGCCGGTGAAGGACACGGATTCGATCACGTCGGGATAGAGCGTGCCCTGGGCCAGGAATTCCGCACCGCCGATCTTCGCGGCCTCGCCATCGAACACTTCGATGAACAGGCGGCCGATGATCTTGCGCTTCTGTTCCGGGTCGGACACGCCGTCCAACTGGCCCAGGAACATCTCCGACGCATCCACATGCACTAGCGGGATGTTGTAATGGTCGCGGAACAGGGTCACCACCTGTTCAGCCTCGCCCGTACGCATCAGGCCGGTATCGACGAAGATGCAGGTGAGCTGCGAGCCGATGGCCTCATGGATCAGCACGGCGGCGACGGAGCTGTCGACACCGCCCGACAGGCCGCAGATCACTTTGGAATTGCCTACCTGCTCACGGATGCGGGCCACGGCTTCCTGGCGGAAGGCGGCCATGGTCCAGTCGCCCTTCAGGCCGGCAACCTTGAACAGGAAGTTCTGGATCAGGGCTGCACCGTGCGGGGTGTGCACCACCTCCGGATGGAACTGCACGGCATAGAAGCGGCGGGCATCGTCGGCGATGATGGCGTAGGGGGCACCTTCGGAGGTGGCGACGATGCGGAAGCCTTCGGGCAGCTTCGTCACGCGGTCGCCATGGCTCATCCACACCTGCTCGCGCGCGCCGATGGACCAGACGCCTTCGAACAGGGCGCAGTCATCCTTGACATCGACGAAGGCGCGGCCGAATTCGCGGGTGTCCCCCGGTTCCACCTTGCCGCCCAGCTGTTCGCACATGGTCTGCTGGCCATAGCAGATGCCGAAGACCGGAACGCCCAGGGTCCAGACCGCGTCGTTGGCGCGGGGGGAGCCTTCCTCCGTCACGCTGGCCGGGCCGCCGGACAGGATGATGGCCTTGGGCGCGAAGGCGCGGATGCGGGTCTCATCGGCGCTGTATGGGATGATTTCGCAATAGATGCCGGCCTCGCGCACGCGGCGTGCGATCAGCTGCGTCACCTGCGATCCGAAATCCAGGATCAGGACGCGGTCGGGATGGGCGGCGGGGGCGGTGGAGGCGACGGCGGCCATGGCGCATTTCCTGGCAGGAGCGGAGAATGCCGCGCAACCTAACCAACCCGGCCCGCCGCGACAAGCTGTGCATCCGCAAGGCTGACCCTTGCGGCGACAGGACCGGATCGGACGTGGGGCGGACAGTACCACCCCACGTCCTTTGGTCTCACGGGACGATCACATAGTCGGGATTGGCGACGGCGAACACGGCGTCACGGTCGGGGGCGGGCGGGTAGATCCAGATCGTATTGATCTCCTGCTTGATCTTCTTGCCCTCTTCGCGCGTGTAGCGCACCTGCCGGTCCCAGCCTTCGGTGTACAGGGCGCCCCAGGGGCCCAGATCCAGGCAGGTGACATATTTGGGATGGCTGTAGGGATGGATGGGCAGGCCCACCAGTTCCGCCGCCGCATTGTGGCCGGCGACGCGGCCCAGGCTCAGCCCGTGCTGACAGGTCATCGGGGCGAAATTGCCGATATCGTCGGTAACGGCCTTCACCGTGTCGCCGGTAACGAAGATGCCGTCGGTGCCGGGTGCACGCAGGAAGGGGTCGCCCACGACGCGGCCCAGATTGTCATGCTCGCCCGGTACCTGGGCCGCCAGCGGATGGGCCCGCATGCCGGCCGTCCAGATCACGGTATGCGCCAGGATATGCTCCCCGTTCGACAGGGTCACGCCATCGGGCCGCACGGCGGTGACGCGCAGGCCGGCGCGGGTTTCCACCCCGACTTCGTCCAGCGCCTCGCGGATCACCGGCAGGGGACCGACGCCGAATTCCGACCCGATCTCCCGTGCCGTATCGACGATGATGGTGCGGACATTGGCCTGATCGCCCAGGATGGCGCGCAGACGCGAGGGCATTTCCGTTGCAGTCTCCAGCCCGGTGAAGCCGCCGCCGGCGACCACCACCGTGTTACGCGCCGGGCTGTCGGGCCTTGTGGCCAGCGCCTTCAGATGCGTATTCAGCACCTGGGCGCCGTCCAGCGTATCGACATTGAAGGCGTGCTGCTTCAGGCCGGGAATGTCCGGGCTGAACAGGCGGCTGCCCGTGGCCAGCACGAACCGGTCATAGGAAAGGGTGCGTTGCCCGCCATCCGCCAGCGTCACGCCCAGCTGTTTGGCATCGGCGTCGATGCTTTCCACCAGACCGGCCAGATGGGTGACGCCCACGGCCGTCAGCAGGGCGGAGATGTCGGGCGCCATGTTTTCCAGCACCGCCTCATACAGGCGGGGGCGGATGACCAGATTGGGGGTAGGGGAGATGATGGTGATCGCCACCTCATCCCCTTTGCCGGCCAACGACACGGCACGGGCGGCGGACAGGGCGGCCCAGAGGCCGGCAAAACCGGAACCGGCGATGATGATCTGCTTGGTCATTTTGAAGGTCCTCTCAAGGCATGGGGTGCCGTTCCCGCCGCTTGGCGGGTCGGAAATGGATGGACAAGGGGAGGGCGTTACGGGCGGTGGATGCCGTCCGTCGGGTTATGGTTCTGGTGGGAAACTCAATCCTGTTCGTCGCGGGCGGGTCTGCCGCCGCGCGCCGTGCGATCCTTCATGCGGTCACCGATCCAGGACTGGATGTCGGTGAAGAATTCCTGCGGTGCCTTGGCCCCGAAACGCTGGGCCACACCGCCCAGGGTCTGCGTCGCCAGACTGTCGCGCATCGCCTTTTCCGCCTGCAGCATGGCGGCATGCACGGCGCAGACGCCGGATGTCGCCCAGCCGGGAGGCGCATTGTGGAAAACCGCACAGCGGCCGCGGACCTCCTGGCAATCGAACAGCGGCTTGTCCCCTTCGATCGCGTCCACGATCTGCAGGAACGATATGTCGCCGGGCGGGCGGGCCAGACGATAGCCGCCCCTGACCCCCTCGCTCGCCGTGACGATCCCGGCCTTTTCCAGTTTCTGGAAGATCTTGGCCAGGAAGCTGGGCGAGATGCCCTGAAGTTCGGCAAGGTCGCGGCTGGACAGGGCCGCATCCTCGTTTCCGATCAGCCAAAGCAAACCGTGGATGCCGTACTCAACGCTTGTGGTGATGTGTGCCATAACGCGGACTGTATCGATCCGCGTTTTAAGCGTCAAGTGGAAAAACACGGATAAAGTTAGTCTGTGTTATTTTTGGCGATTTCCAGACCGCCCGTGCGTGCCACCAGCACCCCCTCCATCGCCGCTGCCAGATCGGCGATGGGCCCGGCCTTTTCCCAGGCATAGAGCGATACGGCCATGGCGGGGACGGGCGGCAGTCCGGCGCAGGGACGCACCGCGTGGCCCGTCGTGGCGGCGACGGGCAGCAGCGACAGGCCCATGCCGGCGGCCACCGCCACCAGGACGCTATGCAGGCTGCTGCCGGTGAAGGCGATGTACCAGCGGCGATGCGCCCCCTCGATCGCGTCGAACATCGCCTCGCGATAGAGCCCGCCGGTGGGGAAGGCGACCAGGGGGATCGGGTCAGGCCAGTCGCCCGGCGCCTCAGAAGCCTGGAACCAGGCCAGCGGTTCGGGGAAGCTGGCGCGATGGTCGGGTTCGGCGGCCGCTTCCTTGACGATGGCGATGTCGAATTCCCCGCTGCGGTAACGCCGCGCGATCTCTCGCGACAGGCCGGTGGTCACGTCCAGCCGTATTTCCCGGTGCCGGGCCGCGAAGGATGCGAAGACCCGCATCATCGGCCCCGTCGCGATATCTTCTGGCAGGCCGATGCGCAATATGGCGGTACCCACCGGATCGGACAGCAGCGTTTCCGCCTCCCGCTGCAAGGACAGGATGCGCCGCGCATGGCCCAGCAGCCGCTCACCCGCCGGGGTGGGGCGCACGGGCCGGGCGGCGCGGTCGATCAGCGGATGGCCCACAGCCTGTTCCAGCCGGCCCAGTTGCTGGCTGATCGTCGATTGCGTCATGTGCAGCCGGTCGGCGGCGGCGGTGAAGCTGCCCTGGTCGGCGATGGTGACGAAGGCGAGCAGAAGCCGTGGGTCGAGCATGGGAATCATCAAGAATGTGAATGATCTTTATCCATATATCCAATTTGCGCATGATCAAAGCGGCAGATAGGCTGGGCACCGCCCCCCGCCGGAGTTGTCGTGCCATGAAGAAGCTGTTCGCCGCCCTGATCACCCTGCTTGCCCTGGCGCCCGCAGCACCGGCGGCGGAGCAGCGCAAGGCCGACCTCGTCATCCGCCATGCCACCATCGTGGATGTGGAAAAGGGTCTGCTGATCCCAGATCAGGCGGTGGTGACGGCGGACGACCGTATCCTGGCCGTAGGCCCGGATGCGGAGACGGCTGCGGCATGGAACGCGGCGCGCAGCCTGGATGCCGGCAACCGCTTCCTGATCCCCGGCCTGTGGGACATGCATGTGCATTTCGGCGGCGGGCCGGACCTGATCGCGGAGAACCAGGCGCTGTTGCCGCTCTATGTGGCCCATGGGATCACCACGGTGCGCGACTGCGCCGGCGACCTTGCCTATGACGTGCTGGCCTGGCGGCAGCAGATTGCCGAGGGCAAGCTGTTCGGCCCCACCCTGCTGACCTCCGGTCCCAAGATCGAAGGCGTCAAGCCGGTCTGGAAGGGGACGCTGGAAACCGGGTCGGAAGCCGAGGTGGATCAGGCCATCGCCAAGCTGAAGGGCCTGAAGGTCGATTTCGTGAAGATCACCGACAGCACCCTGAAGCCGGAATTGTTCCTTTATGCCGTGCGTCAGGCGCGTGCCGCCGGCCTGAACACGTCGGGCCACATCCCCATGGCCCTGACCCTGGGGCAGGCGGTGGATGCCGGCCTCAGTTCCGTCGAGCATCTGGATTATGCGCTGAATGCCGGGGTGAAGGACGAAGCCGCCATTGCCGCCGACTATGCTGCCGGCCGTATCGACCGGGCGGAGGCGAACCGGCGGCTGGACCAGGGCTATGACCCCGCCTTCGCCCTGCAGGGTTTCCGCCATCTGGCGGAAAAGGGCGTGTTCGTGACGCCGACCCTGAACGGATCGCGTGTCATCGCCTATCTGGACCGGGAGGATCATGCCAACGATCCCTATCTGGCCTATATCGGCCCCGGCCTGCGCAAGACCTATGAATGGCGGGTGCAGCGCGCGGCCAAGGCCACGCCGGAACAAGTGCAAGCCCGTCATGAACAGTTCGAGGTGACGGCATCCGTCCTGCCGCTGTTGCAGAAGGCCGGGGTCACCATCATCGGCGGCACCGATGCCGGGTTCCTGAATTCCTTCAATTATCCCGGCATCGGTCTGCATGACGAACTGGCACTCTATGTCCGCTATGGCCTGACCCCGGCCCAGGCGCTGGCCAGCGTCACCCGCGCCGGCCCGGCCTGGTTCGGCAAGCTGGATCGGTATGGTTCCGTGGCGGTGGGCAAGGCGGCGGATCTGGTGCTGCTGGAGGGCAACCCGCTGGAGGATATCGCCGCCACCCGCTCCATCCACACCGTCGTGCTGCGCGGTCAGGTGCAGGACCGCGCAGCCCTGGACAGGATGATGGATCAGGCCCGCGCCAAGGTGGCGGCGTGGGACAAGGATCAGGCAGCGAAGTAATCCGACCCCTCCATATCCGCCAGCAGCCCGGTTTCCACGGGCTGCCAGCCCAGCTTCGCCCGCGTCTGTGCCGATGAGGACGGCACATCCATGGCGGCGAAGCCGGACATCCAGCCGAAATGCGCGGCCGCTGCCGCCCCGCCGGTGGATACCAGGGGCAGGTCCAGACGGCGGGCGATCAGGGCGGCGATGTCGCGGAAACCCACCCCTTCCTCCGCCACCCCATGCCAGCGGGCACCGGGCACGGCATTCTCCAGCGCCAGCCGGTAGAGCCGCGCCGCATCGAACCGGTGTACGGCGGGCCAGCGGTTGGCACCGTCACCGATATAGGCCGCCACGCCCGTGCGCTTTGCGGTGGCGATCAGGTGCGGCACGAAACCATGATCGCCGGCGCCATGCACGCTGGGCGGCAGGCGGACGATGCCGGCATTGACGCCCTGGTCCAGCAGCGCCACCGCCGCCTGTTCCGACGCGGCACGGGGATGGGCGGCCGCACCCGTGGCCGGCAGCACATCCTCCGTCAGCAGCGATCCCGCCGGCAGGATGCCGATGCCGGATGTGACCAGCAGCGGCCGATTGCTGCCCGCCAGCACCGACCCCAAAGCGGCGATGATGCCCCGGTCCGCCGCGCAATTGTCGCGATAGGTGCTGAAATCATGGTTGAAGGCGGTGTGGATGACGCCATCGGCCCCTTCCGCGCCGCGACGCAGGCTATCCAGGTCGTCCAGATCGCCCCGGTGCGGCTTGGCACCCGTTTGCGCCAGGATACGGGCATTGGCGTTGCTGCGCACCAGACCGGTGACGCTATGGCCGGTGGCGATCAGTTCCTTGACGATGGCGCTGCCGATGAAGCCCGTGGCGCCGGTGACGAAGACATGCATAGGATCACCCTTCCTTTGATGGTCCGCCCATGATGGAGCGGACTTGTCGGACGATCCATGCTATGAAATCCGTAATATCTTCGTATTCGTCCGAAAGGCGCCCGGCATGGACCCGCTTTCCGACATCCTGTCGCTGCTGAAGCCGCGCAACCTGCTGTCGGCGGGGTTCGAGGCCGGGGGCGACTGGGCGGTGCAATTCCCCGATCAGCAGGACAATATCAAGACCGGCGCGATCGTTGCCGGCCGTTGCCTGCTGTGGGTGGACGGGGTGGATGATCCGGTGCAGCTTGAGCAGGGGGATTGCTTTCTGCTGCCATCGGGCCGGCCCTTCCGCATGGCCAGCGGCCCCGGCCTGCCGGCGCTGCGGGCGGAAGAGATATTTCCGGCGGCAAGGCGGGGCGGCATCCTGAAGCTGGGGGAGGCGACAGGGTTCTTCTGCGTCTCCAGCCGTTTTTCGCTGGAAGGGCGGCATGGCAACATCCTGTTGGGCATGCTGCCGCCCATCGTGCATCTGAAAGAGGCGCCGGATTTGCGCTGGGCCATGGAACGGATGATGGCGGAGCTGCGGGAGGACCGGCCCGGTGCCTTCCTGGTGCTGCGCCATCTAGCCCATATGATGCTGGTCCAGGCGCTGCGCCTGCATCTGGCGATGGGGCCGGGGCAGGGGACCGGCTGGCTGTTCGCCCTGTCCAACCAGCAGGTGGGGGCGGCGATCGGTGCCCTGCATGCCGATCCGGCGCGCGCCTGGACCTTGCAGGATCTGGCCCGCCATGCCGGCATGTCCCGGTCCAGCTTTGCCGAGCGGTTCAAGACCCTGGTGGGGGCGGCCCCCATGGAATATCTGACGCGCTGGCGCATGCTGCTGGCCGGTGACCGGCTGCTGACGGGGCGGGAGCCGGTGTCGGCAATCGCGCTGTCGGTGGGGTACCAGTCGGAAAGTGCGTTCAGCACCGCCTTCAAGCGGGTACTGGGCTGTCCGCCGCGCGATTATGCGCGGATGGCGATTGGTTGATACCAGGATGTGATGAGTGGAACTCGTCGCGTCCTGGTTGGCGCATTGAGCGCCCGCGCGCCCATGCGCGCGTTAGCCAAAGCCCGCGGATGCGGGCGCCCGGCGCTTGAGGGAACGCGTTGAAAGCCAACATTTCATTCAGCTATGCATTTTATACTGCGCTGCGGTAACGGTAACGGCGTTGCCCATCAAGGTATTGAGTGCTCACATAAGGGATGATTGTGCGGTGCCATATGCGCCGCTTCCGTAGATCCGGAACCAAGCCCCATGTCCGCTTCAACCGTCCGCCCCGGCCTTGTGCTGTTCGCGCTTGCCATGGGTGGCTTTGCCATCGGCACCACCGAATTCGCGGTGATGAGCCTGTTGCCCTATTTCGCCCCCGGCCTGGGCATTGACGAGCCCACCGCCGGCCATGTGATCAGCGCCTATGCGCTGGGCGTGGTGGTGGGTGCCCCCGTCATCGCCGTGCTGGCGGCCAAGCTGTCGCGCCGGACCCTGCTGATCGCACTGATGGGCCTGTTCGCCGTGGCCAACACGGCGTCGGCCCTGGTGCCGTCTTACGAATGGATGCTGGTTTTCCGCTTCCTGTCGGGCCTGCCGCATGGCGCCTATTTCGGTGTGGCAGCATTGGTGGCCACCAGCTTGGTGCCGCATAACAAGCGGGCCCAGGCGGTTTCCCGCGTCATGCTGGGCCTGACCATCGCCACCATCATCGGCGTGCCGCTGGCCAATGCCATCGGGCAGCTGGTGGGCTGGCGCTGGGGCTTCGCGCTGGTCGGTGTGCTGGGTCTGCTGACCGTCACGTTGCTGGTGCTGTACGCGCCCAAGGACCGGCCGGTGCCGGGGGCCAGCCCGTTGCGGGAACTGTCCGCGCTGGCCCAGCGGCAGGTCTGGCTGACGCTGGGCATCGGGGCGATCGGTTTCGGCGGCATGTTCTGCGTCTACACCTATCTTGCTTCCACCATGCTTGAGGTGACGGGCGTGGCCCCGGCCACGGTGCCGCTGGCGCTGGCCGTGTTCGGTGTCGGCATGACAGTGGGTACGCTGGTCGGCGGCTGGGCAGCCGACCGGGCGCTGATGCCGTCGGTGGGCGGTATCCTGCTGTGGAGTGCCGCGTCGCTGCTGCTCTTCACCTTTACCGTGGGCAATGTCTGGGCCCTCATGGTGGCGGTGTTCATGATCGGCTGCGGTGGGGCGCTGGGGTCGGCGCTGCAGACCCGGCTGATGGATGTGGCCAAGGATGCGCAGACCCTGGCGGCGGCACTCAACCACAGCGCCTTCAACTTCGCCAATGCCCTGGGCCCCTGGCTGGGCGGGCTGGCGATTGCCGCCGGCCATGGCTGGGCGTCCACTGGCTGGGTGGGGGCGGGGCTGGCCTTGGGCGGTTTCGCCATCTGGGTCGTGGCGATTATGGACGACAAGCAGCGGGAAACGCTGGAACCACAGGCTTGTAGCTGATCAATCAACTGTTGTCGGAGCGGCGGAACCTTCCTGTCGATCCAGGTGTTACCTCGCAGTGTAGCAACCTGAATTGGAAGGAGAACGTCCATGGCTTCGGTGCAATCGGATACGATCAAGTCCGGCAACGGTGCCGCTGCTGCGGGTGACATTGAGGCGCAGCTGAAGCAGTTGCGCGCCGATCTGACGTCCCTGGCTTCCACCGTCGCTGCTGCCGGTTCGGAAAAGGCCGACGGTTACAAGGCGCGTGTCGGCGAAATGGCGTCGAACGTCAAGGATGCGTCGGTGACCGCCATCCAGAACCTGCGCGAGGAACTGGTGTCGCTGGAGAAGAAGGTGGAAGGCGGCGTGCGTGAGCGCCCGCTGCAATCGCTGGGTATCGCCGTGGTTGCCGGCTTCGCGCTGGCCCTGCTGGCCCGGCGTTAACAGATGCTGGACCGGCTTGTCCCGCTGTTGATGCCATTGGTCACGCGGGACATCGGCGCAGCAGCGCGACAGGTGGGCCGCGACGGTATCCTCTATGCCGCCATGGCCTTCCTGGGCCTGACCGGTTTCGCCCTGGTCGTCGCCGGGAGCGTCGTCTGGTTATCCAGCCTGATTGGCATCGGCCCCGCCCTGCTGGCGGTGGCCGGTGCCATCATGCTGCCCATTCCCATCATCCTGGGCCTGATGGCCGCCTGGCATCGCGCGGAGAAGAAGCGCAAGGAGCAGGATGCCGTGGCGGAACTGATCCGTCTGGGCGTCACCGCCCTGGTGCCGGTCCTGCTGCGTTCCCCTGGCACCTTCATGATGGTGGCCGCCGGGATCATCGCCTTCATGATCCTGATGCCGGACAAGCAGGAAGAGAAGGATCAGGGGCCTGCATAGTCCCGGATCACCCCCGCCACCCGAATGCGATATTGGCTGAACAGCCCGCCACGTCCCGCTTCCTGAGCGCGGGCGTGGCCTTCGTGCGTGCGCCAGCGGGCTACGGCGTCCTCATCCTGGAAAAAGGACAGGGACAGATATTTGCCGGGATTGGTCAGGCTCTGGAACCGTTCGACGGAGATGAAACCGGGGATGGCTTCCAACTGCGGTCGCAGCAGGGCGGCATGGTCCAGATAGAGCTGCAACCCGCCCTCGGCCGGTTCCACCTCGAAAAACACGGCGATCATGTCGGTGCCCCCCTTCAGAAACCAGCCAAATCGACGGCGAAATGCCGGCGCAGGGCCATGGTGCCGGCCGGCGTGACGCTGACGGCACGGCTGCCTTCCACCCGCCGTACCCAGCCCTGGTCGAAAGCATGGTGACAGAGTGCCCGTCCCAGGGCGCCGGCCAGATGTGGCCGCCGTTCGCTCCAGTCCAGGCAGGGGCGGCAGAAGGCGCGGGCGGTGCCGGTATTGGGCAGGTTCAGGCCCAGCCCGACCAGGAAATCCCGCCCCCGCGCCGTGATCAGCCCTGCCTCTTCCGCGAGTTCAACATGACCGCCCGCCACCATGGCGTCGGCCAGAGCCACGCCCAATCTTCCGGCCAGATGGTCGTAACAGGTGCGGGCATCGGCCAACGCCTTGTCGCGGGGACCGGTGCGCACGGGGCGGGGTGGGGGTGTGCGGTCGGCCGCCACCTGCATGATGCTTTCCATCATTCGCGCCACGGCGGGGGATGCCAGCCGGTGATAGCGATGCCGCCCCTGCGGCTCCACGCGCAGCAGGCCGGACGCCACCAGCCGCGACAGATGCCCGCTGGCCGTCTGTGCCGTGATCCCCGCCGCCCGCGCCAGTTCCGCCGCCGTCAGGGCGCGGCCATCCATCAGCGCGTGGAGCATGCAGGCCCGCGCCGGGTCACCGGCAAGCGTCGCGATCTCCGCGAAATCCGAGGTGCTGACCATGTTCCCTCCCTGAACCATCGCAGCCTAGCATAGGGCAGGCCCTGTCCCGATGCTTCGGCCTGCACCGAATCATGGTTGCGGGACCGGGCCGGCATGGATAAAATTTGATCTATCAGAGTTGGGGGCAGGGTTGGGGCAGGGGCGGGCTTCGATCCAGCGGCGGACATGGGGTGGATCATGGTGTCGGTCCTGGGTTCGGCCAGCGGCGTCTTCGCCGTTTCGGCCCGGCAGTTGCAATCGAAGGCGCAAGGCATCTGGCAGGACCTGAAGAAGGATGCTGCCAATAGTGGGCCCGCGCCCAAGCCTACGGGCATCCAGGATTTCATTGATCCCGATACGCGCGCCCGGCTGGAGGCGCAAAAGAAGGATGCCGACAGTCTGGCCCAGAAGCTGGCCAGCGGTGGTGAAGATGCCAAGGAAGCCGCAGCCCGCAAGAAGGAGGAGGCCAAGCAGAAGCTGAAAATGCTGAAGCTCCAGGCCCAGCTGGCCGCCGCCAGCGGCGACAAGAAGGCCGCCGCCCGCATCGCCAAGGAGGCGGCGACGGTGGCCAAGGAATTGGGCCAGGCCGCCAAGGATGCCAGTGGCGGTGACAGCACGAGCGCGACGGGTACTGCCCAGGTGGCCGCCAGCGGTTCCGGTGAGGCGGCGACGGCCAGTGCCGAAGCCCAGGCCGTGGCACAGCAGGCCAACCAGACCGCCAACCAGGGCGGAGAGGCAGTGGCGGATGAACAGACGCCGGCTGGGCAGGAGCAAGCCGCCGGCACCATGTCCAACGCCGATATCCAGGCCCAGCGCGACGCCATCATCCGCGACGGTTCCGCCCGGGCCGGGGAGGCGCGGGAAGAGGCGGAACTGCGCACGATGATGGACCAGTTGCGCGCCATCCATCAGCAGATGAAGAACCTGGCCCGCAAGGACGGTTCGCCCGGCACCAAGGCGGAGATGGAACGGGCCAGCCAGGATATGGAGGAGGGCGACCGCGCCATGGCCGACGCGTTCGGCCCGCCCGGCGTGTCGCTTCCGACCCTCACGCCACCGCCGCCGGCGTCCATCGATATCCGCGCCTGATCATTCCGTCGGGATCGGCACGGCCAGCCCGCGCTTGGAAATGCCCAGCGCCACATTGGTGGTGAAGCGGCGGACGGTGGGGTTGTCCTCCATCAGCCGTCCCATCAGCATGTCATAGGCCTCCACGTCCGGGGCGGCGATGACCAGGATGAAATCCGTGCCGCCGGTGACATAGAACACCTCCTGCACCTGATCCTCCCCCGCCAGCCAGTGGCGCAGGCGGGCCAGCATCTCCGGCCGTTCGCGTTCGATCTCCAGCCCGGCGATGAAGAAGGTGGGCCGTCCGACCTTGGCTGGATCGACCAGGGAAACGGTGGCGGTGATCACCCCGTCGGCCTTCAGCCGCTTCAACCGGCGTGACACGGCCGATGCGGACAAGCCGACCTTTTCGGCCAGGACATCGGCCGTCTGGTCGGCATCCTTCTGCACCAGGGCCAGCAATTTGCGATCGAAAGGGTCGAGATCGGTCATGCGCATGATCCGGGCAGGATGACAGCATGAAATGCGGGAGAAAAGCGTGAAGCCAGCCCAGTTCGCCGAAAACACGCGCCCGGCGACGCTAAAATCCCTGCATGCGATACCCCACACCGGGCGGCATAGAGGCCGCCCTTGATCGGATCGATCCGGCGTTCCGCGGCTCCCCGATCAGACAATCCCCCGGCCTGGACCGGCTGTTTGGTGCCAGCATCTGGTTCAAGGATGAAACCGCCAACCCCATCCGCAGCTTCAAGGGCCGTGGCACCGCCAATTTCGTGGCCGGGCTGGGCAGCGATGACCGCCCGCTGGTTTGCGGATCGGCGGGCAATTTCGGCCAGGGCCTGGCCTGGGCCGCGCGTACCCATGGACACCGCCTGACCGTCTTCGCGGCCGAAACCGCCGTGCCGAAGAAGATCGACGCCATGCGGGCGCTTGGTGCCGAGGTGCATCTGCATGGCGCCGATTTCGACGTGGCGAAAGAGGAGGCGGGGCGGTTCGCCGAGCGGGAGGGCCATCATCTAGTCGTGGACGGGGCGGAGGTGCTGATCGCCGAGGGGGCGGGCACCATCGCGCTGGAGGCGATGGCGGCCGTGCCGGATATCGATCTGGTGCTGGCGCCGCTGGGCAATGGCGCGCTGGCGTCGGGCATGGGGACCTGGGTCAGGCATGCGGCCCCCGATACCCGCATGCTGGCCGTGGCGGCGGCCGGTGCACCGGTCATGGCCCATGCCGTGCGTGGCTGGCCCGTCACGGGGCGGGAAGGGGCGGACACCATCGCCGACGGCATCGCCGTACGCGTGCCCATCCAATATGCCGTGGACAGTCTGCGCCGCGTCCTGGACGGCGCCGTGATGGTGCCGGACCAGGCCATCATCCGTGCCATGGACCTGCTGCAACAGCATCTGGGGCTGGTGGTGGAACCGGCGGGTGCCGCCGGGTTGGCGGCATTGCTGGCCGATCCCGCCGCCTGGGGCGGGCGCCGCATCCTGATCCCGCTCTGTGGCGGCAATACACGAAACTGATGGGAATGTGAGGATAGCATGATCGACCATATCGAACTGAAGACCGCCGACCTGCCGGCCAGCCTGCATTTCTACGCCACCCTGCTGGCGCCGCTGGGCTACCGGCTGGAGGTGGATGGGGCGGTGAAGGGTTTCGGTGACGGCAAAACCCTGGATTTCTTTCTGGCACTTGGCGAAGTGCCCGCCCGCGACGTGCATTACGCCTTCAACAGCCCAGACCGCGCCATGGTGGACCGCATCTATGCGGTGGGGGTGCAGGCGGGACTGGCCCTGGATCGCGCCCCCAGCCTGATGGCGCATGTGCATCCCAACTATTATGCCGGTTTCCTGCGCGATCCCGACGGACGGCTGGTGGAATTCGTCTGCCACAAGCCGGAATAGGACCTTTCAAACGCATGCCAATAGTTCGGTAGCGGCCGAAGCGCGGCGACTTGGCCTCTGCTATTGAAAGGGCACCGATGGATGCCGGATGGGCTGGGTGATGGGCGAACGACCGTTGATGATCAAGGAACTGGCGCTGCTGCTGGTGCTGGCCACGCTTTGGGGCTCGTCCTATACCTTCATCAAGGTGGGGGTGGAGACCATTCCGCCCGTCACCCTGATCGCCGTGCGCACCCTGATCGCCGGGTCGATCCTGCTGGCAGTGATGGCGTGGCAGGGGGTGCGGCTGCCACGCGACCCCAAGGTCTGGCGGCAATTCACCTTCCAGGCGGTGATGAACAGCGTCGTGCCCTTCACCCTGGTCGCCTGGGGGGAGCAGGAGACGGATGCCGGCCTGGCCGCCATCCTGAATTCCACCACGCCGATCTTCACCTTCCTGCTGACGGCCCTGATCACCCGGCATGAGCCGGTGACGATGCGCAAGATGTTCGGTGTGGCGGCCGGGCTGCTGGGCATCTGCCTGATCATCGGGATGGAGGCGCTGAACGGCCTGGGTGACCAGCTGGGCGCACAGCTGGCCATCGTCGCTGCCACCATCTCCTATGCCGGGGCCGCGATCTATGGGAAGAATTTCAAGGGCCTCACGCCCATCGTGCCGGCGGCGGGGTCGATGATCTGCGGCGCGGTGATATTGCTGCCGGTCAGTCTGGTGGTCGATCGTCCCTGGACGCTGTCTCCCTCGCTGCATTCCATCGGTGCGCTGATCTGCCTGTCCGTGTTCTGCACGGCCATCGCGTTCACCATCTATTTCCGGCTGATGCAGACGCTGGGTTCGATTGGCACCACGTCGCAGGCCTATCTGCGTGTGCCGATCGGCGTGGGGCTGGGCATGCTGTTCCTGGGCGAAAGCCTGGCGCCCACGGCCCTGGTCGGGCTGGTCTGCGTGGTGGCGGCCGTTGTGGCCATGACCATGCCGGGGCGCAGCCGCAAAGCCTGACTTTTGTGTTCCTCAAACGCCGGCGCCGCATCCGCGGCTTGGCTTCACGCCGCACGTGCGGCGCGGCGGCAGTCGCCGCCGGAGCGATTTTCGCTCAGCGAAAACCGCTTCAACCCATATGCTCCATCGGCAGATCGTTTGCCGCCGGCGCCCAGGGATGCATGCGCTCCTCATAGACGGAGACGAAGGGCGGCGGGAATTGCGGATCGGCGAACGCGCCCACCGCCACGCTGATGAAATCCGGCATCGCGCTGGGTTCCCAGTAAACCGTGGAGCCGCACACCGGGCAGAAATGAAAGGTGGCCGACTGGCCGCTGTCCCCGAACCGTACCCACGGCGTCGTGCTGCCCTCGATCGTCACCTGTGCCCGGGGAAACCGCGCCTGCGTGCCGAAAACGCTACCGGTGCGCTTCTGGCATTCAAGGCAATGGCAGATGGAAATGCGCACCGGTTCACCGGTGCAGGTCACGCGCAACTGTCCGCAACCGCATGATGCCATCCGTTCCGTCATGTCCGCCTCCCTGGAAGTATCATCGCTGCAGGTAGATCAGCCCCCAGACACCGCCCAGCCTTGCCTCGTCACTGCCTGCCGGCAATGCCGCCATGGTCTGTGCGGCCGCCTGGTTCTGTCCGGCCCGGTATTGCAGCATGCCCAGCCGCAGCCGAACCGCCGCCGGCGATATCAGCTTGCCCTTCAGCGCCTGCTGCAACAGGGCGATGGCCTGGTCCGGCTGCCCCAAGGAGGCATATACCATGCCCAGCTTGGCGATGGTATTGGCATCCTTGCCGGCCAGCACCTGACGCTGCCGTTCCTCAAGCCCCTGTTTCTGCGCGGCAAGCTGTGTGGTGGCGTATTCGCGCAGGCGCTGCTGGCGTTCCAGCTTGGGGCCCGGCTTGCCCAGCAGTCCCGACGCCCAGCCCTGGTCCAGGGCCGCCGCCGCCTCGGCCGGCAATTCCTCCACCATGGCGCGCTGCGCCATCTCGGTCAGCGAGTCCGGATTGTCATAGGCGTTGACCGCCAGCTTCAGCCGGGCCCAGTCCAGGTCCAGCCGTTCCGGGACCGGCTTGCCCTTTGCCATGGCGTCGAGCAGGCGCTGCCAGTTCTCCCGCGTGCTCTCCACCTGCAATTGCTGGCGCAGGGCCTTGATATAGCCTTCATTGTTGCCCGACATGAACTCCGATGCGGCCAGCAGCTGCTGGGCCTCCGATGACAGGCTGCGGCCGGCCTTGCGCAGGTCGTCGGCCCAGGCATGCAGTAGCTTGGCGGCCTTGGCCGGCTCCTTGCTGCGATAATAGGCCTCCGCCACCATGTGCCGGAACCCGTCGCTGCGCCTTCCGGCGGCCATCGCCTTTTCCCCGAAGGCGACGGACTTGCCATAATCGCCGGAACGGTACCAGAGCTGCGCCAGCGTCTCCAGCGCGCCGGCCTGATCGGCTTCCGACAATGGCACCAGGGTGATCGCCGCCTCGAACGCGGTGGCGGCCAGATCGAAACGGCCCTGCGCCTTGTAGATGGCGGCGCGCATCTGTTCCACCGCCCATTTCTCCTGCGCCGTGATTGTGGCGACGGCACGGGCCTTGTCCACCTCCTTCAGCGCCACATCATAACGCTTGCCGTCCAGCGCCTGACGCGCCGCCTGCAAGGGCAGCCCGACCTCCCGGCTGACGGCCAGCTCCGCCGCCGCTGGCATGGCCAGCAGGGCGGCAAGGACGGCCATGGGCAGCAGGCACCGGCGCAGGGTGGGCAAACGGGCGGACATCTTTCCTCCGGCTGAAGCGCATCGCGGACAGCCCTTTTTCAGCATCCGCGGGATCAGTTTCAACCGAATATTGGAAGGTGATGGTTTGCCGATTTCGGCAAAACGGTGCCGATGCACGGATGGTCAAGTCTGTTCAAAGACTTGAGCGCGGAAGTGCAGATATAGATGGAAGGGTTTATAGTCGAAGGTGGTGCCCAGGGACGGAATCGAACCGCCGACACGGGGATTTTCAATCCCCTGCTCTACCGACTGAGCTACCTGGGCACATCTTACTTCGTACTCACCAGAGCGTTTTCGGTGTCCGCTGCCGGTGTGGAGCGCCTTATAGACAAGGCATCCGGGGCTGTAAAGCATTGAATTGCGGCGATCGCAAAAATTTTCAGCCCGGTTCATCCTCGCCCGGCGCATCCTCCACCGGTACGCGATAAACCTCTCCCAGCCAGCGTGACAGGTCGACATCGCTGCAGCGCTTGGAACAGAAGGGACGGAAATCCATTACCGGTGCGCGGCCGCAGATGGGGCAGCCTGCCGCCTTCTTCGGACGGCGGGCGGCGGACAGGTCGATCGGGTCATCACTCATCGTGGGAACTTCCTTACAGCAGCAGGTCGGCCAGCGGCGGGCCGCGGCGGGCGCGGGTGACCTCCACCAAACCCAGGCGCGACATGCCATAGACATGGGTGGCCACGGGGTCATCGGAAACCGCCGATGACAGGCGCTGGATCACCGCCTCACGGTCGCCGGCCCGCGCCATGTTGACGAAATCCACCACCACGATGCCACCGACATTGCGCAGGCGCAGTTGCCGGGCGATCTCCAGGCAGGCATCCAGGTTGGTGGCCAGCGGGTTGCCCCGTTCACCCCCGTTCACGTCGATGACGGTCAGGGCTTCCGTCCGGTCGATGACCAGGGAGCCGCCCTGGCCCAGATCGACCCGGCGGTCGGCCAGGGCGGTGATGGCGCTGTCCAAGTCCCCCTGGTCGAATAGGGGGCGTGCGCCCTTATGCGGAGCGATCAAGGGCAGCAGGTCGGGCGCCAGGGCCATGGCGGCGGCCTTCACCGCCGCCAGCATGTCCGGCCCCTCCACCACGATCTCTGCCAACCCGTCGCGGGGCAGTTCCACGAAGGCGCGGCGCACGGCGTCGGGCGGGGGCAGCAGGGTCATGGGGGAGGGGGCGCCTGCCGCCATGCGGGCGTGGTGCGCGTCGGCCAGCAGCCCCTCCGCCTCGTCCAGGACCAGGGCGGGGTCGGCATGCAGCGCCTCGGCCCGCACGATCCAGCCGCCCTGGTTGGGCAGGGTGCTGGACAGGCGCTGGCGCAAGGCCGTCACCTCCGGCCCCTTGCCCAGACGCTTGGAGATATGGATGCCGTCGCCGTGCGGGTTGTGGACGAGGAAACGGCCGGGCAGGGACAGGTCCATGGTAAGGACCGCCCCCTTGCCGTCATGGGCGTCGGCCTTCACCTGGGCCGTGACCATCTGTCCTGTGCGCAGGAGTTGGCCGATGCGCGCGTCGCGGCGCAGGGGGCGCACATCGGAGGCGGAAAGGAAACCCGGTACGCTGTCACCGAATTCCACGAAGGCGGCGTCCAGGCCGGTCATGACACGCGTTACGCGGCCCTGGACGATGGCGCCCTGCCAGACGGGGCGGTCGTCATGGTCGATGGCAAGGTCGGTCAGGACGCCGTCGGACAGCATGGCGCAGCGCTGCAAGGGCCCGCGCCGGTCGATCAGCAGCCGCCGGCGCATCAGCCCCCGGTCGCGGCTTGGGCGGCGGCCAGCGCCAGCGCGTCGATCCCGGCGGCGCGCAGCACGCCCGCCACTTCCGTCAGGGGCAGGCCCACGACATTGCTGTAGCTGCCGGAAAGCTGGCGCACGAACAGGCTGGCCAGCCCCTGGATGGCATAGCCGCCGGCCTTGCCCTTCCAGTCGCCGGTGGCGATGTACTGGTCGATCTCGTCACGCGACAGCGTGCGGAAGATCACCTGGCTTTCGACCACACGGCTCCAGGCCTTGCCGTCGGTGCCGATCAGCGCCACGCCCGTATAGACGCGGTGGCGGCGGCCCTGGAGCAAGTCCAGGCAGCGGCGGGCCGTGTCGGCATCGTCGGCCTTGGGCAGGATGCGACGGCCCAGCCCCACTACCGTGTCGGCAGCGAGCACGATGGCACCCGCATGGCGCGCGACCACGATCCCGGCCTTTTCCCGCGACAGGCGCTGGGCATGGGCGTTGGGCAACTCGTCCTTGTGGGGTGTCTCGTCGATATCGGCCGGATCGATGGCGTCCGGCACCAGCCCGATCTGGGCCAGCAATTCCCGCCGCCGGGGAGAACCGGAGGCGAGGATCAGGCGCGGACGGATGATGCCGGATGTCTCGGGCGTCGCCGCCGCGCGCGTAATCATGATCAAGCCCTGCCGCTCACTTGAAGCGGAAGGTGATCCGACCCTTGGTCAGGTCGTACGGCGTCATTTCGACATTGACGCGGTCGCCAGCCAGCACGCGGATGCGGTTCTTGCGCATCTTGCCCGAGGTATGGGCGAGCACTTCATGTTCGTTGTCGAGTTTCACGCGGAACATCGCGTTAGGCAGCAGTTCAGTCACCGTGCCGGAAAACTCGATCAGATCTTCCTTGGCCATGTTTTCCTGATTTCGGGAGGGTAAAACGCGCACATAGGTGAGCGCCGCAGGGGTTCGGGTCAAGTGTTTTCAGCGCAAAGCAAGGACGTTGTTCGCGCTGGGCATGGCTTGGCCAGTCTGGAAACTCACCCGGTCCGGCTCACTCCATCCCGAAGCGCTGCTTCAGCCGCTTCATCAGCGTGTCGCGTACCTGGCGATAGGCATCGAGTCGTGCCTCGCGGCTGCCCTCCACCAGGGTCGGGTCGAACGTGTTCCAGAATTCCACGTCGCAGGCCGTGGTGCGGGTCATTTCCACAGCCCGGTGCTGTGCCTCCGGCGACAGGGAGATGACCAGATCGAAACTGTCATCCTCCAGCTGCTCGAACGTTTTTGCCTTGTGGCGCGACATGTCTACGCCCAGTTCGGCCATCACGGTCGTCACGAAGGGGTCAATCTCTCCCTCGCGCACGCCGGCGCTGTCGACATAGACCTGCTTGCCCATCAGCTTCTTCAGCAGCCCTTCGGCCATGGGGGAGCGGATAGAATTGTAGGTGCAGGCGAACAATACGCTGGAGATCCGGGTCGGGTTGGTCTCTGCCATCTCGCCGCGACCGTCAGTTCCGGATATGGAGCACGCAGATGAGCGTGAACAGGCGCCGGGCCGTGTTCAGATCCATTTCGGCCTTGCCGGCCAGCCGCTCGCGCAGCAGTTCCGATCCCTCGTTGTGCAGCCCGCGCCGACCCATGTCGATGGCTTCGATCTGGGAGGGCGACGCCGTCTTGATGGCCTTGTAATAGCTGTCGCAGATCATGAAATAGTCCCGCACGATGGTACGGAACGGGGTCAGCGGCAGGGTGATGCGGGTCAGCACCTCGTCATCCTCACGCCTTACATCGAAGACCAGACGGTTATCCTCGGTCGACAGGAACAGGCGGAAGGGGCCAACATCCGGCGTTTCGACCAGGGCGAAGCGGTTCTCGTCCAGAAGGTCGAACAGGGCGACGGCGCGCTCATGCTCCACCTCCATGTTGCGGCGGATGACGTTCTTCTCCACCAATTCCACATGGACGATGCGGTGGTGCGGCGCGTTCATCATCCCTCCCCGGTGGTGGCGTTCAGTTTTTATTAACCTGCCTGCCCAGCCATGCGCTTGGCAAGCCGGATCACGCGAGCCGGATGGCAACCGACAGGGCGTGGGCACCCAGCCCTTCGGAATTGGCCAGGGCCACGGCGGCGGGACCGATGCGGGCCAGGCTTTCCGGCGTGCAGCCGACAAGCGTGGTGCGCTTCATGAAATCCAGCACGTTCAGGCCGCTGGAGAAACGCGCCGACCGGGCCGTGGGCAGCACATGGTTGGGACCCGCGACATAATCGCCGATGGCTTCGGGCGTGTGGCGGCCCAGGAAGATGGCGCCGGCATTGCGGACCTTGGCGGCCAGGGCATCGGGATCGGCCACGGCCAGTTCCAGATGCTCCGGCGCCAGGCGATCGACCAGGGGCACGGCCTGGTTCAGGTCATCGACCAGGATGATGGCGCCATGGTCGCGCCAGGAGGTGCCGGCGATTTCCGCGCGAGGCAGATTGGCCAGATGCGTATCCACGGCGGCGGATACGGCATCGGCGAAGGCCGCGTCGTCGGTGATCAGGATGCTCTGCGCGCTGGTATCGTGCTCAGCCTGGGACAGCAGGTCGGCGGCGATCCAGGCGGGGTCGTTCTGCCCATCGGCGACGACCAGAATCTCCGACGGGCCGGCGATCATGTCGATGCCGACCGTGCCGAACACCTGCCGCTTGGCAGCGGCGACGAAGGCGTTGCCGGGGCCGGTGATCTTGTCCACCGGCTTGATCGTCGCGGTGCCGAAGGCGAGCGCGCCGACCGCCTGCGCCCCGCCGATGCGATAAATCTCGGTGACGCCGGCCAGCTTGGCGGCGGCCAGGACCAGCGGATTGATCACCCCGTCGGGCGTGGGCACCACCATGGCGATGCGCGGCACGCCGGCCACCTTGGCCGGGATGGCATTCATCAGCACGGATGAGGGGTACGACGCGGTGCCGCCTGGCACATAGAGGCCGACGGCGCCGACCGGCGTCCAGCGGGCACCCAGCCGCACACCGGCCGGGTCGGTGTAGAAGGAGGATTCAATCGACT
The DNA here is from genome assembly GCF_048066115.1 of Niveispirillum sp. KHB5.9. NCBI lineage: Bacteria > Pseudomonadati > Pseudomonadota > Alphaproteobacteria > Rhodospirillales > Azospirillaceae > Niveispirillum > Niveispirillum sp. KHB5.9. The sequence continues at coordinate 228,400 of NZ_JBLTYX010000007.1, read as the reverse complement.
GCTTGCGGTGGAACGCCTCGATCCGGTCGGCGGCCAGCTTCAGCGCGTCCAGCGTGGCGGCATCGCACTGCGCCACGGCATCGTCGATCTCATCCTGGGTGAAGGCTATACCGGCGGCGGTCAGGTCCAGCCGGTCCCAGCGCTTGGTGTACTCAAGCACGGCCGCGTCGCCGCGTGCCTTCACATCGTTCAGGATGGCGGTGACGGCGTTGTTCAGGTCCTCCTGAACCTCGCGCTTGGCCCCCAGCAGTTCCTGGAAGCGGGCTTCGAAATCGCCGTCGCGGGTGGAGAATTTAACCGGCATTGCCGATGGCCTCATTGAAACGGTCGATCCAGCCCTGGATTTCGCCATGGCGCGTCTTGAAGGAAGCCCGGTTGACGATGAGGCGGGAGGAGATGTCGGCGATATGCTCGATCTCCACCAGGCCATTGGCCTTCAGCGTCACGCCGGTGGAGACCAGATCGACGATGCGCGAGCACAGGTCCAGGTTGGGGGCCAGTTCCATCGCGCCGTTCAGCTTGATGCATTCGGCCTGCACGCCGCGTGCGGCGAAATGACGGCGGGTGATGTCCGGGTATTTGGTGGCCACGCGCACATGCGACCAGCGCGAGGGATCGTCCTTTTCCGACAGGTCCACCGGCTCCGCCACGGCGATCCGGCACTTGCCGATGCCCAAATCCAGCGGCGTGTAGATCTCCGGATAATCGAATTCCATCAGCACGTCGCTGCCGCAGACACCCAGATGGGCGGCGCCGAAGGCCACGAAGGTGGCGACATCGAAGCTGCGCACGCGGATGATCTTCACGTTGGGCAGGTTGGTGTCGAACTTCAGGGCGCGGGATTTCGGATTGTCGAAATCGGCTTCAGGCTCGATCCCCACATGGTGCAGCAGCGGCCTCACCTCATCCAGAATCCGACCCTTGGGCAGGGCCAGTACCAGCAGGTCATTGGCGGCAGGCGACATCATGTCCTGGACGCTCCAGGTGGGGTTGCGACAGGCCGCTTTCATGGCATGCCCGGGCGCACCCGTCCACCCGCCGCTGCGAAGGGCCGGGTTGCGTGAAGCTTCAATCGGGGTGCGGGGGCTGTTCGGACCTGAGCTTGGCCGGCGTGGATTTGGTCGAAAATTTCCCGGACACCTCTTGTATAAAGGGGGCGACACTCTCGCCGCCTGATCCGGAGCGCCCATGTCCGACGCCGATTTCATCATCCACGATCCCATCCGCGCCCGCGCCGTTCTGCGCCGCAGCGCCAAGGTGGAAAAGCTTTATGGCGATTGCCGCTGGGCGGAAGGGCCGGCCTATTTCCCCGCCCACCGCACGCTGGTCTGGTCCGACATCCCCAATGAACGCATGCTGCGCTATGACGAGGCGACGGGCGGGGTGGCGGAGTTCCGTCGGCCGTCCGGCTACAGCAATGGCAATACCATCGACCGGCAGGGGCGGCTGGTTACCTGTGAACATGGTGGGCGGCGGGTAGTGCGCACTGAACATGATGGCTCGATCACGGTTCTGGCCGACCGCTGGCAAGGCAAGCGCTTCAACAGCCCCAATGATGTGGTGGTGAAATCCGACGGCTCCGTCTGGTTCACCGACCCGACCTATGGCATCGACAGCGATTATGAAGGCTACAAGGCCGAGAGCGAGATCGGTGCCAGCAATGTCTACCGCATCGATCCCGTCACGGGGGCGGTGGAAATGGTGGCCGATGATTTCGTGAAGCCCAATGGCATCTGTTTTTCCCCCGATGAGCAGACCCTCTATGTCGTGGATACCGGCCGCACCCATTCGCCCGACGGTCCCTGCCATGTGCGGGCCTTCACTGTTGAGGGCAAATCCCTGTCGGGTGGCGATGTGTTCGCTGTGTCGGAACAGGCGGGCTTCGATGGCCTGCGCTGCGACGAAGGGGGCCATCTCTGGATGGGAGAGGCGGACGGGGTGCATTGCTACCACCCCGATGGAGAGCTGGTCGCCAGGGTGCTGGTCCCGGAACGGGTGGCTAATCTGGAATTCGGTGGCGCGCGCGGCAACAGACTCTATATGTGTGCCACCGGCGGGCTTTATGCCGTGATGCTGCCGGTGCGGGGGGCGAAGCGGTTCTGAGGGGGCGGCACATCGTCCAAGCCCCTTGCCCTTTGGGCCGAATCCGGCCATGAAAAGCCCCTGGTCTTTCCGTTATCACAGAGTGCAGAGACGATGGCTTACCGGATTCAGGGCGAGACGGGTGAATGGGAAGTGGTGATCGGGCTGGAGGTCCATGCCCAGGTCATCTCCAATGCCAAGCTGTTCAGCGGGGCCGCCACGGCCTTCGGTGCGGCCCCCAACAGCCAAGTCAGCTTCGTCGATGCCGGCTTCCCCGGCATGCTGCCCGTGATCAACGAGTTCTGCGTGCAGCAGGCGGTCAAGACCGGCCTGGGCCTGAAGGCGCAGATCAACCTGCGCAGCGTCTTCGACCGCAAGAACTATTTCTATGCCGATCTGCCCTCGGGATATCAGATCAGCCAGTTCAAGCAGCCCATCGTGGGCGAGGGCACGATCATCCTGGATCTGGCCGACGGCGTGACGCGCGAGGTCGGGATCGAGCGGCTGCATCTGGAAATGGATGCCGGCAAGTCGATGCATGACCAGCATCCGTCCAAGACCTATGTCGATCTGAACCGGGCCGGCGTGGCGCTGATGGAGATCGTGTCCAAGCCCGACATGCGCAGCCCGGAAGAGGCGGTGGCCTATGTGCGTAAGCTGCGCACCATCGTCCGCTATCTGGAAACCTGCGACGGCAACATGGATGAAGGCTCCATGCGCTGCGACATCAACGTGTCGGTGCGCCGTCCGGGCGGCCCGCTGGGCACGCGCACGGAGACCAAGAACGTCAATTCCATGCGCTTCATGCATGCGGTGATCGAGTATGAGGCCCAGCGCCAGATCGAGCTGATCGAGGAAGGCGGCGTGGTCGTGCAGGAAACCCGCCTGTGGGACACGGCCAAGGGCGTCACCCGCTCCATGCGCAGCAAGGAAGAGGCGCATGATTACCGGTATTTCCCCGATCCCGATCTGCTGCCGCTGGTGATCGAGCAGGAACTGGTCGATCAGATCAAGGCCAGCCTGCCGGAACTGCCCGACGACAAGAAGGCGCGGTTCATGGAGCAGTACAAGCTGCCGGTGTACGATGCCGGCGTGCTGGTGGCGGAAAAGGCGCGTGGCGATTTCTATGAGGAAGTGGCCAAGGGCCGCGATCCGAAGGCCGCCGCCAATCTGGTCATCGGCGACCTGTTGGGTGCCTTGAACAAGACCGGCAAGGACATCACCGAATCGCCGATCTCCACCGCCGATCTGGGTGGGTTGCTGGATCTGGTGGCCGACAACACCATCTCCGGCCGTCTGGCCAAGGATGTGTTCGCGCTGATGCTGGAGACGGGCAAGTCGGCCATCGCCATCGTCGATGAGAAGGGCCTGCGTCAGGTCACCGATACCGGCGCCATCGACGCCGTCATCGCCCAGGTGATGGAAGCCAACCCCGACAAGGTGGCCGAATACCGGTCCGGCAAGGACAAGCTATTCGGCTTCTTTGTGGGGCAGGTGATGAAGGCCAGCCAGGGCAAGGCCAACCCGGCCATGGTGAACGACATCCTGGCGGTCAAGCTGAAGGGCTGAACCGGTTGGGGTTTGTGATGAAAAGGCCGTCGGGGCGACCCGGCGGCCTTTTTTATTGCGTTCGTTGCCGATACCGTGCCGCCAGCCAGGTGCAGACCAGCAGCTGGATCTGGTGGAAGATCATGATGGGCAGGATGATCAGGCCCACCTGCGCCACGGGGAACAGCACGCTGGCCATGGGCACGCCCGACACCAGGCTTTTCTTCGATCCGCAGAAGACCAGGACGATCCGGTCCTCGCGGCTGAAACCCAGCAGTTTTCCGGCCAGCATCGTCACATACATCACGATGCCCAGCAGCACGGCACTGACCACGATGATGGCGATCAGGTCGCGCAGATCGACCTTGTGCCACAGCCCCTCCACCACCGCGGCGCTGAAGGCCGAATAGACCACCAGCAGGATCGATCCCCGGTCGGTGTAGGAGATGGTCTGCTTATGCTTCTGCACGAAGCGCCCGATCAGTGGCCGGGCCAGATGCCCCGCCACGAAGGGCACCAGCAATTGCAGGATGATCGCCTCCAGCGCCCCCAGCGACACGCCGGCCTGACCATCTGTCTGCATCAGCAGCCCGACCAGCAGCGGGGTGACGAAGATGCCCAGCAGGTTGGATGCCGAGGCTGAACAGATCGCCGCCGGCACATTGCCGCCGGAGATGGAGACAAACGCGATGGAGCTTTGCACCGTCGATGGCAGCAGGCAGAGATAAAGGATGCCCGCGGCGATGACGGGGGAGATCAGCCCCGGTGACAGCAGGCCCGTGGCCAGCCCCAGCAGCGGGAACAGCACGAAGGTGCAGGCCAGCACGCTCAGGTGCAGCCGCCAATGGCCCATGCCGGCCAGGATGGCCTCGCGCGACAGCTTGGCGCCATGGAAGAAGAACAGCAGCGCGATGGCCACGTCGGCGACGATATCGACCCAATGCGCCACCGGCCCCTGAGCCGGAAACAGGGCCGCCAGCCCCACCGTGGCCAGCAGGGCCATCAGGAACGGGTCGATCACGGCGCTGAAGAATTGCTTCATGGGACGGGTCTTCCATGGGGGGCAGGGGGGCAGTATGCCCGTCGCCTGTGCGTGCAGGGCACCCCCTCATTCCACCGGTGTGCCTTGCCCTGCGCGCAAAAGAAAGGCGCCGGAGATTGCCCCCGGCGCCCCAATCCCATCGGCCCCTGTTTGGACCGTAATCAGCTGGCGGCGTCGCCCGTCACCAGCTTGGCGATCTGCTTGGCCCAGCGGCGGCTGAACCGGTCCGCGTCGCCATAGATCGTGTAGGCGTTGATATTGTCGGGAAACGGCAGGCCCATGTCGGCATCGGCGATGACGGCGACGATCTGGCCCGTCTGGCTGTCGGTCAGCGTCGCCTGGAAGGCGGCGCGGCCCACGGCATAGACGCGGTCGACGGTGCCGCCGCCGCGCGCCTTCTCCGCATGGAAGGACCGGTTGGGCACATAATCGGTGAAGGTGATGGAAAGCTTCAGCACGCCCGGACCCGGCGCCGTCACCAGTGCCGACCCCAGCGTGTCCTTCAGCTGCTTTTCCATATATTCGAACGCATGGTCGCGCTCGCGCACCGACACCAGCACCTCATCGAAGCGGCGCTCGATGGCGGTATCCATGGGGGCCAGGATCACCTTGCCGTAGCTGGCGAGGTTGACGCCCGGCTTCACGAATACCTTGTCGAGATTGGCATGGTCCTGCTCCGTCAGGCCCTCGGTCGGGAGCGGCGGGGCCTTCTTGGAGGGGATGCCGTCCCAGGCGCTTTCGCCGGCACCGGCAGTGCCGGCGGCCAGAACCATCAGGGACAGGCCGACGATGCCGGCCAGCAGGCCGGCCTTGAACCCCATGCCCTCCGCCTGGATCGCGGGCGATTCAGCGAGTGCAATGGACTTTCCATGTCCGAACATGTTGTCGAACTCCATAAGACAGGGCGCGGGTGGAAGTCTCCCCCCCGTGCGGAACCGCGTTCTTGCGGCGGATCGCCGGACCGCCCCCGTTCCGGCATGTCCCGGACAGAGGCCGGGATCACTTTTTAAGAATGGTATGTCGCAGCGCCGTTGACAAGCCCGCTCCGTGCCACTAAACACCCCTCTCACCGAAGCGACCCCGGCAAAACCGGTCGTCGCGAACGGTTCGGAGGGGTGGCCGAGCGGCTGAAGGCAACGGTTTGCTAAACCGTCATACCGGGAAACTGGTATCGTGGGTTCGAATCCCATCCCCTCCGCCAGCATCCAAAAGGCCGGTAACCTTCGGGTTGCCGGCCTTTTTGCATTCCACCGGGGGGCTTCACGCCTGTTTCCCCGTCCCCTGTCCATGGAACCGGATATAGGCACAGAACATGTCGGCCATCGCGTCGGCATAGGCCGCGATCTCCTCCGCACTGCGCGGTGACTGGGAGAATTGCTTTCCCAGGGCACTCATCGTGCCGTTGATCAGATCACACACCGTCTCGGTGATGGCTTGCGGGGCCTCGGGTAGGGCCTCCTTCAGGAAAGTTTCCATGGCCACATCGCTGCCGGCGCGCACCTCCCGCGCTTCGGGGGCGGTGCGATAAAGCGGCGCGGTATCGTTCAGCGCCACCCGCACCGCGGCCTCGTCACATTCCGATCGGATGAAGGCATGGACCAGGGCGCGCAGCCGGTCGAGTGGCGGCCTGTTCCGGTCGCCCAGGATGCCGCGCAGCATCCCCGTCGTCTGGCGCCATTCGTTGGTCTGAAGCCGGAACAGGATCGCCGCCTTGTTGGGGAAATACTGGTAGAGCGAGCCGACACTGACCCCGGCCTTTTCCGCCACCCGTGCGGTGGTGAAACGCTGCGCCCCCTCCTTGGCAAGAACCTGAACAGCGGCTTCCAGAATGGCGGCGACAAGGTCCGCCGACCGGGCCTGCTTGGGCTGCTTTCGTGAGGAAATCCGGGCACTTGGCGGGTTGGCCATTACAGACTCCGGCAATGCGATTAGGAAACGCGACGAAGTATTCGTATTTTTAAGCCCGGCGCAAGACGCGTCGGTTCTGTACCGGAGACACTTATGAACAGCCTGACCGCAACGCCGCTGGCGACCCTTCTGGACCGTCTGTTCCAGGAGGCGGAAGCGGCGACAAGCCCCGCATTCGAAGGGGTCTCCCGTGAGGAGCGGGAGCGCCTGATGCGCAGCAAGACCGAATATCTCGACCTTTACGGCCGCCTGAAGGATCTGTGGTTGCCGGTATCGCGGGAGACGGGGGTGCTGCTGTACCTGCTGGCCCGGTCCATGCGGGCGCGCACCATCGTGGAGTTCGGCACCTCCTTCGGCATTTCCACCCTGCATCTGGCGGCGGCACTGCGCGACAATGGCGGCGGCCGGCTGATCACCAGCGAGTTCGAGCCGACAAAGGTCGCCGGTGCCCGCCGCAACCTGACGGAGGGCGGCCTGATCGATCTGGTCGACATCCGCGAGGGTGACGCGCTGACCACCTTGAGCACCGATCTGCCGGAGACGGTTGATCTGCTGCTGCTGGACGGGGCAAAGGCGCTCTATCCCGATATCCTGGATCTGGTGGCGCCGCGGCTGCGGCCCGGTGCCCTGATCGTCGCCGATAATGCCGATTACAGTCCGGACTATCTGGGCCGTGTCCGTTCGCCTGATGGCGGCTACATGTCCGTGGCGTTTGCCGGAGACGTGGAGCTTTCCATGCGGATCGGCTGAGGGGAGTGGGCGACCGCCGGGCGGGAACCGTTGCGTGCAAAGGCGTGACGGGCTATCTTCCCGGCTGGTCGGCAGTTCCCCAGGCGTCGCCGTTCCCATCCGGGAAAGCTAAACCTGCCATCGCGAATCACCATTCACGATCCTTACCCGTTTTCCCTTCCATCGACCGACCGCTTTTCCGAAAGCCGTGCCAGGTCGGAAGCCGGCGACCACCGACATCCCTCAAAAGGATCGGCACGACAGAGGGAACAGCCATGTCCATGTCGATTGCTGAACACACGGTCGCCACCGCGCGCGGCCTTATCCATTATGCCGATGCGGGCGAAGGCCCGGCTGTCCTGTCCCTGCACGGGGCCATGGGCGGGGTGGACCAGGGGATGATCCTGGCCCGTGTCACCGGGGCCGATGCCGGTCGTATCATCGCACCCGCCCGGCCGGGCTATCCCGGCACGCCGCTGGCGTCCGGCACCACGCCGGAGGCACAGGCCGATCTCTATGCCGCCCTGCTGGACCATCTGGGGCTGGACCGGGTGGCAGTCATCGCCGTGTCGGGCGGCGGTGCCTCGGCCCTGATGTTCGCGCTGCGCCATCCGGGGCGGTGCCGGGCGCTGGTGCTGGTCTCCACCTGTGCGGGGCCGGAACCGATGCCGATTCCGCCGGGTTTCCGGCTGATGTGCATGCTGGCCCGGTGGCCTGCCTTCGTGGGCTGGATGCGGCGGCGGGCGTTGAAGAACCCGGATCGTATCTCCACCCGGTCCATCCCCGACGCGGGGCAGCGGCAGGCGCTGCTGTCCGATCCGCTGGCCATGCCGCTTTATCGCGAACTGCGGGCCGGGATGTTCGCTGGTCTGGCGGAACGGCTGCCGGGGACGGAGAACGATATCGGCGTGACCAGGGTGCGGCGCTTCGCCCTGGCGGAGATCGCCGTGCCCACGCTGGTGGTGCATGGCACGCGCGATCCGTTGCTGCCCTATGAACGGCACGGGGCGGAACTGGCCCGGCGTATCGCGGGGGCGGAGCTGTTGACGGTGGAAGGCGGCGGCCATGCCGCTATCTTCACCCACCGTCAGCAGGTTGCCGCAAGGGTCGGGGCGTTCCTGCGGCTTCTGTAGTCAAGCTGCTGCGGTCTGCGCCGCCGCCTTCTTGCCCATGGTCGGGCACAGCAGGGCGGCGCCCAGGCACAGCAGGCCCGCCACATAGAAGGCCGGCAGGTAGCTGTCGAGTGCGGTGCGCGACCAGCCACCGCCGAAGGCGGCGCAGGCGGCACCCAGCTGGTGGCCGGCGAAAACCCAGCCGAACACCATGCCGGCCTTTTCCCGCCCGAACCGCTCCGCCGTCAGCTTGACGGTGGGCGGCACGGTGGCTACCCAGTCCAGGCCATAGAAGATGGCGAAGATCGACAGGCCGTAGAAGGTGAAGTCCGAATAGGGCAGGTAGAGCAGTGACAGGCCGCGCAAGCCGTAATACCAGAACAAGAGCCAGCGGTTATCGTACCGGTCGGACAGCCAGCCCGACAGGATGGTGCCGATGAAATCGAAGATGCCGATCACCGCCAGCATGCCGGCCGCCTGTACCGCGGGGATGCCGAAATCCACGCAGAGCGGGATCATATGCACCTGGATCAGGCCGTTGGTGCTGGCCCCACAGACGAAGAAGGTGGCGAACAGGATCCAGAACACGCGGGTCTTCGCCGCCTCGCGCAGCGTGTCGATGGCGGCGAAAGCGACGGAACCGGCGGGTGGCGGTGGGGCCGGTTCCGGTGCCCCCGGTTCCTCTCCATATGCCCGCAGGCCGATATCGCCCGGCCGGTCGCGCATCAGCAGCAGCATGCCGGTGGCGGCCACGGTGATCAGCACACAGATCATGCCCAGCGCCGTACGCCAGCCGATCTCCTGCGCCAGCCACGCCATCAGCGGGATGAAGATCAACTGGCCGGTGGCGGTGCTGGCGGTCAGCAGGCCGATGACCAGCCCGCGCCGATGGGTGAACCAGCGGGTGGCGATGGTCGCCCCCATGACCAGGGCGGTCATGCCCGTGCCGATGCCGATGACCACGCCCCAGAGCAGCATCAGCTGCCAGAGCTGGCTCATGGCCAGCGACAGGATCATGCCGACATTGATGACGGTGAGCGAGGTCAGCGCCATGCGCCGCACCCCGAACCGGTTGATCAACGCTGCCGCGAACGGCCCCATCAGGCCGAACAGCACCAGCCGCACAGCCAGCGCCGCCGAAATCTCCGACGCGGTCCAGCCGAATTCCTGCTGCAAGGGCAGAATCAGCACGCCGGGTGCACCCAGCGCGCCGGCCACGGTCAGGCTGGTCAGGAAACTGGTGGCCACCACCACCCAGCCATAATGAATGCCACGTGCGGCCAGCCTGGCCGCCAAACGATCGGAAATCGTCAACCCCGCCCCCTTCGCCGGCCGCAAGGGGCTGGCTTTCATGATGAGCATAATGATAAGTTATTCATGATGAGTATCATCAAAACCGTCAAGCGGGATTGGTGGCGTTTTTGGGGGAGGTGGGTTGTGCGTGTGTCGAAGCAGAAGGTGGGGGAACATCGCGATGCCATTCTGGTGGCGGCGTCCCGGCTGTTCCGCGCGCGCGGGTTCGACAAGGTGGGGGTGGCGGAGGTGACGCAGGCCGCCGGCCTGACCCATGGCGGCTTCTACGGCCATTTCGCGTCGAAGGAGGCTTTGGCGGCGGAGGTGTGCGACCTCAGTTTCGGCAATGCCGTGCGCCGGGTGCAGGCATCGGCCAGCCTGGAGGATTATATCGACTATTACGCCTCCACCGAGCATCGCGACCGCGAGGGGCCGTGCCCGATGGTGGCGCTGGGCACCGACGTGTCACGGTTGAGCGGGCCGGTACGCGCACATTTCTCCGCGGGCGTGGCGCGCTATGTGGCGGCGCTGCGGGCCTTCATGCCGGAAGATGACAAGCTGGCGGAGGGCAGGGCATCGGCCCTGGTCTCCATCCTGGTCGGCGGCCTGTCGCTGGCCCGTGCCCTGGCGGCCAGCGATCCGGCCTTGTCGGAGAGCATCCTGGACGGGGTGCGGGCGCAGGCGAAGGGGTTGGTGAAGACACATGCGTAGGTCAGGTCGAGCGGAGCGAGCCCTGACAGGATTGCTTTAAGCCTTATCAGTCAGGGCTCGCTCCGCTCGACCCGACCTACGGCTTTCCCCTCAATGCGCCAGCAGCAGTGGTAGCGTGGTCTGGTTCAGCATGGCGCGGGTCACGCCACCCAGGATCAGTTCGCGCAGCCGCGAATGGCCATAGCCGCCCATGACCAGCAGATCGGCCCCCAACTCCGCGCAGCTTTCCTGAAGCTGCACCGCCACGCCGCCGGGGCCCGACAGCTTGTGATAGCGGGCGGGAATGCCGTGCCAGGCCAGATAATCGACGACGGGTGCCGCTTCGTCCGCGTCGGTGCGCAGCGTGTCCACACCCAGCACGTGCACGGCATCGGCCTTGGTCAGCAGCGGCATGGACAGGGCCAGCGCGCGCGCACTTTGCGTGCGGCCGTTCCAGGCGATGGCCACCGTGCGGCCCAGCATGGCCGGCGGGGCCTCCGGCGCGACCAGCAGCGGCCGTCCACCCTCCAGCAGCGATGCCTCCAGCCCGACCAGCACGGCCGTCCGATCCTCTTTCGCCACCGACGGGAAGACGGTGACGTCGGACAGGCGGGCGGTGGTAGCCATGATGTCTTCCGTCACGCCGGCCGCTTCGGCGAAACAGCCGCTGACCCGGTCGCTGCCCGGCGGACGGTCGCAATAGATGCCGCCGGCCGCCAGCAGGGCCGCGTCCAGATGCGTGCGGGCCTTGTCGGCATGGGCCTTGTTCTCCTGCTCCAGCGATTTCAGCAGATCCTGGATCAGGGCGCCGGACAGGCCTTCGCCCACCATCGGCATGACGTCGCGTGGATCGGCGCGCAGATAGAGGGCGGAAACATTGCCCTTGGCCGGTGCCGCCAGCAGCAGCGCCGATGCCAGGGCTGCCGCGTCGCGCGGGCCGCCCGTGACGAAACAGGTGATCTTGCGGAAAGCCATGACCGGTCCCCCTTCTGCCGTTCCGCGGCCATCGCCGCCAGGAATGCCTGACCCAGGATCACGCCACACGCGCACCGGGTCATTGACTTGGATCACCCGGTACCAAGTCCATCATAACAGATCGGTGGGAGGATTGTTGCCTGGAAGGTGTACGGCACCCACCAAGCCAACGGCCATCCATATGGCCGTTGGAGGTCGGCGACCGCCGGCCCGCCGCACGTGCGGCGTAAGCCAAGCCGCCGGATGGCGGCGCCCGGCGACTGAGGGAACAAAATTAACTGAACAGGCGCGCGAAGAAGCCCTTGGGCTTGGGGGGAACCTTGGTGACGACCTTGGCGGCCGCATAGGTCTTGCCCTGGATATATTCGGTGCGGAACCGTTCGAAATCCTCCTTGCGGCCGAACTTGAACAGGACCTTCAGGACATTGGCCCGCATGCCGGTATCCACGCTCATCTCTTCCTGCATGCCCAGGAATTCCAGGGCCCACAAACCCTTGATGTTGGCGTTGATCCAGTCTTCCGCCTTTTCCATGTCGCCACGATTCTTGAACTTCATCGTGGTTTCAAAGCTGTAGCTGCTCATATGTCGGGCCCTCAATCAAACAGGTGCGACAGCACGACAAGCACGACGATGACGCCGATCAGCGTCAGCACCGGGTTGTTGCGCACGAAATCATTCAACTGACCCAGCACGGCTGGTCCCACGATCGGGGAAGCATCCGCTGGACCGGCAGCCGCAGCAGCCGGTTCCGTCTCCCGCGGCGGGGGCAGAGCGGCGCCGGCACCGGCGATGCGATCCTCCAGTGCCGCCAGGCGCGCTTCGATACGGTCCAGGCGGGAGGTTTCCACCGTGGGGTCGGGTTGCGGGGTCAGGATTTCGTCACTCATCGCGCCAGCCGCCTGTCATTGTGCATATTGTTGCCATACCGGCGGCCAAGATAAACGTTTCGCAACCGCGATAGGAAGGGGCGGCGCGCCACCCCATCCGAGCGAGATAGGCCATTCGTGCCGCTTCTGACTGAAGGGAGTAGCCCTTGATCAACCACACACTTCGCCGCCTGCCGGCCGCCCTTGCCCTGGCGCTGGCCGTTTCCGGCTGCGCCATCGGCCAGGACGGGCCGCCCAGCACGCCGGTTCCGTTGCTGGAGGAAGCGAAGGCGCCGGTGCGGGCGGGGGAGCTGGTCTGGCGCGGCACGCTGCATCTGCGCGATGCGAACCCGGATTTCGGCGGCCTGTCCAGCCTGCGTGTCAGCCCGGATGGCAGCCAGTTCGTCGCCATCAGCGACCGGGGCAAGCGTATCGCCGGCCGCCTGTCCTATGATCGCGACGGCAACCTGGCCGGGGCCGGGGGGTACAGTGTCAATCAGCTGCTGAATGACGAGGGCAGGCCGCTGCCCACCCTGTTCAACGATACGGAGGGGCTGGCCCTGATCGGGCAGTGGCCCGGCGATGGCTGGGCCGTGTCGATGGAACGCCGCCATTCCATCCTGCGCTACCCGCCGGCCTTGGCCGGGTCGGCGGCCACGATGCTGGACGTGCCGGCCGGCTTCGCCGATCTGCCCTTCAATTCAGGCATCGAAACGCTGCTGTCGCTGCCCGACGGCCGCCTGCTGGCCATTGCGGAAGGGGAGGAAAAGGACGGGCGCCACCGCGCCTGGGTGGGCGGTCCCGATGCCTGGACGGAATTCGCCTATCAGGCCCTGCCGCCCTTCCTGCCGGTGGATGCGGCCCGCCTGCCCGATGGTGGCATCCTGGTGCTAGAGCGTCGGGTCGGGCTGATGGGCGGCTGGGGCAGCCGCATCCTGCATGTGCCCGCCGCCGACCTGGCCAAGGCGCTGGTGCCGGGCGGGGTGATGGTGGGGCAGGAGATCGCCCGGCTGGCGGCACCGATGGCGACGGAGAATTACGAAGGGATCGACGCCCGCCCCCTGGCTGGGGGCGGGGTCACCATCTATCTGGTTGCCGATAACAATTTCAAACCGATCATCCAGCGGACGTTGCTGACCCTGTTCGAATGGCGGCCGGGAAAATGACGGTGGTGGATCACTCCACCACGCGCACCTTCACGTAAGAACCCGGCGCCGGCTCGATGGCCTTCAGCTTGCCCTCGCCGGGCGTGCGGGCCGGGACCTTGGGGCCGGTATATTTCTGCACCCACTTGCTGTATTCCGGCCACCAGCTGCCTTCCACCTGCTTGGCACCGGCCAGCCACTGCTCGGGGTCCTTGGGCAGCTTGGTGTTCAGGAAATGGCTGTATTTGTTGGCCGACGGCGGATTGACCACGCCGGCGATATGGCCCGATGCCGCCAGCACGAACTTCACCGGCCCGCCATAGAGCTGGGTGGCGGCATAGGTGGATTTCCACGGCGTGATATGGTCCTCACGCGTCGACAGCATGAAGGTCGGGACCTTGATCTTGCCCAGGTCGATCTCCGCGCCTTTCAGTGTCAGGGCGCAAGGCTGCACCAGCAGATTCCGCTGATACATGTTGCGCAGATAGAAGCTGTGCATCGCCGCCGGCATGCGGGTGGCATCGGAGTTCCAGTAGAGCAGGTCGAACGGGAACGGGTCCTTGCCCAGCAGGTAGTTATTGACCACGAACGACCAGATCAGGTCGTTGGCGCGCAGCATGTTGAAGGTGGTCGCCATGGACTGCCCGTTCAGGTAGCCCTGGCTGTTCATCTTCTCTTCCAATGCCGCCAGCTGTTCCTCGTCAATGAAGACGGAAAGTTCGCCCGGCTCGGTGAAGTCGGTCAGCGTCACCAGATACATGACGCTCTTCACCCGATCGTCGCCCGTCTCGGCCATATAGGCGAGCGTGGAGGCAGTCAGCGTGCCGCCGATGCAATAGCCAACCAGATTGACCTCTTTCTCCCCCGTCGCCTGTTCGATGGCGTCGATGGCGGCAAGCGGCCCCAGCGTCATGTAATCTTCCCAGGTCTTGGTGGACAGCTGTTCATCCGGATTGACCCAGGAGATGATGAAGACCGTGTGTCCCTGGTCGCACAGCCATTTCACCAGCGAATTGGCCGGGCGCAGATCCAGGATATAAAACTTGTTGATCCAGGGCGGCACGATCAGCAGCGGGCGCTTGTTCTGCTGTTCCGTCGTCGGATTGTACTGGATCAGCTGCATCAGCTCGTTCTGGTAGATCACCTGGCCCGGCGTGGCCGCGATGTTGGTGCCCACCTCGAACTTCTTGTAATCGGTCATGGAAATGGCGAGCTGGCCCTTGCCGCGCTCCAGGTCGCCCAGCAGGTTCTCCAGCCCCTTCACCAGATTCTCGCCGCCCGATTCCATCGTGGCGCGCAGCACCTCCGGATTGGTCATCACGAAGTTGCTGGGTGCCATCGCGTCCACGAACTGGCGGGTATAGAAATCCACCTTCTTGGCGGTCTTGGCATCCATGCCCTCCACCTCGTGCACGGTGGATTGCAGCCAGCGGGCCGTCAGCAGGTAGGACTGCTTGATATAGTCGAACAGGGCGTTCTCATCCCAGGCGCTGTCCTTGAAGCGCTTGTCCTCGCGCGCCGGGGCGACCACGGGGGCGGCCTCCTGGCCCAGCAGGCGCTGGGTCGTACGCTGCCACAGGGACATGTAATCCTGCCACAGCGACATCTGCGCCTGCATCAGCTTGGCCGGGTCGGCCATCATCCGGGCCGTCATCTCCATGAAGGCGGCGCCGATATGCATCATGCCCTGGGAGGCGCCGGCATCGCCGCCGCCATTCTGCCGTTGCAGGAAATCCGACACCAGCCGCTGGCTCTGTTCGGCGATGCGCGCCATGTTGCGGGACATCTCAACCGGATCGGGGATCTTGATCTCGGGGGCTTGCGGCTCGGCCATGCTGATTTCCTTGAAACTCGTTTCCTAAGGCGCGAGGGACATGCCGATTCTGTGCCGTCCGGGGAGGAGGCGTCGGCTGTTGTCCAGGTCGGTACCCGCATGCCAGCCTGTCCGATGGCGGTATCGCGGGCGGGTTGCCGTCCCGCTTTTTTTCATACACGATCCGCCCATGATTTTCACCGCTGCATACGTATCGCCCCGACACTTCGCCGCACTGGCCGTTCTGGCCCTGCTGGGACTGTCGGGTTGCGCCCAGGTTCCCGTGCCCGACATCGTGTTCGATGATGGTCCGGCACCGGCCAAACCGTCGGAGATCACCGACGCCGATCCCGTCAACGCCCTGACCGGCGCCCGGCCCATCCGCCGCGCCGATCCCACACTGAAGGGCAAGGCCAACCTGGGGACCGTGCCGCCCCGGCCGGAACAATTCTCCAGCCCGATCGAGCGGCAGGCCCTGATGGACCGGTTGCAGGGCGATCGCGACAGCGGTCAGGCGGAAGGCGACGCGCTGCGCAACCGCCCCACCGACCCGCGCGGCCGGGCGGAAGACATTCCCGACGTGCCGGAAGCCCCGCCGGAAGTGCCGCAGGCCCTGCCGCGGCCCGAGGGGAATTAGGCACGCATGCCCAAGATGACGGGGTGATGTCCCCCGCCATCCCTATCGCTCATGGCTGAATGGCGAACGCTTCGCGCAAATTCATGTCGCGGGGGGCTGTTGCGGTGCGCTACATATTTCGCCCCTTTCATTTTCAACCCGGTGCCCAGGTCCATGAGCGACACTGAATTCCACCGCATCAAGCGGCTTCCGCCCTATGTCTTCGCTGAAGTGAATGCGATGAAGGCGCGAGCTAGGGCCGCCGCGGAGGATATCATCGACCTCGGCATGGGCAATCCGGACCAGCCGACGCCGCCGCACATCGTCGCGAAGATGATCGAGGCGGTGCAGAACCCCAAGACGCACCGCTATAGCCAGAGCCGCGGCATCCCCGGCCTGCGCAAGGCGATCAGCGCCTATTACAAGCGCCGCTTCGATGTCGATATCGACCCGGAGACCGAGGCGATCGTCACCATCGGTTCCAAGGAAGGCCTGGCCAATCTGGCCCAAGCCATCACCAGCCCTGGCGACGTGATCCTGGTGCCCAATCCCAGCTATCCGATCCATCCGTTCGGCTTCATGCTGGCCGGTGCCGCCCTGCGCCATATCCCCGTGAATAACGGCCTGGACGATTTCGTGCCGGCCCTGGAACGGGCGATCAAGCATTCGGTGCCCAAGCCCACCGCCCTGATCGTCAGCTTCCCCGCCAACCCGACCGGGCAGACGGTGACGTTGGATTTCTACCGGCCGATCGTGGATCTGTGCCTGAAGCACGGCATCTACATCCTGTCCGACATCGCCTATGCCGAGATCTATTTCGACGGCAATCCGCCGCCGTCGGTGCTGCAGATCCCCGAGGCGCGCGACATCACGGTGGAATTCAACAGCCTGTCCAAGACCTACAATATGCCGGGCTGGCGTGTGGGTTTCGGCGTGGGGTCGAAGAAGCTGGTCGGCGCGCTGGCCAAGTTCAAATCCTATGTGGATTACGGCGCCTTCACGCCGATCCAGGTGGCGGCCACCGCCGCCCTGAACGGCCCGCAGGATTGCGTGCTGGAAATCCGCGAGATGTACAAGCAGCGCCGCGACGTGCTGATCAAGGGCCTGCATGCGGCCGGCTGGATGGTGCCCAGCCCCAACGCGTCGATGTTCGTCTGGGCGGAAATTCCGGAGCCGTTCAAGCATCTGGGCAGCCTGGAATTCGCCAAGGTGATGATGCAGGAGGCCAAGGTGGCCGTCAGCCCCGGCATCGGCTTTGGCGAATATGGCGACAGCCATGTGCGCTTCGGTCTGGTGGAAAACACCCAGCGCATCCGTCAGGCCACCAACAATATCAAGATCTTCCTGGACAAGGCGCGCAAGGTCAACGCGCCCATCACGTCCGAACCCGCTGTTGCTGAGTGAGGATCCAGACTAATGGTTGATGGCAAACCCTTGCGCATCGGCGTCGCCGGCCTTGGAACGGTCGGCGGCGGGGTCCTGAAGGTGGTTTCGGCCAATGCCGAACTGCTGGCCAAGCGGGCCGGCCGCCCCATCCAGGTGGTGGCCGTTTCCGCCCGCGACCGTACCCGTGACCGTGGCGTCGACCTTTCCGGCGTGCGCTGGTACGAGAATGCCGCCGATCTGGCCGTGGACGACGATGTCGACGTGTTTGTCGAACTGATCGGCGGGTCCGACGGCATCGCCAAGCAGGCGGTGGAAGCAGCCCTGGCCGCCGGCAAGCATGTGGTCACCGCCAACAAGGCGCTGCTGGCCCATCATGGTGCCGCCCTGGCCGCCAAGGCCGAGAATGCCGGGTTGACCCTGGCGTTCGAGGCGGCGGTGGCCGGCGGCATTCCCGCCATCAAGGGCCTGCGCGAGGGTTTGGCCGCCAACAATATCCGTGAGATCCACGGCATCCTGAACGGCACCTGCAATTACATCCTGACGGAGATGCGGACCACGGGCCGCGACTTCGCCGATGTGCTGGCCGATGCCCAGCGCCTGGGCTATGCCGAGGCCGACCCGTCCTTCGACGTGGACGGGGTGGACGCGGCGCACAAGCTGGCGGTGCTGACCGCCGTGGCCTTCGGCGCGCATGTCGATTTCAAGTCGGTGCATATCGAGGGCATCCGCCACGTTTCGGCCCTCGACATCAACTATGCCCAGGAACTGGGTTACCGCATCCGCCTGCTGGGTATCGCCCGCAAGACGGATGCCGGGATCGAACAGCGCGTGCATCCCTGCATGGTGCCGATCAACAGCCCGATCGGCGCTACCGACGGCGTGTTCAACGCCGTGGTTGCCGATGGCGATTTCGTGGACAAGGTGGTGCTGGTCGGCCGTGGCGCGGGGGCCGGGCCGACGGCATCCGCCGTCGTCGCCGACCTGCTGGACATTGCGCGCGGCCGTTCCACGCCGACCTTTGGCGTGCCGGCGGGTGAACTGGAGCCGGCCAAGGCCTCGCCGATCAGCAACCGTCGTGGCCGTTACTATGTGCGCCTGATGGTCGTGGACCGTCCGGGCGTGATCGCCGACATCGCCGCGACCTTGCGTGACCAGAACGTCTCCATGGAAGCTTTTCTGCAGCGCGGCCGTGCGCCGGGCGAGGCGGTGCCCGTGGTCTGGACGACGCACGACACGGACGAGGCGGCCATGCAGCAGGCGCTCGCCTCCATCGCGTCCCTGGACAGCGTTATGGAGCCGCCGCGCATGATCCGCATCGAGGATTTCTGATACACACTCAACCCAGGAACGGCGCGGAAAAAGACGCCGATCTCAGCAATAGGGGAACGATATGAGTGACAAGAGCAATCCGAAGGGCGATTTCTCCCTG
Source organism: Niveispirillum sp. KHB5.9 (assembly GCF_048066115.1). Lineage (NCBI taxonomy): Bacteria > Pseudomonadati > Pseudomonadota > Alphaproteobacteria > Rhodospirillales > Azospirillaceae > Niveispirillum > Niveispirillum sp. KHB5.9. The sequence goes on along the minus strand of NZ_JBLTYX010000007.1, from coordinate 209,765 downwards.
GTTATGGACCGCAACCTGGCGCTGGAGGTTGTCCGCGTCACGGAAGCTGCCGCCCTTTCGGCTTCCCTGCTGATGGGCCGTGGCGACGAGAAGGCCGCCGATCAGGCCGCCGTGGACGCGATGCGCAAGGCCTTGAACAGCCTGTCCATCGACGGCACCGTCGTTATCGGCGAGGGAGAGCGCGACGAAGCCCCGATGCTCTATATCGGGGAAAAGGTCGGCACCGGCCATGGCCCCAAGATCGACATCGCCCTGGACCCGCTGGAAGGCACGACGATCTGCGCCAAGGGTGGCCCCAACGCCCTGGCCGTCATCGCGATGGCCGAAGCCGGCGGTTTCCTGAACGCGCCGGACGTCTATATGGACAAGATCGCCGTGGGCGGTGGCCTGCCGGGCGGCGTCGTCGACCTGGATGAGAAGGTCGAGACCAACCTGCGCAACCTGGCCCTGGCCAAGGGTGCGGACGTGTCGGAACTGGTGGTCTGCATCCTGGACCGCCCGCGCCATGCCGAACTGATCGCCCGCGTGCGTGAGGCCGGTGCGCGCATCATGCTGATCGGCGATGGTGACGTGTCGGGCGTGATCGCCACGGCCCAGCCGGCCGCCGGTATCGACCTGTACATGGGTTCTGGCGGTGCGCCGGAGGGTGTGCTGGCCGCTGCCGCCCTGCGCTGCATCGGCGGGCAGTTCCAGGGCCGCCTGATCTTCCGCAACGATGCCGAGCGTGAGCGCGCCAAGCGCTGGGGCGTCACCGACCTGGACAAGAAGTACAGCCTGTACGATCTGGCCAAGGGCGACGTGATGTTCTGCGCCACCGGCGTGACCACCGGTCCCATGCTGGGCGGCGTGCGTCGCTTCCCCGGCGGCGCCATCACCCATTCCGTGGTGATGCGCTCCAAGTCCGGCACGGTGCGCTATGTCGAGGCGCACCATAATTTCCGCACCAAGACCAGCATCATCCCGGAAGCCAAGCGGTAATTCCGCTTTCTTCGCTGGCTGTAATTTATCGTCATCCCGGCGAAAGCCGGGACCCAGGGGCCACAGGAAATCACCTCTACGCCGCGTCCACCGACGCTGCTGACAGGTTTGATCCTCTGGCCCCTGGGTCCCGGCTTTCGCCGGGATGACGTTTTATGGCTATATCGTTTCATCGCTTCAGATACGGCCACTCCCCATGACCATCCCCGCCTTCCTCGGCGTTGAAAGCTCCCTGACCGGTCGCCGCTGGAAGGCCCGCAATAGCGATGACCGGCTGGCGCTGGCCTTGTCGCAGGCGCACGGATTGCCCGAACTGGTGGGCCGCCTGCTGGCGGGCCGGGGTGTGTCGGTAGAGGAGGCGGAGCGGTTCCTGGCGCCCACCCTGCGCGCCTTCATGCCCGACCCGTCGGTGCTGCGCGACATGGACAAGGCCGCCGACCGCGTGGCCCGCGCCATCCGCGACGGGGAGAATGTGGCGGTCTTCGGCGATTACGACGTGGATGGCGCCACCTCCACCGCGCTGTTGAACCGGTTCTTCCGGGCGCTGGGGCGGAACCTGCGTGTCTATATTCCCGACCGGATCGAGGAAGGGTACGGCCCCAACCTGCCGGCGCTGCTGAAGCTGAAGGAAGAGGGGATCGGGCTGGTGGTCACCGTCGATTGCGGTGTGACCAGCTTCGACCCGCTGCATGGCGCCGTGGCCGCAGGTTTGGAGGTGGTGGTGGTCGACCATCACAAGGCCGAACCACGCCTGCCGGAGGTCACCGCCATCGTCAATCCCAACCGCATGGACGAGCCGGCGGGGGGACCCTTGTCCAACCTGGCGGCGGTGGGTGTCACCTTCCTGTTGATCGTGGCGGTGAACCGGCTGCTGCGCACCGGCGGTTTCTACAGTAATGGGCGGAATGAGCCCGACCTGATGTCCTGGCTGGATATCGTGGCGCTGGGCACGGTCTGCGATGTGGTGCCGCTGGTCGGCCTGAACCGCGCCTTCGTGGCCCAGGGTCTGCGCATCATGGGCAAGCGGGCCAATATCGGCATCTCCGCCCTGGCCGATGTGGCGGGCGTGAACGAGGCGATGGATGCCTATCATGCCGGCTATATCATCGGACCGCGGGTCAATGCCGGCGGGCGGGTGGGGCGGGCCGATCTGGGGACAAGGCTGCTGGCCACGGAGTCGGTGGCCGAAGCCGCCGATCTGGCCAAGGAACTGCACGCCTTCAACGCCGAACGCCGTGCCATCGAGGCATCGGTGTTGGAGGAAGCTGTCTCTCTCATGGAAACCATCGTCGATGAGAGCCCGGAACTGGTGCTGGCGGTGGGTGAGGGCTGGCATCCCGGTGTCATCGGCATCGTCGCCTCGCGCCTGAAGGACCGGTACAACCGCCCGGCCTGTGTCGTGGCGCTGGACGGAATGGTGGGCAAGGCGTCGGGCCGGTCGGTGCGCGGGGTCGATCTGGGTTCGGCCATCATCGCCGCGCGTCAGGCGGGTCTGCTGGTGGCCGGCGGCGGGCACGCCATGGCGGCGGGCTTCACTGTGGAGCGCGAGAAGATCGACGATCTGCGCGCCTTCCTGCGCGAGCGTATCGCCCGGCAGCTGGAAGATATTGGCCCGCTGGTGCCGTCCCTGTCGCTGGACGGGGCGATTTCCGTGCGGGCGGTGAATGCCGACCTGATGCGGCATCTGGAAAAGCTCGCACCCTATGGCACCGGCAATGCCGAACCGCGCTTCGCCGTTTCCGACGCCCGCATCGTCAAGGCCGATGTGGTGGGGGGGGAGGGCAAGCATGTGCGCTGCATCCTGACCGGTGCCGACGGTAGTCGCCTGAAATCCATCGCCTTTCGTGCCATGGACAGCGACCTGGGCCCGGCCTTGCTGCAAAGCGGGGGGCGGCCCATGCATCTGGCCGGCACCCTGCGGCCCGACCGCTGGAACGGCAATGACGGGGTACAGTTGTTGATTGATGACGCGGCCATTTCCGGCAACGCCGGATAAAGAAACAGGCCGTGACAATTCATACGTCCGACACCCGTCTTTCATAAATTATTACCAAATCATTAAAGACAGTCACCCGTGCATATCTTATAGTCCTGTATCGCCCGTTTGCCGCTTGCATGATCACTGCCGGGGCAGGGCGGTCGCGTTGGGCTTTAAGCGGGGCGATCGGTGTCATGAATGTGCGCGTGGCGGGTGCGCCGGCTGAAAGGCCGGAAGCGGGGAAAGGCAAGGAAACGGCGGTAGCACCGCCCGAGCCGACCTCCGCCGTCGCCAAGCTGCAGGCGCATTTCGAGCAACTGGACGAGGCATCGCTGCTGCGAGTGGCCCGTGCGGTGGAATTGGCCCGCGCCGCCGAGCGCCGGGACCCGACCGATGAACAGATCCTGGAAACGCTGCGCCCGCGCCTGCGCAACCTGCGCCCGAACCGCGTGCCCACCTTCCAGCGTTCCGTCTGCGTGGCAGTGGAGATATTCCTCTATGACGGCGACCTGCATGAGGAAAAGCGCAAGGCGTCGCTGGCGCGCCTGGTGCTGAACCCCTGGTGGCGGGTGCTGATGGGATCGCCCCATCGCGGACCGCTGGCGGCCCTGGAGGCCGAGTATGGCAAGGCGGTGCGGGAACAGCGCTGGACCGATCTGGTCACCATTGCCGACCAGGGGGTGTGGGCGGCGGCCCAGGCCACAAACATCCTGCTGGACGAGGCGCAGAAATCCTACGGACGGCGCGGGGAACTTGCTTCCATCCTGGGCAGCGACCGCGCGCTGGAGGACATGAAGGAGATGGGGGTGCTGCTGGCACTCCATGCCCAACTGACGCCGGCGCTGGACCGCGTGCGCCGTGTGGCGGGGGTGGAAGGCGGGGGCCGCATCTATGACTTCACCCCGGCCGCGGTGGTGGCGGCGCGGACGGCCTATCTGAACGTCCATGACCGCGGCGCCGATCTGGTCGAGTATTTCTTCTTCGGGCTGATGACCATGCTGGTGCAGCCGTTCCAGGCCCTGCGTCTGGTCCGCATGCTGTCGCAGGACATGAGCCATGTGTCGGGCAACCATCCGGCTAAACTGATTCCCGCCAAGCTGTTCTCCGACCTGACCCGCACCCTGTCGGAGATCGGGCGGGCCGCCGGCGGGCCCGTCATGGCGCGGCGTGTCTGGCTGTTGACCTGCGCCCGGCTGGTGTCCGACGCACAGTTGATGATCAAGGGTCTGTCGGAAGAGGTTCAAGTGGAACCGAATCCGGAATGGCAGAAGCTGCTGACGGAGGCACGGAGCCGCGTCATGCAGGCCGTCGACGGGTTCCTGCTGGCGGCGCTGCAGGACGTCGCACTGGTCCTGCCGGTGAAGCAGTTGCAGGAGAAGAAGGGATCAGAGGTCCGGCTGGAACCCGACATGGCCCATATCTCCACGGAGGAGGAGGACGGCATCGCCCAGGCCGCCACCGTGCTGTTCACCGCCGTGAAGAAGCTGATGGAACAGGAAGGCCAGGACCGGCTGATGCGGTCCAAGGAGGCGGACCTGGAGCAGCGGCTGGAGATCGGGATCAATTTCCGCGTCGAATATCTGCGTGCCCGGCCCAAGCATGCCGTGGCCCTGGCCCATCTGCGTAGCGTGCAGAAGGTGCTGAAGGGCCTGCCGTCGCTGAACATCATCCGCGACCTGGAATATCGTGTCGAACGCACGCTGGATCGCTACAAGAATTGATCGCGGTTCCGGGCGGCATGGGCGTTATGCACTTTCTTGAAAAAAAGTGCTTGAACGGCCCGGCCGGTCCGGCTAATTAACCGCCCACCGAAGACGTCCCCATCGTCTAGAGGCCTAGGACACCAGCCTTTCACGTTGGTAACACGGGTTCGAATCCCGTTGGGGACGCCACCTTCCAAGAGACGAATTCTTGGGTTCCGGTGGCGGTGCCGGATGGATGACTTGAGCACCATTTGGCGGATACGGAAAAAGCCCCGCGCCGAAAGGCCGGGGCTTTTTCGTTGCCGACATTGCATTGTTTTATCAACTCAAGGGATTGATCATGCGTTCGATGGATGGACAGCGCAGCGACAACCGGCCCCTGAAGCGCAACGACGACGAAAAGCGTCGCGCCCTGTTGCAGCTGGAAGCCGCCTATGCCGCCCTGGGTCCCAAGCCGACGCCGGGCCTGAAGGAAACCATGGCGGAGCGCATCCGCGCCCTGAAGGCCGAAATCGCCGAAGGGGCGAACCGGCCGCCGCGCCGCGGATAAGCGGGCGGTACAGACGCTGAACGAGGGCGGGCATCGCGATGGCGGTGCCCGCCCTTTTCTTTTGACGGCATAAAGCGCCGTTATACCCCGTGATTGTGCCTTGCGCCTGCTGCCGGCCGGGTCCACGCTCAGCCGGTCGCACTGAGGGGCAACGATGTCGCGCATCGCGTCGATCTGGACAGGTTTGCTTAAGGCTGGCGCGCTGGCGCTGGTTCTGGCCCTGTTCGGCTTCGCCACCGCATCCGCCCATGATATGCAAACGGATCATCGCAACGGCGTGACCGTGGCCACGCACCATGCCGACCCGGCGCCATCCGTCCTCGTCGCCGCTACCGGCTGCCACCAGCACCTGTCCGCATCGGCCGATCATGCCCATCCCGCCCAAGGGGACGGGGCGGGCGGTGATTGCTGCAAGGATATCTGTGCCTGCGGCTGTGCGATGACCTGTACGGCCCATCTGCATATCGGCCTGTCGGGTATCATGGCCGTGGTGCTGCCGGTACCGGCAGCACCGCTGTTGCCGGGCCGGGCCATCGATCCTGCCGGCCTGACGACACCACCCGATCCGCGCCCACCGCTTTCCATCTGATCCGAACCGACACAGCGCCCGTGTGCCCCTGGCCACCGGTGCCTCTGCTGCTTCGTCAGATGGAATCATCCCATGAAAATCCTGTCGCGCCTGTCCCTGGCGGCGATCCTGTTCCTGGCCCCGGTCCTGCCGGCCGCCGCCCATGAGGGGCATGACCATGGCGCTCCCGAAATCGCCCCGGCGCCCACCGCTGTGCCGACGCTGGAGGCCGATGGCGGCGATGTGCAGCTTGTCGCCTTGCTCCAGAGCGGCAACCTGACCCTCTATATCGACCGCCTGTCCGACAACAGCCCGGTGACCAGGGCCGAGGTGACCCTGTCCGCCGATGGCGGCAAGCCGGTCACGGCGACGCCGTCCCCGGACGGCACCTATCGCGCCGCCGCCCCCTGGGCCACGCCGGGCGATCATGCGTTGAACCTGACCGTCACCGGTGATGGTGTGGCCGACCTGCTGGTCGGCACGCTGACCGTGCCGACACCTGCCGCGACGCTGGTGTCATCCGCCGGCGGGGTGTCGCTGGCCCTGGCCGCCGGCGCTTTCCTGGCCGGGCTGGTCCTGGGGGCAGGGCTGCTGGCCTGGCGGTCGCGCCGGGCGGGCCTGGCCGTGCTGTTGCTGGCCTTTCTGGCGGTGCCTGCGACCCGTGTGCTGGCGCATGAGGGGCATGATCATGGCACGCCCGCCCCGGAACCGGTGGCCGGCAACAGCCCCAAGCGCCTGGCCGATGGCAGCCTGTTCGTGCCCAAGGCGACGCAGCGTCTGCTGTCCATCCGCACCACGGCACTGGCGCCCGGTTCGGTGACGCCGGTGGCCGGCCTGACGGGCCGGGTCATCGCCGATCCCAACCGGTCGGGGCGTGTGCAGGCCCCGCAATCCGGCCGTCTGATGCCGCCCGATGGCGGCTTCCCGCTGCCCGGCACGCGGGTGAAGGCCAGCGACGTGCTGGCCTATGTCGAACTGGTGCTGCGGGCCGAGGATGGCAGCGGCATCAATGAACAGCTGGCCGGTCTGGACAAGGATATCCGTTTGGCCCAGCAGCAATGGAACCGCCTGTCCAACCTGAAGGGTGCTGTCGCCCAGGCGGAGATCGATGATGCCCGCGCCACGCTGGACGGATTGACCCGCCAGCGCGAGGCCCTGTCGCGTGCCATCGCCAAACGTGCGCCCCTGACCGCCCCCATCGACGGGGTGATCACCACCAGCAACGCCGTCACCGGCCTGATGATCGAGGATCGCGACGTCACACTGGTGTTCGAGATCACGGAACCGGGGGCGGTGCTGGTCGAGGCGATAGGCTTTGGGGAACCGCCGCCGGTGGGTGCCAAGGTCACCGCCAGCCTGCATGGCAACGCCATCCCGCTGTCGCTGGTCGGGCAGGGGGTTGGTGTCGCACCGGGTTCCACCCGCCTGCTGCTGCGCCCCCTTCCCGGTGCCTTTGGCGAGCGGGTGCCGGCCCTGGGCACCCTGCTGAACCTGTCCCTGCCGGCCGGTGCGGCGGTGGAGGGGCTGCTGCTGCCCCGCGACGCGCTGGTGCGTGGTGCCGATGGATTGCCGGCCGTGCTGGTGCATGAGGGGGCGCAGCGTTTCGTGCCGCGCACGGTGCGGGTGGAGCCGGCCGGTGCCGGTTCCGTCCGCCTGCTGGCGGGGGTGGAGGCGGGGTCCCGCATCGTGGTGCGGGGTGCCTCCCTGCTGGCCCAGATCCGATAGGGGGCGGGCATGTTCAACACCATCGTCTCCACCGCGTTGCGCAACCGCCTGATGGTGCTGGTGGCATCGCTGCTGCTGACGCTTTATGGCGCCTTCACCCTGGGGCATCTGTCGGTGGACGTGTTCCCCGACCTGAACCGCCCCACCATCACCTTGATGACCGAAAGCCCCGGCATGGCGCCGGAAGAGGTGGAAAGGCTGGTCAGCTTCCCCATCGAAACCGCCATGAACGGCATGCCGGGGGTGGAACGGGTACGCTCCACCTCTTCCGCCGGTCTGTCGGTGGTGACGGTGGAATTCGGCTGGGGCACGGAGATCTATCGCAACCGCCAGCAGGTGACGGAACGGCTGTCGCTGCTGACCGGGCAGCTGCCGCCCGGTGCGATCCCGCAGATGGGCCCCATCTCCTCCATCATGGGGGAGATCATGATGGTGGCCCTGACCCCGGCACCGGGTGCCAGCATCGACCCGATGCGTCTGCGCGAACTGGGCGACTGGACCCTGCGTCCGCGCCTGCTGTCCATTCCCGGCGTGTCGCAGGTCATCCCCATGGGGGGGGAGGTGCGGCAGTTCCGCGTCGCCCCCGACACCGGCCGCATGGCGCTGCTGGGCGTGACGCTGGAAGAGCTGCGGACGGCGCTGGCCGATTATGGCGGCAATGTCGGCGGCGGTATCGTCGATCGGCAGGGGGAGGAACTGCTGGTCCGTGGTATTGGCCGTACCAATCGGCTGGACGATCTGCGCAAGCTGCCCGTCGCGGCCCGTGATGGCGCCGTGGTCACCCTGGCCGATGTGGCGTTGGTGGACCATGCCGCCCGCCCGCGCCGGGGTGATGCCGGGCTGGATGCCGCCATGGCCGTGCTGGTGTCGGTGCAGAAGCAGCCCGATGCCGACACGCTGACCGTCACCCGTGCCGTGGAACAGGCCTTGGCCGAACTGTCCGTCGGCCTGCCGGAAGGGGTGGCGGCCCCGCATGTCGTCTTCCGCCAGGCCGATTTCATCCAGAACAGCGTCAACAATGTTGAACGCGTGCTGGTGGAGGCCGGCATCGTGGTGGCCGTCATCCTGTTCCTGTTCCTGGGCAATGTCCGCACCACCATCATCAGCCTGACGGCCATTCCCATCTCGCTGCTGGTCACGGTGCTGGTGTTCAAGGCGCTGGGCCTGACCATCAACACCATGACCCTGGGCGGGCTGGCCATCGCCATCGGTGAGCTGGTGGATGACGCCGTGGTGGATGTGGAGAATATCTTCCGTCGCCTGCGCGAGAATGCCGCCCGGCCGGAGCCGCTGCCCACCCTGTCCATCGTGCTGTCGGCCAGCACGGAGGTGCGGTCGGGCATCGTCTATGCCACGGCCATCATCGTGCTGGTCTTCGTGCCTTTGTTCGCCCTGTCGGGGATCGAGGGGCGGCTGTTCGCGCCGCTGGGGGTGGCCTATATCGTGTCGATCCTGGCCAGCCTGGCCACGGCGGTCACGGTCACGCCGGTGCTTTGCTATTACCTGCTGCCCAAGCTGGCGACGGCGGCTGAGCATGACAATGGCTTGGTCCGCCGGCTGAAGGCGGGCAATGACCGGCTGCTGGACTGGGCCTTCGCCCACCGGTCGGCGGTGATCATGTCGGTGGCAGGTGCTGTGCTGGCGGCCCTGGTGGCTGTCCCCTTTCTGCCGCGCGCCTTCCTGCCCGACTTCAACGAAGGCACGGCGACCATCACCCTGGCGCTTAACCCCGGCATCTCGCTGGACCAGTCGGCCTCATTAGGGCGGATGGCGGAAACCCTGGCCCGTCAGGTGCCGGAGGTGACCAGCATCGCACGGCGTACGGGCCGGGCCGAACTGGACGAACATGCCATGGGTGTCCACATGTCGGAGATGGAGGCGCATCTGAAGCCGTCCGGCCGGTCCAAGGCGGAAATCCTGGCCGACCTGCGCGCCCGCCTGTCGGTCCTGCCGGCCAGCGTCAATCTAGGCCAGCCCATTTCCCACCGTCTGGACCATATGCTGTCCGGCGTGCGGGCACAGCTGGCGGTCAAGCTCTATGGCGACGACATGGTCTCGCTGCGCGCGCTAGCTGGCGGGTTGCAGCAGAAATTGTCGGGCATCGAAGGGCTGGTCGATCTGCAGATCGAAAAGCAGGTGCTGATCCCGCAGCTGCGGGTGGAGGTGGACGCCGACAAGGCCCGCGCCCATGGCATCGCCCCGTCGGCCGTGCTGGTCGCCGTTCAGGCACTCAGCAATGGGGAGGTGGTGACGGAGATCATCGATGGTGACCGCCGCCATGATCTGGTCCTGCGTCTGCTGGACAGCGACCGCGACCCGGCGACGCTGGGCCAGGTGCTGATCGACACGGCCCTGGGTCCCGTGCCACTGTCCAACCTGGCGGAGGTGGGGGAGGGCGATGGTCCCAACGAGGTGCTGCGCGAGAATGGCCGCCGCCGTCTGGCCATCCTGGGCAATGGCGACGGCAAGCGCGACATGGCGGCCATCGTCGCCGATATCCGCGCCGTGCTGGCTGCCACGCCCATGCCGCCCGGCACCCACGCCAGCCTGGAAGGCACCTTCCAGGCGCAGGAACAGGCGGCGCGCACCATCGCCGCCCTGTCGGCCGTGTCCTTCGCCCTGATCTTCCTGGTGCTGTACAGCCGCTACCGTTCCGCCGTGCCGGTGCTGATCATCATGGGCACGGTGCCCATGGCCCTGGTCGGGTCGGTGGCGGGCCTGTGGCTGGCGGGGCTGCCGCTGTCGGTGGCCAGCATGGTGGGCTTCATCACGCTGGCCGGGATCGCCACCCGCAACGGCATCCTGAAGATCAGTCACTACATCAATCTCTGCCGGATCGAGGGGGAGGCGTTCGGCCCCGCCATGATCCGGCGTGGCAGCCGGGAACGCCTTGTGCCCGTGCTGATGACGGCCCTGTCCGCCGGTCTGGCGCTGGTGCCGCTGCTGGTGGGGGCCGATGCGCCGGGCAAGGAGATCCTGCATCCCGTCGCCGTCACCATCTTCGGCGGACTGATCAGCGCCACCATCCTGGACACGGTGCTGACACCCTTGCTGTTCGCCCGCTATGGCGGCCCGTCCGTCGAACGGCTGCTCGCCCAATCCACCCCATCCGCCCCCGGCCAGACGGCCGAGGCCTTCTGAGGAGACGCATCATGAAGTCCATTTCCACCCTGGCGCTGGCCGCCCTGCTGACGCTCGCCCCTGTCGCCGCCTTCGGCCATGCCCCGTCCACGGGCGTGCATGGCGGCATGCAGACCCATGCCGGCCCCCTGCACCAGGAACTGGTGATCAAGGATGGCGCCGTGACGATCTATCTGAACAATACCGACGACCAGCCGGTGGAGACGGTTGGGGCGACGGGGACCGTCACCCTGCTGCTCGACGGTACGCCGGTGCAGGTGGCGTTGGCGCCCGGCGGTGCCAACAGCCTGTCCGGCAAGCTGGACCGTGCGGTTCCCGCCGGCACCCGCATCACCACCACAGTGACCCTGGCCGGCAAGGGCGCGCTGCCGGCCCGGTATGAATGGAAGCCGGCGGGTGAGGCTGCTGCGGGCGGGCATGAGGGGCACGCGCATTGAGGGGAATGGCCGCCGTCTTTATGGCGGCGGCCACTCGCCGGATCGCCAGTTTCGGGAAGTCATGGATGACGCGCAGGATGGTGATCTGCTCAACACCATCCTTCCGGATGTGGATCGCATAGGCCAGGATATAGGGCAGGCTCGTCACAAGCTTTTCGAATGTGCCGTTTACCCGGCCGGGACGGCCCAGTGAGCGCTCACCCATGGTTTGTCCCGTGCGTCTGATTTCTGCGACTACCCTGCGGGCGGCAGCAGGATTGTCGGCGGCTATACGGCGGCCGACAGCTTTGATTTCCTCCAACGCGGTGGGCAGCCACAGCACCGGGCGCGTCAACGCGTACCCCGCGCCGCGATGACTTCCTCTATTGCGGCTTCCAGTTCATCCATGGCCCGTTCATGCGGGATGAGATCGGCTGTTTCCATTTCGATCAATGCGGCTTCGATACGCGCCACGTCCTCACCCTCCTGCGACAGGAAAGCTTCGATCGCCTCTGCGACCAATGTATCTTGGCTGCGGTGGGTGCGATGAGCCAGATCGGAGAGCTGAGCTTCAACCTCTGGCTTCAGGCGCACGGTGAGCGTTGTGCCTTCCGGCATGGGGTGCCTTCCTGTGTTTGGGCAATGGTGATCATAGCACATACGATCCTCCATCAAAATCCTTCCGACATCGGATGAATCACTCTTGACGACATCGCTGATCATCCCCATCCTTCTGCTTGTCGACGCAACTTACTGAAAGGAGGTGATCCGATGTCTCGTTCCACTTTGCGGACCCGCGCGGATCTCTCCGGCATCCGGGGCATCTCCGGCTGATCGGAAAAGGTCCGTGAGCGGTTCCACCGCCAAAGCGGATCGTCCATGCGCAATCATGGAAGGCAGGGCCGGTTCCCTTAACGGGGCCGGCCCTGTTTCATGTGGATAACCTAAGCGCGGGAACGCTTCCCCCGTTCCGTTTTGTCCGCCGGCTTGCTATCAAGGCCGGCAGGGAGTTCCACCAAGCATCCGGGTAATTTTGATGAATCGCCAAGATCGCCGCCGTCAGCTTTCCGACCTGACCAAGTCGGACGCGATGTATAACAGCTTCCCGTCCGACATGCGGGCGGCGACGGAGCTGCATCGCCAGGGTCGGTTGAAGGAAGCGGCCGATACGCTGCGCAAGATCACCAAGGTCTATGCCGAGCATCCGGATGTCCGCGTCGCCTGGTCCAACCTGGGCGCCACCCTTCAGGGGCTGGGCAAGGTGGACGATGCCATCGCCGCCCTGAAGAAGGCCCGCGCGCTGAAGCCCGATCATCCGCCCCCGCACCACAATCTGGGCATGGCGCTGGCCCAGCAGGGCAAGCTGGACGAGGCGATCGAGAGCCTGACCCGTGCCGTGGAACTGGATCCGAATTTCCGCGACGCCTGGGCCGGTCTGGCCCTGGTGCGTGAACAGACGGGGGAAATCCCGCTGGCCGCCGAATGCTGGCAGCGGGCGGTGCAGGCTGATCCCAACGCCATCGAGCCGCTGTTCAACCTGGGCAATGCCCTGTTCCGCCTGGGCCAGATGGGTGATGCGGCTGCCGCCTTCCAGGGCTGTCTGGCCCGCCGGCCCAACATGCCTGAAGCCGTCTATGCCCTGGGCCGGGTGCATGAGGAAGCGGGCAATCACGACACCGCCGTGGAGGCCTATCTGGCCGCCACCCGCATCGCCCCGCAGGTTCAGGTCGCCCATGTGCAGCTGGCCGGTCTGATCGTCTCTATCGCCGGTTACGATCTGGCCAAGGCGCAGGGTGTGGCCGACACCTATCGCCAGACCCATCCGGACAGCCCCATCGTCCCGCAGCTTTATGCGCGGCTGGAGGAGATCGCCAAGGCGGCCCCGGCCGCCGAGCCGCTGGCGGAAACGTCTGCCGAGGGCTGATCGCCCGATCAGTAAAAAAAGGCTGCCATCTCCACTGGATGGCGGCCTTATTTTATTTCTTCTGCTGCCGTTCGATCCGCTCATAGGCGGCGTTCAGGGCGGCCATCTTTTCCTGCGCCAGATCGATGAATTCCTGCGGCAGGCCCTTGGCGATCAGGGCGTCGGGATGGTTCTCGCGCACCAGCTTGCGATAGGCGGCCTTCACCGTGGCGAAATTCGCGTCGCGGGGCACGCCCAGGATGGCGTGGGGATCGTCCTCCGGCGCGCTGCCGCCTTCGATCCGCGTGCCATGCTGGCGCCAGACCTGTTCGAATTCGTCGGGCGGGAAGCCGAAGATTTCCGCCACACGGCGCAGGAAGGCCAGTTCGGCCAAATGCACGATGTCGTCGGCCACGGCGATATGGAACAGGCCGGCCAGCAATTCCTCCAGCACCTCCGGCCGGTCCTGGAACATCTGGGCCAGCTGCCTGGCATAGGTTTCGAACCCGGCGCTGTCGCGCTTGGCGGCGTCGAACAGGCGGCCGACATTGCGGATCTCGTTGTCGGGCACATGGAAGACGCGCTTGAAAGCGTCGATTTCCACCCGGTGGACGACGCCGTCGGCCTTGGCCATCTTGGCCGACAGCACGATGACGCCGACGGTGAAGGCGATGGTCTGCGTCTGGTCGGGACGGCCCTGTTCATCCGTGCCGCGCGGCACCTGCTCGGTGGCGCGATATTCATCGACGGCATGGCCCGCCAATGCACCCAGCAGGGCACCCAGCGGCCCGCCCATGGCGAAACCCGCCGCCCCGCCGATGACCTTGCCCCAGATGCTCATGATTGACTGCCTGTCCGCTTCGACCCGCGCCAAGATAGCGGGTAGGGATTGCGATGCAATGATGATGGTAGGTATTTGGTAAGGACCGCCATTTCGGCATGGCTGCCCAAAGCTTCACAGACCGGCATCCCACGCCTATATTGCAGCGCACAAGAACGATCCCGCGCAAAGCCGGGAATGCCTCGGGGAGGGGACACCGAAGGGGATGCGTCCATCTTCTGGTTCCGCCGAGGGTTGTTTCGATGACCGTGTTCCGTCCCCTGCTGCCGTCCGAAGCCGGCCGCTACGCCGTCCATCTCCTGCGCCTACCGGCATCCGACCGCCGTGCCCGTTTCATGGGCGGGTTGTGCGATGCGGCCGTAACCGCACATGTGGACCGTATCGACTGGAGCCGTGCCATCGTTCTGGCCGCGATCGTCGAAGGGGAGGTGCGGGGTGCCGTGGAACTGCGCTTCGGCGGCGGCCGTGCCGAGCTGGCGATTTCCATCGAGGCGGGCTGGCAGAACCAGGGTCTGGGCGGCATGCTGGTCCGCCGTGCCTTCACCATGGCCCGCAATCGGGGCATGAAGGGCATCGAGCTTTACTGCCTGGGTGACAATCACCGCATGCTGCGCATCGCCGGCCGCCTGGAGGCGCTGACCCGCTTCGACGGGGGCGAGGTGCATTGCGATTTCAAGCTGGCCCCGGCCGACGCCTTCTCCCTGGCGCTGGAAGCCATGGACCAGGGTGGCACGGCGCTGACCATGATGCTGGAACCTGCATCCCTGCCGCGCGCCGCCTGACCGTTTCACGCTTCGCGAAACCGGTTTCGCGAAGCGGCCGTTCAGTTGTGCGAAGGGGCTGTTTACCGGAGAGGCTGTAAGGGTGATGCAGGCGGCATCCGCAACCTTCATGGACGCCTCATCCCATGCGCCCCGCCGCTTTCACCATGCTCGCCCTGGCCGTTGCCGCTCCCCTCTTCAGCAGCCGGGCGGCCGATGTCATCCTGGTCATCAGCGACGCCGAGCCCGATGGCCGGACCGTCTTTGCCCAGCTCTGCACCGAAGCGGAGTTCCTGAAACGCTGTACCTTGCGTGAAAAGGCGGCGGCCCATAAGGACACGCTCACCATCAGTTTCAAGGATGTGCCGCCCGGTGCCTATGCCGCCACGGCCTTCCAGGATTTGAACGACAATACCAAGCTGGATCGCGGCACGTTCGGCGCGCCGTCGGAACCCTGGGCCGTCAGCCGCGGCGCCAAGGGTTTCATGGGTCCGCCCGTCTTCATCGATGCCAGGGTGGAGGTGGCGGACAAGCCCCTGACCCTGGAACTGGAGCTGGATTGATGTGGGGAGGACAAGTTCCCCGTTGCGGCAAAGCCCCGCCTGGGCGAAGGGAAGAACCTCTCCATCGTCAGGCAGGTTTCTCATGCGGCGCATCGGCATCATCGGCGGCATGAGCTGGGAATCGACCCAGCTCTACTACCGGCTGGTCAATGAACGGGTGCGCGCGGCGAAGGGCGGCCTGTCATCGGCGCCATTGCTGATCCACTCGGTGGATTTCGCACCGGTGGCGGCGATGCAGGCGGCCGGCGACTGGGACGGGCTGACATCCATGATGGTGGAAGCCGGGTGTGACCTGAAAGCGGCGGGCGTGCAGGCACTGGCGATCGCTACCAACACCATGCACAAGATGGCGGATGCGGTGACGGTCGCCACCGGCCTGCCGCTGATCCATATCGCTGATCCGACGGCGCAGGCCATCCGTGCCGCCGGCCTGTCGCGCGTGGCCCTGCTGGCCACCCGTTTCACCATGGAACAGGATTTCTATCGCGACCGGCTGGCCGCGGCCGGCCTGTCCGTCCTGATACCTGAAGCGGCGGAACGGGCGGAAATCCATCGGATCATCTATGAGGAACTGTGCCGCGGCCTGGTGCGCGATGACAGCCGCGTCCTCTATGCCGGCATTATCCGGGGGCTGCGGGACAAGGGTGCCCAGGCGGTGATCCTGGGCTGTACGGAGATCACGATGCTGGTCCGGCCGCAGGACATGGACCTGCCCCTGTTCGACACTACCGGGCTGCACGCGGCCGCCATCGCCGATTGGGCGATGGCGGCCTGATGCTTGACGCCCCTCGATCGCCGGCGCTGCCGTCCGGCAGTTTGGCTACGCGGCCCTGATATCGGCGAGGAAGCGTTCGACCTGTGTCCTGAGGAGTTCGGATTGCTGGGAGAGTTCCCTTGCGGCGCCAAGGACCTGTGTTGCGGATGCGCCGGTCTGTGCGGCGGCCTCGGTGACCTGGTTGACGTTGGCGCTGACCTCCTGGGTTCCCATGGCGGCCTGGGAGACGTTCCGGCTGATCTCGGAGGTGGATGCACCCTGTTCCTCCATGGCGGCGGCGATGGAGGTGCCGATCTCCGAGACGGACTGGATGGTGGTGCCGATGGAGCGGATGGCGCCGACGGAGCTGTCGGTTGCCTGCTGCACGGCGGTGACCTGTGCGGCGATCTCCTCTGTGGCCTTGGCGGTCTGGTTTGCCAGGGCCTTGACCTCGCTGGCGACGACGGCGAAGCCCTTGCCGGCCTCGCCGGCGCGGGCGGCCTCGATGGTGGCGTTGAGCGCCAGCAGGTTGGTCTGTCCGGCAATGTCCTGGATCAGCTGGACGACGGCACCGATGCGGCCGGCTGCCTCGGCCAGGCCGGCGACGGTGCCGTCGGTCTGGCGGACCTCGGCATAGGCGCGGTCGGATATGGTCTTGGAACGTGTGACCTGGGCGTTGATCTCGGTGATGCTGGCGGTCATCTCCTCCGCGGCGGCGGCCACGGTCTGGACGTTGGCCGTGGTCTGCTCGGCGGCGGCCGCGGCGGCGGCGGCCTGGCGGTTGGTCTCCTCGGCGATGGCGCTCATGCTCTGGGCGGTGGCGTCCAGTTCGGTGGCGGCGGAACTGACGGTGCGCAGCACGGCCGAAGACTGGGTGTCGAAGCCCTGGATCAGGTCGTTGATGCGGGCGGCGCGGGCCTCCTTGGCGGCCTGCTCCTGCTTCTGCGCTTCGGCCAGCTGGTCGGCCTGGATCAGGCCGTCCTTGAACACCTGCACCGCGCGGGCCATGTCGCCGATCTCGTCACCCCGGTTGCCGCCCTCGACGGCGACGGTCAATTCATGCCTGGCCAGACGGTTCATTGTGTCCGTCATGCCGTTAACCGGCTTCACTACACCCGTGACCAAAGACCAGCCAGCGCCGACCGATGCGGCGATGGCAATGGCCAGCACAATGCCGACACTGATCTGACCGAACGAAACGGAACTCTCGATCGTGGCTGCGGCGTTGGCTGCATTCTTCTGATTCACATCGACCAGCGCATTCATTGTGTTCACCATGGCCACGTATATCGGGGCCATTTCATCCCGGACCATGACTATCGCCTGGGTCTGCTGGTTGGCACGCGACAGAACCACAAGCTTCGCCCAAATGGCGTTGCAGGTCGCCAACTGTTCCTGGAGCTTGGCGAAATGCGGCCGTTCCTCAGGCAGGGAAATCAGCTTCTCATAGGCGGTGACAGCCAGGTCGCGTTGCTTGGTCCGTTCATCTATCTGGCTTTCCACCACCTGCATGTCCTTGTCATCGAGAGAAATGACATGCTGGAGTTGAAGGCTGCGTGTCCGCAGGGCTTCTGAATTGAGCAAGGCTAGTGCCTTGATCGATGGCATGGCATCGGCGCTCAATACTCTGGAATCTTCCGCGACGGCATTGAGCCTCGTCAAAGAGAATATTCCGAGCGCAAGGGTCAAAAACAGCACCCCCGCGAAAGCAGCGATGACCCGGGTCCTGATTGTGAGATTCTTCAGCATGGAAGTCACCGTATGGCTTTGTGTGGGGGTGATCCCGATTCCATACGCCTGCGTGCAATGCACCAACAATCTATGCTGCGGGATAGCCATTTTACGCGATGGAAGGCGAACGCCCCGGTAACTTGCCTCAACCCTAGGCGTATCCACGATCTCCCCAGAATCTGTGGATAAGTCTGTGGCTAATGCGCCGGTAAATGTGCCTGCGCATGGCAGGCTGCGGGCTTCCGGGGATTGCCTAATTTTTAATCGATGATGTGATATACTGATCGGCCCTCTACGATGGTTTGGTATATAATGCTTAATAAAAACAATTTGTTATCCGCGTTCTTGGCTGTCGGCGCCGATAATTCGGAGCGAGAAACGGGAAGGGTGCGGCATAGTCTGTTATGCGGGTCGCGCATGCCGATCCGGGGCTGCGAATGGATTTTGTCGGTGCCTGAAGAGGCTGAGGGTGAGGACTGTCCGGTGGACAAGTATTCGCAAGCAGAGCGCGAAGCGTTCCCATGGCGGTCACTTGCTGCTGACCCGGAGATCAGCGGGAACTGATGCTCCCATCCTTTGCTGTGGTGCGGCGCCATGCCGCTTGAACCGGTATCCTATCCGCGTGCGCGTGGATGCGCCTGGTCATAGACGGCCAGCAACTTCTCGGTATCGACATCGGTATAGCGCTGGGTGGTGGACAGGCTGGCATGGCCCAGCAGGTCCTGGATCGCCCGCAGGTCCGCCCCGCTGCCCAGCAGGTGGGTGGCGAAGCTGTGGCGGAGCGCATGGGGCGTGGCACTGTCGGGCAGGCCCAACTGACCGCGCAAGGCTTGCATCTGCCGGCGCGCCACCGACGCGTTCAACCGTTCCCCGCGGCTGCCCAGGAACAGGGCGCCATCATCGGGTGCTGGCACGGGGCAGGCTGCCAGATAATGGGCGACCGCCTGATGCACGGCCGGCAGCACCGGTACCTGCCGCTGCTTAGACCCCTTGCCCAGCACGCGCACGCTGCCCGACCCGGGTGGCAGGTCGTCACGGTTCAGGTTCAGCGCTTCGGAGATTCGCAGGCCGCAGCCATAGAGCAGGGTGAACAGTGCACGGTCGCGCAGGCCCACCCAGGGGGCATCGGGCAGGCCCGCCGCTTCGTCCAGCAAGGTGGCGGCGTCGGGTGCCGTCAGAGGCCGGGGCAGGGACGCCTTCAGCTTGGGTGCTTTCAGGGCACCGACATGCGGATTGTGGACGATGCCGTTGCGGTCCAGCCAGCGGAACAGGTTGCGCACCCCGGCGATGGACCGGGCACGGGTGGCGGCCCCGGCCCCATCCATGGCGCGGTCGGACAGCCAGGCCCGCAGTTCGGCCAGGGACAGCGACCCAAGGTCGTTCAGACCAGGCTTGCGTTCGCGATACTGCGCCATGAAGGAAAGGAAGCCGGCGAGGTCGATATTATAGGCGCGGATGGTGGCGGCGGCGGCCCCCTTCTCCGTCGCCAGCCAGCGCTGCCATTTGTCGATGGCGTCCAGAAGGTCGGCCTGCGCCGCAAATCCCAGGCTGGCGGTCACCAGGCCGGGTCCAGATAGGCGGCGATGACCCGTTCCACCACCCCCGACAGGAACAGCAGCAGGTCGGTGGCCTGTCCGGGATGGAACATGTCGGGATCAGCCGACCCGAAGGCCAGCAGGGCGGGGCCGGCCTCTTCCCCATCGCCCAGGCGCAGACGGACCAGCGCCTGGCTGCGGATCAGCCCGGCCTGGTGCCCCCAGACCTCGATGGAGCCCAGGATATCGGATTGCAGCGCCACGTCAGCGCGGCCCATGACGCGGTTGATGGTTCCGTGATGGGCCATGCCCAGGCCGGCCGGACCGATCGTCGCAACGGGGCCGGCGGGTTGTTCCACCACCAGATTGGCGGCGTCCAGGTCCAGCAGCACGGCCAGATCGCCGGTGATGGCCTGCACCATCGCCTCCAGCCCGCGACAGGACAGCAGATGCAGGACGGCGGCATGGACACGCCGCAGGTTCATCATGTTGGCGCGGGTGGTGTCGACCAGCAATTGCTGCTGGTCGGACAGGCGTCCGACCTCTCCCCGCAGCTTTTCCAGGATGCGTTCGCGGATATCGACGATACCCTGGCCCCGCTCCGGGGCGGCGGGCGACAGCAGATGGCGCAGCAGCTCCGGCCGCCGCGCCAGGAAGTCGGGATGTTCCAGCAGAAAGGCCGCCACGTCATCGGCCGTCAGTTCATCCATCGGGTTGGTGGCGATCTGTCCGGGTCCGGTGCTCATGGGCGGCCTTTCCTTATTATTGTCAATCTACAAACTGTGATCAGCCGCGCTTGGGCAGGGGCTGGTCCAGGATGGTCTGGCCGGTCTTGGCCCAGTCGGACACGAACTGCGCCAGGCCCTTGTCGGTCAGGACATGGCCGGCCAGCTGGCGGATGACATTGGGCGGCATGGTGGCGACATGCGCGCCCATGCGGGCCGATTCCACCACATGGATCGGGTTGCGGACCGAGGCGACCAGGACTTCCGTCGTGAAGGCGGAATAGTTGGAATAAATCTCCACGATCTCCTGGATCAGGCCCAGGCCGTTCTGGCCGATATCATCCAGGCGCCCGACGAACGGGGAGATGAAGGCGGCGCCGGCCTTGGCGGCCAGGATGGCCTGGGCGGCGGAGAAGCACAGTGTCACGTTGACCATGGTGCCTTCATTGGCCAGCGTGCGGCAGACCTTCAGGCCGGCCGGCGTCAGCGGCACCTTCACGGCCACGTTCGACGCGATCTTGGCCAGATGGCGGCCTTCCTTCAGCATCGTGTCGAAATCGGTGGCGGCCACCTCGGCGCTGACCGGGCCTTCGACCACATCGCAGATCTCGCCGATCAGTTCGACGAAGTTGCGGCCGGCCTTGGCGATCAGGGAGGGATTGGTGGTCACGCCGTCCAGCAGGCCGGTGTCGGCCAGGTCGCGGATTTCGGCGAGATCGGCGGTATCGACGAAGAACTTCATGGGATCGGGTCCTGACGGGCTGGGTCTGGGTATCCGGGCAGGTGCCCGGACGCGGGATCGGGTGCCCGGACGGCGCCCGGGCGTGCCGGGAAACTATCAATATCCCGCCCCCGTCGCCAGCGCGGGCGATATCGTCCGCGCGCATGGGTGGCCGGCGGCGGGGATTCTGACAAAACCGGGCCGCCGCTTCAAGGGCTTGCCCTTGGCAAGCGGGCGCGCGGCCCGTAATTTGACCCCCGGGGCGGAACGGAGAATGGACATGGTTGCGGCGATGCGGCTTCGGGCGGTGGATGCGGATGATCTCCGGGTGGTTTCCGCCCTGTTGCAGGACGCGATCATCCCCATCGCCGACATCGCCTATCTGCCGGACGACCAGCTGTTCGTGATGATGGCCAGCCGATTCCAGTGGGAAGGCCCGGCGCCCGATGGCGGCCCCACGCCGGACGAGGGCGGGGAGGGGGCGACGCGCATCCAGTGCGCCGTGCGTTTCACCGGTGTCACTTCCGTACGCCGCCGGGGAATCGACCTGCGTCGGCGCGGCCATTTCCTGTCGCTGCTGGCACTGGAGGCGGCGGCAG
This sequence comes from Niveispirillum sp. KHB5.9, assembly GCF_048066115.1. Lineage (NCBI taxonomy): Bacteria > Pseudomonadati > Pseudomonadota > Alphaproteobacteria > Rhodospirillales > Azospirillaceae > Niveispirillum > Niveispirillum sp. KHB5.9. The sequence goes on along the minus strand of NZ_JBLTYX010000007.1, from coordinate 188,573 downwards.
GGGCGGTGCTGCTGCGCCTGTCGGGCGGGGCGGACATCAGGCTGGAGGGAGCAGGGATCGAATGCCGCATCGCCGACCAGGGTGAGGCCTGGCCCGCTGCGCGCCGGCCCGAACACGATCTGGACTGATATTCTTAGAACAGCCCCAGGATCCGCTGCTGCTGCTGGACCATCAGGCTGACCATGGTGGTGGCCAGCTGGCTGCGGACATTGGCGGTCAGGACCTGGGCGCTTTCCGCATGCTCGTCGGTGGCGATCAGGTTGCGCGCACCGCTGCGCAGCACGGTGGAGAATTCCGACGAGAAGGTATCGCGCGCACCCAGGATGTCCATGTTGACCTGCAGACTGCGCGTGGCCGTTTCCAGCCTTGCATCGGCCCGCGTCAGGTCCTGCATGGCGACATAGACGTCGCTGCGGTCCCGCCAGCCATTGGCCGACCGGTCGACGCCAAGGCCCAGCGGACCGCTATCGACCCGCACGGCCTTGATGTCCAGCGCGCTGCTGCCATCGGCGTTGAAATTGACGGTCAGGTCGTTCTCCGGCGTCGCCACGCTGTTCTGCCGGGTGGAAACGGTGGCCGTCTCCCCGTCCGCAGCACTGCGCACCACCAGCGTGGTGGCCTGGAACGGCGTGGTCCGCATGGCGGCGACGCGATAGTTCAGGTCGACGCCATTGCCCGGCACGTCGAAATGGATCTTGGCCCCGGCATTGGGGCCGGTGGTCAGCGTATGGATCAGGTCGGTGAAGCCGGCATTGCCGATCGGGATGATCTCCGTCCCGACCTCGCCGGTATCGATCGACGTCTGGGTGATGATGATGTTGCGGGACCCGACACCGGCGCTGTCCGGCCCGCCCACGGAGATGTTGAGGGCCGTATCCACGCGGAAGCCGGTCCAATCGGGGATGTCGTCGAAATTCACCTGCTGCATGGAGGCGGCATCGCTGGCCGTGACCCATGAATCCTGGCCGGTATAGATCTCGATGGTACGGGAGCCGGCCGTGGCATCCTTGTGGAACAGGCCGATGGTCGCGCCATTGTTGACGCCGCCGGACAGGCGGATGACGCTGGGCTGACCGTCACCCTTGTCCTCCACCGTGCCGTTGAACTTGCCCCCCAGGCCGTCGGTGACGGAAACGGTGCGCTTTCCATTGATGGTCTCGCCGTAGACCACGTTCAGTTCCACGCTGCGCTGCCAGCCGCGGACATAGGGATTGGTCAGTTCACCATCGTCCCAGTCGCCATCGGCCACCGTGGACAGCCCACCTTGGCCCGGATTGCGGTTGACGACGAAGGTGGCGCTGCTGGTGACGCCCGCCAGGGACCCGGGCTGGATGCCCGCCGCCGCCGTGCTGGCCAGCGGATCGTTCCCGCCGATGATGACGGTACCGCTTGTCGTATCGCTGTAGGACCAGGTGGTGGCGCCCTGCCCACCGGGCTTCACATACTGGTTCAGGGCCACGGCATTGGCGCCGAACCCGTATTTCTCCACCTCCAGCCGCACGGTATTGTCTTCCAGGTCGCGCGTGACCGCCGGCCCCCGGGTGAGCGCGTTCTTCAGCACGCCCAGATTGCCATAGATGCCCCCCGTGACGATGGCGGCATCCTGGATGCGCGCCGGGTCGATGGACAGGCGCACCGTGCCTTCGTCGAAACGGAAGCTGTTCTCCCCCTCGCGCAGGCGTGATGACGAATCCTGGGTGGAGGCGTCGCGGGTGATGGTGACACCCTTGTTGTTGGTGACGCTGATGCTTAGGTCGATGTCCCGCCGGACCTCCGCCTTCACCACGCCGGCGGGCTGGAGCGCGTTCCGCATGCTGTTGCCATCGACCAGCATGTTGATCTGCGCGCCGGACCGGAATTCGTGCGTCAGCTGGATCTTGTTGCCGCTATCGGCGGCGGCGATCAGCTGTTCCTGGGTCAGCGATGTCGTCCAGCTCTCATCCCCGTCCAGCACAACCAGACGGGCATCGCGGCCCGGTGTGCCGTGCAGTTCGAACTTGATATTGTCCATGCGGCCGGCGGTCAGGCTGTTGACGCCGCCCACCGTCAGCTGCGCCAGGCCCATGGCATCCTGCGTCGCCACGATATCGGCGGCCTCGCCGGTGATGTCGCCGCCGCCCAGCACCTCTATCCGGTAATCATCATTGCGGATGACACCGGTCATCTCGACCTTGGTGATGCCGGTGATCTCCGCCGCCTCGCGCAGGCTTTCATCGGTGGCGGAATATGTGGCCGGCTGGGCGCGCAGCAGGTTCTTGCCGCCATAGGAACTGTCGCCGACGATTTCGTCGACCTTCTCCAGGATGGTGTTGAACTGTTCGGCCAGGCTCTTGCGGGCGGCGATGGCGCCCGGCGTGTTGTCCAGCGTCGACAGCGCGACGGAGGTCAGGCCGCGCGCCTGATCCATCATGGCCTTCACCGATTCAACACCCTTGCTGGCGGCCTGCAAGGTGGAGATGGCCTGCGCGATCCCGGATTTCAGCTTGTCCAGGTCGCCCGCCTTCTGGTTCAGGTCGCGGGCCTTGAAGAATTGCTGGGGGCCTTCGATGGCGCTGTTGATCTTTTGCCCGCTGGCCAGCCGCTTCAGCGCCGAATTCTGGTCAGCCGTCAGGGTTCGCAGCATCATGGTCGTGCTGCGCAGAGATGCCGGCAAATTGACCGACATGTCCACCATACCTGTGCCGCCCTTTAGGCTGACGTTACGGGGCCGGCCCCATCGCTGAAACCGACATCAAAGCCCCAGGAATTCTTCCTGCCAACTTTAACCATATAGATTTACCTAAAAAGCGATGAAACGTCCAGTGTCCGTCTTTGATTTCCGCACCTGTCCGAAAACGGACACTGTTCATTTCCGGACAACGGGCGCGGCGAACTTTTCCGTTCAATATCAATGCAATGATGGTTGGCACGCCGGTTGCCATTACCGGGGTGGAATGCCGGGAACGAGACCGGCGGCAACGGGATGCGAAGATCATGCGCCAGATGGAAACGATGGGCGATGAAGCGGTGCTTCTGGACCGGGTGGAGGATGCGGTGCTGAGCGTCCATCCCGACCTGTGGCTGGGGGCCCTGGCTCTGGTTCTGGCCATCAACTGGCTGGCCTGACGCACGAACGGATTTCAGGGTAGGGAGTGGCATCATGGCGATGGATCGCCGGATCGAAAAGACGGGTTTGCAGAAGCATAAGAAGGCCATCGCCGTTGCCGCCGTTGCCCTGCTGGTGGGTGCCGGCGGCCTTTATCTGGCGCTGGGCGGCACAGGTGGACAGACGGTGCGTGTGGCGGAAGACCGCCTGATCGTTTCCACCGTCAACCAGGGCCAGTTCGAGGATTTCATCCCGGTGCGCGGTTCGGTCGAACCCTTGACCAGCATCTTCCTGGACAGTGTCGAAGGTGGCCGCGTGGAGCGCCGCTTCGCCGAGGCCGGTCAGTTCGTGAAGGCCGGCCAGCCCCTGCTGGAACTGACCAATACCGATTTGCAGCTGGAAGTGATCAGCCGTGAGGCCCAGGTGATCGAGCAGCTGAACCAGCTGCGCACAGTCGAACTGAACCTTGAGGTCACCCGCCTGAACAACCGCCAGAACCTGGTGGAGGTGGAATACAAGCTGGTGCAGCTGAAGCGCACGCTGGACCGTCGGGCAGAGCTGATCAAGAGCAAGGCCATCAGCCAGGCGCAGTATGACGAGGCCCAGGACGAATACACCTATCTCCAGCGCCGCCGTGACGTGCTGAAGGAGACGCAGACCGTCACCGACCGGCTGCGCGATGAACAGTTCGGCAAGCTGAAGGAGAGCACGGGCAAGCTTCAGGAGAACCTGGAATTCGCCCGCCGCAACCTGGACAATCTGATCGTCAAGGCACCGGTCGACGGCCAGCTGACCTCGCTGGAAGCCGAGGTCGGCCAGAACAAGACCCGTGGCGAGCGGCTGGGCCGCATCGACCGCATGGACGGGTTCAAGGTTGTGGCCCAGGTCGATGAATTCTACCTGCCACGCCTGACCACGGGCCAGACGGCGGAAGTGGCGATCGGGTCGGGCAACTACGTCCTGCGCGTCGCCAAGATTTTCCCGCAGGTCCGTGACGGCCAGTTCCGGGTGGAACTGGAATTCGCCAGCGAAGCGCCCAAGGACATCCGCCCCGGCCAGAGCCTGCAGCTCCGCCTGAAGCTGGGTGACACGACCACGGCGCTGCTGATCCCCAATGGCGCCTTCTATCAGGACACGGGTGGCGCCTGGCTGTTCGTCGTCGGTTCCGACGGCCAGTACGCCACCAAGCGCAATGTGCAGCTGGGCCGCCGCAACGCCCAGGTGATCGAGGTCAAGAGCGGCCTGGACAAGGGTGAGCGGGTGGTCACGTCGGCCTATGGCGACATGATCCGCATGGATCGCATCCAACTGAATTGAAACGATAAATCGTTACGAAACGCAGCAGCAGGAAGGAACGAAAGAGATGTTGAAGCTGGTTGATCTGATCAAGGCCTACCGCACCGAGGAAGTGGAAACCACGGCGCTGAATTCCGTGAACATCCATGTCCGCGATGGCGAATTCGTCGCCATCATGGGTCCGTCGGGCTGCGGCAAGTCCTCTCTGTTGAACATCATCGGCATGCTGGATACGCCGTCGGGCGGCCAGTACTGGTTCAACGGGGAAGAGGTGTCGAAGTACGGGGAGCGCAAGCTGGCCGACATCCGCAAGAAGAATATCGGCTTCATCTTCCAGAGCTTCAACCTGATCGACGAGTTGACCGTGTTCGAGAATGTCGAGCTGGCGCTGCTCTATCACGACATCCCGGCGCGCGAGCGCAAGGAGCGGGTGAAGGCCGCCCTGGAGAAGGTGAATATCGGTCACCGCGAAAGCCACCTGCCGCAGCAGCTTTCCGGCGGTCAGCAGCAGCGTGTGGCAATCGCTCGCGCCGTGGTCGCCAAGCCCAAGATGCTGCTGGCGGACGAACCGACCGGTAACCTGGACAGCGCCAATGGCGACGAGGTCATGCGTATGCTGACCGACCTGAACGCCGAGGGCACGACCATCGTCATGGTCACCCACTCCATGCCGCACGCCCAGTACGCGACGCGCATCATCAACCTGTTCGACGGACAGGTCGTGGCCGAGAACCTGCGCGCAGCGTAATCACCCGGGGTTGGGGGCGTATCGCCATGTTGAAGAACTACCTGATGGTTGCGTTCCGCAACCTGTTGAAACACAAGCTTTATTCGGCGATTAACATTTCCGGTCTGGCTGTGGGTCTGGCCACCTGTGTGCTGATCCTGCTGTTCGTGCGCAACGAGACGACGCATGACCGTTTCTTCACCGATGCCGACCGGCTGTACCAGGTGGTGATCCGGGCGCAGCTGCCGGGCCGTCAGGCCGACAATGTCGCCTCCACCATGCTGCCGCTAGCCGCTGCGCTGAAGGAAAGCTTCCCGGAAATCGAAAAGACGGCCCGTGTCGTGCAGAGCCCGACCGTGTTCAAGCGCGGGGACGAGAGCTTTTCCGAACAGGTGCGGCTGGTCGATCCCGACTTCTTCCGCATGTTCGATTTCACGTTCCTGCGCGGCGACCGGATGACGGCGCTGGACCAGCCCAACGGCATCGTCCTGACGCAGAGCATGGCGAAGAAGTATTTCAAGGACAGCGATCCCCTGGGCCAGACGCTGGAGATCGACGGGGGGGAACCGGCCAAGGTAACGGGCGTGATCCCGGACATGCCGTCCGACACGCATTTCGACCTGGAGATCATCCGTCCCTATGCCGCCGTGGGCACCGCCCTGCGCGGGTTGGAAAACAACTGGGGTGGCATCTGCTGTGAAACCTATCTGCTGCTGAAGCCGGGGGCGGACGCGGCCGCCATCAACGCCCGCCTGCCGGCCTGGATCAAGACGGCCGCGCCTACGTTGAATTCCCCCCAGGGCAGCGTGAACCTGGGTGAGATATTCACGCCGCGCATCCGCAACGTGAAGGACATCCACACCGATCCGGTGCAGTCCTCCATGCGCCCCTCCACCTCCTATGCCGAGATTCTGACCTTCGCGGCGGTGGCGGTGCTGGTGCTGGCCATCGCGTCGATCAACTTCATGAACCTGGCGACGGCGCGGGCCACCCAGCGCGCCCGGGAGGTCAGTGTGCGCAAGGTGGTGGGCGCCAGCCGCGGCCAGATCATCATGCAGTTCATCGGGGAGAGCCTGTTGCTGACCCTGATCGGCCTGCTGCTGTCCATCGCTCTGGTGGAACTGACCCTGCCCGCATATTCCGCCTTCCTGGACAAGGAACTGACCTTCAACCTGTTCACCGATCCGCTGCTGGGGCCGGCCCTGCTGGGTCTGGCGCTGGTGGTCGGTATCGCCGGTGGTGCCTATCCGGCCTTCTTCCTGTCCAGCTTCAACCCGGCGCGCGTGCTGAAGGGTGCGTCGTCGGGTGTGGGCGGCGGATCGGGGCGGCTGCGCATGGCGCTGGTGGTGGTGCAGTTCGCCATCTCCATCTCGCTGATGGTGGCCACCACCGTGGTCTATGGCCAGCTGCTCTATGCCCAGAACAAGAATCTGGGCTTTGACAAGGAAAACACCGTCATCCTGACCGGCTTCCCCCGTGGTGCCGACCGGGAGCGTCAGCAGACCATGGTCAACACCATGGCCAAGCTGGACGGCGTCTCCCATGCGGCCGGTACCGACGTGACGCCGGGTGACGGCAACGAGAACAATACCAATGTGCGCATGCCCGGTGCCGATCCCAACCAGCTGCTGGTTCTGCGCCAGGCCACGGTGGATTGGGATTATGTGAAGACCCTGGGCCTTCAGCTTGTCGCCGGCCGCGATTTCGATCGCAACCGTCCGGCCGATCAGCTGGTCCTGCCGCCGCCGCCGGCCCCCGGCGCCGCCCCGGCAGCCAACAATGGTGAACGCCCGACCTATGCCGCGTCCGTCATCCTGAACGAGGCCGCCGTGAAGCGTCTGGGCTTCACCAGCAACGAGGATGCGCTGGGCAAGGAGTTCGAGGCGGGTGGCGGCAACAGCACGCTGAAGCTGACCATCATCGGCGTCATCGCGGATTTCCACTTCCGCTCCGTCCATGACCCGATCGCGCCCGGCATGTTCTATGTCGATAATGGCAGCTTCACCGACGTGCTGGTCCGCATCAAGGCGGGCGACACCCAGAAGACGCTGGCCGCCGTGGAACGCGTCTGGCGGGAAATGTACCCGACCCGGCCCGTGCAGCGGGAGTTCCTGGATACCCGCATCCAGAACCTCTATGTGCGGGAAGCCAAGACCTCGCAGATGTTCGCCACCTTCTCCGGTCTGGCCATCCTGATCGCCTGTCTGGGCCTGTTCGGTCTGGCCAGCTTCACGGCCGAACGCCGGACGAAGGAGATCGGGCTGCGCAAGGTGCTGGGCGCCAGCGTCACGGACATTGTCCGCCTGCTGGTCTGGCAGTTCAGCAAGCCCGTGCTGGTCGCCAACCTGATCGCCTGGCCGGTGGCCTGGTACTTCATGAATGACTGGCTGAACGGCTTCACCTTCCGCATCGACCTGAACCCGCTGCTGTTCGTGGCGGCGGGTGCGGTGGCCCTGGCCATCGCCTGGCTGACGGTCGGCCTGCACGCCGCCCGCGTGGCCCAGGCCAAGCCGGTGACGGCACTTCGGTACGAGTGAGTGAGCGCCCTTGGCAGACCCGGTGGGGACCGGGTCTGCCAAGGGTTCCGTTGTTCAGGGACGGGGTTGCCAAGAGGGGGGGAACATGCTTCGCAATTGGGTGATGGTGGCGCTGCGCAACCTGCTGCGTCACCGCCTGCACGCCGTCCTGAACCTGTCGGGCCTGGCCGTGGGCCTGGCCGCCTGCCTGCTGATCCTGCTCTATGTGCGCAACGAGACCGGCTATGACCACATGGTCAAGGATGCGGACCGCATCTATCAGGCGACCATGGAATGGCGCCTGCCGGGCCGCAAGCCGGAACGGGGAGCCTATGTCCAGCACAGGTTCGGCGAGGCTTTCACCCAGGCGCATCCGGAGGTGGAGGCCTTCACCCGGATGACCGGGGGCAGCCAGATCCTGCGCACCGCCGACCGCAAATTCTATGAAGACACGACGGTGGTCGATGCCAATTTCCTGGAGATGTTCGGCTTCCCCCTGCTGGCGGGCAATGCGCACACAGCGCTGACGGACCCGTCCTCCATTGTCCTGACCGAGGCGGTGGCGCGCAAATATTTCGGTGACGAACCGGCCCTGGGCCGCTTGCTGACCCTGGACAACAAGTATGAGGTCAAGGTCACCGCCGTGGTGGCCAAGCTGCCCACCAACACCAGCATCCGGTTCGACGTGCTGCTGCCCTATTCCTCACCCAGTGCTGCCCATATGCGCAACTGGGAGGCCAACTGGGGCAACACCAACAACCAGACCTTCCTGCGTCTGAAGCCGGGAGCCAGGGTGGAACCGCTGCTGGCCGGCATGCGCGACTGGGTGAAGCGCACCTTCCTGCCCTTGCAGACGCCGCAGGGTCCGATCGAGCTGACGGAGGTGGCCTTTCCGTCGCTGCGCCCGCTGCTGGGCGCGCATCTGGACCCGATGGCCGGCGATATCGTCCCGGGGATCAGCCGGACCGAGGTGGCGACATTCACCGCCATCGCCTTCCTGATCCTGCTGATCGCCTGCATCAATTTCACCAATCTGGCCACGGCGCGGGCCACCCAGCGGGCGCGGGAGGTCAGCGTGCGAAAGGTGGTGGGCGCCCGGCGCGGGCAGCTGGTGGCGCAGTTCGTGGGCGAAAGCCTGTTCATGACCATCATGGCCATGATCCTGGCCCTGGCGCTGGTGGAACTGGCACTGCCGGGGTTCAACGCCTTCCTGGGCAAGGAACTGTCACTGGACGTCGCCGCCGATCCGCTGCTGGGTGCTCTCGTCCTGGGCTTGATCCTGGTGGTGGGGGTAGGGGCCGGCGCCTATCCGGCCTTCTTCCTCACCTCCTTCAACCCCGCCCAGGTGATGAAGGGGGCCAGTGCCGGTGTCGGCGGTGGTTCCGGGCGCCTGCGCACGGCCCTGGTCATCGTGCAGTTCGCCATCTCCATCGCGCTGATGGTCGCCACTGCCGTGGTCTATGGCCAACTGCTCTACGCCCAGCACAAGGATCTGGGCTACAACACGGAGAATGTCGTCATCATCGGCTATTTCACCACCGATGGCGTGAAGGAGAAGCGCGAGACCTTCCTGGACATGATCCGCGAGAGCGGGGCCGTGCAGGCGGCGGGTATGGCCGGATCGATCCCCGGTGACGGGGGCGAGAACAATACCCTGATCCGTCGCCCGAGTGCGGCTGTCGGCACCGATCTGGTGATGCGCCAGGACACGATCGGTGATGGCTTCTTCGAGGCCCTGGGCATGCGCATGGTTGCCGGCCGCACGTTCGATCGGGACCGTGGCACCGACGCCATCAAGCGTCCGCAATGGATGCAGGACGGCAAGCCGGCACCCGAGGGCACGGGCACGATCGAGGTGACGGGCGGCATCATCCTGAACCGCAGCGCCACCCAGGCGCTTGGATTTGCCAGCCCGGAAGCGGCGGTCGGTGAACAGGTCCTGTCATTCGACTCACCGCAGAGCACCCTGCGCGGGACCATCGTCGGCGTCGTGGAGGATTTCCACTTCAAGTCGGTGCATGAGCCGATACGGGCGGCCTTCTACATCTTCGATAATGGCAACCACCACGCGATGGCGGTCCGGTCCAAGGCCGGGCGGTTCAGCGACGTGATCGCCGAGGTCGACCGTATCTGGGCGGAACTGGTGCCCGACCGGCCCATCCAGCGCAGCTTCTTCGATGTCAACATCGCCAACCAGTATCAGCGCGAGCAGAAGATTTCGCAGATGTTCGCCACCTTCGCGGGCCTGGCCATCTTCATCTCCTGCCTGGGGCTCTACGGTCTGGCCAGCTTCACGGCGGAGCGGCGGACCAAGGAGATCGGGCTGCGCAAGGTGCTGGGCGCATCGGTGCCGGACATCGTGCGCCTGCTGGTCTGGCAGTTCAGCAAGCCCGTGCTGGTGGCCAACCTGATCGCCTGGCCCGTGGCCTGGTTCTGCATGGACCGCTGGCTGTCGGATTTCACCTACCGCATCGACCTGAACCCGCTGCTGTTCGTGGCGGCGGGGGCCGTGGCCCTGGCCATCGCCTGGGTGACGGTGGGGCTGCATGCGGCACGGGTGGCCAAGGCGCGGCCGGTACGCGCCCTGCGGTACGAATAAGCGTGGAAGAGAGGGGAGAGGGATCATGCTGAAGAACTGGGTCCTGGTCGCACTGCGCAACCTGCTGCGGCACAAGCTCTATACGGCGATCAATGTCCTGGGCCTGGCCGTGGGTCTGGCCAGCTGCCTGCTGATCATGCTGCATGTCCGGGACGAGCTGTCCTATGACGCCTGGGTGCCGGATGCCGAGCGCATCGTGCGCGTCCATAGCAGCTATGAGATCCCCGGCCGCGCGCCGTTCCGCACCGTGCGTTCCGCCGGACGGATGATGGAGGCGTTTGCGACGTCGTACCCGGAGGAGGTGGAGGCGGCGACGCGCATGGTCCCCTATGACCAGTCGATCCTGAGGGATGGCCAGGCCATTGCCCAGACCGTCACCTATGTCGATCCCGCGGCGTTGGTCATCTTCGGCCTGTCCTTCGTGGCGGGCGATGCGGCCAATGCCCTGTCCGATCCGTCTTCGCTGATCCTGACGCAAAGTGCGGCGCGTAAATATTTCGGCGATGCCGATCCGATCGGCCGTACCCTGACGCTGTGCTGCATCGGACCCGACCGGTATGACCACCGGGTCACGGCGGTCATCGCCGACCTGCCGCGTGCCAGCCACTTGAAGGTGGAGATGCTGGCGCCGCTGGTGCCGGCGCGCTTGGCCGGGCAGCCCAACATCCTGGACACCTGGACCTCGGTCAATGTCTTCACCTATCTGAAGCTGCGGCGGGTGGATGATATCGACCGGCTGCGGGCGGATAACCCGTCCTTCATCGACCGGATGATCCCCAACCGCGCCGACGGGTCGAAGGCATCGACCACCGCCAGCCAGAAATTCATGCCCATCCGCGATATCCGCCTGCATGCCCGCGCCCAGGCCGGTGATATCGGCGATATGAAGCCGGGTGGCGATGCCGGGCTGGTGGCGGCACTGTCGCTGGTGGCATTGCTGATCCTGGCCCTGGGCTGCGTGAATTTCACCAACATGGCCGTGGCCCGGTCATCCTTGCGCGGACGGGAAGTGGCCGTGCGCAAGGTGCTGGGGGCGCGGCGCCGGTCGCTGGTGGCGCAGTTCCTGACCGAAGGGTCGGTGATGGTGTTCATCTCCGTCCTGGTGGCGCTGGGCCTGATGGAGGTGGCGCTGCCCGCCTTCAACGGCATCACGGGCAAGACCCTGTCCATCCCGCTGCTGGACCCGGCCTTCCTGGCGGCCCTTGGCGGTCTGACCTTGCTGGTCACCATCCTGGGCGGCGCCTATCCGGCCCTCTATCTATCCGGCTTCAAGCCGGCCCGTATCCTGAAGGGGGAGAATGCGGCCGATGGCGGTGGGGCGCGGCTGCGCGGGCTGCTGGTGGTGCTGCAATTCTCGGTCGCCATCGGCCTGTCGATCATCACCCTAGTCGTCTATCGCCAGACCCTGTTCGCCAGCACGGCCGAGCTGGGCTTCGATCGTCAGCATGTGCTGGCGCTCCGCGGCCTGGGTGGCAGCGCCTTTCAGGGCACGCGTGAGGCGGTGATGGAGGAGGTGCGGCGCCTGCCCGGCGTGACGCAGGTGGCGCTGTCTTCCGATGTGCCCACCGACAATTCGGAAAACAACATGGGCTTCCTGCTGGAAGGGTCCGGGGAGAAACCGCAGGTCATCAATTACCAGAGCCTGGGTGATGGATTCTTCGACCTGTACAAGGTCGCCCCCGTGGCCGGCCGCCTGTTCGATCCGTCCTTCGGCGCCGACCTGATCCACAGGCCGGCGGATGGGGAGACGGGCCGTGCATCGACGGTGGTGAACGAGGCGGCGGCCCGCCTGCTGGGCTTCGCCAATCCCGCCGATGCGGTGGGGCGCGTCCTGAAGGCCCGCTTCATGGGTGAGATCCCGTTCGACCTGACCATCGTCGGCATCATCCCGGACATCCGCTTCCGCTCCCTGAAATACGGCATCCAACCGACGGTGATGTTCCAGCGCGACAGCCTGTACGACACACTGTCCATCCGCTTCGACGGGCGCGACCCGTCAGCCCTGCTGTCCCAGGTCCAGGCGATCTGGGCCCGGATGATCAGCGACCGGCCGTTCAGCGCCGCCTTCGTCGAGGACATGATCGCCGCCCAGTATAATGAGGAGCGGGTGCAGGCCACCGTCTTCGCCACCTTCTCGGGTCTCGCTATCCTGGTGGCCTGCCTGGGGCTCTACGGCCTGTCGGGCTTCGCGGCCCGGCGTCGGACCAAGGAGATCGGCCTGCGCAAGGTGTTCGGCGCCACCGTGGCGCAGATCGTGGCGCTGCTGGTCTGGCAATTCTCCCGTCCCGTGATGATCGCCAACATTGTCGCCTGGCCCGTGGCCTGGTGGCTGCTGCGCGGCTGGCTGGACGGGTTCGAACAGAGGGTTGCGCTGTCGCCGGCCTATTTCGTGGCGGCCGGCCTGGTGGCGCTGGTCATCGCCTGGATCACGGTGGCGGGCCATGCCGCGGTCACCGCCATGGCCCCGCCCATCAAGGCGCTGCGGCACGAGTAAGGGGGAGGGGGCGCGCATGCTGCGGAACTGGTTCCTGATCGCCCTGCGCCATCTCTGGCGGCACAGGCTCTATACCGCCATCAATGTGCTGGGCCTGGCCATCGGGCTGTCGGCCTGCATGATGATCGCGGTGCAAGTGCGGTTCGAAACCGGCTTCGACACGTTCCACGCCAAGGCGGCCCGCATCGTGCGCGTCAACCGCACCGAGCAGTTCGCCGACATGCCGCGCTGGCTCAGCAGCATCACGGGTCTTCCCGTGGCGGCGGCCCTGGCCACCCTGCCGGAGGTGGAGGCAACGGTGCGCGCCATTCCATCCCTGGTCACGGTCATGCGCGACGGACAGGGGTTCCAGGAGGGGATGCTGCGTGTCGACCCATCCTACCCACGCATCTTCGATGTGACCTTCCTGAAGGGCGACCCGTCGCTGGCCCTGGCGCAGCCGGGTGACGCGGTCATTTCCAGAAGCACCGCCACCAAGTTCTTCGGCGATGGCGAGCCGCTGGGAGGGACCCTGACGCTGGACAGCGGCCGCATCCTGCGCGTGACCGCAGTCATGGAGGATCCACCGGTCAATACTGCCTTCCAGGCGCGCCTGCTGGTCAACATTGCCACCAGCGTCAGTGATGCCGGGGATCGCGATTTCCGGCAGCGGGAGTTCTCCTGGAACAATTCCTGGCTCTCTACCTATCTGCTGCTGCGACCCGGCACCGACCGGGCGGCGGTGGAGGCGCGGCTGGAGGAGGTGCTGTCGGCCGTGGTGCCGGATTACGTTCCCCCTGGTGATACCAAGGGCCGCCACAGCTTCACCCTGTCGCTGCAGCCCCTGACCGATATCCGCACCAATCCCGTGGGCGGGGAGGCGGGCACGCCGATCGAGGTGGTGCGCGGCCTAGCCCTGATCGGGTTGCTGGTGCTGCTGATCGCCGGGATCAATTTCGTGAACATGACCACGGCGCGGGCCAGCCTGCGCCTGCGGGAGATCGGGATCCGTAAGACGCTGGGGGCGCGGCGTAGTGGGCTGGTGGCGCAGTTCCTGCTGGAATCGGTGATACTGAGCCTGGCCGCCGGCATCCTGGCGCTGGCGGCCACCGAATTGCTGCTGCCCTTCGTGCTGGTCACTTTGCAGGTCACGGGGTTCGTCGATCCGTTTGCCGATCCGGTCCTGGTGGCGGTCCTGCTGCTGTTGCCGCCGCTGCTGGGGCTAGTGGCGGGGCTTTATCCCGCCCTTGTCCTGTCGCGGGTGGCAGCAGCAGAGGGGTTGCGCGGGGCGATGGGGGCCGGGGGTAAGCTGCGGGCGGCCCTGGTAGTGATGCAGTTCGCCATCGCCATCATCCTGTCCATCGGCGCCCTGTTCGTGCTGGCCCAAACCCGTTTCGCCGCGACCGACCGTCTGGGTTTCGACCGGGAGAATGTGCTGGTGGTGCGCGGGGCGCTGGGCAACCGCACGGAATCGGCGGCCGATGCGATGGGGGACGCCATCGCCCGGCTGCCGGGTGTCCTGTCGGTGGGCATGTCTGCCTGGGCGCCGGCGGACGGATCGCGATCGACATCCGTCTATACCGTTCCCGGCCGCGACGCCCCTGCCACCTTGCGGGTGGAACCGGTGGATTTCGGTTATATGGCGACCTTGGGCGTACCGCTGCTGGCGGGTCGCGGTTTCGACCCAGCCCATGCCGCCGACATTCTGCGGGCCGGAGTGGGGGAGGAGGAGCGGCCGGACGCCAACGTCCTGGTCTCCCGCGCCGCCCTGCCGCTCCTGGGCGTGTCCCGCCCGGAGGAAGCGATCGGCTTGGCTATCCGTCGCCCCATCGTGGAAGGCCAGACCAGCCGGCAGGTCCTGACCATTGTCGGCGTGGTGGAGGATATCCGGTTTGGCAGCGCCCGGGGCGGACTGGACGCCACGATCTTCACGGTGGACCTGTCGCAGCGCGGCACGATGCTGGTGCGGCTGGCGCCGGGTGACCAGCGGGCGATGCTGGCAGCCATCGACGATATCCGGCGTGACCATGATGCCACCGGGCCGATCCGCCGGGCCTTCCTGGATGAGAATATCGACCGGCTGTACGCGGCCGAGGCACGGCAGGGCACGGTGATCGCTACCTTCGCTGGCTTGGCGGTGATCATCGCCTGCCTGGGCCTTTATGGCCTGGCCAGCTTCACGGCGGAACGGCGAACCAAGGAGATCGGCATCCGCAAGGTGCTGGGTGCCAGCGTGGCCGATATCGTGCGGCTGCTGGTCTGGCAATTTTCGCGGCCCGTGCTGGTGGCCAACCTGATCGCTTGGCCCGTGGCCTGGTACGGGGTGCGCAGCTGGTTGGACGGGTTCGCGCACAGGATCGACATCAATCCGCTGCTGTTCCTGGCTGTCGGCGCCGTGGCGCTGATCATCGCCTGGGTCACTGTGGCGGGCCATGCGGCACGGGTCGCGGCGGAAAAGCCGGTCCGGGCCTTGCGGTACGAATAGGGGGAGAACGGGGATGCTTCGCAATTGGTTCATGGTGGCGCTGCGCAACCTGCTGCGTCACAAGCTCTATACCGCCATCAATGTGCTGGGCCTGGCGGCCGGGCTGGCGGCGGCGCTGCTGATCACGATCTTCGTGCGGCATGAGCTGTCCTATAATAGCCTGTTCACCGATGCCGGGAAGACCTGGCGCATGGTGCGGACGGAGCATTTGCCCGGCCGGCCGCCGTCCACCTATGCCGCCCAGTCCATGCCCACGGCGGCGGCGCTGAAGCAGGCATTCCCCCAGATCGAGACCATCGTCCGGTCCGGCCGCACGCGGGAGATCGTGAAGCGTGGGGATGAGAGCCTGTATGTCAGCTTCCATGCCGTCGATACCGACTATCTGCGGGTGTTCGACTGGCCCTTCCTGGCCGGCGATCCGCAAACCGCCCTGTCACAGCCCAACAGCGTGGTCCTGACCAAGGCCGTGGCCCTGAAGATTTTCGGGGAGCAGGAGGCTTTGGGCCGCACCTTGACCCTGGTCGAAGGCCGGGTGCTGACGGTGACCGGCGTCATGAAGAACCCGCCGTCGAATGTGACGGATGAGATCGAGGCCCTGGTCTCCATCGCCACGCCGCTGCCCTTCCTGGAACGCCAGCGGGAGAATTGGGGCAGCAACTGGCTTTCCATCTATATCCAGCTGGCGCCCGGCACCGATATGGCCGGGCTGGAGGCTGACCTGAAGGGCTTCCTGGCCCGGACCCGCCCCAGCGTGACGCCGGAATCCGATGGCGGCTACCGTGCCGAACTCAGCCTGCAGCCGCTGCTGGATATCCGCACCCATCCGCTGCCAGGCGGGGCGGGGACCAGCATGGCGGTGATCTCCGGCCTGATCGCGCTGGCCGCGCTGATCATGGCCATCGCCGCCATCAATTTCGTCAACCTGGCCACGGCGCGTGCCACCATGCGGGCGCGGGAAGTGGCCCTGCGCAAGACGCTGGGCGCGCCGCGCCGCCTGATCATTGTGCAGTTTCTGGGCGAAAGCCTGCTGCTGACCCTGCTGGCCGGTTTCCTGGCCATGGCGGTGGTGGAGGTGGGGCTGGAGCCGTTCCAGACCGCGCTGGGCATCAAGCTGGATGCCGCCTTCCATGGGGCCGCGCTGATGGGGGGGATGACGCTGGGCCTGTCGGTGCTGCTGGGCCTGCTGGGCGGACTCTATCCGGCCTTCGTCCTGTCGGGCTTCCGTCCGGCACAGGTGCTGCGTTCCAACAAGTCGGCCGGCGTCGGTGGCGGAAGGCTGCGCGCGGCCCTGGTGGTGGCGCAGTTCGCCGTGGCCATCGGCCTGTCGGTGGGCACCCTGGTCGTGCTGGAACAGACCCGTTATGCCAGCAGCCAGGAATTGGGCTTCGACAAGGAGAATGTCGTCCTGCTGCGCGGCTTCGAATATGCCGCCGCCCGCGAAAAGCTGGAGACGTTCAAGCAGCGGCTGCTGGCCGATCCGGCGGTGGCGTCGGTGGCGGGCGCCCCCTGGGCCCCGGCCGATCCGTCGGAACGCACCTCCACCTACGGCATCCTCACCGGCGGGCGGAACGAGACGATGACCATCCGTACCGAGCCCGTCGATTTCGGCTATTTCGAAACGCTGGACGCCAAGATGGTGGCCGGCCGTAGTTTCGACAGGACGCGCGGCACGGATGAGCTGAAGCTGGTGCCGGAGGGCACGCGGGTGGAGGGGCGCACCGCCGCCACCATCATCTCCGCCACCGCCGTGCAGCAATTCGGCTGGGGCAGCCCGGCCGAGGCCATCGGCCGCACCATCAATTACCCGGAGGATGAGGGCGATGTGACCCTGCAGGTCATCGGCGTCGTCGCCGACCTGCAATACAAGTCGGCGCGTACCAGCACGGTGGCCACCATCTATCAGGCACTTCCCGATCAGGTGCGCGTGCTGATGGTCCGTCTCCGGCCGGGCGACATGTCGGCCACGCTGAACCGTATCGACAGCCTGTGGCGGGAGATGGTGCCCGACGTGCCACTGCGCCGGCATTTCCTGGATGAAGGGGTGGAACGGCTCTATGCCGACGATATCCGCCAGGGCAAGCTGTTCGCCGCCTTCGCCGGTCTGGCCGTGATCATCGCCTGCCTGGGTCTGTTCGGCCTGGCCAGCTTCACCGCGGAGCGCCGCACCAAGGAGATCGGCATCCGCAAGGTGCTGGGCGCCAGCGTGCCGGACCTGATCCGCCTGCTGGTCTGGCAATTCTCCCGCCCCGTGCTTGTGGCCAACCTGATCGCCTGGCCGGCCGCCTGGTACGGGCTGTCGCGCTGGCTGGAGGGTTTCGCCTATCGGGTGGACCTGAACCCGCTGGTCTTCCTGGCGGCGGGCGCCGGTGCCCTGATGATCGCCTGGGTCACCGTGGCCGGCCACGCCGCCCGCGTCGCGGTTGAAAAGCCGGTTAAGGCCCTGCGTTATGAATGAGCGTCTCGGCCTCGGCTAAGTCTGCCGGGCTGTTGATGTTGAAGAACGGATCGATGCCGCCCGGTGCCAAGGGGAAGGTCACCTCGACCAGCCCGTGCCGGGCGGCAAAGGCCCCGACCTTGCGCAGCCCTTCCTCCGCCAGCGCCCGGCGCAGATCATGGCGCAGGGTGATCGGCCACAGCGCCACCGTGGGCTGCCGGTTGCCGTCCGGACCCACGGCCATGGCCACGCCCCGACCCTGAACCGCCAGCGCGGGCCACAGACCGGCCGGCAGGAACGGCGTGTCGCAGGGCAGGGACAGGATATGGGAACGTTCCGGCATGTTGTCCGCCGCCCAGTCCATGGCGGCCAGGATGCCGGCCAGCGGCCCCGGCCGCCCCGGCACGCCGTCGGCCAGCACGGGCACGCCCGCCAGCCAGTCCAGCCCCGCGAACCGTTCCGGATCATCATTGGCCGACAGCAGCACCCGGTCCGTCCAGCCGCGTGCCCGATCCAGCACGCGGCGCAGCACCGGCACGCCCCCGATTTCGCGCAGTCCCTTGTCGCCGCCACCCATGCGGCTGGCCCAACCGCCGGCCAGCAGCACGGCCACCGGCATCTGTCCGCTGCTACCCGTCATCGCGCGTTCCCTGTCATGACACATATATTCATGGTGTTGAGAACCATGACTTGTAACAAACTTGAGATGTAGGGCGATTCCATTCCCTCTAATTTTACGGAATGCATTCATGCCTCGAATGCGTTAGGGTCATGGCACCTTTCGGCGTAGCCCGTTTGGAAAATCATACTCAGCTTGATCTTCGCACCCAGGGGGAACAAGGACGATGCCCAATTCCATTGATGTGTCCAAGCCGCTTGTTGCCGGCCAGACCCACGGCAGCCTGACCGTGGTTGGCACCGGTATTCGTTCGATCTCGCATTTCACGCAGGAAGCCATTGGCCATATCCGCGACGCCGACGCGGTTTTCTATTCCGTCCCCGATGGCGTGACCGCCTCCTTTATCCGTGATCTGAACCCCAGCGCGGTCAACCTGTCGCTGCAATATGGCGAAGGCAAGCGCCGCCAGGTGACTTATGTCCAGATGGCGGAACTGATCCTGCGCGCCGTGCGCGAGGGCAAGCGCGTCACCACCGTCTTCTACGGCCATCCCGGTTTCTTCGTCTCCCCGGCCCGCCGCGCCTTGAATATCGCCCGTAAGGAAGGCCATCGGACAGAGATGCTGCCGGGCATTTCCTCCACCGACTATCTGTTCGCCGACCTGCGCATCGATCCGGCGGTCAATGGCTGCCAGATTCTGGAAGCCAGCGACATGCTGCTGCGCAACCGCCCGGTTGTCACCTCCAGCCATGTGGTGCTGTTGCAGATCGGCTCGGTCGGCGACGTGGCCTATTCGTCCAAGGGCTTCGTCAACAACAAGCGCGACGTGCTGTTCGGCCGCCTGATCGAGATCTATGGCGAGAACCACCCCTGCTATTATTACCTTGGCGCCACCTTCCCGGGCCTGGAAAGCCAGGTCATCCGCCGCCCGCTGAAGGCCTATCGCGACCCGGCCGTCCGCGCCTCGATCCATTCGGCCAGCAGCCTGTATCTGCCGCCCAAGGATATCCTGCCCGTCGATCCCGACATGGCGGAACGCCTGGGCATGCATCCGCCGGGCACTCAGGTGAAGCCGACGGGCGATCGCCTGCCGTCCGGACAATCCGACTATGGTCCGTTCGAGATGGACGCCGTGGCCCGTATCGACCGCGAGCCGCCGACGGGCCGTGAGCGCCGTACCAACAAGGCGCTCTACCGGATCCTGTCGCAGCTGGCCACCAGCCCGCATGCCACTGAAGCCTTCCGTGCCGACCCGTCCGGCTATGTCAGCCTGTTCTCCGGCCTGACGCAGGATGAGAAGGCCGCGCTCTCCACCTGCAGTGCCGCCGCCTTGCATGGCGTGTCCTTGCAGGTCGTCTATGGCTCGGTGCCGCCCGTCGTCAAGGATGCGCCGGTGATCGTGGTCAAGGCCGACGCAACCGAACAGAACGACGCAACCGAACAGAACGACGCAACGGAGCAGAACGACGCAACGGAGCAGAACGACGCGACGGAACAGAACGACGCATCGGAGAACCACGACGCTGCTGAAAATCACGACGCTCTGGAGAACCATGACGCCGCTGAAAATCACGACGCTCTGGAGAACCATGACGCCGCTGAAAATCACGACGCTCTGGAGAACCATGACGCCGCTGAAAATCACGACGCTCTGGAGAACCACGACGCCGCTGAAAATCACGACGCTCTGGAGAACCATGACGCCGCTGAGAATCACGACGCTCTGGAGAACCATGACGCCGCTGAGAATCACGACGCTCTGGAGAACCACGACGCCACTGAGAATCACGACGCGTCGGAGAAGTAATATCCAGTCGTTATTCGCCTGAAGCGGTAGTAAGGTCACGGAGAGGCTTGATGCTTCTCCGTGACTCTTTCAGGAACCTGAAAAGCGTGGTACTTCAAGTGCATCTCCCCTTCGGGTCCTTACGCGGTCCTGTGTTGACGGGGAACAGCGGTCGATGGCCAATGCCCAGCTTCGCATCAGATATCCATCCTGAATATTTCAGCGGTATCGACGGCGCTGTTTGGCTCGATGGGCAGTTGATAGAGACGCACAAGTCTTCACGTTCCTTTCCTGATCTGGTTCGTCACGCATGGTATCTGCGGCAACGGGATAGCCGTCTGGCCGATGATCTTCTGTCCGTGGCCGAAGAAGTGGGGGCGGGTGATCTCGTCGGCATCGACTGGAGCTTGCGACTGCTGTTGACCAAGGCGGAGCTATCGCGGCTCCATGGGGATTTGCCAGCAGCACAAGCCGTCCTTGAACAGGCGGCGGAGCATTTGAATCGTGCGGGTGATGAGGGTGATGCGGTTCTGCGGGGTGACTGGTCTTGCCTGTCGGCTGAACTCAGCTTGGCCAGGGGCCGGCCACCGGAGGCGCAGGCCCATCTGTCGGATGCAATTGTGCAATATGTGATTGCTGGGGATGACACGCGCCGGTTGATGGCGGAAGGCGCCCTGGCCTTTCAGCAGCAGTATGAACGTCCTATCGAGGCACAGCGGCGTTGGGATGACCATTTCGCCCAAGCCGTCGTTGCTCACCCGGCAACGCAGGCCTATGTCCAGGCCTATCGTGGGGCCATCTGCTTCCAGTTCGGGCAGTTCCCGGATGCAATCCGGCGTTGGACCGACGGGTACGAGGCGGCGCTGGCCGCCGGTGTCACATCGCTCGCGGTTCAGCTCGCCATCATGATCGGTTCCTCCTTCGCCAATCTCTATGATTTGCCGACGGCGATGGAGTGGAAGGAACGGGCTTACGATCTTGCCAAGGGCACGCGCTGGCCATTCAGCGTCGGCATGACCCTGGCCTCCATGGCGGAAACGACGGTCACGCTCCAGAACCATGTCCGTGCCCGCGAATTATTCGAGGAGGCGCTGACTTATATCGGTGACAATGCCAATACCCGGCGGCATGTGATCCTGTTCAACGCCTATGGCAACCTGTTACTGGAGCTTAAGGAACCTGCCAACGCGCTGTCGCTGTTCGACCGGGGGCGGATGTTGGCGATGGCACTCGATCAGCCGGACATCGAGGCGCCAAGTTTGGCCGGTGCCGCGGTGGCGCTGGCAAGGCAGGGTGATTTGGTGCGGGCGCTGGAAGCAGCTGAACGATCCCGCCGGCTGTCGGTGGAGCACCAGTACCCCTATCATGAGGTGCAGGCGCTGCAGGCGTTGGCCGAAGTTCAGAAGATACAGGATCAGGGCAATCCAGGCCGCGCCATCGCCACGCTGGAAGAGGCGGTGACCATTGCCAACACAATGGATCGTTTCGTCGTCCGTTCCGAATTGTTCGGTGCGTTGGCCGTGAACTACGAATCCCTGGGCGATCATGCCAAGGCGTTGCATTACGAGCGGCGCAGCCGTGACAGCTGGCAACGCAATTTCGACCGCCAGAACGGCGCCCGCATCCAGGCGCTGCAGGTCCGCTTCGACACGGCCCGCGCCAAGGCGGAGGCCGAGCACCATCGCAAGCTGGCGGAGGCCGAGGCCAGCCGCGCGGCCGAGTTGGACCGGGCCAACCAGACGCTGGAGCGGCTGGGGGTCATCGGGCAGGAGATCACGGCGCGGCTGGACAGCGAGGCGGTGTTCACCACGCTGTCGCGCCATATCCATGATCTGATGCATGCCAGTACCCTGTTCGTGGGGCTGAAGGACGATGCCAACCAGGTCATCGATATCCGCTACCGGATGGAGGATGGGCACCGTCTGCCGCCGCGCCAGGTGCCGCTGGCATCCGACAATCTGTCGGCCCGCTGCGTGCGCGATAATGAGGAGATCCTGGTCGCCTGGGGGGAACGCAGCAACCCCAACAGCGTGCCCGGAACCCGCCATATGCGCACCGTGCTGTTCCGGCCGCTGGCGCTGGGTGACCGGGTGCTGGGTGTCGTGTCGGTGCAGAGCGACCAGCCCGAGGCCTATGGCCCGCGCGAACTGCTGATCTTCCGCACCATCTGCGCCTATGGCGCCATCGCCATGGCCAATGCCGAGGCGTATCAGCAGCTGGACCGCGCCGTCGGGGAGACGCGCGAGGCGTTGAAGCGTCTGGTGCAGCAGGAGAAGATGGCGGCCCTGGGCCAGCTGGTGGCCGGCGTGGCGCATGAGGTGAACACGCCGCTGGGCGTCACCCTGTCGGCCGTGTCGCAATTGAACGACACGATCCGCCAGCTACGTGCCCAGGTGGAAAAGGGCAGCCTGACCCGATCAACCCTGACCGAGGCGTTGGACAACGGCCAGGAACTGGCGGCCCTGGCCCAGCGCAACGTGACGCGGGCCGCCGACATGATCCGCACCTTCAAGGGGGTGGCGGTCGATCATGGCAGCGACGAGCGTCGCGTGTTCGAACTGGGCGATTATTTGTCGGAGATCATGTCGCTGATCCGCGCCCGTGTGGCCGGGAATGGCAACAAGATCGAGATCGATGTGGCGCAGGTGCAGATGGACACCTATCCCGGTGCCCTGGCGCAGGTGATCACCAATCTGGTGTCCAACATCGCCGACCATGCCTATGCGCCGGAACGGCCGGGGCGTATCATCCTGCGCGGGCGGTCGCTGGACGCCTATATGGTGGAGATCGCGGTGGTCGATCAGGGGGTCGGCATTCCGGCGGACATCCTGCCCAAGGTCTTCGACCCATTCTTCACCACCCGCCGCGCCGCGGGCAGCATGGGTCTGGGGCTGCATGTCGCGTTCAATCAGGTCACGCAGCGTCTGAACGGGTCCATCAGTATCGACAGCGTGCAGGGCCAGGGGACGGTGGCCACGTTGCGCATCCCGCGCGAGGGGCCGGTCCATGCGCCGGCCGGTTTCCTTCCCCCCGCCGTCTGAGGCGGTTCGGGGATTGGAAGTTTAATCAGATCAAGGCATTCAGCGTGGCGGTCAGGAGGGCGGCGACGGACAGGACCGTTGCGGCCTCGACGGCACCGATGCTGTCCTTGATGGTGCTGCGGAAGCCGGACAGGATGTCGTTGGCGTCGTCGGCGGCGGCATGGATGAAGGCGGACATTTTTCTCTCCGTATATCGGGGCTGTTCGGGTCGGGTGGGTGATCAGAGCATCAGGTTCAGACAGGCCGTCAGCAGGGCGCCGACGCTCAGCACGGCCGTGGCTTCCAGCATGTCGGCGATGGTCGGCAGGGAGGCCAGGAAGCTGCCGATCAGGTTGTCGTCATCGGCGGCGATGTGGTTCGTCAGGTTCGTCATTTTCATCTCCTTCAGGTTCGTTTTGTTTCGATGACCCTGTATCAGCAAGGGGCGTGCCAAGTGGGATTTGGCCGCATTCTGGAAAATAAAAGGGTCATTCATAGGTTGAGTGGCCAGAAAGTGGCGAATTCGGCGAAAACTGGCCGGAATGGCGACCGCGCCATGGCAGTGATTGTCCGAAGATGGACAGTAATGCTCGCTCTCCTGTCCGCTTCCGGACGATTACGCCATCGTTCCCGGCCGGTGCGGATGATCTGGGTCACCCCGCGCGGCAGCCATGCGCGAAAGGCAAAAACCCGCCGGTGGGCCGGCGGGTGCGATGGCTTGGGGGCGGGCGATGCGTCGGCCCTGCTCGGGCGCCGCGAAGCCGGCTGTCTGTCGTGATTGTCGGTGATGCTGGGCGCCGTCATGGCGCGGCCGCCTTGGTGGCGGATGGGGCGGACGGCTCCCGTCGGCCCAGGGTGCCGGGTGCAATCCCGGCCACCCTCCTTCCCCCGCCCGTCGATGCGGCGGGGGAGGGAAGGGGTCAGATCAGGGCGTTCAAGGTGGCGGTCAGGAAGGCGGCGACGGACAAGACGGTCGCGGCCTCGATGGCGCCGATACTGTCCTTGATGGTGCTGCGGAACCCGGAAAGGATTTCATCGGCATCGTTGGCGGCGGCATGGATCAGGGCGGACATGGGGCTTCTCCTTATCGGTCGGGTGTGGGGATCAGAACAGGACGTTCAGGCTGACGATCACGAAGCCGGCGACGGCGGCCAGAACGGCGGCTTCGATGATATCGATGATCGTGGGCAGCGAGGCGCGGAAGCCGGACAGCACTTCGTTGGCGTCATGGGCGGCGGCGTTGATATAGGCGGACATCGTCTTCTCCGTTATCTGGAAGGGTGTTTGGGTCGGGTTGGTGATCAGAGCATCAGGTGCAGGCTGATCGTCAGCAGGGCGCCGACAGCCAGGGCCGTCGTGGCTTCGATCATGTCCGCCACCGTGGGCAGGGAGGCCAAGAAACTGCCGATCAGGCTGTCTTCGCTGCTGTTGTTGTTCGTCAGGTCGCTCATTTTCATCTCCGTTGGTCGCTTTGTTTCGATGACCCTGTATCAGCAAAGGGTGTGCCAAGTGCTGTTTTGGCACATTCTGGAAAATACCCGGGCGTCGATATGCGGTGTATGGCCACAAAGTGGCGAGGTTGGCAAAAACTGGTCAAGTTGGCGACCGGGCCGTGGCAGAGGACTGTCCGATTGCGGACAGCGCCAAGGGTCCGGCTGTTCACTTCCGGACGAATTAACTCTCATTTAGGCTTGACATGCGTGATTTGCATCACATCGCGGATCAGCTATGCATTTAAAGCAAAAACCCCCGCCGGAAAACCGGCGGGGGCGGGGAAGCAACGATGATTTGATGAAAATATCGGTACGGAAGGGCGAAGCCGCCCGCCCGCTTAATGTTTCTCGCTGATCACCTGCTGGCGCAGCACATCGATGGGGGCCAGCGCCCCTTCGCGCTGGAAGTGCCAGAAGGTCCAGCCATTGCAGGCCGGCAGACCCTGCATGGCGGCGCCGACCTGATGGATGGAGCCCTTGTGCTCGCCCAGATGGTTCTGTGCCACCAGGGTGCCGTCGGCGCGGACCTTGGCGATATGGCGGCGGCGATTGTCGAACAACATGGTGCCGGCGCTCAAGTAACCGCGTTCGACCAGATTGCCGAACGGTACGCGCGGCTGGCTACGCTTGTTGGTGACTTCCAGCAGATCCGGCTCCGCCACTTCCTCGACCTTGGCGATGCGGTCATTGGCCAGGCGGGCATATTCATGCTCGCGCTCGATCCCGATCCAGCGGCGGCCCAGGCGCTTGGCCACGGCGCCCGTGGTGCCGGTGCCGAAGAACGGGTCCAGCACGGTATCGCCGACCTTGGTGGATGACATGATCACGCGGTACAGCAGGCTCTCCGGTTTCTGCGTGGGATGGGCCTTCTGTCCCGTCTCGTCGCGCAGTCGCTCCCCGCCGGTGCACAGCGGCAGGGTCCAGTCCGACCGCATCTGCAGATCCTCGTTCAGCGCCTTCATCGCCTCATAGGCGAAGTAATATTTGCTGTCCTTGGACTTGGACGCCCAGATCAGCGTCTCATGTGCATTGGCAAACCGGCGGCCCTTGAAATTGGGCATCGGGTTGGACTTGCGCCAGATGATGTCGTTCAACACCCAGAAGCCCAGATCCTGCAGGATGGCGCCGACGCGGAAGATGTTGTGGTAGCTGCCGATCACCCACAGCGTGCCGTCATCCTTCAGCGTGTGGCGCGCGGCATCCAGCCAGTCGCGGGTGAAGCGGTCATAGGTTTGGAAATCCTGGAAACGGTCCCAATCCTCATCCACCCCATCGACGCGGGTATGGTTGGGGCGCAGCAGGTCGCCGTTCAGCTGGAGATTATAGGGCGGGTCGGCGAAGACGGTATCGACCGAACCGGCCGGCATGTCCCGCATCAACTGGACGCAATCACCAACGAGAATCCGGTTGGTCGCAAGCTTGTCGCGCATGTTTCTGGCCGCCGAATCGGGAGTGGATTTTTTCCGACAATGATTCGGGCCCGAGTCGCCGTCAACAGAAAAATTTTGGAAGAGTCTGTGGAGTCAGAGAGTTAGAAGGAGTTGTTCGGAAACTGGTGCAAAAGAGCGACGATGGTGGGGGGTGGCGCCCAGGCTTTTGATGGCAGCGCGATGGGCGGCGGTGCCATAGCCCTGGTTGGTCTCCCAACCATATCCGGGGTGTGCAAGCGCCAACTGCCCCATGATCTTGTCCCGCGTGACCTTGGCCACGATCGACGCGGCGGCGATGGACAGCGATAGCGCATCGCCTTCCACCAGGGTTTCCGTTCGGCAACGAAGTTTGGGGGGGCGGTTGCCGTCGATCATGGCCAGGGACGGCATGTGGCCCAGCTTGAGGGCCAGTTCGTCCACGGCGCGGGCCATGGCCAGGAATGTCGCTTGCAGGATGTTGACCGCGTCGATCTCCTCGACCGACGCGATGCCGACGCCGAAGGGGGCGTTGGCGGTGATGCGCTCGAACATCGCCTCGCGCTGTGCCTGCTTCACCTGCTTGCTGTCATTGATGCCTTCGCACCAGGCGGGAATGGCATCGTGGGGCAGCAGCACGGCACCGGCCACGACGGGCCCGGCCAGCGGACCGCGGCCGGCCTCGTCCACGCCGCAGACGGGGAAGTCGGGCCCATGGCCCAGGCGGATTTCGTGTGAAAGATCAGGCATGGGGATGGTGTGGCAAAAGCCGGCCTTTCGCGCAAGGCCGGCATGCCGCCAATCATGCACAGGATTGCGCTGGATCAAGGCCGGATCGGTGTGGCGGGCGCAATGTTCGCCCTGTCCCATGATCGACCGCAGCCGCCGAGGCCAGCCATGCGTCCCGAACTCGTCGCCAAATACCGCCATCAGCGCGTACCCCGTTACACCTCGTACCCGGCCTCCCCGCATTTCACCGACGCGGTGACGGCGGAAACCTACCGGGGATGGCTGGCGGAGGCGGATCCGGCATCGACCCTGTCGCTCTACCTGCATCTGCCGTTTTGCAAATCCATGTGCTGGTATTGCGGCTGCCACACCAATGTCGTGCGGCATGAGGATCCGATCTGGTCCTATCTGGCGGCCCTGTCCACAGAACTGCGCACCGTGGCCGGCCTGCTGCCCGAGGGGCCGGTGGTGCGGCATATCCATTTCGGCGGCGGCACGCCCACATTGCTGCCCGTGTCCGGCTTCCGCGCCCTGATGGCGGAACTGCGCAGCCGGTACACCATCGCACCCGACGCGGAGATCGCGATCGAGATCGACCCCCGCACCCTGACGGCGGAGATGACGGAGGCCTTGGGCGATGTCGGTGTCACCCGCGCATCGCTGGGGGTGCAGAGTTTCGATGCCGATGTGCAGGCCGCGATCAACCGTATCCAGCCGTTCGGCATGACGGCCACCGCCGTGCAGGGCCTGCGCGCCGCCGGCATCCAGGGCATCAATCTGGACCTGATCTATGGCCTGCCGCGCCAGACGGTGGCGTCCTGTGTCGACACGGTGCGTCAGGCTGTCACCCTGAACCCCGACCGGCTGTCGATCTTCGGCTATGCCCATATGCCGGGCTTCAAGGCTCATCAAAGCCGTATCGATACCGAAACATTGCCGGATGCCGATGAACGGGTGGCGCAATTGCGGGCGATGGAGACGGCGGTTCTGGCCTCTGGCTATGTCCGCATCGGCATGGATCATTTCGCCCGGCCCGACGATCCCATTGCCCAGGCTGCCGCCGGGGGTACGCTGCGCCGCAATTTCCAGGGCTATACGACCGATGCGGCCGATATGCTGCTGGCTTTCGGGGCATCGGCCATCGGCCGGGTGCCGCGAGGGTACGTCGCCAATGTCCTGGGCCTGCCCGCCTATCTGAAGGCCATTGAGGAAGATGGGCTGGCCACGGCGCGGGGCTATCGGATGAGCCAGGATGACAAGTTGCGCGCAGCGGTGATCGAGGCGCTGATGTGTCGTTTCGATGTCGATCTGGCCAAGGTAGCATCTGCCTTTGACCGCCCGTTGGACGATCTGATGCCCGATGCCCGTGCCTTGGCCGACCTGTCGGGCGACGGGGTGGCGCACCTGTCGGGCACCCGCCTGACCATCCCGGAGGAAGCACGGCCCCTGGTCCGATCCGTCGCCGCCCTGTTCGACCGGCATCTGGACCCCGAGGGTGGGCGGCACAGCAAGGCGATCTGACGCGTCCACTGGCCCTGGACAGGGGGGCCGGGGCGCGGCATTGTCCGGGGCTTGTCGACTGTCATAAAAGTGCAATGAACATGCGATCCATCCGCGTCCTGCTGCTGGCGGCCACTGCCGTCGCCCTGTCCGCCTGTTCCGTCAATATCGGCGACCGCGCCGACAAGGCGCCGCCGCCCCCGGCCACCGTGCCGCCGCCGCCGGTTGTGGCCAAGCCGGGGCCGGAGGATGACCCGCGCCTGCTGGCCACGCTCTACATGCAGCAGTCCGAAGAACTGCGCCGCTTGTCGAAGCAGGCCTATGCGCTGGCGTCGCTACGCCTGCCGGCCGCACTGAAGCAGCCGGGATCGTCGGCCCTGGAACAGACCGATGGCGGCAAGGGCAAGCCGCCGGCCGCCATTTTCGACGTGGATGAAACGGTGCTGGACAACAGCCCGCACCAGGCCCGCGCCATCCTGTCCGGCACGCGCAATTTCGATCTGGCCCAGTGGGACCAGTGGGTGTCGGAAGCCGCCGCCACGCCCATGGCCGGGGCCGTGGATTTCGTGAAGGAACTGCGCCGCAACAAGGTGCGCGTGGTCTATATCACCAACCGCGAATGCCGCCCGCGCACCGCCAACCCTGGCGATCCGTGCCCGCAGCATGCCGAAACCCTGGCCAACCTGAACAAGGTCGGCTTGGGTCCGGTGGTGCCGGAAGATTTGATGCTGAAGGGCCAGAATGGCTGGCCCAGCGACAAGGCCCCGCGGCGGCTTGAGGTGATCAAGACCCACCGTATCATCATGTCCTTCGGCGACCAGTTCAGCGACATGATGAGCGTGACCCGCAAGGATGACAGCGCCGCCCGCGCCCGCATCGCGGCGGAGCATGAGGCATTGTGGAACACCCGCTGGATCGTCATCCCGAACCCGACCTATGGTCAGTGGGTGGATGTGCTGCCGGAGCCAAACAGCTCCGTCCTGCGCACGAAGTAAGTATAAACAGGGCGTCGTCGTGATTGACGGCGCCCTGTGTTTTCGCCGATCCTGACAGAAGTGCGCGCTGGGGCGCCTCCTGTCCGCGGCAAGGAAGCCGGCTTCCACCCATGTGAGAGTGGTTCGAGATGTCGACCCGCTTCCTCCCGCCCGTTTCAGCGGACAAGGGCGCCATGGGAAGGAAGAACCATGTCCCGCACACTGACCACCAATAGCACCCTCGACAATTTGCGCTTGGAGGCCAAGCGCTGGCTGAAGGCCGTGCGCGGCGGCGATGGGGTCGCCCGCACCCGCCTGCACGCCATCCTGACGGATGCGCCGGCGGCACCCGGCCTGCGTGATGTGCAATTGGCGCTGGCCCGCGAATATGGGCTGCCCGGCTGGACGGCATTGAAGCAGGCGCTGGCCGATATGGAACTGGCGCGGCAATCACACGCGGCCCATGTGGAAACCATCTTGCGCGCCGCCTGGGACGGGGGTGACCGGGCGGCGGCGTCCCGCATCCTGGCCCGCTGGCCCGATATCGGGGCGGGGGACTTCCTGATGGACATGCTGCGCGGCCAAACCGGCCCCGTGGCCCGGCGGCTGGCGGCCGATCCGGGGCTTGCCAACCGGAAGGCCGGGCCGCTGAACTGGGAACCGCTGCTCTATCTTGCCTATGCCCGCCTGCCCCGTGGGGCGGGGGTGGAGATGGCGAAACTGCTGCTGGACCATGGGGCGAACCCCGATGCCCGTTTCGATGATGGCTGGGGCAATGCCTTCACCGTGCTGACCGGTGTGATCGGTCAGGGGGAGGGGGACCGGCCGGCACATCCCGAGGCGGTGGCGATCGCCAGTTTGCTGGTCGAGCGTGGTGCCGACGCATTCGATGCCCAGGCGCTCTACAATACCTCCATCTGCCGGGACGAGACCGATTGGCTGGATTTCCTGTGGTCGGCGTGTGCCGCGCGCGGCTTGACCGGGGCCTGGCTGGAGCGGCTGGAAAAACCCCGGATCGGGGGGCGCATCCCGCTGCCGGTGATCGATTACCTGCTGGGCAATGCCGTGGCCTACAACCACCTGCGCCGGACCGAATGGCTGCTGTTGCATGGGGCGGATGCCGGCGGGGTGCATGCCTATTCCGGCAAGAACCTATGGCAGACGGCATTGGCCGATGGACATGTTGCCATGGCCGATCTGCTGGTGCGCCATGGTGCGGCGGCGGTGCCGCTGGTCGGTGTCGCGGCGTTTCAGGCGGCGGTCATGGCATTGGAGGCGGACAAGGCGCGTGCCCTGTCGGCGGCGCATCCGGAATGCCTGAACGATCCGTCACCCCTGCACAATGCCGCACGGCAGGGGCGGGCGGATGTGGTCGAACTGCTGCTGGATCTGAGCATGCCGGTCGATCTGGGCGATCATGGCGACCAGCGGGCCATCCAGTTTGCCGCCATGGGCAATGCGCTTGATGTGGTGAAGCTGCTGGTGGCGCGTGGCAGCGAGATCGACCGGCCGACGACCACGCCATATGGCGGTGGCGCCATGGGCTATGCCTCCCATTTCGGCCGGCGCGACATCGCCGCTTTCCTGGCGCCGCTCAGCCGCGATGTATCCGAGCTGGTCTATATGGGCTTTGTCGATCGGTTGACGGAACTGTTTGCCCAGGAGCCGGGGCTGGTCAACGCCCCGCACCCGAAATTCGGCACCCTGCCTTTGTTCGCCCTGCCGGAGGGGGAGGAGGAAGCCGCCGCCATGGCGGAATTCCTGCTGGCCCAGGGGGCCGATCCGCGGGCGATGATGAATGAAGGCCTGACCGCGGAACAGAATGCCCGCGACCGCGGCCTGATCGATGCGGCGGATTTGATCCGCGAGGCGATGTAGGTCGGGTCGAGGGCGTTAGCCCGAGCCCTGACAGGGCATGCTTCAAGCCTTTCCTGTCAGGGCTCGCCTTCGGCTCGACCTGGCCTACGCCTTTCCTCAATCCGGCACGAAATCCAGTGCCACGCCGTTGATGCAGTAGCGCAGATAGGTGGGCGGCGGCCCATCCTCGAACACATGGCCCAGATGGGAACCGCATTGGGAACAATGCACCTCCACCCGGACCATGCCGTGCGAGCGGTCGACGTTCGTGCCCACCGATCCCGGTACGGGATCGTTGAAGCTGGGCCAGCCCGTGCCGCTTTCGAACTTGCCGCCCGACTGAAACAGGGTCTGGGCACAGCCGGCACAACAGAAGCTGCCCTGGCGCTTCTCCCGCAGCAGGCTGCATGAACCCGGCCGTTCCGTGCCATGGGTGCGCATGATCCGGTACTGTTCCGGGCTCAACAGGGCGCGCCATTCATCGTCGCTGCGGGTGATGGGGAAAGTCTCTGTCATTTCGTCACGATCCTTCTTGCCCGATCCGTTGCAGCCAGGTGCCGAACACCTGTTCGGCACGGCCGGCGGCCGCGTCGGCATGGGCCTTGGTCTCCCGGCGCAGGGCCGGGACCGACAGGTCGGCAGCGGACAACTCAGCGGCATGTCCGATATACCATTCCTCCAGCTGCCGTGCCCCGGCTTCCAGATGGAATTGGAGTGCCAGACCCTTGTCGCCAAGGGCAAAGGCCTGGTTTTCGTAATTGCGATTGCCGGCCAGCCGCACGGCACCGGCCGGCAGGTCGAACGTATCACCATGCCAGTGCAGGACGGCCGCCCCTTCCTCGCCCAGTGGTGCCAGGCTGGACGCGGTCCCCTCCGGCGTCAGGGTGACGGGGCCCCAGCCGATCTCCTTCACCGGCCCCGGATAGACATTCGCCCCCAGGGCGCGGGCCATCAACTGGCTGCCCAGGCAGATGCCCAAGGTGGGCAGTCCGGCCGACAGCCGCCGTTCGATCAGGTTGATCTCGCGGCGCAGGAACGGATAGGCATCGGTCTGGTAAACCCCGATGGGCCCGCCCAGCACGATCAGCAGGTCGGCTTTGCGGATAGCATTGTCGCCTAGATCCTCAATCGCCGCGTCGGCATAGGCGACGTGCCAGCCCTCGCGGTCCAGGATGGGGGCCAGCAGCCCCAGATCCTCGAAGGCGACATGACGTAGCGCGATGGCCGTGCGTTTGCGACGGTTCATGGTGGGCTTCCCGGCATCGTTATATCTTAATGGGAATAATGACGATCGCCGACCTTGGCAAGCTTTACACCCGTGCCATATGGATCAGCGGATAGGGTTTTCCAGCGTGATCGACGGGCGAACGGCCCACTTCGATGAAGCCCAGCGCCGCATAGAATTCCACGGCCCCCGGATTCTGGCTGTTCACATCGACCAGCAGATGCGGGTTCAGGCTGACGGCCTTGTCGATCAGCCGCCTTCCCACACCCTTGCGATGCCAGTCCGGATGCACGAACAGCGCGTCGATCTTGGGGCCCGACAGGCCGATGAAGCCCTGCACGGTGGCGCCGTCCGGCGTCAGGGCCAGCCATTGCGGCTTCTGCGGTAGATACAGTGTCAGCAGCAGCTTTTCATAAAGCGCGATGTCCTCCGGGGCCACGAAGCCATGCGTGGCATCCACCGATGCGCGCCAGACGTGGTGGATGGCGGCGATCTCATCCGGACTGGACAGGCGGATATCGGCGGGCAGCATCGGGAAGGTCCGTGTGGGAGCCAAGAAAAAGGGCCGGTCCCGAATGGAACCGGCCCCCATGGTGACGAAAAAATCCTGCGCTTACCAGACCTTGCAGGCCTTTTCACCCCGGACCATTTTGTCCGTCGGCTGGCAGTTAAAGGCCTTGGCGAATTCCGGCATGTTCGACAGGGTGCCGTTCACGCGGTATTCGGGCAGGGAATGCACGCCCGTCTGGGCCTGCAGGCGGCGGAATTCCGGGCGTTCATGCGCACACCAGACATTGGCCCAGCCATAGAAGAAACGCTGTTCGGCCGACAGGCCGCCGATCTTCTTGGCCATCCCGGCCTCACCCAGCCGGCGTTTCAGCGCATCCAAGGCGACGGGCAGGCCGCCATTGTCGGCCGTGTTCTCGCCCAGCGTCTGCTTGCCGTTCAGGTTGACGCCTTCCACCGCCTGGAAGCCGCTATACTGATCGATCAGGCATTGCGCGCGTTCGGTGAAACCCTTGGCATCGGCTTCGGTCCACCAGTCCTTCAGGTTGCCGTCGCCGGCGAACTTGCGGCCCTGATCGTCGAAGCCGTGGATGATCTCATGCCCGATCACGCCGCCGATGGCGCCGTAATTATAGGCGTCGTCGGCGGTGAAATCGAAGAAGGGCGGGCGCAGGATGCCGGCCGGGAAGTTGATATTGTTCTGCTGCGGCGAGTAATAGGCGTTCACCGTCGGTGGCGTCATGCCCCATTCGGTGCTGTCACGCGGCTGGCCGATGCGCGACAGCACGCGGCGCTGTTCGAACGCATTGGCACGCATGACATTGCCCAGCAACTCACCCTTCACCACGGTCAGCTTGCCATAGTCGCGCCACTTGTCGGGATAGCCGATCTTGTTGGGCATGTTGGCCAGCTTGTCATGGGCCTTGGTCTTGGTCTCATCACTCATCCAGGGCAGGTTGCTGATCCGGTCCTTCAGTGCCGCCTGTACGTCACCGACCATGGTCAGCATGCGCTGTTTGTGCTCAGGCCCGAAAGCCTTCTCCACGAAATACTGGCCCAGATCCTCGCCCAGCGCATCGTCGGTGGCGGCGACGCAGCGCTTCCAGCGCGGGCGCTGTTCCTTGGTGCCGTTCAGGGTGCGGCCATAGAAATTGAACGCCTCCTCGCTGAAGGCGGTGGGCAGCCATTGGGCATTGGCGCGCAGCGTGTGCCAGGTCAGGTAGGTCTTGATCTCGTCCAGCGAGGCCTGGTTCAGCCTGGCGTTCAGTGCTTCGAAGAATTTCGGCTGGCCGACATTCATTTCGCTGAAGGACGGGGCGCCGACGACGGCCAGATAGGCGTTCCAGTCGATTGCCGGATAGGCTTTGGCGAAATCGGCCAGGGTCGTGGGGTTGTTCTGCTTCTGCGGATCGCGGCGTTCCAGGCGGGTCATCGACGCTTCGGCCAGCGCCGTTTCGAACGCCATGACGCTGTCGGCCTTGGCCTTGGCGGCCTCGCCCG
Source organism: Niveispirillum sp. KHB5.9 (assembly GCF_048066115.1). NCBI lineage: Bacteria > Pseudomonadati > Pseudomonadota > Alphaproteobacteria > Rhodospirillales > Azospirillaceae > Niveispirillum > Niveispirillum sp. KHB5.9. The sequence goes on along the minus strand of NZ_JBLTYX010000007.1, from coordinate 154,342 downwards.
GGGTGCCGGCCAGTTCGAATATCTTCGCGATGTGCGCGACATAGGCGGCGCGCTGTTCCTTGGACTTCGCGTCATCCTTGAAATAGAAGTCGCGGTCGGGCAGGCCCAGGCCACCCTGGCCGGCCGCCGCGATGGTCTGCACCGCGTCGCTGAATTTCTGCATGCGGCCGAAGCCGAACAGGGTGTTCACCCCCTGGTCATGCAGATAGCCGACCAGCCCGCCCAGCTGCTTCTTGTCCGACAGCGCCTTGATGCGGTCCAGGGCTGGGGCCAGCGGGGCCAGACCGGCGGCATTCACGCCGGACTCGTCCATGCAGGAGGCATAGAAATTGGCGATACGCGCGGTCTTGGCCTGCGGCTTGGCCACCGCCTCGTCCAGGATATTGTGCAGCAGGTCCAGATTGCGGTCGGCCAGCGCGTTGAAATTGCCCCAGCGCGCCTGATCGTTGGGGATGGGGTTTTCCTTCTGCCAGGTGCCACAGGCATGCAGGAAGAAATTCTCGCAAGGCGACACCGCTTCGTCCAGCACGGGCAGGCCCGGTGCCGGCGGCTTGCCGGCCTTGGTCTCGGCCAGTGCACTATTGGCCAGCATAACAGAAAGTCCCAGCGCCAGCAGGCTGCTGGCACCCATCCCGATCCGTTTCATCTCAACGCCTCTGTTTCTTATGGTTCATGTGCAGGATCAGGCCGTTCCCGGCCTTTTGATTGTGGCGGAAAATTACCATGCAGGATGGGCAGGCGGCGACCCGGCTTTGTAACCGTTCGGTAAAAGCCTGTTGCCGCTTCGTTGCGCCATGAAAAAAGGGGCGGTCCCGCGGGGCCGCCCCTTCCATGCCTACATGGCTTGATGCCGGTGGGTTACCAGACCTTGCAGGCCTTGTCGCCGCGGACCATCTTGTCCGTCGGCTTGCAGTTAAAGGCCTTGGCGAATTCCGGCATGTTGGCGACCGTGCCGTTCACGCGGTGGCGCGGGGCCGAATGCGGATCGGTCTGGGCGCGCAGCCGCTCGTTCTCCGGCTTGGAGGAGGAGCACCAGACGCTGGCCCAGCCATAGAACAGCTTCTGTTCCGCGGTCACGCCATTGGCATCCTTTTTGGTCAGCGCCGCATCGCCACCCAGGCGGGCCTTCAGACCCATCAGGGCCAGACGCAGGCCGCCATTGTCGGCCGTGTTCTCACCCAGGGTCAGCTTGCCATTCTGGTTGGTGTCGCCGGCAACCTGATAGGAGCCGTACTGGTCGACAAGGCACTGAGCCTTGGCCTCGAACTTGTGGCCATCCTCTTCGGTCCACCAGTCCTTCAGATTGCCGACGGCGTCGAAGGCCCGGCCTTCGTCATCGAAGCCATGGGTCATCTCATGGCCGATGACGGCACCGATGGCGCCATAGTTCAGGCCGTCATCGGCCTGGAAGTCGAAGAAGGGCGGCTGGAGGATGCCGGCCGGGAAGTTGATGTTGTTCTGGCTGGGATCGTAATAGGCGTTCACGGTCGGCGGGGTCATGAACCATTCGTTCTTGTCCACCTTCTTGCCGATCTTGGCCAGCTGATAGGCATTCTCGAACTTGGCCGAACGCAGCTGGTTGCCGATCAGATCGCCCTTCTCCACGTCCAGCGCCGCATACTCGCGCCACTTTTCCGGATAGCCGATCTTCTGGGCCATGGCGGCCAGCTTTTCCTGCGCCTTGACCTTGGTCTCGTCGCTCATCCAGTCGAGACCCTTGATGTCCTCGGCGTAAGCCGCGCGCAGGTCGTCCAGCATGACCAGCATGCGCTTCTTATGTTCCGGCCCGAAGGCGGCCTCGATGAAATGCTTGCCCAGATCCTCGCCCAGCGCGGTATCGGCGGCCGTCGTGCAGCGCTTCCAGCGCGGGCGGATTTCGGCGGCACCGGACAGGGTCTTGCCGTAGAAGCCGAAATTCTCATCCACGAAGCCCTTGGACAGCCAGGGGGCCGTGGCGCGTAGCGTCTGCCAGGACAGGTAAATCTTGATGTCGTCCAGGCTGGTCTCGGCCAGCACCTTGTCCAGGTTGGCGAAGAAACCCGGATCATTGACATTCATGTCGGTGAAGGCGGGGGCGCCGACATCCTTCACATATGTGGCGAAATCCACGCCCTTCACGTTGTCGCTGAAGGCGGCGAAGGTACCGGGATTGTTCAGCTTTTCGGTATCGCGACGGTCCACCTTGCTCATGGTGCCGGTGGCCAGCCTGGTCTCCAGTGCCATCACCGCGGCGGCCTTCTTGTCCGCCAGATCGACGCTGTCGCCGGCCAGCACGAAGATGGCGGCGACATGCTTCACATAGGCGTCGCGCAGCTTGGTGGAGCGCTCGTCATCCTTGAAGTAATAGTCGCGGTCGGGCAGGCCCAAACCACCCTGGTCGAAGGCGGCGATCGTGTCCTCGGCCTTGGCGAAGCTCTGCTGTGCGCCGAAGCCGAACAGGGCATTGACGCCGGCATTGTGCAGCGTGGCCAGCAACGTGCCCAGCGCGCGCTTGTCCGTCACGGCGGCGATCTGATCCAGCAGTGGCTTCACCGGCGCCACACCGGCGGCATCGGCGGCGGCCTCATCCATGCAGGCGGCATAGAAGGCACCGATCTTGGCCGTGCCCGGCTCGTCGCCCTTGGCGGCCTTTTCCAGGATCGTATGCAGCAGGTCCTGGTTGCGCTGCTGAAGCTCGTCGAAGGTGCCCCAGCGCGACCGGTCGGCCGGTATGGGATTGGCCTTGATCCACGGTCCGCAGGCATGAAGGAAGAAGTCGTCGCAGGGATTGACCTCCTGATCGAGGACGAGCTTCATCTTCGCGGCTTCCGCCGCTGCCTTTTCCTGCTGCTGGGTCTTCAGTATCTGATAGCTGCCCGCACCGATGGCCGCCACGGCCACCAGCGATACCGTCAGCCACAAGCCTTTGCTTGCCATGTGGTTCCCCCGTCATATGGACGATTGATGTGTAAGGTGCCGCGCTTGAAGGCGGTCTGTTATGCGGGGGACCCTAGCACCGCGTCCGGGCCGCCGCGAAGGTCGGCATGTAACGGCATTGTTACAGGCACAAGAACGTCGCCGCCGGGCAACAGCGACAGGTTGGCCCGCAGCAGATCGGCAACAGTGCCCCCCGTCCGGCGGGCCTTGGGCAGGGTTTGCAGGACCGATTGCTGGATGCGCTCGGCCTCCAGCTCCGCCGCCTTGACCTGGGTGCGCAGCGACTCCGTGGCCGTATCCGGGGCGGGGGCAGGGCCGGATTTCAGCTGGCGGCGGATGGCGCGCAGCGGGCGGACGATCTCGTCCCGCCAGGGCGTGGTGGCGGCCTGCGCGTCGGCCAGTTCCGCCGGTGTCAGATCATGGCCCTGGGCTGCCAACCAGACGGCCCAGAGCAGCAGGTTGACGTCGGCGCCGTGGCTGTCCTGGGCCAGCAGGCAGGCATGGGCGACGCCGGGGGTGGCATAGAGGGAGAGGGAGAAGGACCAGAAATCTTGGGGCATCTGATGGGCACTTTCGTTGCCACCCTTTCTAGCGTCGCCCTGGCGAAGGCCGGGGTGACGGTAGATGTTGACTGAAACCTTACGGCCCAGACTTTTGCGTGAACACGCTTTTAAGCGGCCTCACACATCCCCCACATAAATCCCAAGGCCCCGCGCCGTCGTCACCAGCGTGCCGTCGGTATCCACGGCGGCGTAGGTGGCGATGGCGTCGGTGATGGGGATGTCGATCACCCGGCGGTTGGACCAGGCGACCAGCCGGTCGGACTTGCCCTCCGCCAGCAAATCCACCGCCGCCACCCCGAAGGCCGAGGCCAGGACACGGTCATTATGGCCCGGCGGGCAACCGCGCTGTACATGGCCGAGCACGGTGACCCGCGTCTCCGCCCCCGTCGCCTCGGCGATCAGGTGGCCGATATAATTGCCGATGCCGCCATAGCGCCTCTGCCCGTCGGTGAATTCCTGCTTGGCGGCATTGCCTTCCATGGTCTTCACCGCTTCGGACACGACGACCAGGGCGAAGTTGCGGCCGCCATCGCGTACGCGATGGATTTTTGCCGCCACGCCGGCCACCGACCAGACCAGTTCCGGCAGCAGGATGACATCGGCTCCGCCGGCGATGCCGGCCGACAGGGCGATATGGCCGGCATCGCGGCCCATCACCTCCAGCACCATGACGCGTTCATGGCTGGCGGCGGTGGGCTGCAACCGGTCCAGCGCCTCCGTCGCCACCGCCACGGCGGTGTCGAAGCCCACCGACATTTCGGTGATGCCCAGGTCATTGTCGATGGTCTTGGGAATGCCGATCAGCTTGATGCCGCCGATATGGGCCAGCTGGCGCAGGATGGCCATGGACCCGTCGCCGCCGATGCCGATCAGGCTGTCCACGCCCAGTTCGCGCAGGCCCCCGATGATCTCCTGGCTGCGGTCCTTCTTCGACCCGTCGGCCATGGGATAGGCAAACGGATCGCCCTTGTTGGTGGTGCCCAGGATGGTGCCGCCCTGGCGCATCACGGCGCCGTCGACGCGGTTCACATCCAGGTTCACATAGCGCACGGGCCGGGCCAGCAGGCCCTGGGTCCCGTCCTCGATCCCCACCACCTCCCAGCCATAATGGGCGGCGCGGTGCACGGCGGCACGGATGACGGCGTTCAGGCCGGCACAGTCGCCGCCGCTGGTCAGGATGCCGATACGCTTGGCTGCGGCTGTTCTTTCCATTTGGCTTTCCCCCTGGGCTTTGCCGGCCAGGGTGCCAGGAATGGGGGGCGGGGGGCAACCATCCAGCGTCGGCTTGTCGCGCCAAGAAAAAAGGGGCGCCCGTTTTGGGGCGCCCCAGGTGCAGCCGTTTCGCGTCGATGGGGATCGAAGGTCAAGCGGCTGGGCCGAACCACATGCTGTCAAGCTTGCCGTCGGGGGTGACCAGCACCCACCAGTCGCGTACGCCCTTGTCGTAGGTGGCGCGATAGACGTCCATGCCGCCCTCATCCACGCGCCGGAACTCCAGTTTCTTCAACTCACCCAGCGGCAGCATCTCCGCCTGGATCTTGGGCAGCACCGCGATCACGCCGTCGGCCCGATCGGGCAGCAGGCCGTCGCGGTCGATCTTGCCCGCCTTGATCTGGGCGATATGGGCACGCAGGGCCGCCTCGCTGCCGGGCAGGGGCTTGTTGGAGGCGACGCGGGCGGCCAGTGCCTGTTCCAGCGCCTTGCCCTTGGCGTCGTCGATACGCGGTGTGGGCAGTTCGTGGCCATTCTGGTGCAGCACCACGCTCGTCACCTTGCCGGTGGTGTCCAACTGGAACGTGCCCTGGACGGGTGCTTCCTTGGAGAAGAACTTGGTCTGGCTTTCGGGGAAGAATTCCATCGGCGTCTGCCCGATGACATGCGCCATCAGACGGGTGCCGTCACGATAGACCTTCAGCGGCCGGGACGCGGTGAAGGGCATCTCGTAATAGCCGGCGAACTTGTCATAGGTGGCCGGGTCCATAGCAACGGCGGTACGCGGCTTCTGCTGCTCCACCATGCGGGCGGCGACAACCGGGTCGGTCTTGTCCACCCCATTGGTACCGGCGGTGGCGATGGCGGCCGGGGCCAGCAACGCCAGCACCAGCACCCAGCGGGCGGCGTTCATCCGGAGCGGCAGGGTGCCGCCGGCCAGGATACGGTCGACACGGGCGGCAACGGTGGCGGGACGTGCCATGGCCAGACCGGCGGGCAGGCGGCTTGCCTTGTGGGCCATCTCCACCAGGATTTCAGCGTAATTCAAGCGATCCTCCATCTGTTCAAGAGCGTCGGTATCGCTGTTGGCCTCGGCAAGCTCAGCGAGATGATTGTTGAGCCACCATGCGACCGGGCTGAACCAGAACAGGGCCCGGTGGATGGCGGCCAGAAGCAGCGTGTAATAGTCGCCCCGCTGGATATGCGAGGCTTCGTGCGCCAGGACGGCCCGGCGCTTCACATCCGTCCAGCGGACATGATCGGGGGGCAGCAGGATGCTGCCGGCAATGGTCAGGGGAACATTGATGCGGGTGGAGACCCGCACATCGTGCGTTCCCGTCCAGGGGGCTGACTGGGGCAGGGCGGATGACCGCAGCCGCAGGCTGGCCAGCATGCCCGCCGCCAGACGCAGCAGCATCACACCCGCCACTAGCAGATAGAGCGTCATTGCCGCGATCCGCCAGTCCACCCAGGCCCAGGCGGAGACCGTCCCCGGTGCCGCTTCCCCCGCGGTGGTCGGTGCGGCCGCCACCAGTTCCGCGGCGGGCCGCAGCCAGAGGCGGATACCGTCCAGCGGCACGGCCATGGTATCGGTCGGGGCCAGGCGCATCAGCAGCGGCATGATCAGCGAGAAACCCAGTACCCCGACCCAGACGGCCATCTGGGTGAAGGGATTGGTGACCCGCAGCAGGCGCAGCGCCAGCCAGGCAAGTCCCATCAGGGCGGCCGAGCGCAGGGCCGCCTCCAGCAGCAGCGTCAGCATCATGTCCCTTTCTTGCGAGCCTTCTCGATCTTCTCGGCCAAAGCCTGCAGCTGTTCGGGCGACAGCATGTCGGTTTCGACCATGCCGACCACGACATCCTCCACCGATCCGCCACAGAACCAATCGACGATGCGCTTCACGGCGCGGGCCGCGACACGATCACGCCCCTCCGCCGCCCGGTAGATGAAGGTCCGCCCCTCCACGTCATGGGTGAGATATCCCTTCTCCTCCAGGCGCTTCAGGACGGTGCGGACCGTGGACTCCTTCAATGGGCGGCTGAGCATCTCTCGCACCGCATCGGCATTGACGGGTCCACGCCGCCAGACCAGGTCCATGATCTCTCTCTCAAGATCGCCCAGGTCCGACGGATTGTGATCTTGTGTAGTGCTATCATCCATAGTGCTACAGTCTGTAGCATTGTGGGCCGTAGCAAACAAGCGGAATCCGTTCGGGTCCGCGAAGGTGGAGAAGGGGGAGGGGATGGGGCGGATTACGCCATGGTAATCCGCCCCATATGGCTATGCGCGATCCGACACGAACCGCCAGCCCGTCTCTGCCGCGGCGCGAGCCACATCGCCATAGGCCAGGGCCTTGCGGTCGGCGGCGTTGCCGGCAAGCGCCCGGGCATAGACGCCCTGGCAGATGGCGGCGATGCGGAAGAAGGCGAAGGCCAGATAATAGGGCCAGTCGGGAATGCCCGCCCGGCCCGTGCGCCGGCAATAGGCGGCGACATAATCCGCTTCCGACGGGATGCCCAGGCCCGCCAGTTCCACGCCCTTCAGGCCGGGGAACTGCTTGATCCCGGCCGGCAGGTGGTAGGCCATGCAATTATAGGCCAGGTCGGAGAGCGGATGACCCAGTGTGGCCAGTTCCCAATCCAGGATCGCGACGACGCGCGGTTCCGTTTTGTGCAGCATCAGGTTGCCCAGGCGGAAATCTCCGTGGGCGATGGTGGTCTCGTCGCCGACCGGCACGGCACGGGGCAGCCATTCCATCAGCCTGTCCATGGCCGGGATGTCGCTCTCGCCCTTGGTGGCCACGAACTGCTTCGACCAGCGTTCCACCTGGCGCAGGATATACTGCTCCGGCCGGCCGAAATCGGCCAGGCCTTCCTTCCAATCCACCTTGTGCAAGGCGGCCAGGGTTTCATTCATGCTGTCATAGATGGCGGTACGGTCTTCATTGCTGAACCCGTCCAGCGCCACATCCGACAGGATGCGCCCATCGATATGGTCCATGACATAGAAGGGCGTGCCGATGATGCCCGCATCCTCGCACAGCAGGCGAGCATTGGGCACCGGGGCCGCCGTGCCGGCCAGGGCCTGCATGGCGCGGAATTCCCGTTCGATCATATGGGCGCTGGGCAGCAGCTTGCCGGGCGGCTTCTTGCGCAGCACGAAGCGGGCACCGGCATTGTCGGTGACCAGGAAGGTCGGGTTGGACTGCCCACCCTGGAATTGCTGCACCGTCGCCGGCCCCTGGAACCCGTCCAGATTGGCCGACAGATAGGTTCCCAGCGCCGCCTCATCGAACCGGTGCTGCGCCAGCACGTCGATCAGGACGGCGGCACCCTTGCCCTCGCTCATGCTGATATTCCTTACAGGATCGTGGGATCGGCGATGGTGGCGCCGCCATCGGCCACCAGCAGCTGGCCGGTGACGAACGCGCCGGCGGGAGCCGCCAGCATCATGGCCACGCCCGCGATCTCCTCCGGCTTGCCGAAACGGCCCAGGGGCGCGCGGCGCATCACGGCCTTGGCGATGTCGGGATTGTCGGTGAGGGCCTTGGCGAAATCCGTCTCCACGATCCCGGGCGCGATGCCGTTGACGCGGATATTGGCGCGGCCATGTTCGACGGCCAGGTTGCGCACCAGGGCGGCTTCCGCCGCCTTCGACACGCCATAGGCGCCGATGACCGGGTTGCCGCGCAGGCCCGCGATGGAGGACAGGATGATGATCACCCCGTCCTTGCGCTTGGTCATGCCGGGCACCACCATGTTGCACAGCTGCCAGGTGCTGCGCAGGTTGGTGCCCATGATCTTGTCCCAGGCCTCCTCGCTGACGCTGGACAGCGGGCCATAGACCGGGTTGATCGCGGCATTGGCCACCAGGATGTCGATGCGGCCCCATTCGGCCACGGTGGCATCGACCAGGGCCTGCAATTCCTCCTTGCGGCCGATATTGCAGGCGACCGCGATGGCCTGCCCGCCGGCGGCGATGATCTCGTCCCGCACGGTCAGGCAGGCGTCGATCTTGCGCGAGGAGATGACGACCTTGGCCCCGGCCCGGGCATATTCATGGGCAATGGACCGGCCGATCCCGCGCGAGGAACCGGTGATCAGCGCCACCTTGCCGGACAGGTCGAACAGGGGATGCGTGGTCATGTGCATTCTTCCTTATGGTTTAGGGGCCTGACCAGCGGTCGTTGGACCGCTGGAGGCCGGCGACTGCCGGCCCGGCGCACATGCGCCGTAAGCCCGAGCCGTCGGATGGCGGCGCCCGGCGCCTTAGGGACAAAGAAATTACTGCGCTGTAGTCCCGCCATCGACGGCGAATTCCGCACCCGTCACGAACGGGCTTTCGTCCGACAGCAGGAACAGCACCATGTTGGCGGCATCCTCCGGCGTGCCCATGCGACCCAGGGGTGCGGTGCGCTCCAGCCGGCGGCGCATCTTCTCCGCATCCGGTGCCACATCGATCATCTGCTGGACCATGGGCGTGTAGAGGAAGGAGGGATGGATGGAATTGCAGCGGATCTCGTATTTCTGCTGCGCGCACCACATGGCCACCGACTTTGTCAGCAGGCGCACGGCCCCCTTGGCGGAGCAATAGGCGGCCAAATCGGCAGCGCCGGACAGACCGGCGACGGAGGAGACATTGACGATGGACCCGCCGCCCGTCTGCTTCATTGCCTTGATGGCGTATTTGCAGCCCAGGAAGGTGGACTCGACATTGACAGCATGGACGAAGCGCCAGCCTTCCAGCGTCTCATCCTCGATATTGTGCAAGGACCCGCAGCCGGCATTGTTGACCAGCCCGTCCAGGCGGCCATGCTTGCCCACGATATGGGCGATGACCTCGACCCAGCGCTCTTCCCTGGTCACGTCCTGGGCCAGGAATTCGACGCTGCCGCCCAATTCGGCCACGGCTTCCTCACCGCCCTTCACGTTACGGTCGGTGATGACCACCTTGGCGCCTTCACGTTGCGCCGCGCGCGCCGTGGCCAAGCCGATACCCGACGCACCCCCGGTGATCAGGACGATCTTGTCCTGCAGGCGTCCCACCATGATCATTCCCTCCCGAACATAGGCTGCGGTCACGTATGCCGCTTATCAAACGTTTGTTTGAATGTAGGGGAAACGGTGACGTGGGGCAACGTATTCCGTGTTAGGCTTTGATCAACAATCCATGAGCGGGAGGGTGAGTCATGCGTCGTCTGGTGGGAACCATGCTGGCCCTGGCGGGCCTGTTGCTGCTGTCCTTCGCCCCGCTCCGGGCTGCGGAGACCGATCCGTTCGCCGACCTGTCCGGCTTCGTGGGCAAGACCTGGAAGGGGGAGGGCAAGGGGCCTGACGGCAAGCCGGTGACCGACATTGCCCGCTGGGAATGGGCGCTGGGCGGTAAGGCCATCCGCGTCACCCATTCCATGGCCGACGCATCCTATGGCGGTGAGACGATGATCTTCTGGGACGCGCCGTCCAAGACCCTGATCTATCACTATTTCACCACCGCCGGCTTCCACACCCAGGGGGTGATGCGGGCCGATGGTCCCGGCCGCCTGATCGCGGAAGAGGAGGTGAAGGGCCACCCCAAGATCAGCCGTGTGCGCTCCACCATGGTGGTCATCGGCGACGCCATGTCATCGAACGCCGAATATCTCAGTGAGGGTAAATGGGCGCCGGGCCACAGCTTCGCCTATAAGCAGACGGAGCCGTCGGCGCTGCCGGCTTTCCCGAAGGTGAGATAACAACGGTCATTGTCCATGACCGTTGAAGGCCGGCGACCGCCGGCCCGGCGCACGTGCGCCGTAAGCCAAGCCCGCGGATGCGGGCGCCCGGCGCCTGAGGGAACAAAGAGCTTAAACCGTCGGCCGCTGATCGAATCCGCTGAGGCCCGGATCGGCGGCCTCGGACACTTTCACATTGATGACGATGGCGTTGGCCGGGCCCTGCCAGCAGGCGTCCAGCATGGCGTCCACGTCCGATCCATGGCCGGCGAACAGGGCTTCGACGCTGCCATCCTCGCGGTTGCGGACCCAGCCATCCAGCTGGCGTGCGCGTGCCTGTTCCACGGTCCAGCCGCGGTACCAGACGCCTTGTACCCGCCCGGTGACGGTGACGCTGACGGCGCGCCGGTCATCCATCGGATTTGTCATGAATGTCTCGCTTTCATTGCCGCTATCCAGCCCAAGGTGGCGGCACTTGTCAATGTCGCTCGCCAATGGCGCTTTTCTGGGGCAGCATGGGGATGGATGCCGTCCATCCGGAGGGGGCCATGCTTGCTGCCAGCCTGATCCGTCCCGCGACCGCCGCCGATGCGGCGGGCATTGCCAATGTGCATGTGGAAAGCTGGCGGTCAACCTACCCCGGCATGTTGCCCGACCGCTATCTGGTGGGCCTGTCCACGGCCACGCATGAACGGCGCTGGCGCGGGTTGCTGTCCGGTTCCGCCCCGCCGCGCGGCCGGCGCACCTTCGTTGCGCAGGGGCCCGGCGGGCGCATCCTGGGTTTCGCGTCCTGCGGGCCGCAGCGCACGGGACTGCCCGGCTTCGGCGGGGAATTCTATGCGCTCTATCTGCTGGATCAGGCGCAGGGCCAGGGGCTGGGCCGGCGCTTCCTGGCCGCCATGGCACAGCATCTTCTGGCCGGGGACACACAGTCGGCCGTGGTCTGGGTGCTGCGGGACAACCCGTCGCGCTATTTCTATGAAAGACTGGGCGGCGATCTGCTGGCCGAACAGCCAATCAGCTTCGCCGGTGCCAAGCTGACGGAAGTGGCCTATGGCTGGACCGATCTGGTCCCACTGGCAAGGCTGGCCGCCGATCCGCCCGTGGGCGGGTAAGTCTTACCGAAACACAATGGCGGACCAGACGAGGCCGCCGACCACACTGCCCAGCAGCAGCAGGTTGAACGTCCGGCGCAGGCGCTTGGCCAGCGGGGCGGGATTGTCGTTGGCGGGCGAGGGGCGCCGCCACAGGAACGGTGTAAAGCTGGAAAAGCCGGAAGCGTCACGGGCGGCCCCAAGGGGACCGCCCGCTTTACGCTGCTGGCTATGCTTGCGCTCAGCCACGCTTCTCGACCGGGACATAGTCGCGGGCCACGTCGCCCTTGTAGAGCTGACGCGGACGGCCGATCTTCTGACCGGGATCCTCGATCATTTCCTTCCACTGGCTGATCCAGCCGACGGTGCGGGCCAGGGCGAACAGCACGGTGAACATGCTGGTCGGGAAGCCGATGGCCTTCAGGATGATGCCCGAATAGAAGTCGACATTCGGGTACAGCTTCTTCTCGATGAAGTACGGGTCGGACAGGGCGATCCGCTCCAGCTCCACCGCGATGTCCAGCAGCGGATCGTCCTTGATGCCCAGGTCGGCCAGCACTTCCTTGCAGGTCTGCTGCATGACCTTGGCGCGCGGGTCGTAGTTCTTGTAGACCCGGTGGCCGAAGCCCATCAGGCGGAAGCCGCTGTTCTTGTCCTTGGCCCGCGCGATGAATTCCGGAATGCGATCAACGGTCTTGATCTCTTCCAGCATCTTCAGCACGGCCTCGTTCGCACCGCCATGGGCGGGGCCCCACAGGCTGGCGATACCGGCGGCGATACAGGCGAACGGGTTGGCACCCGAGGAGCCGGCCAGACGCACGGTGGAGGTCGACGCGTTCTGCTCGTGATCGGCGTGCAGGATGAAGATCTTGTCCATCGCCTTGGCGATGACCGGGTTCACCTTGTACGGCTCGCACGGCACGCCGAACGTCATGTACAGGAAGTTCTCCGCATAGCCCAGGTCGTTGCGCGGATACATGAAGGGCTGGCCGACGGAATACTTGTAAGCCATGGCGGCGATGGTCGGCATCTTCGCGATCAGACGATGCGAGGCGATCATACGCTGCTTGGGATCGTTGATGTCGGTGCTGTCATGATAGAAGGCCGACAGGGCACCCACGACGCCGCACATCACGGCCATCGGGTGCGCATCGCGGCGGAAGCCGCGGAAGAACTGCGTCAGCTGCTCATGTACCATCGTGTGACGGGTGATGGTGGCCTCGAACTCCGTCTTCTGCGCGGCGGTGGGCAGCTCGCCATGCAGCAGCAGATAGCAGGTCTCCATGAAATCGGAGCTCTCGGCCAGCTGGTCGATCGGGTAGCCGCGATGCAGCAGGATACCCTCGTCGCCATCGATATAGGTGATGGCCGAGTCGCACGATGCCGTCGAGGTGAAGCCGGGATCGTAGGTGAAGCACCCGGTGGCGCCGTAGAGCTTTCGGATGTCGATGACATCCGGCCCCGTCGAGCCCTTAAGGATAGGCAAGTCGATCTTCTTACCGGTCCGGTTGTCGATCAGGGTCACCGTCTCGGCGGTTCCATCGCCCGCCGTCTGGGTTGTCTGGCTCATGTCGGCACGTCCTCAAGGGTTTTCGTTAGGGGTTACCGCCCCGTCTTTGAATGCGGGGCGGAGTTTAGTGCCGCGCCGCAGCGAGTGCAACGCAACAGCATCTGTTTAACCATTGTTTTTGACATCTTCTAAACGCGACAAACTCTCATCACGTCCGAGAATTTCGGCGACCTCGAAAATCGGCGGGGAAACCGTGGTTCCGGTCAGGGCGGCGCGCAGCGGCTGCGCCACCTTGCCCAGCTTCAGGCCGTTGGTTTCGGCGAAGTCGCGAACGATACCTTCCAGGGTGGCGGCGTTCCATTCTGCCGCACCCGCGAACAGCCCGGCCAGGGCCGCGACCTGACCGCGCACGTCCGGCGTCAGCAAGGCGGCCGCCTTCTCGTCCGGCACCAGCGGGCGGGTGGCGAACAGGTACATGGCGCCGTCGGCCAGTTCGATCAGCGTCTTCACCCGCGGCTTGAAGCCGGGGATGGAACGCTGGAACCGGTCCTTCTCCACATCGCTCAAGGGCCGGCCGATCTTGGCCTCGATGAACGGGGCGGTGAGCGTGACCAGCCGCGCATCGTCCGCCTCGCGGATATAATGCGCGTTCAGGTTCTCCATCTTGGCGAAATCCAGGCGCGAGGGCGACCGGCCGATGCCTTCCAGCGTGAACCATTCGATGGCCTGCGCGGTGGAGATGATCTCCGCATCGCCATGGCCCCAGCCCAGGCGCAGCAGGTAATTGCGCATGGTCTCCGGCAGGAAGCCCATGTCGCGATAGGCCTCGATGCCCAAGGCGCCATGGCGCTTGGACAGCTTGGCCCCGTCCGGCCCATGGATCAGCGGGATATGGGCGAATTCCGGCGCTGCCCAGCCCATGGCGTTATAGATCTGCAGCTGACGGAACGTGTTGGTCAGGTGGTCATCACCGCGCACGACATGGGTCACGTCCATGTCATGATCGTCGACCACCACGGCCAGCAGGTAGGTGGGCGTGCCGTCGGAACGCAGCAGGATCAGGTCGTCCAACTGGCTGTTCTGCACCCGCACCTCGCCCTGCACATGGTCCTTCACCACCGTCTCCCCCTCACGCGGGGCCTTCAGGCGGATGGCGGGGGCCACGCCGGCGGGAGCCTCGGACGGGTCGCGGTCGCGCCAGCGGCCGTCATAGCGCGGCTGCTGGCCGGCGGCCTTCTGCGCCTCGCGCATCGCATCCAGCTCTTCCGGGGTGCAGTAGCAGCGATAGGCGGTGCCGTTGGCCAGCATCTGGGATACCACTTCGGTATGGCGGTCCTTGCGGGCGAACTGGCTCACCGCCTCGCCATCCCATTCCAGACCCAGCCACTTCAACCCTTCCAGGATGGCGTCCACGGCGGCATCGGTGGACCGGGCACGGTCCGTATCCTCGATGCGCAGCAGGAACTTGCCCTGGTGATGCTTGGCGAACAGCCAGTTGAACAGGGCCGTGCGGCCGCCGCCGATATGCAGGAAACCGGTGGGCGAGGGGGCGAAGCGGGTAACGGTCATCGCAGAACTCTTAATAGCCCCATAAGGGCAGAATGATTGTTTGCGGGGTGGTGTAGCACAGCGCCGCCAGCCCTGAACAGCGCGGGGCCGGGGTGGCTCCCCCCGCGAAAAGTCGTGGGTGCCGGGGGCGGCGCGACATGTTGCGAGGGGGTGTGTCGGGCCGACAGAAACAATTGCGTGAAACCATGTCGGTTTTCATCTACTTGTAGGTGGTGGGTGTGGGGGTAACGGCGGCATGCGGGCGGGGCTGACGCGTTGGACGGGATTGTCCTGGCTGGCCGACGGCCTGCTGGCGGAAAGCGGCCGCTGGATCCTGTGGTTTCCCGTGCTGGCCGGGGTCGGCATCGGCCTTTATTTCGGATTGGATCGGGAACCGGCGATCTGGGTCGGGCCGGTGGCGTTGGGCATTGCCCTGCTGATGGCTGTCCTGGTGCAGGTGCGGCGCCCGGAATGGGGGCTGGCGGCCTGGATATTGTTGCTGGCCCTGCCGTTGGGCTTCACTGCCGCACAAGGGCGCACCACCCTGGTGGCCGCACCCGTGATGCGGGCGGACCTGGGGCCGACGGTGGTGACGGGTCGGGTGGAGCGGATCGACCGGCTGGAAAGCGGGTTGCGCCTCATCCTGATCGACCTGTCGATCCGTGGATTGCCCCCTGCCGACACGCCGGAACGGATACGCGCTTCGCTACGTAACGTGCAGGTGGCGCCCGCCATCGGCGAGCGGGTGCGACTGTTCGCCCGTGTGGGGCCGGCGGGTGAGCCGGCCGAACCCGGTGCCTTCGACCTGCGCCGTCATCTTTATTTCCAAGGGATCGGCGGCACCGGCTTCGTGCTGGGGCCGGCAAAGCGTCTGGCCCTGGCGCCGGAGGATGATCTCTCCCTGGAACATTGGCGGCAGGTGATCGCGGAGCGCGCGGCGGCACGGCTGCCCGACCCCGCTGTGGCCAGCATGGTGGCGGCCCTGCTGAACGGCCAGCCCGGCGCCATTCCGGAAGAGGATATGGTGGCGATGCGGCAATCGGGGCTGCAACACCTGCTCTCCATTTCCGGCCTGCATATCGCGCTGGTGGCCGGGCTGGTGTTCTTCCTGCTGCGCGGTGGCATGGCGCTGTGGCCCGCTTTCGCGCTGCGCCACCCGATCAAGAAATATGCGGCGGTGGCGGCGCTGGCCGTGTCGGTCTTCTACATGCTGATGGTGGGATCGCCCGTGCCGACGCAGCGGTCGGTGCTGATGACGGGGGTGATGCTGCTGGCGGTGCTGGTGGATCGCAATCCGTTTTCCATGCGTGTCGTGGCGCTGGCCGCCCTGGCGGTGATCCTGGTGCAGCCGGAAAGCATGGTGGGCCCCAGCTTCCAGATGTCGTTCGCCGCCGTCATCGCCCTGATCGCGGCGTTCGAACTGGTGACGCCCTGGATGGCGGCGCGGCGGCGGGAAGGCGGGCAGGGATTGGTCGGCCGTGGCCTGACCTATGTGGGCAGCCTGTCGCTGACCTCCCTGGTGGCGGGGCTGGCCAGCATCCCGTTCGGCCTGCACCATTTCCAGCAGATGTCGAATTACGGCCTGCTGGCCAACATGATCGCCGTGCCGGTCACCAGCTTCTGGGTCATGCCCTGGGGGCTGGTCGTCTATCTGCTGATGCCGCTGGGCTGGGACGGCTGGGCGCTGACGGCCATGGGCTGGGGGGCGGAGGCGATCCTGTGGACGGCGCACTGGGTGGCCGACATGCCGGGGGCCGCCATCACCCTGCCGCTGCTGCCGGCGGCGGGCCTGGTGGTCTTCACCCTGTCCGGCCTTTGGCTGTGTCTCTGGCGGGGGCGGGTGCGGCTGCTGGGTGTGGTGGGGATGCTGACGGGACTGCTGTTCCTGCCGCTTTCATTCCGGCCCGACCTTCGCATCAATGCGGAGGGCAAGGTGGTGGGCGTGCGCCTGGCTGATGGTGGCCTTGCCGTTTCCACCCGTGTGGCCGGTCGCTTCGACAGTGATGAATGGGCCCAGCGTGACGGGCTGCCCGATCCGCCGCAACGTTGGCCCAAGACGGGGACCAGGGATGGAAGGCTGACCTGCGCCAGCCCGGATATCTGTCTTTACAGCCTGAACGGAAGCCGTGTCGCCATTGCCCTGGCCAAGACATCCGTGCCGCAAGCCTGTGCTTCGGGTGCCGATGCGCTGGTCACCCGCTGGCTGGTGGCGGACTGCGCCGTGCCGCTGGTCATCGATGCCGGGCAACTGGCGGACAAGGGCGCCCACGCGCTGTATCTGCGCAAGGAGGGGATCGGGTTGGAGACGGTACGGGTGGCGGCCGGTGCCCGACCCTGGGGATGATTTTCAATCCGCCAGCCGCTCCGTGCCCGTCATCAGTCCCGCCGTCAGCCCCGCCAGTTCCGGCGGCAAATCCCCCTGTGCCTGCCGCCAGAGCGGAATGGCGGTGGCCAGTACCCGCGCCCCCGTTTCCGTCAGCCAGGCGGCGCGGCGGCGGCGGTCGGCCCCCTGGTCGGTGACCTCCACCCAGCCCCGGCGCGCCAGCCCCTCCAGGTTGCGGGTCAGGGTGGATGGGTCCAGTCCGGCCCGCAGCGCCAGGGCGGACAGATGGTCGTCATCGGCCGATGCCACCAGGCACAGCAGCCCGAACTGCGCCGCCCCCATGCCCAGTGGTTCCAGTGCCCGGTCCAGATGCCGGGTCAGCCGGCGCGCCGCCAGGCGGGCCTGGGCGGCGATGTCGGTGGTGAAGGCTTCCGCCGCGTCGGTGCGCAGCGTGAAGCGGGTGGTCTTGTCAGGTCGGCTCATTCCTTGTATATACAATAATTGTAGATACAAGGAAATGCGGAACCATGGGCGCGCTTGAGAATTGGCAATATGGGCTGGCCACGCCGGAACAGGTGGTGGGCCTGACGGGGCGGGAGGTGCTGGAACGCATCATCGACGGGCGTCTGCCGCAGCCGCCGATCGCCCGCACCATGCATTTCTGGCTGGCGGAGGTGGGGGAGGGGCGGGCCGCCTTTGTGGGCGAGCCGGGCATGCATATGGCCAATCCATTCGGCATGGTGCATGGCGGCTGGGCCCTGACCCTGATCGACAGTGCCGCCGGCTGTGCGGCGCAGAGCGTCCTGCCCGCCGGCCTGGGCTATGCGACGGTGGAAACCAAGGGCAACTTCACCCGCCCCATTCCGGTGATGGCGGGACCCGTGCGGGCGGAGGCCTGGGTGGTGTCGCAGGGACGGCAGATCATCACCACGGAGGCGCGGGTGCTGTCGGCCGATGGCAAGGTGTTGGCCCACGGCACCTCCACCCTGATCGTGCTGGGGCCGAAATGATCGCGGATATCAGGGTGAAACGGGTCTATGCGGCACCGGACGATGCGGACGGTCTGCGCGTGCTGGTCGATGCGCTGTGGCCGCGTGGCATCGCGCGGGAAAAGGCGATGATCGACCTGTGGCTGAAGGAGGTGGCGCCCAGCCATGGCTTGCGCAAGCGCACGCATGGCGATCCGGCCAACTGGCACCTGTTCCCGCCGGACTATGCGGCCGAACTGGCCGATGGGGTGGGGCGGGAAGCGCTGGAGCGGCTACGGGAACTGGCGCTGAAAGGGCCTGTTACGCTGCTCTATGCCGCCAAGGACGAGATGCGGAACAATGCAACCGTCCTGGCCGACATCCTGCGGACGGGCGATGCGGTCGGAACCCCATCGCCCTGACGTCGCTTATACCTGTTCCTCAGTCGCCGGCGCTGCCATCCGGCAGCTTGGCTACGCCGCACGTGCGGCGCGGCAGCAGTCGCCGCCGGACTTGCACCCGATGGGATCGGGTACAGGTTTACTTCTTGCCGTACAGGTTCTCGCGTTCCTTGTCGGACAGCGGGGTGCCGGCGGGCTTGACCTTGTCGGCCAGCAAGGCCAGGCCACGCTGCACGGCGGGGCGGGCGGCGATGGCGTTGAACCAGCGCTGGACGTTGGGATACTCGTTCAGGTCGATATCGTACTTGGGCGCGTTACGGATCCAGGGGAATGTCGCCATGTCGGCGATGCCGTAATCATCGCCGCCCAGATAGGCGGCCTCGCCCAGGCGGGTATTGGCCACCTTCAGCAGGCGCTTGGACTCGTTGCGGTACCGATCGATCCCGTAGGGGATCTTTTCCGGCGCGAAGACGATGAAATGCCCGGCTTGGCCGAACATCGGGCCGACGCCGCCCATCTGCCACATCAGCCACTGGATATGGGTGTACCAGACTGCCGGGTCCTTGGGCCGGAACTGGCCGGTCTTTTCCGCCAGATAGATCAGGATGGCACCGCTTTCGAACAGGCTCAGCGGCTTGCCCTCCGGCCCGTCGGGATCGACGATGGCCGGCATGCGGTTGTTGGGGGCGATCTGCAGGAACTCGGGTTTGAACTGGTCGCCGGCGCCGATATTCACGGCATGCACATCATAGGGCAGGCCCATCTCCTCAAGCGCTATAGAAACCTTGAAGCCGTTCGGCGTGGGCCAGGCATGGAACTGGATGGTCATCGTCGGTGATCCTTGCAACGATGGGTTGGCGAAGATGGGGCCAACCCTATCGGCAAAGGCACTGTGGCGAAAGTGAGGCTGCTCACAGGCGCCCGGGTGATCTCCCCAGGATCTGTGGATAAGCTTGTGACCAACATGCGGGCAAACGCCTGCGAGCCTTGCCCATACACGGCCGCACCCCATTTGCCCAAATTTTGGGCAAATGGGGTGCGGGGATGGTAAATCAGTCTTTACAATAACTTGGATGCTGGTTACGCGGCCCTTATATCTGCGAGGAAGCGTTCGACCTGTGTCCTGAGGAGTTCGGATTGCTGGGAGAGTTCCCTTGCGGCGCCGAGGACCTGTGTTGCGGATGCGCCGGTCTGTGCGGCGGCCTCGGTGACCTGGTTGACGTTGGCGCTGACCTCCTGTGTGCCCATGGCGGCCTGGGAGACGTTTCGGCTGATCTCGGAGGTGGATGCACCCTGTTCCTCCATGGCGGCGGCGATGGAGGTGCCGATCTCCGACACGGACTGGATGGTGGTGCCGATGGAGCGGATGGCGCCGACGGAGCTGTCGGTGGCCTGCTGCACGGCGGTGACCTGTGCGGCGATCTCCTCTGTGGCCTTGGCGGTCTGGTTTGCCAGGGCCTTGACCTCGCTGGCGACGACGGCGAAGCCCTTGCCGGCCTCGCCGGCGCGGGCGGCCTCGATGGTGGCGTTGAGCGCCAGCAGGTTGGTCTGTCCGGCAATGTCCTGGATCAGCTGGACGACGGCACCGATGCGGCCGGCTGCCTCGGCCAGGCCGGCGACGGTGCCGTCGGTCTGGCGGACCTCGGCATAGGCGCGGTCGGATATGGTCTTGGAACGTGTGACCTGGGCGTTGATCTCGGTGATGCTGGCGGTCATCTCCTCCGCGGCGGCGGCCACGGTCTGGACGTTGGCCGTGGTCTGCTCGGCGGCGGCCGCGGCGGCGGCGGCCTGGCGGTTGGTCTCCTCGGCGATGGCGCTCATGCTCTGGGCGGTGGCGTCCAGTTCGGTGGCGGCGGAACTGACGGTGCGCAGCACGGCCGAAGACTGGGTGTCGAAGCCCTGGATCAGGTCGTTGATGCGGGCGGCGCGGGCCTCCTTGGCGGCCTGCTCCTGCTTCTGCGCCTCGGCCAGGCGGTCGGCCTGGATCAGACCGTCCTTGAATACCTGCACCGCGCGGGCCATGTCGCCGATCTCGTCACCCCGGTTGCCGCCCTCAACGGCGACGGTCAGCTCATGACGCGCCAGACGGTTCATCGTGTCCGTCATGCCGCGAACAGGCCTTACAACGCTGGTGATCATCATCCAACCGGCGGCGGCCGACAGGATGGCGGCCAACGCCAGGACGCTCCAGGCGATGATCATCGAGGAATGCGCGGACGATTGCAGCTGCGCCACCAGGCCATCCGCATTGTCCTGATTGAACTTGATGATCTTATCGGTGTCTTCCTGGATCTTCAGGAACAGCGGGCTCAGTTCCTGGCGCATCATCACTGCCGCTTCATCGGATTTCTGCTGGCGCGACAATTCACGCACTTTCTCCCACAGGGAAAGATATTCGTTCCATCGGGAGATCATGGAATTGTACATCGCCCTCTCTTCATCGGAGCGTATCAGGGCTTCGTAATTCTTTTTGGAATCACCGAGATCCTTGATGGCGCTCTGCATCCGCGCTTCCAGGGCATCCATCTCCGATTTTTCCGGTGAGATGATGTGCTGGTAGCTGTTGACGCGGATTTCCAGGGCGGATGAGTAGATATCTCCCACTTCCTTCACCGACGGCAGGGCATTGGTGCCGATGACCAGGCCATCGTCGGAAACCGAATTGATGCGGGACACGGATATGAGCCCCAGCAGCAGGGTCAACGCCAACACAACGCCGAAAGCGCCGATCACGCGCGTCCTGATGGATATGTTCTCGAACATTTTCCGCTCCTGCCTGCCGATGCGCAGATTCCCCCTGCGGGGTGCCGACGGCGGGAGGGTTCGCCTTTCTTGGAGCGGTTTCAACCTATCCGGAAGGATGTGGCATGGAATAATTCCCGGTCTCGCGCGTATTGCCCCTTCAGGGCATGTTGGTGGGCCTTTTCACGCCGCGCCCGGCGCATTGGGCGGCAGCCGGACGCTGACCACCGTGCCCTGGCCGGGGACGGAGGAAATCTCTAGCGCTCCGCCCAGCATCTCCACGAAACGCCGGGTCAGGGGGAGGCCCAGGCCCGTGCCCTTGGGATGTGGCTTGTCGGGCTGGCGCACCTGGCCAAAGGGCTTCATGGCCGTGGCCAGGTCCTGGCTGGCGATGCCGATGCCGGTATCGCGGATGACCAGGATGACGGCACCACCATCATCCAGTCCCGCCACCTCCACTGTCACGCGCCCGCCATGCGGGGTGAACTTGATGGCGTTGGATGCCAGATTCAGCACGATCTGGCGCACCTTCTCCGGATCGGTGCGGATGCGCAGCGGCGCGTCCGGTATCTTGATGTCCAGGGTGATGCCTGTGCCCTCCGCCAGCTGGCGCAGCATGCGCGCGCTGTCCTGAACGGTGCGGCCGATATCGATGTCGCGGATATCCAGCTGGTCCGCCCCGGATTCCGCCCGCGCTAAGTCCAGCGTGCCATCGACCAGCGTCAGCATATGCGTCGCGGCCTGGTGGATATCGACGGCATATTCACCGTAGCGCGCATCGCTGTGCGGGCCGTGGATGGCGTCGCGGATCAGTTCGGAAAAGCCGATGATGGCATGCAGGGGCGTGCGCAGTTCATGTGCGGCACTGGTCACCACTTCCGTGCCGCGCTTTCCTTCGCGTTCCGCGTGAGGCACCTGATCCAGCAGCTTGCGTTCCGCCGCCTTCAGCAGGTTCAGCGCGTCGGCTAGGCGCTGGCCGCGTTCTTCCGCCGCCTGCTCGGCCTTCGCCAGCCGGTCGCGCAGGCGCAGATGGGCCAGCAGGCGGACCTGCAATTCGGCAAGTGTGTCCGGCCGCTCCATCACCTCCAATACGCCCAGCTCCGTTGCTTGGGTCCGCTGCTGGGGCAGGATGTCGTCGCCGATCAGGATGATGGTGGGTTCCACCGGCAGTTCCGTCGCCCGGACATTGGCCACCAGCCCCAAGGGGGCACCCACGCCGGCCAGATCGAACACCAGCAGTCCCGGCCGCCTTGCGCGGCAGGTGGCCAATAATTCATCCTCGGAACGAAGGAAGCGCAGATCGACGGCTTGCGTCAGCCGTTTCAACGTGGCGGCCGCCGGATAACGGGATTTGTCGCCGCCCACGACCAGGATCGTGGCGGGATCGTCCTTGAGATGCATGTTGGTGCGGATAAGGTTGTGCTTATACCTATATGTGGCACAGCGCCCTTTGCTTGTCGCCTGCAACCTTGCCGCTCCTGCCGCATAGGGGATGCGAATTGGCGGTAGGTGTTACTCCGACCGGGCTACCCATCCTGCGGCGGCTTGCGCATCCTGCTCCCGTGCCGCCACCCAGCGGTCGCCGGCACCGGTATCCTCCAATTTCCAGAAGGGTGCCTTGGTCTTCAGCCAGTCCATCAGAAAGCGGCAGGCTTCGAACGAAGCCTCGCGATGGGCCGATGCGCAGGCCACCATCACGATCCGTTCCCCTGGTTCCAACCTTCCATAACGATGGATGATCAGGCTGGCCGACAGGGGCCAGCGCGCATGCGCCTCCGCCTCGATGGCTTCCAGCTGTCTTTCTGTCATGCCCGGATAATGTTCCAGGGTCAGGGCGCGCACCGTGCCGGCGGCCTCTCCTGCCTGCGGGTGCAGGTCGCGGACCAGGCCGGTGAAGCAGCACACACCGCCGATCCCGGTATCGCCATCGGTCAGCGCCGCCAGTTCGGCCCCGATGTCGAAATCCTCGCGCTGGACCTTGACGGTCATCAGCCGCCCGTCACCGGCGGGAACAGCGCCACCTCATCCCCCGCCGCGACCGGGTGGGTGAAGGGCACATATTCCTGGTTCACGGCCACCTTGACCACGTCCAGGTTGGCCAGCGCGTCGGCATAGCCGGCCCCGCGCCCTTGCAGCCAGCCGATCAGGCCGGCCACATCCATCACGCCCTCGGGCAGGGCCACACGCTCCTCCGCGATGCCGATCTTGGTGCGCAGCCAGGCGAAATAGAGCAGCTTCAGCATCGATCAGCCCTCCGGGTTCAGCATGTGGCGCAGGCCGGCACGCAGATAATCCCAGCCGGTCAGCAGCGTCAGGGCGGCGGCCAGCCACAGCCCGATCTCACCGATCAGGGTGACGGGCCAGCCTTCCGGCCCGTCGGCGCCGACGATCAGCCAGCCGATGGCTCCCATCTGGATACCGGTCTTCCATTTGGCAAGGCGGCTGACCGGGACGGAGATGCGCAATCCCGCCAGGAACTCGCGCAGGCCCGACACCATCACCTCGCGCAGCAGGATGATGATGGCGGGGATGATGGCCAGCCCGGCGATCTTGCCGACGCCGGCCAGCATCATCAGCACGGCCGCCACCAGCAGCTTGTCGGCGATCGGGTCCAGGAACTTGCCGATCAGGCTCTCCTCCCGCCAGATGCGGGCCAGATAGCCGTCGAACCAGTCGGTGATGCAGGCTGCCGAATAAAGCCCCAGCGCCGCCCAGGCGCTCCATTTGCCGGGAAAGAAGAACAGGGCCACGACCACCGGGATCACGGCGATGCGCGACAGGGTCAGGATGTTGGGCAGGCTGGTCAGCATGGGCGCCAAGGCAGATTGGGAACGGGGCTTGGGTCGACGGCGCGCATCCTATCCTTCCCCATGGAAGTGATCATAGATGATTCTGGCGACCGCATCGCTGATGCCCTCCACAGCCTGGAGATCGGTGAGGCCGGCGCGCGATACGGCACGGGCCGACCCGAAATGCAGCAGCAGCGCCTTCTTACGGCGCGGCCCGATTCCCTGGATCTCGTCCAGGGGCGAGGCGCTGATCGCCTTCTCGCGTTTGGCCCGGTGGGTGCCGATGGCAAACCGGTGCGCCTCGTCGCGCAGCCGCTGGAGGTAATAGAGAACCGGGCTCTTATGCTCCATGCCGAAGGGCGGGCGGCCCGGCATGAAGAACCGCTCCCGCCCCGCATCGCGGTCCGGTCCCTTGGCGATGGAGACCAGGGGCACATCCTCGATCCCCAACTCGGCCATCACCTCCATCACCACGCCCAGCTGTCCCTCGCCACCGTCGATCAGCACCAGATCGGGCCAGCTTTCGCCCGACCGTTCCGGGTCCTCCTTCAAGGCGCGCTCGAATCGGCGGGTGAACACCTCGCGCATCATGGCAAAATCGTCGCCGGCGGCGTCCTTGGCCTTGATGTTGAATTTGCGATAGGCGTTCTTGATGAAACCATCGGGGCCGGCCACCACCATGGCGCCGATGGAATGCGCCCCCTGGATATGGCTGTTATCGTAGATCTCGATGCGCACCGGCGGCTCGGCCAGCCCGAACGCCTCCGCCACGCCGGCCAGCAGCTTGGCTTGGCTGCCCGTCTCGGCCAGCCGTCTGCCATGGGCGTCGCGGGCATTGTTGATGGCGTGATCGAGTAGCCGCTTCTTGTCGCCGCGCTTGGGCGCGTGCAACTCCACCTTCACCCCGGCGCGCAGGCTCAGCGCCTCCTGCAGCAGCGCTTCTTCGGGCAGGTCGTGGCTGATCAGGATCAGGCGCGGGGCGGTCTTGTTGTCATAGAACTGTGCGATGAAGGAGGACAGGACCTCCTCCACCTCCAGCACCTTGTCATGACTGGGGAAATAGGCGCGGTTGCCGTAATTGCGCCCGCCGCGGAAGAAGAACACCTGGATGCAGGTGCTGCCCCCATCCTGATAGGCGGCGATGATATCGGCATCATCCACGCCTTCGACATTGATGTCCTGGTGGGCCTGGATGGCGGTCAGCGCCCGGATACGGTCGCGCAGCTTGGCCGCGCGCTCGAACTCCAGCGCCTCGGCTGCCGCCTGCATATGGGTGGCCAGATCGGCCTGGATGTCGCGGCTGCGGCCTTCCAGGAACTGTTTGGCCTCCCGCACCTGCTCGGCATATTCCGCGCCCGTCACCTTCTCCACGCAGGGCGCCGTGCAGCGCTTGATCTGGTATTGCAGGCAGGGGCGGGTGCGGGTGTTGAACACCGTGTCGGCGCAGGTGCGCAGCTGGAAGGCGCGCTGCAAAGCCGTCAGCACGCGGTTGACGGCACCGGCCGACGCGAAGGGGCCGTAATAGCTTCCGGCCTCGGTGCGGGTGCCGCGATGCTTGGTCAGCTGCGGATAATCCTGCCCACCGGTGATCAGGATATGAGGGAAGGTCTTGTCGTCGCGCAGCAGCACATTATAGCGCGGCATCAGCTTCTTGATCAGGTTCGATTCCAGCAGCAGCGCCTCCACCTCGGTATGGGTGGTGACGAACTCCATCTGCGTGGTCTCGGCGATCATCCGCTGCAGGCGGATGGGCAGCTTCACCGGCATCGTATAGTTGGTGACGCGCTTCTTCAGGCTGCGGGCCTTGCCGACATACAGCGCATCGCCCTCGTCATTCAGCATCCGGTACACGCCCGGCCGGTCGGGCAGGGTGCGCAGATAGCCCTTGATGATATCCACCCCGCGCGACAGGTCGGCCACGGCGCGCTTGCGCTTGCCCGGCGTCGCCTCCGGCTGGGCCTCGGGGCGGGGGGGAGGGGGCGGATTATGGTCGGTGGCGTCGGTCATGGCCCTGGATGTGGCGCATCCCCGTGCGCCGGTCAATCGCCTGCTGGAATAGTTCTTGGTCTCCACCGGAAGACATAGGCTTCCCCCGGAAGGGATACCGGTTACCATACCACCCTGTCCTTCGGGCGGCATGATGAAGGATGTAAGCCTTTGACACGGATTTCCACGAAACCTGTGGATAAGTCTGCGGACAAGTATCGGGGCGGATGGTTTGGAGCCAGGGACTCCGCGGGTTCCACCCAATTGCCCAAAATTTAGGCATAAAAAATCAGACCATTGATTTTATTGATATTTTTTGAAGTCAAGCAGACATCCAATTGTCATGAAGCCCACACGGGGGCTTGACATCGCCGATCACACCCGCGTAGCGCGGCACATTGTCGGCCTGTGCAAAAACCTAGGACCATGGACGCAAGCCTCAGGACCTAATTCGTTCGTTTATGGGAACCGCCGCCCGCCCCGGACCGTTAAGACTTCGTTTACGCAGGGGGCGGCCGGAATGTCCGCCGTGTATCTGTGACTGATGCCCTTGGGCGAGGGACGGGGTCATGGCCGCGACCGTATCGTGCCCAGGCATGGGAATAAAGACTCCCATTCGCCGCCTTCGCCGTCCCGGAGCGGCACCACCCATGGTCAGGGATGGCAGCCATGCTTGCACGCGAACCTATCGGATCGAAACATGCAGCGGCTTGATCCGCCAGGGATTTTGTGCGGTGCAACAAAGAAGTTGACGAAAAAAGCGGCAAAGTGCATTATCTCACCTGGATATGTTGCGGCGCAGCAGGGGCCTCCTGTCGCCTGCCGCCATCCGGCGTCACTGACGACAGACAGCATTGGGGAATGATATGGCCACCTACAAGAATCCGTTTCTGGACTTCGACCCGTCCAAGTTCTTCGACCTGAACCGCCTGACCGACTTCCAAAAGGCGTTCGGTGAGTTCAAGCTGCCCAGCGCCGATTTCGAAGGCGTGGTCACTGCTCAGCGCCGCAATGTGGAGGCCATTGTTGCCGCCAACCAGCTGGCCGTCGAAGGCTACCAGGCTGTCGCCCGCCGCCAGGCCGAGATCATTCGCCAGTCGCTGGAAGAAACTTCCTCCATCGTGACCGAGTTGCTGACCCCCGGCACCCCGGAAGACAAGGTTGCCAAGCAGGCTGCCCTGGTGAAGAATTCCTTTGAGAAGGCCTCGGCCAACCTGAAGGAACTGTCGGAGCTGGTTGCCAAGTCCAACACCGAGGCCGCTGAAGTGCTGTCCAAGCGCGTCAAGGAAAGCATCGAAGAGCTGCAGGGCATCCTGTCCAAGCTCACGGTCAAGAAGGCCTGATCCTTCCCCGACGATGCCGTCAGTTGAAGGCCGCCCCACCGGGGGCGGCCTTTTTCTTTTTGCTGTTCCCTCAGGTGCCGGGCGCCCACATCCGGGCCCTTGGCTGACGCGCCACGTGGTTCACGGGTTCATAAAGGGCTTTTGCCGCTGCAGGCTGGCGACTGCCAGCCCGCGACCACGTGGTCGCGTAAGCCAAGCCTACGGATGTGGGCGCCCGGCGCCTGAGGGAACAGAAAACAAAAAGGGCCCCGTCCTCAGGACGGGGCCCTCTTTTGCGTCTGCGGCAACCGGCAGCCTCAGCCGCGCGGCTGCTGCGGCGGGGGCAGGTTGGTGCGGTAGCTGGGGAAGGGGATCGGGCGCTGCTCTTCCTTGCGGCTGGCGGAGATTTCGATCTCCATGCGTGCGATCACCTTGCGCAGCTCATGCAGCGCGTCCGTCAACCCCTGCACGCCACCACCCGTCTGGCCCTTCCAGGCCTTATAGGCTTCGGCACAGGCCTTGGCGGCCGCATCCATGCGCTCATCGGGCGGCGTGGTCGGCGTCTCCGCCGCTTCCAGCCGGGCCGGGTTGCGCTGCTGCTGGCGATAGGGATAGACGACGTCGGCCGGACCTTCGGACGGCGAGGGCTGGTAATCGGACATGGCGCGCTCGCCACCCCGGCCTTCGTTGCCGATATTGCGGTCACGGTCGAAGTCACGCGGCGGGCGAACCTCCAGCCGGTCGCGCTGCGGCCGGTCACCGAACCGGTCACGCTGCGGGCCGGGCTGGCCGCCCTGCGGGAAGCGCACATTGCCCCCCTGCGGACGGCGGTCGCCCTGCTGCTGCCCACGATCCTGGCGCGGCTCGCCCCGGAACTCGTTGCGCTCACGGTCGGGGCGGGGCTCGCGACCCTCCTGGCCGAAACGCTCGCCCCGGTCGGGACGGGCTTCACGATTCTCACGTCCGTCACGCGGAGCCCGGTTGTCGCGCCCCTCGAAACGGCGGGGAACCTCGCCATGGCGGCCACTGTCATGCTGGAACGGGCTTTCGCGCGTCGCATCCACGCCGGGGGCTTCCGTCACCACCGGGGCGGCCGGCGGTTCCACCGCAGGTGCCGGGGCGGCCAGGACGGGCGCCGGGGCCGCGGGGGGCGGTGCCAGGGCGGCTTCGGCCAGCGGCAGTTCCGCCGGCCGGGGTTCCGCGGCGCGCGGCGCGCGGCGTGGGCGCGGCGCCTCGGCTGCCGCGGCCACGGGCGCAGGGGCTTCCACCGGTGCGGGGGCGGGGGCCGGTGCCGGGGCGGCGGCAACGGTCTCCGTGCCTTCCTCACCCTCGCCGGTCAGTCCGGCGGCCTCCGCCTTGCGGACGATGTAGGAAATGGCGCTGGGCGTGCAGTCGAATTCCCGGGCAATGGCGGAAAGCGTGGCCCCCGCCTTGTAGCGTTCCAGAATTCGCGGCCAAGCGGATTGCGGAATACGACCCCGGCGCTTCGGGGACTCCGCATCACCATCAGTTTCGGCGTTCAAGATATCACTCGGTTGCCAGAGAGGCTCATGCGTCATGCAGCGGATTCACAGTCTCAGGCGATCCCGCCGCGTGAGCAGGCTTTTGCAGGGACCCGTGGGTCTCGGCTTGCCATCGGAAGGGGTCTGCCAGGATTTGTGGTTTCAGATATGGGGGAAATATTTTCGAAATGAAAGAGAAACTGCGCCGCCGCGGCAAAAAATCCGGGCATGGCGCTCATGTCGCGATGGCCGGCCGCCGGGACCGGTCCGGCTAGGCAACGAAATCTCCGGTCAAAGGGGTGGCTTCTCTTGCGGGGCGGAGCCGGTTGCGGCACATTCCGCACCATCTTATTCCCGTCGCAACGGATCTGTCCGCATGCCGTCCTTCCGTCAGGTCGCCCGCGCCGTCGGCGCCTTCACCGTCGCTGCCACCCTTGCCGCTTCGCCGGCCCTGGCCGCCCCGCCCAAGGGGCCCTGCTATTCGGTGCCGGAATTCGCGGCCGAACAAGGCATCCGCCTGCATACGGAACTGATGGTGGTGGGCCTGACCTGCCAGCACATGGATGTGAAGGGCCAACTGAGCCTGTTCAACCAGTACAAGCAGTTCACGTTGAAGCACCAGGCCCGCATCCAGGAGTGGGAAAAGGCGCTGGTCGCCTATTACAAGCGCACGGCCAAGGGCAACCCGACCCGTAATTTCGACAGTTTCCGCACCCGTCTGGCCAATGAGACGTCGCAGCGCGCCATCGCCCTGACCACGCCGGTCTTCTGCGGCACGCACGCGCCGCTGGTGGCTCAGGCCATGGCGGCCAGCCTGGCGGAGATCGAGCAGGGATTGTCGCCCGACGCCGCCGGCGTCCACATGGCCAATGCGCCGCGCTGCGACAAGCCGGCGCCGACCGTCCTGCTGGCCGATGCCGCCGCGGCCGCGGCCAATGCCGCTCCACCACGCGCACCGACCCCGGTCATCTCCGGTGCCGCCGCCGGCGCCAAGACCAAGACGAAGAGTGCGGCGCAGTAATTTCAAGGTTTTGTGAACAGCCAGGCACCGTCTTCCGGACGGTGCCGGCGTACCAGCCGGCCCGTTGCGACCAGATGGTTCAGGTGGGCCAGCGCCTCCCCGGCTGCGAAGGTCAACTGGTGGGTGTCCAGCGGGCGCTTGAACATGCTGCGGGTGATCTCCGCCACGGTGCATCCGCCATCGGCGCAGTCCGCCTCCGCCTCGTCCAGCCGTTCCGCGTGGTGGTGCAGCAATTCGTCGATGCGGCCGCGCAGGTCGTGGAAGACGGGGCCGTGGGAAGGCAGGACGGTCGTGTCCGCCGGCAGTTCGCGCAGCCGGGCCAGGCCGTTCAGGAATTCCGCCAGCGGGTCGGCGAAGGGTTCGGCGGGCCAGACGCTGACATTGGGGCTGATGCGCGGCAGCACCATGTCGCCGGCGATCAGCACATTGCCGCCATCGGCACTATAGAAGCAGGCATGTTCGGGCGAATGCCCGCCCGACGTGATGATCCGCCAGTCGCGATCACCGATGCGCAGCATGTCGCCGTCGGTCATCCGCTCGAATATCGCCGGGACCACCGGTACCCCGCGCGAATAGGCGTTGCCACGCGTCGCCAGAGCCGCCAGGGCCGGTGCGTCCAGCCCCATGGCGCCATAGAAGCGGCGTCCCGCATCGGCGATCCCGTCGGATGCATCCAGGCACAGCATGCGGGCCAGCAGCCATTCGGTGCGGGTCATGTGCAAGGGCGCGTCGAAGCGCCGGCACAGCCAGTCGGCCAGCCCGATATGGTCGGGATGGAAATGGGTGACGATGACGCGCCGTATGGGCGCGTCGGCCAGGAACTCCGCCGCCACGCTCTCCCACAATCCTCGTGTCAGGTTGCTGGCAACGCCCGTGTCGATCAGGGTCCATGCCGGGCGCCCGTCCGGCATGCGGTCGGCCAGCAGCCAGACATTGATGTGATTCAACTGGAAGGGAAGGGGCAGGCGCATGCCCCAGATGCCGGGGGCGGCCTGGCTGATCTGCGGTGCTGATTCTGCTGGTGCTAACACGGTCATGCGGGGCCTTCGGGGGCGGTGGGCCGGAACGGCCCCGGACGGGGTTCGTTCGGAAGTCATAGGATAAGTGACCGGATTTGGCCATGGCGGCGGCAACGTCACACAAGCGTGATGGCAACCGTCACGATATTGGGGGTAGAGGCCCGTCCGGGAAACCCCCTTCTGGAGTCCGGACAAATGGAACGGCACAACGGCGTGATCATTGAAATTGAAGAGGAAGCGCTGGGTGTGCTGGTGTCAGGGGAGGAGGATTTCGTGTTTCACGCGGTCCATCCAGCCGTGCAGCGCCTGCATGGCAAACGCTTCGCCGATGGTGTCGCCGCACGCCGCGAGGCCATGAAAGCCTTTCGCAGCGCGGCGTAGAACAAACGCAAATTCTCCGAGATGATTGTTTAGCCATATGGGCTAGTATGTTTGGCCATCAAGTTGCTACCTTGAGTCGGCAGCACAATTTCTGTAAGTCTGGTGTGACATTGGTCGCGCCGGGATTCGTTCGGCCGTCCGTGACAGAACAGGTCGCCGCCGGGATCATCGCCTATAACCGGTTCCGACGTAAGGTGATCGCCCCAAGGGCCCATAAGGAGAATGAAAGATGAAACTGCACCATTTGCTGATGGGAACCGCACTGGCTCTCGTGCTTCCCGTGGCCGCCACGGCGCAAAGCCTGCCGGAAGGGCCGTATATCGGTGCCCAGATCGGCGTGAGCTGGCTGCAGGATCTGGACCTGAAGACCGCCACCACGACGGCCAAGGTCAACCCCAAGGAAACCATCGCCTCCGTCCTGGAGACCGGTTACCAGTTCGGTGACGGCCTGCGCCTGGGTGTCGAGGGTGGTTTCTCCATCCATCAGGTCGACACGATCAGCCCGAACCTGGGCAACCCGATCGGCGACGTCACCACCTTCACCCTGATGGGCGTGGTGCAGAAGGAATTCGACACGGGCTCCGCGTTCCGTCCCTATGTCAGCGCCGGCCTGGGCTGGGGCTGGGTGGACACCGACAATGTCGGCCCCGTCTTCACCGCCCCGTACTATTCCAACGCCGCGCAGGACAATTTCGCCTATCAGCTGGGCGTCGGTGTCGCCTATGCCCTGGCGTCGGACCTGGACCTGACCATCGGCTACCGCTATCAGGGTATCGATGATCTGAAGTTCAAGAACGAGACCCCGACCTACAAGTCGAACTACAGCTCGCACAGCGTGCTGATCGGCGTCCGTACCGTGTTCGGTGCCGCTCCGGAAAAGGCCGTGCCGGCCACGACCGTCGTGTCCCCGCCGCCGCCGCCCCCGGCTCCGGCGCCCGCCCCGGTCGCCGCTCCGGCCCCGACCATCACCCGCAACTTCACCGTCTTCTTCGACTGGGATCGTTCGACCCTGTCGGCCGACGCCCAGCAGGTCCTGCAGAACGTCGCCCGCGACGCCAAGGCTGGCAAGGTTGTGCAGATCAACGTGGCCGGCCATGCCGACACGTCGGGTCCGACCGACTATAACCAGAAGCTGTCCCAGCGCCGGGCCGAAGCCGTGCGCGAATATCTGGCCAGCCAGGGTCTGCCGTCCAACCAGATCGCCGTGGAAGCCAAGGGTGAGACGGACCTGCTGGTCCCGACCGCCGACGGTATCCGCGAGCCGTCGAACCGCCGCGCTGTCATCGTGTTCCCGTAATCGGAAACACCTGATTTCCGCCGGCCCTTGTCAGGGGCCGGCGGACCGGTACGGAAAAGGGCCGCTGCATGCAGCGGCCCTTTTCTTTGTCCAGGTTTCGGGTGGCGATTGACGCCACGCGGCCGGCCCCACGGATGTGGGTACCGGTGCTATTACTTGGATGGATAAAGTTTTATCTTAATGCCGTGTATTTCGTTCAGGTGTTTCACGCCATTGGCGCGATGCCATGTTCCATGGCCCAGATGGCGGCCTGGGTACGGTTGCCGGCGTTGATCTTGCGCATCGCGTTCTTGAAATGCATCTTCACGGTGCTTTCCGTGATCGATAGGCGCCTTGCGATGGCCTTGTTGGAATGGCCGCTGATGACGCAGGCCAGAATCTGTGTTTCACGCGGCGACAGGTCGGCGCCACCAGCCTCTCCCGCCGTCTCCGCGGCCATGGCGGCGGGGGCGGGGGCCTGGCCCATCCCCTGGGTGGCCGCGGCCGGATAGACGGCCTGGCCCATCAGGATCAGCCGCACGGCACGCAATACGGCGTTGAAGGAGGCACCCTTGGAGACATGGCCGTGGGCACCGGCCGACAGGCTGCGGTTCAACGCCGTCTGCGACAGGTCGGCGCTCAGTACCAGGATCCGGCTTTCCGGTGCCAGGAGGCGCAGCCTTTGCAGCGGGTCGCCATCCTCGCTCCGGTCCAGACCGGAAGGGTCGGTGATGATCAGGGCGGGGGGCGTTCCGTCGGAAAGGGCCTGTTCGGCGGTGGGAAGCGACGGCAGGGGTGATTCCACCGCCATCCCCTCTTCCTCCAGCAAGGCGGCCAAGGCCGCGCTGAACAGTTGATCATGGTCGACCAGCATCACAGCCCCGGATGTCATCCCCGCATACCCCCTTCGATCCAGCCCATTCCCATCGCCGCTGAACCAGGCGCATGTCGCATCCGACGGGAATTTTTCCCATGATTCCAAGCCCCTTGGGCCTGACGCTGAAAGTTTAGTTAAAATACAATCGATAGATCGACATTCCGAAGTAACCACAAAGGATAAAAGCTTCGAAATTCGATCTAATTTCATAACAACTCGGTTCCTGTGAAGAATATAAACAGATTCTCAACGAAATGACCAGAAGGAGGTTGCGAGAAGACTTAATCCGTATGAATATGTACGAGAGGTTAACACGGGGTCTGGATGCCCGTTTGTTGGAGGTCGTGATGACCATCGCTGTACGCCGGGGCGGCAATCCGCTGCGTGTCGTGACCACGGAAAATTATGCGCGCCCTTCCGGGGGTGATGCGCTTTCCGGCGTGCGTCGCCGCTGTTTCCTGATCATCGACCCCCAGGCGCTGGTCCGCCATGGTCTGGCCCTGACGCTGGCGTCGCTGCATGACGGGTCCCAGACCTGGCAGGCGGGAACCCCGGCGGAGGCCCTGACCCTGCTGGCCCAGGCGACCAGCGTGCCCGACGTGGTGCTGCTGGATGCCGACGGCCTGGGTACGGAACGGATGACCGCCATCGCCGATTTCCTGGCGCGGTTGCAGGGTGTGCCGGCCATCGTGATGTCGTCTGCCTTCACCCCCGCGGAAACGCGAACCCTGCTGACGGCCGGTGCCGTGGCCTGCCTGCTGAAAAGCGATCCCAGCGCCGTGCTGGCGGAGGCGGTATCGCTGGCGCTGACCCGTGAGGGATATGTGCAGATGCCCTATGCCATGCTGACCCCGTCCGTGGCGGCGCCGGTGGCGGAGGATCAGGCCGATTTCGCCTCCGTCGCCCGCCTGACCAACCGTCAGCGCGATATCTTCCGCCTGCTGCTGTCCGGTTGCTCCAACAAGGAGATCGCGCGGCAGTTGGGTGTGCTGGAAGGCACGGTGAAGGTGCATGTCCGCGCCATGATGCAGAAGTTGGGCGCGCGCAACCGCACCCAGATCGCCATCCTGGCGGCCCGCACGGGTTTCCGCGCGGACTGATCCTATTCGGGCTCGGAGATTTAAAAAGGCCCGGCCGATCCATTCGGCCGGGCCTTTTTAGTGGCCGGCGACTGCCGGCCCGCGGCCGCGTGGTCGCTGTCAAGCCAAGCCGCCGGATGGCGGCGCCCGACGCTTGATGGCACACGAAAGCTTCTTTACATCCCGGCCACGGTCATCCCGTCGATGCGGATGGTCGGCGCGTCGATGCCGTAACGCAGGTGCAGGTCGCTGGCCGGTACCAGGCGGCGGAACATGTCCTTCAGGTTGCCGGCGATGGTGATCTCGCTGACCGGATAGGCGATCTCGCCATTCTCGATCCAGAAGCCGGCGGCGCCACGCGAATAATCGCCGGTCACCCCATTCACGCCCTGGCCCATCATCTCCGTCACATACAGGCCCTGCTGGATATCGGCCATCAGTTCCTTGGGCGACAGCGGACCGGGAACCAGATAGACATTGGTGGCATTGGGGGCCGGCGGCCCGCTGGTGCCGCGCGTGGCATGGCCGGTGGGGGCCAGGCCCAGCTGACGTGAGGAGCGCAGATCCATCAGCCAGGTGGTCAGCACCCCGTCCTCGATCAGGTTGCGGCGATGGTTGGCCAGGCCTTCGGCATCGAACGGCTTGGACCGCAGGCCACGGCGGACATGCGGGTCCTCCACGATCCGGATGCCAGGCGCGAACACCTCCTTGCCCAGCCGGTCCTTCAGGAAGCTGGTACCGCGCGCGATGGCGGCCCCGGAAATGGCGCCGCACAGGGTGCCGACGAATCCGCCGGTCAGACGCGGGTCGAACACCACGGGTACGGACTGGCTCTTCACCTTGCGCGGGTTGAGCTTGGCCACCACCTTGTGCCCGGCCCGTGCCCCGATCTCCGCCGGGCTTTCCAGGTCGCTGCCATAGACGGTGGAGTGATAGTCGTAATCCCGCTCCATGCCGGTGCCTTCACCGGCCAGGACGGAGACGGACAGGCTGCGGCGCGACACGCCATAGCCGCCGGCAAACCCGTTGCTGGCCACCAGCGTCACGGCACTGCGGCTCCAGCTGGCATCCGCCCCGTCGGAATTGGTGACGCCGGCCACGGCGCGGGCCGCGTCCTCCGTGGCCTTGGCGCCCGCGATCAATTCTTCCGCCGTCGGCTCGGCCGGGTCCAGCAGGTCCAGGTCGGTCCAGCCGCTTGTGATCTGGTCCGGATCGGCGATGCCGCAGAACGGGTCCTCCGGCACGGCTCGTGCCATGGAAACGGCGCGTTCGGCCAGTTCCGCCAGCATGCGCGGGCTGCGGTCGGTGCTGGACACCACGGCCATGCGCTTGCCCACGAAGACACGCAGGCCCAGGTCGCCGGCTTCCGCCCGTTCCAGCCCCTCCGGCTGGCCCAGCCGGGTGGACAGCGACAGCGACGCCGCATCCACCAGCAGCGCGTCGGCCGCATCGGCCCCGGCGCGGCGGGCGCGGCCGATCAGGTCGTCCAGCAGGTTGGCGGCGTTCTGGTCGAAGGACGGCTTGCTCATTACGATTCCCGTATGCGCTGACCCTTCATCGGGCCCGTCACTGACATCTAGCACCGGCATCCCGGCCCGCAAAGGGTCAAAGCGTGACGGGCGATGGCGGCCCCCTGTGCCATCCGTGCAACAGGAACAAGGCGTTACCAAGCCGAAACCTGTCAGAGACAATATTAAACGTTTGCATGTTAAAAAGTCGCTTATATAGTCTTCCTATCGGGTATCGGGGCGATGCCCAGGATCAACATCAAGCCTTCGGGAGGCCGTAATGCGTGAAGCGACGAATTTTAAGCAGCGTGCCGCCATGGTCCTGCAAGCCCTGGTCCTGGCCGGTCTGTTCGTGGTGGCGGCGATGTCCGCTGGCGAGCAGGCGGCCCATGCCGAGGGCGGAACCATGGCGCACAACCAGGTGGCCGCGGCGCCGAAGGGCTGACCCTCCGGCGGGGAAGGTGACGGGGCTGGACGGCTGGTGCTAAACTGGCATCAGCCTTTCAATCCGTTACCAGGAAAATTTCCCCGATGCCTTCCTTCGACATCGTCTCCAAGACCGACATCGCCGAGGTCAACAACGCCGTGCAGGGCGTTGTGCGCGAGGTGCAGACGCGCTTCGACTTCAAGGGTTCCAAATCGACTCTGGAGGTGAAGGAGAAGGAGAACGAGATCCACATCCATACCGAGGATGCGCTGAAGCTGGCGCAGCTGCAGGAAATGCTGAAAGGCTATTTCGTGCGCCGCAAGCTGGACCCCGGTTGCCTGGACTGGGGCAAGGAGGAGAATGCCGCCGGCGGGACCCTGCGCCAGACCATCAAGGTCAAGCAGGGCCTGGACCAGACCCTGTCCAAGCAGATCAACAAGGCCATCAAGGACAGCAAGATGAAGGTCCAGGCCTCCATCCAGGGTGACGAACTGCGTGTGGTCGGCAAGAAGCTGGATGATCTGCAGGCCGCCATCGCCTTGGTGAAGGGGCTGAAGATCGAGCAACCGCTGCAGTACGTGAATTTCCGCGACTAACGTTTCCGACTCTCTACCGTCATCTCGGCGAAAGCCGGGGCCCAGTGTCAAGGCGCGGTCAGCGCCGATATGAGTCATGCCGCGGCTATCGCCGCTGAACTGGGCCCCGGCTTTCGCCGGGGTGACGGTGGGTGGTTGGGTACAGCCCAAACACCTACTTCTTCCCCAGCTTCGCCTTCAGCGCCAGTTTGGCCGCGCGATAGCGCGATGCCCAGCCGGGCTTTTCCTCCTGCGGGGCGCGGGAAATGGCCAGCGCGTCGGCGCCCACATCGCGCGTCACCACCGTGCCGGCCGCCGTATAGGCGCCGTCACCCACCGCGACCGGTGCCACCAGGGTGGAATGGGTGCCGATGAACACCTTCTCCCCGATGCGGGTACGGTGCTTCAGCACGCCGTCATAATTGCAGGTGATGGTGCCCGCACCGATATTGCTGCCGCCGCCGACATCGGCATCGCCCAGATAGGTCAGGTGGTTGGCCTTGGCCCCGGCGCCGAAATGCGTGTTCTTCAGTTCCACGAAATTGCCGATATGCGCGCCTTCACCGACATCCGTGCCGGGCCGCAGGCGGGCATAGGGGCCGATGATCGCATTCTTGCGGACCACCACGCCTTCCAGATGGCTGAAGGGCTTGATCTCCACCCCGTCCTCCACCGTCACGCCCGGCCCGAACACCACATTCTGGCCCACGGTGACGTCACGGCCCAGTTTGGTGTCGGCCGCGAAATAGACGGTTCGCGGGTCCAGCAGGGTGGCGCCGTTGATCATGGCGGCATGGCGCAGCCGGTCCTGGAAGATCTTCTCGATCCAAGCCAGTTCCACCCGGCTGTTTACGCCGGCCGTATCGTCGTTCGGCCCCTCGACGACGGCGCAGGTGAAACCCCTGGCCCGCGCCACGGAAACTGCATCGGTCAGGTAATATTCGCCCTTGGCGTTGTCATTGCCGATCCCGGCCAGCAGATCGCCCATCCGCGCCCCGTCGAACGCCATGAAGCCGGCATTGCACAGGGTGATGGCGCGTTCCTCGGGCGTCGCGTCCAGGTATTCGACGATCTTTTCCAGGCTGCCATCGGCGCCCAGGACCAGGCGGCCATAGGCGCCGGGATCGGCGGGCCGCATGCCCAGCACCACCACGGCGGGATCACCGGCCCCGCGCCGCGCCACCACCATGGCCGCCAGCGTGGCCGGCGTGATCAGCGGCGAATCGCCGTAAAGCACCAGCACGTCACCGGTGAAGCCCGACAGTTCACCCATCGCCGATTTCACCGCGTCACCCGTGCCCTGCTGGCGCTCCTGCACAACGGTGACATGCGGGGCCACGGCGGCGGCGACATTGTCCATGCCGGGGCCGACCACGACGACGATACGCTGCGGTGACAGGCTTTCCGCCGCCATCACCACATGTTTGACCATGGGCAGCCCACCCAGCGGGTGCAGCACCTTGGGCAGCGAGGATTTCATGCGCGTACCCTTGCCGGCGGCAAGGATGATGCAGGCGAGCGGACGATCAGTCATGGTGGCGGGCCGGGCGGCTGGTGATCCAAGCCGCCCATGTAACAGGACACCCCCGGCCACGCCAAGCGGAAGCGGCAGACGATATGAGCATCCTTGAACGGTTCCCCGCGATCATCTTCGATTTCGATGGCACCCTGATCGACAGCGCTCCCGACATCGCGCTCGGCCTGAACCGGCTGCTGGCGCAGGAGGGGCGGGCGGAGCTGCCACTGACCGATGTGCATGCCATGATCGGCGATGGGGCCGCCCGTCTGGTGGAGCGCGCCTTCGCCGCTACCGGCGAGGCGCTGGCGCCCGGTGCGCTGGCCCCGATGACCGCCCGCTATCTCGACCTTTACGGTGCCCTGCCGGTCGATCCCGCCTGTATTTACCCCGGCGTGGTGGAGACGCTGGCGGCGCTGAAGGCGGGTGGTCACCGGTTGGGCCTGTGCACCAACAAGCCGGCGGGCATCAGCCGTGACCTGCTGGGCGAACTGGGTCTGGCCGCCTTCTTCGATGCCGTGGCCGGCGGTGACACGGTGGCAGAGAAGAAACCGCACCCGGCGCCGCTGCTCTGGGTGATGGACCGGTTGGGCGTGGATGCGGGCGGAGCTGTCATGGTCGGTGACAATGCCAATGACGTGGCGGCGGCGCGTGGAGCCGGCGTGCCGGCGGTGGCCGTCGCCTATGGCTATCCGCGCATGCCGTTGGCCGATCTGGGCGCCGACATCATCATCGACAGGTTCGCCGATCTGCCGGCCGGGCTGGCCCGGCTGGCCTGACCTACCCGGCCTTTACCGCCGACAGGTGCATCTTCACGGCCCCCAGGGCGCTGTCCATCTCCAGCCGCACCGGCACCGGCGGGCCGCCGGCGATGGCGGGGGCGATATAGAGGGTGACGGGCACGTCCTTGGGCTTCACCCCCTCCCGGTCGCGGTCGCGCTGCCGGTTTTCCTTCCAGCGGCCGGCCAGCGGCTTGTAGCGCACGGTGCAGGCCGTGGCCGGGCCGGCATAGACCGACAGGCTGCTGGCCTCCAGCACCGTTTCGCCCTGGGTGGCGAAGATCAGGTCGTAACGCTGGCGCCCGTCATAGACGGGGACGGTGATGTCGCAATCGCCGGCCTTGGCCACCTTGTCCAGTACGGCGACGATGGCCGATACCGGGTCCACCGTGCCCAATCGCAGGTCGGCGGGCACCGGTTCCCGGTCCTTCTCCGGTTCCGGATCGGCCAGGGTCAGGGTCGGGGTGCCGTCGGGCGTATAATCCACCGTGGTCAGGCGCGGCTGGTCGCGCCAGCTGCCATGGGCGGTGAACCGGCGCGGGCGGGGCAGGGGGGCGGCCAGGCTGCCCTGGGCCCGCACATCCGTCTTCCACTGCGCCACCCGGCCCAGGAACCCGTCCGTCTGCATGCGCAGGCCGGCGCGGTAACCATCGGGCCCCAGTGCCATGTCGGCATCGGCGTCTAGCACATGCATGCCGCCAATATGCACCGAATAGGTCAGGGCCAGATCGCCCGCCTTGTCCTGTGCCATGGCTGGCAGGGATGGCGCGAGGGCCAGAAACGCGATCGGCAGGCAGCTCAGGGCACGCATGTCGGTTCGGCCTCCCAATCATTATGGCATCGGACGTAACGGCAATGTGGGTCTCAACCCCGCACCCCGCAAGGCTTTCGCCGGTGTTGGCGGAAAAAATCGCAGGTCCCCGACTTTTTCCCTTTGACAGGTCGCCGCCAACCCCTTAGAACCCCGCTCCACCGACGACGGATGGGCGCGTAGCTCAGCGGGAGAGCATCGCCTTCACACGGCGGGGGTCGCAGGTTCAATCCCTGCCGCGCCCACCATCCTCCGGTTCCAAAAAGCCGCCGACAGCAATGTCGGCGGCTTTTTTGTTTTATTATTCCCTCAGGTGCCGGGCGGGCGCGGACGCGCCCTTGGCTCACGCCGCACGTGCGGCGGGCCGGCGGTCGCCGGCCTGGAGAATTATCTGCTACTGTGCCCCGGCCGTCTTCGGCTTGCGCATCTCGTTCAGCTTTTCTTCCGTCTGGCGCGACCGCCACAGCCAGGGCGGTTCCACCCGGCCGGCCCAAAGGCCGCGGCGGAAGGAGATGGCCCGCGCCTCGATCGACACATAATCGAAGCTGAGCGGGCGATAAGCCAGCGCCATGCCGCGTTCCACCATGGCATAGGCCAGGTCGTCGCCATTTTCCGCCCGGCATATGGCCTGCTTCGGTCCCGTGACGGGGGACTTGCCACGTGGCGTGCATTCGATATCCCGGTTGTTGATCAGCAGTTCCAGGATGCGCTTGGACATGGCGAAGCAATCATATTCGCGCCCCCGCACATTCAGGCATTTCTGGTCCTTGTCGGGTGCGTCGATGCCGAACAGGCGGAATTCCTGGCCCTTAACGGTGACCAGATCGCCTTCCTTGGCGGTGCCGATGCCTTTCACGGGCGCATCCCCGCCGGCCTGGCCCAATGCGGCGGGTACAAACCCCAGCAGGGCGGCCAGCCCCAGGAGGGCCATTCCCGCCCTCACAGCAGGCTCCCCACGGCCTTGGCGGGTATGGCCGTTTCCGGCTGGTAGTCATCCAGCAGCTCCGGCCCGTCATGGCGCACGGCATTGACCAGGGGGGTGACCGGCCGCAGGGTCAGCGCGCCCGTCGCCGGTGCCCGCATCAGGCCGTGGCGCGCGATTTCCGGTGTGGCGGGCGACAGCCAGCGTTCGATCGCCCCCTCGTCCATCAGCATCACCGGCGTGCGCTCATGGATACGGGCCAGTTCGTCATTGGCGGGCGCGGTCAGGATGCAGCAGGTGAACAGGGGCCCGTCCCCCCCGCCGCGCCAGACATCCCACAGGGCGGCAAACGCCATGGGACCGCCATCGGCGCGGGCCACATACCAGGGCTGCTTGCGGTCGCCGGTCTGCGGCCATTCATAGAATCCGTCGGCGGGAATGATGGCACGGCGCTTCTGCCAGGATTCGCGGAAAGACGGCTTGTCCGCGGCACTCTCGCTGCGGGCATTGATCATGCGGGCCGCCCCCGAGGCATCATTGGCCCAGGACGGCACCAGGCCCCAGCGCATCGCAATCATCGACCGCGCGCCGGCCCGGTCCAGCCCGATCACCCCGATTTCCG
Organism: Niveispirillum sp. KHB5.9; assembly: GCF_048066115.1. Lineage (NCBI taxonomy): Bacteria > Pseudomonadati > Pseudomonadota > Alphaproteobacteria > Rhodospirillales > Azospirillaceae > Niveispirillum > Niveispirillum sp. KHB5.9. The sequence goes on along the minus strand of NZ_JBLTYX010000007.1, from coordinate 112,946 downwards.
CCGTGGGCGCGATGTTGTAGCGGGCGACCAGATGCCGGGGGGCCATGTCGGCGCGCAGCGTGGCGCCGAAGCCCGCGGCCATGTCTTCCAGGCTTTTCTGCACAAACCGCCCGCACATGCCTGCATCGTCCCCCGTTGCGCTGCCGGCCAGAGTACCGGGGTGAAAGCGGGTTGAACAGGACCCCTTGTCAGGGCGACAGGTGTTTCCAATATGATCCGTGAAGGAAAAGTCACCGTGAAGTCACAGGCCGGGACCGGAACCTTCGTTTAACTTCTCCGTTGGGGCGACAGGGGCATGAAAGCTGGCTGGCCGTCAGGGCCGGCGGGAGAACGCGCATGTCGTATATTTCTGGTGTTGTCATTACCGCGGCCGAACGCGCCGCCCTGTTGCGGCTGGATGAACCCGAAGAGGTGCAATCCGCCCATATCTGGCCGCCGCGCCGGCCGCGCGGCATGGATCGCCGTACCATGAAGCTGCAATTGGATGGCGATCTGGTGGATTGGTTCCGCCGTCATGGTGGCGGCGACCGCGCCATGCAGGCCCGGATCAACGCGGCCCTGCGTGCCTATATGGCCGACCATGACGATGGGGAGTGACCGGGAGGCTTGGCCCCCCGTGATCCATTCCCTATGATCGGGCGAATTTTGGCCAGGAGAGCCTTCGCCCATGTCCCTGGAAGTACTGTCCCCGGAAGAACTGGCGGGCCTGTTGCCCGCCGTCCGCGCTGCTGCTGAAAAGGCATCCGCCGCTATCCTGCGCCATTACGAGGCCGGGGCCGAAGCGGTGGAGAAGGCCGATGGCAGCCCCGTGACTGCCGCCGACAATGATGCCGATGCTATCATCCTGGCAGCGCTCCGCGCCCTGACCCCCGCCATCCCCGTGGTGACGGAGGAGGAGGTGGCCGCCGGCCGCATCCCCGACATCTCCGCCGGCACCTTCTGGCTGGTCGATCCGCTGGACGGCACCAAGGAATTCATCAAGCGTAATGGCGAGTTCACCGTGAACATCGCCCTGATCCAGGACGGCGCGCCCGTCCTGGGCGTCGTCATGCTGCCCGTGGGCGGCACCATGTACGCCGCATCCGGTCCCGACACTGCCGTACGCGGTCGCCCGGGGCAGCCGGATGAACCCATCCGGGTACGCGCGGTGCCGGCTTTGGGCCTGACCGTGCTGACCTCGCGCAGTCATGCCGATAATGCAGCCGTGGAGGAATTCCTGACGGGCCGGCGGGTGTCACAAAAGGTCGCGGCCGGCAGTTCTCTGAAATTCTGCCGCGTGGCGGAAGGGGTGGGCGATGTCTATCCCCGCCTGGGCCCCACCTGCGAATGGGACATCGCCGCCGGCCATGCCGTGCTGCTGGGGGCGGGCGGCTGCCTGACCCTGCTGGATGGCGAGCCCTTCCCCTATGGCAAGGCTCCCACCTTCCTGAACCCGCATTTCGTGGCCTGGGGCGGGGCATGACAGGCTTGCGATAGAGAGCGCAGCATCCGCGCACCCCTGTGCCTACATATGCTCCATCTTCCTTCCTTCAGGGCTACCCACCATGTCCCAGTATGATTTCGACCTGTTCACCATTGGCGCCGGTTCGGGCGGGGTGCGGGCGTCGCGCATCGCGGCGGGGCATGGGGCGCGTGTGGCGGTGGCGGAGGAACGCTATTTCGGCGGCACATGCGTCAATGTCGGCTGCGTGCCCAAGAAGCTGCTGGTCTATGGCGCGGAATATGGCCAGGCGTTCGAGGATGCGGCCGGTTTCGGCTGGCAGGTGGAAAAGCCCACCCATGACTGGAACGCCCTGATCGAAGCCAAGGACAAGGAGATCGCGCGCCTGAACGGCATCTATCAGCGTCTGCTGGAAGGGGCCGGCGTGACGGTGTTCGAAGGTCGCGCCACCATCGTCGATGCCCATACGGTGGAAGTGAACGGCAAGCGTGTGACGGCGGAACGGATCCTGGTCGCCACCGGCGGCTGGCCGGAACTGCCCAAGGAGCCGGGGGCGCGGGAATATGGCATCACGTCGAACGAGATCTTCTATCTGAAGGAATTCCCCAAGCGCGTCGTCGTCGCCGGCGGCGGCTATATCGCGCTGGAATTCGCCGGGCTGTTCAATGGCTTGGGTGCCAAGGTCACCCAGCTCTATCGCGGCCGGCAGATCCTGCGCGGATTCGACCTGGATGTACGGGAATTCGTGGCGGACGAGGTGCGTAAGTCCGGCATCGACCTGCGCCTGAACACCATCATCGACCGGATCGAGAAGGTGGAGACCGGCCTGATCGCGCATCTGTCCGACGGGCAGCGCATCGAATGCGATGCGGTTGTTTACGCCATCGGCCGTAAGCCCCTAACCAAGGATCTGGGGCTGGAGAAGCCGGGCGTGGAACTGGATGATGCCGGGGCCATCAAGGTCAATGACCAGTACCAGACCAACGTTCCCAGCATCTACGCCCTGGGCGACGTCACCAATCGCGTCAACCTGACGCCCGTGGCCCTGGCGGAGGGGCATGTGCTGGCCGATCGCCTGTACGGCAACCGTGCGCGCGACGTGAATTACGACAATATCCCCACTGCCGTCTTCTCCATCCCGCCCGTCGCCACGGTCGGCATCACGGAGGAACAGGCGCGTGCCACCTTGCCCAGCGGCGTCGATATTTATCGCACCAATTTCAAGCCGATGCGCCACCAGCTGTCGGGCCGTGATCAGCGTACCTTCATGAAGCTGGTGGTAGACCGGGAAACACAGAAGGTCGTGGGCAGCCACATGGTGGGCACCGACACGCCGGAGATGATCCAGGGCATCGCGGTGGCCATGAATGCCGGTGCCACCAAGCAGATGTTCGACAACACGATCGGCCTGCACCCCACGGCGGCGGAGGAATTCGTCACCATGCGGACGAAGTCGCCGGACCCGGTGTGATTGTCGCTTCGAGCCGCTCTACACCGTCATCCTCGCGCAAGCGGGGATCCAGCGTAGAGCGGCGTCCGCCGCGATAAGACCCATATCGGCGCTTACCGCGCCTTACGCTGGATTACCGCTTTCGCGGGAATGACGGTGGATATTCATGTGGATCGACATAACAACCCCAAACACAAAAAGCGCCGCCAGGATGCTCCCGGCGGCGCTTTTCGTTTGCCTTGCGGCCAAGCTGCTTACTTCAGGCCGAAGCTCTGGAAGCGCTTGTTGAACTTGGCGATCTGACCGCCGGTGTCCAGCAGCTTCTGCACGCCCGTCCACGCCGGGTGGGACTTCGGATCGATGTCCAGACGCAGCGTGTCGCCGGCCTTGCCCATGGTGGTGCGGGTCTTGAAGGAGCTACCGTCGGTCATGACGACGGTGATCTCGTGGTACTCGGGGTGGATATCAGGCTTCATGGTCGGCAGTCCCTAAATCGAAGCCGCGCTTTTATACCAAGCTGGGGGTGAAGGCAACCCCGTCCGGCCCTGCGGAGACGCAAGGCTGGGCTGATACGTGTTCGGCGCGGCAGCTATGTTATCGGGGCGTTGTTGTTGCCCTGACGCGGTCATGCGGTTACCACGGGATGGTTTCGATTTCCACCCGCTTTCTTCTGTGCGGAGCAACTTCCTTGGTCTTTCGTGACAGCAGCGCCGAACGCACCCCGCCCGAGGGCCAGAATCGTCGCGATCTGAAGCCTTTGCGCCTGCTTTGGCCGTTCCTGAAGCCCTATCGGCTGCGCATGGCCGCCGCCACGGCGGCGCTGGCTGTTGCGGCCGGCACCGTGCTGGGCCTGGGTCAGGGCCTGAAGGCGCTGGTGGATCGCGGATTCGCGGCGGGCAATGCCGACCTGCTGAACCAGGCGCTGCTGGTCATGCTGGTGGTCATCGTGCTGCTGGCGGTTTCCACCTTCACCCGATTCTACCTGGTCTCCTGGATCGGGGAGCGGGTGGTGGCCGATATCAGGCGCAAGGTCTTCGATCATCTGGTCACGCAATCACCGGCTTTTTTCGAGACGACGAAGACCGGGGAGATTCTCTCGCGCCTGACCACCGACACGACCCTGTTGCAGCAGGTGATCGGCACATCGGTGTCCATCGCCCTGCGTAACAGTCTGATGCTGGTGGGCGGTCTGGTGCTGCTGGGCCTGACCTCGGGCAAGCTGACGGGGCTGGTGTTGCTGGTGGTGCCACTGGTGGTGGCACCCATCATCATCTTTGGCCGCAAGGTCCGCAGCCTGTCGCGCGCCAGCCAGGACGCCGTCGCCGATATCGGCAGCACGGTGGACGAGGTGCTGGGCGGCATCCGCACCGTCCAGGCGTTCGGGCGGGAACCGATGGAGATCAACCGGTTTCGTGACCGGGTAGAGGATACGGTTACCGTGTCTCTGCGCCGGATCAAGGCACGGTCCTGGCTGACCATGCTGGTCATCGTGCTGGTGTTCGGGGCCATCGGCATGGTGCTGTGGATCGGTGGGCATGATGTGATCGCCGGCCGGATCAGCGCCGGTCAGCTTTCCGCCTTCGTCTTCTATGCCGTCATGGTGGCCGGTGCGGTGGGGGCGCTGTCGGAAGTGGCCAGCGACCTGTCGCGCGCGGCCGGCGCCACGGAGCGGCTGTTCGACCTGCTGGCCACCGTCCCCGATATCCGCGCGCCGGCCCAGCCGCTGCTTTTGCCGTCGCCGACGCAGGGCGAGGTGCGGTTCGACGGGGTGCGTTTCAACTATCCCTCGCGGCCCAAGGACAGCGCTCTGGATGGGCTGAACCTGACCATCCGTCCGGGGGAGCGCGTGGCCCTGGTCGGTCCGTCCGGTGCCGGCAAGACCACGATCTTCCAGCTTCTCCTGCGCTTCTACGACCCGCAGCAGGGCAGCGTCCGGCTGGACGGGGTGGACATCGCCCAGGCCGATCCCGCCGATCTGCGCGCCCGCATCGGCATCGTCCAGCAGGATTCGGTGATCTTCTCGGCCAGTGCCATGGAGAATATCCGCTATGGCCGGCCCGATGCGTCGGATGCGGAGGTGCGGGCCGCCGCGTCCGCCGCCCATGCGCTGGACTTCATCCAGGCCATGCCGGAAGGGTTCGACACGTTCCTGGGCGAGAAAGGCGTGCGTCTGTCTGGCGGGCAGCGCCAGCGCCTGGCCATTGCCCGCGCCATTCTGCGCGACGCGCCCGTGCTGCTGCTGGACGAGGCCACGTCGGCGCTGGATGCCGAAAGCGAGCGGGTGGTGCAGGCGGCCCTGGAGACCCTGATGAAGGGCCGCACCACCCTGATCATCGCCCACCGACTGGCCACGGTGGTCAATGCCGACCGCATCATCGTGCTGGAAGTCGGCAAGGTGGTGGAGGAGGGGACGCATGAGGAATTGCTGCGCCGTGGCGGGCTTTACGCCCACTTGGCGGCCTTGCAGTTCGATCATGGATGAGGGGCGTTACACCCCCAGCACGTCCGCGATCACCTTGTTGAACGCCTTCACCGCCGCCGCCGGCCCCTCGGCGTAATTCCACACGCCACCGCTGACGGCCAGGAAATCGGCACCGGCATCGACCAGCACCGGGCAATTCTCCACGGTGACGCCGCCGATGGCCACGCAGGGGATTTCCATCATCTCCTGCCACCAGGACAGGATCTTCGGCTCGGCCCGCGCCTTGGGCTCCTTGGTTGCCGTATCGAAAAAAGCGCCAAAGGCCACGTAATCGGCCCCATCCTCCCCTGCCACCATGGCCAGATGCCGGCTGTCGTGGCAGGTGACGCCGACGATGGCGTCGCGGCCCACGATCTTGCGGGCCTGGGCATAGGGTGTATCCTCCTGCCCGACATGCACCCCGTCGCAGCCACTGGCCGCGGCCAGATCGGGCCGGTCGTTCAGGATGAACGCCACCTCCCGGCTCTGCACCACGGGCCGCAGTGCGTCGATGGTACGGCGGATTTCGTCATCGCCCACATCCTTCAACCGCAACTGCACGCTGGCCACGTCGCCGGCATCCAGCGCTGATGCCAGCAGCTTGGGGAAGATGGCCAGATCGATGCGGGGTGGGGTGATCAGGTAGAGGCGGCAGTCGGACATGGTTTTCTCAATGACGATAAAGAAAGAGCCCGACGCAGCGAACCGCGCCGGGCCCCATAGCAGGCAGTATATATCAGGGGTCAATGGCCTTGACCCCTGATATCTGGGAACAAGCGGGAACCGCTTATTCCTTGTTCTGGTAGATGCGCACCAGCTTGTCCAGCAGGGCCAGCGCGTCTTCGCGTGAGCGCTGGAAGGCGTTGCGGCCGATGATGGAGCCGTTGCCGCCGCCGTCGCGGATGGCGCGGGCATCCTCATACACCGCGTCCTCCCCCTTGGCGGCACCGCCGGAGAAGACGACGATGCGGCGGCCGTTGAAGCAGGCCTGGGTGATGTGCTTCACGCGCTCGGCCAGGGTCTCGCGCGGGATATTGTGCTTCTCATAGATCTTGCGCGCCTCGTCCTGTTCCAGGTCGGCGGTGGGCAGCTTGACCTTGATGATATGGGCGCCCAGCAGCGCGGCCATGTGGGCCGCGTACGCGTCCACGTCCAGCGCCAGCTCACCCTTCTTGGAGATGTCGCCGCCGCGCGGGTAGGACCAGATCACGGTCGCGATGCCCTTGGACTTGGCCTCGCGCGACAGTTCCCGGATCTCCTCGTACTGGCCGAACATGCTGTCGGAGCCGGGGTAGATGGTGAAGCCGATGGCCGACGCACCGATGCGCAGCGCGTCATCGACGCTGGCGGTCACCGCCTGGTCGGCGTTTTCCTTCTGGCGCGACAGGCTGTTGGCGCTGTTCATCTTCAGGATCAACGGGATGGAGCCGGCGAAGGTGGCTGCACCAGCCTCCAGCGGGCCCAGCGGGGCGGCATAGGCCGACAGCCCGGCATCGATGGCCAGCTGGAAATGATAGTGCGGGTCATAGGCGGCCGGGTTCATGGCGAAGCTGCGGGCCGGGCCATGTTCGAAACCCTGGTCGACCGGCAGGATCACCAGCTTGCCGGTGCCACCCAGGCGGCCTTCCATCAGGATGCGGGCGAGATTGGCCTTGGTGCCGGGATTGTCGCTCTCATACCAGGAAAGGATTTCCTTAACGCGGCGGGTCAGCTTCATCTTCGATTTCCTGCCAGTTCGGCGGGCCGTTCAGGCCCTCATGTGGGTGCCGGTTTGATATCCCAGGCGGGTGTGTAAAGCAACGTGACGGCGTGAGGCGGTAACGGAGGAAATTCCGTTACATTTATTTGAAATCAATATGTTGGGTCAGGTGTTGCCTTAGGGTGGCACCACGGTTGCGCCGCCAGCACACCTCTGTGACGCTGGTGGGTGCCGGGTGCAGGCGTGCCCCATGGGCCTCTGCCAACGATGTCAGACGGTCGTTAACCCCTTGCGGAGTCGCCGGTGCCGGGGTGAAGGCGATGTCGGTGCATCCCGCACGCAGGGCCGACAGCACCAGTCCGGGTAGGTCGGCGCAGTCCAGAATGGCCCGGAACGGCCCCTTGGCCGTATGCGCCCAGGCCTGTTGCAGCCCGGCCCACCAGCCGGCCCCGGCCAGCCCGGTGATGCCGACATCCGACACCAGCCGCACCGGCCGCCCATCGGCGATCTCCAGCACCATTTGCCCAGCCACCAGCCCATCCACGCGCACGGCGGGGGCGGCGGACCAGTCGGGTTGGGCGGGGGGGAGTGACATGACTGTATGTAAACCGGGGTTGATTGATCTCGTCATCCCGGCGTGCGCCCATGGGCGCTAACTTAAATGATTGAGCCGACCAATTCCGCCCTCACTACCGTCACCCCGGCGGAAGCCGGGGCCCAAGTGACAAGCGCTTCGCTCTACGACATAGGCCCCGGCCTTCGCCGGGGTGACGGTAGAAGGAGCTTCTACGGCAATGCAAATCACCTAAGTTAGCGCCCATGGGCGAAAGCCGGGATGACAGAGATACGGATCGGGAATCCACTATCCATCGCCACCATCGGCATCGTCAAGGACAGGTCGGCCAGCCCAGGGTCGGCGGGTTGGCCGCCGGCAGCGGCTTCACATGTGCGGACACGGGCAGGTTCAGTTCCTTCAGCCTGGCGGCCACCAGCGACGCCATGGCCCGCGCCCCGATCTCGCTGAAATGCACGTCGTCGGCGATACCGTCGGGCCAGCGGGCATAACCCGCCTCCTTGCCGTAATGCAGATAGTAAGCCTTGGCCGGCTCCGCCCCCAGCCCCTGCACATAGACGCGGCTGTCATAGCCCAGGTCGATCAGTGGGGTTGCCGTCTCCCGCGCCACCGTCCGTGCCACATCGGCATAATCGGGGAAGCTGTCGATGATGGAACCGTCGGGATTGTATTTGCGCATGGCCACCGGGGTCAGCAGAACGGCCTGCGCCCCCTTTTCCCGCGCCATGGAAATGAAGCGCAGCAGGTTGATGCGGAAGGCGGGTAGGGGCGTGTACCGCTCCTCCTTGGCTTGATTGGCATCATTATGCCCGAACTGGATCAGCAGCGTGTCGCCGGCGGCGATATCCTTGGCGATGGCGTCGAACCGCCCCTCGGCGATGAAGCTTTTGGTGCTGCGCCCGCCCATGGCACGGTTCTCCACACCCACAGTGCCGTCCAGATTGCAGGCCAGCGCCATGCCCCAACCCATTTGCGGATAGCGGTCGACGCCATAATTGGCGGCCGTACTATCGCCGGCGATGAAGATGCGCTCACCCGCCTGTGCCGCCGGACCCGCCAGGAACAGGGCCGCCAGGGCCGGGATCATCCAGTGGCGCATCTTGCCTCCCGATTCGTATGATAATTGGAAACCGGTGTCACCATAGGCAAGGGGAGCGTGGGGTGCAAGCCCGTCCCGTTGCCTTGGGGACTTCCGCCAGCCGCGCACCGGCCCTATATTCCCGCGCTTTACCAGCGTATCCGGAAGAAGAGCCATGACCCCCGCCGCCCGTTTGGCCACCGCCACCGACCTGCTTGCCGAGGTGATGGACACCCCGCGCCCGGCCGATGCCGTGACCAGCGCCTTCTTCCGCGCCCGCCGCTTCATCGGTGCCAAGGACCGGGGCGAGATCGCGTCGCTGGTCTATGGCGTCATGCGCCATTGGGCGCGGCTGCACTGGTGGCTGGAACGGGTGAACCACATGCCCGACCCGCGCGCCCTGGTCATTGCCGACTGCATGCTGGCCGGCGGCCGTTCGGCCGATGCCATCGGCGGCCTGTTCAATGGCGCGAAGTTCGCGCCCGCCCCGCTGAGCGACCGTGAACGCAAGCTGACCCGCGCGCTGGACACCCGCACCCTGAACCATCCCGACCAACCTGAGGCCGTGCAGGCCGAGGTGCCGGATTGGGCCGAAGCCTCCATGCGCGCCACCTTCGGCGACCGTTTCCTGGTGGAGGCGTCGGCCATGCTGGGCGAGGCGCCGCTGGATCTGCGCGTGAACCCGGTGAAGGGCACGCGGGAAGAGGCGCAGAAGGCCCTGGCCGATGCCGGCATCAAGGCCACCGCCACCGACCTGTCGCCCGTGGGCCTGCGTCTGGCCGGCCGCGCGCCGGTGATGGCGCTGGATGCCTACAAGTCCGGCATGATCGAAATCCAGGACGAGGGTTCGCAGCTGGTGGCCTTCATGGCCGATGCCCGGCCCGGCATGCAGGTGGTGGATTTCTGCGCTGGGGCCGGCGGCAAGACCCTGGCCATCGCCGCGATGATGGAAAACAAGGGCAGGGTGGTGGCCACCGACGTGCTGGAAGGCCGCCTTACCCGTGCGAAGGAGCGGTTCCGCCGCGCCGGCCTGCACAATATCGAAACCCGCGCCATCTCTACCGAGCGTGACCCCTGGGTGAAGCGCCACAAGGGTAAGTTCGACCGCGTCGTCGTGGATGCGCCCTGTTCCGGCACCGGCACCTGGCGCCGCAATCCCGACAGCCGCTGGCGCCCCCTGGGCCCCGGCCTGGTGGAACTGCTGCCGCTCCAGTCCAGCATCCTGGACAGCGCCGCGCGTCTGGTCCGGCCCGGCGGGCGCATCGTCTATGCCACCTGCTCGCTGCTGCGCGAGGAGAATGAGGGCCAGGTGGAGGCGTTCCTGGCCACCCATCCCGATTTCACCCTGGTGCCGGTGCCCACCGCCTGGCCCACCGCCTGGGGCAAGCCGCCGGTGGATACCGACATGCTGCGCCTGACGCCGCTGCGCCACGACACGGACGGGTTCTTCGCCGCCGTGCTGGAACGCCGTGCGGACGTGGCGGAGGAAAAGGCTGCTGAAGAAGCGGCGCCGGTGGAAGAACCGGTCGCAGTGGAAGAAGCTACCGCGTGAATTGGCCCCACCCGATGGACATTGGGTGGTGATTGACCGGCCAAGGGCCACCGGGCATGGTGTCCGCGACATAATTTCAGGAGTATGGGTCTTGCGCGCAGTTGTTCGTGAATGGGCGGGTCTGATCGGTTTCGTCGCCGGCTTCTATCTCGTCATCAACACGTTGCTGTTCGCCGGATTCCATGTGCCTTCGGAAAGCATGCTGCCCACCCTGAAGGTGGGGGACCAGTTCTATGCGGCCAAATACGCCTATGGCTACAGCCGCTTCTCCACCAGCTTCGTGCCGCTGCCCTTCGGGTCCGGCCGCTTCCCCGACGTGACGCCGGAACGCGGCGACATCGTCGTCTTCCGCCTGCCGACGACGGAGGAGGATTATGTGAAGCGGGTCATCGGCCTGCCCGGTGATGTGATCCAGGTGCAGAATGGCCGCCTGTTGATCAACGGCACCGAAGTGCCGCGGGAAATGAACCGCGACTATTCCTACCGCGACAATGGCGGGCAGGTGGTGCAGGTTACCGAATATACCGAAACCCTGCCCAATGGCCGCAAGCACCTGATTATCGAACAGCGCGATGACGGCTTTGCCGACAACACCCCGGAATACAAGGTGCCGGAAGGCCACCTGTTCATGATGGGCGACAATCGTGACAATTCCCAGGACAGCCGCTATCTGCGCCAGGTGGGCTATATCCCGCTGGAACGTGTGTTGGGCCGGGTGTCGATGGTGGCTTTCGCCCGCAAGTCCTGCTCCCCGGAGGAAGGGCTGGTCTGCCCCGGTGGCGGCTGGTCCGACCGCCTGTTCCGCTGGGTCGCGGCGGATTGATGCCATGACCAGCCAGCCCGCCGCCCCCGCCGTGCCGCCCAAATCCCCATCCAAGCTGCGGGAATGGGCCGGCACCATCGGGATTTTCGGCGGCGTCTATCTGCTGGTGAACACGTTCCTTTACCAGGGCTTCTACGTGCCCTCGGAAAGCATGCTGCCGACCCTGACCGTGGGTGATCAGTTCTATGCGGCCAAATACGCCTATGGCTATAGCCGCTTCTCCACCCCCTTCGTGCCGCTGCCTATCGGCTCTGGTCGCATCCCTGCCGGTCTGCCCCAGCGTGGCGATATCGTCGTGTTCCGCAAGGCGGGGGAGGAGAGCGATCTTGTGAAGCGCATCGTCGGCCTGCCCGGCGACCGTCTGCGCTGGACCGATGGCCGCCTCTTCATCAACGGTGTGCTGGTGGAGCGGGAGAAGGTGCGCGACATCACCTATCGCGCCCAGAGTGGCACCATCGTCCAGGCCGTGGAATATCGCGAGACCCTGCCCGGCGGGCGCCAGCATCTGATCCTGGAACAGACCGACAGCGGCATGGCCGACAATACGCCGGAATATGTCGTGCCCGAGGGCCACCTGTTCATGGCCGGTGACAACCGTGACAATTCCGGCGACAGCCGTTTCCTGAACGATGTCGGCTATGTGCCCCTGGAACGCGTCCTGGGCCGCGTCGGCACCGTGGCCTTCACCCGCAACGGCTGTTCGGCGGAGGAAGGCCTGGCCTGTCCCGGCGGCGGGTGGTTCGACCGGCTGTTCCGGTCGGTGGAATAGGGGGCGTCAGCTGCCCGCCGCATAGGCCCCCGCCAGGAACGTTGCCGCATCCATGGGGCGCCGGCCGATCAGCCTTTCCAGGTCGCCTGTGACTTCCGCGAATTCACCCAGAGCCACCGCCTCGCCCCATTGCCACAGGAAGCCGGCGGCGGGCGGCGGCAGCCCGTCGGCCAGACGGTCGGCTATGAAGCTTTCCCGGTCCACCGCCGCATAGGGCACACCCAGTTCCCGTGCCATGCCGGAAAAGGACAGGGCATTGCCGGCGCCCAGCGAATAGATGCGCCCGGCATGCCCGCCGCTGGTCAGCACGGCGGCATTGGCCTCCGCGAAGTCCCGCCGTGCGCCCAATGCCGCCACGGCCGCACCGGCCGGCACCCGGAGCCCGCGTTCACGCACCTTCGGTCCCAGGATCAAAGGTAGCGAATCCAGATACAGGCTGTTGCGCATGAGGGTCCAGTCCAGGCCGGACTGGCGAAGTGCCGCCTCCGTGGCCACATCCGTCTCCGTCACCATGTCGATGGCAAAGCCGGAACCTTCCCGCCGCTGGATGCCGGTATAGACGATGTGCCCCACCCCGGCCGCCTTGGCCGCGGCCACGATGTTGCGATGATGGGTGATCGTATCGGTGAACATCACCGTCGACACCATCAGCAGCCGGTCGATGCCGGCGAAGGCGCGTTCCAGGGAGGCGGGGTCGGCGTAGTCGCCCTGCCGCACCTCCACCCCCAGCGCCGTCAGATCGGCGGCCTTGGCCGGGTCGCGGGCCAGCGCCGCGACGGACCCCGCCGGCACGCGGGTGATCAGGAATTCGATGCTCTGCCGGCCCAGATGGCCGGTGGCGCCGGTGACAAGCAATTTGCCCATGATGATGCTCTCTCTTCCTATCGTACCGGCAGTGCCGGCCTATCGATCAGGTCGGCCTTGCCGGCCGCCAACTGGTTGCGCACCCCGGCATCGGCCAGCATCTCGTGCGGGAAGCCCATCGGGATGGCGCTGGCCCCGTCCAGCCGGGTCAGATGCTCTGCGGAAAGCGCGACCTGAGCGGCGGCCAGATTGTCCGCCGCCTGTTCCGCCGTGCGCGGGCCCAGGATGGGGGTGACGCCGCGTGCCATGACCCAGCCGATGGCCGCTTGTCCCGGCGTGACACCCAGTTCATTGGCGACGGACAGCAGCGTGTCGACGGTGTCTCTCTTGCGCGCATCGCTCTCCGCATGGGTCAGCACGCCCAGACCTTCCGCCCGGCCTTTCTCCCCGCGCCGGTACTTGCCGGTCAGCAGCCCGCCGCCCAGCGGCGACCAGCCGACGACGCCCAAGCCGAACGCATCGGCCATGGGCAGCAATTCGCGCTCCGCCGTGCGTTCCACCAGGCTGTATTCGATCTGGATGGCGGCCACGCCCGCCCAGCCGCGCAGGTCGGACAGGGTGGCCGCCGTGGCGATACGCCAGGCGGGGAAGTCGGACAGGCCGGCATGGTGGATCTTGCCGCTGCGCGTGAGGTCGTCCAGGCCGCGCATGATTTCCTCCACGGGCGTCACCCCGTCGGGCATATGCACCCACAGCAGGTCGATATGATCGGTGCCCAGCCTTTTCAGGCTGTCCTCCACCGACCGGACCATGGTTTTGCGGCTATTGCCCGTGGCCATCAGGCCGCTGTCGGGCGCCGCACCCAGCGAGAATTTCGTGGCAAGCACGATCTCGTCGCGCTCGGCCCGGATGAACTCGCCCACCAGGCCTTCGGATTGGCCGAACTGGTAGTTGTTGGCCGTGTCGATGAGATTGCCGCCAGCGGCGCGATAGGCGTCATAGATACGGGCAGCCTGATCGCGGTCGGCGCCATAGCCCCAGCCGGTGCCGAAATTGCCGGTTCCCAGCGCCAGCGCGGAGACGCGCAGGCCGGTCCGGCCGAAGATGCGATAACGCATGGAACCCTTCCATGATGATCGGGACTGTCATCATGGAAGGTAGGATCGGCGGTGGGCCTCGTCTTGAAGCCGCGCGTCATCTTTGGAACGCGGGCGCCGTTCTATATCCGCCGCTGCCGCCGATATGTGGCCGGTGGCACGTCATGGAAGCGGCGGAAGACGCGGGTGAAATGGCTCTGGTCGGCGAAGCCGCAGACCGCGCTGATCAGGGCCAGCGGCTCGTCCCCTTCCTCCAGCATGCGGCGGGCGCGCTCCACGCGCTGTTTAAGGCGCCAGCGATGGGGCGGGGCGCCGAAGCTGACGGCGAAAGCCCGCTCGAAATGCCGGGCCGACAGCCCGCAGGCGGCGGCCACCACCTCCACGGAGATATCGGCGCCAAGGTCGGCCAGCATCATTTCCGTGGCGCGGCGTTCCTGCCAGGGCGCCAGCCGCCCCGTCCGCCGCGCCTCCGACACGCGCAGTCCGCCATAGGTGACGGCGAAATGCAGCCGGCAGGCCCCGAAGATGTAATCGGCGAACAGGGCGCCGGCCTCATGCGGATGGCTCAGCAGCGGCAGCAGCGCCTGGGCCAAGCCAAAGACGTGCGGGTCGAAGCTGGTTTCCTGCTCCGCCGGGCAGTCGAAACGGGTGATGCGCCGCCCGCCCAGACTGTCGGTCAACTCGTCCATGGCTGCCTGCGGGATGACCAGCACCAGGGCCTCGAACGGGTCACGTAGGTCTGCCGACCAAGTGCGGCGCCAGTCGAAGAAACCGGGTGCCCCGGCGGCATGGGCCGGCAGCTCGATCCACCTGCCATCCATCCAGCCGCCATGGGCGGGCATCGTGATCAGCGGAATGACGAACTGGAAGGCCGGCATCACCGGGTTCGGCCCCAGTGGTTCCTCGCTGCCACCATCGCGCCGGTAATAGGCGGCGGCCATGCCATGATGCTCGTACCGCCGGGACTGCATCGTCCGGCGTTCGTCAAGCCGTTCGGCGGGAAGGAAGTCTGGGCGCAGCATGGAGGTATTCTACCATGCCGCATCCGACCGGATAAGTTGGTTAACGCGGCCTCACTCCGCCGCCGGGGCCGCTTCCGGCCCTTCCTGCCTGGGCATTGGCAGGCCGTTGATGGTGGCCACGGCCAAGGCGGCGATATAGGGCAGGGACTGCACCACCAGCATCGCCGACCAGATATAGGCGTCGCGATTGTCGCCGCCCTCGCGCCAGCCAACGGCAAAGGCCGTGGTCCAGAGGGCCAGCATCAGCATCACCTCTTCCTTGGCATGCATGAAGCCCTGGATCAGCGCCGGCTGGTCCTCGCATTTGGGCGTGCGCACGAAGGGGCGGCCCTCTGTGAAAAGGCCGGTCCACACCGCGCGGCCCACGGTGTGGGTCAGCGCCATGCCGGCCACCGCCGCGTTCACCTTGTCCAGGAAGCCGCACTTCACCCGTGCCGCATAGAGCCACAGGCCACAGGCAACCTTGAAGAAGAACACGCCCAGGGTCGGCATGATGAATACCGTCGGTGGGAATTCGAAATAACGCGGCGCCAGCAGCAGGCCCAGCGACCAGAACACGCCGCCCACCACGAACAGCATGTGCGCGGCATCGGCGAACCAGGGCAGCCAGCCGGTGACGAAATGGTATTTCTGCCCGAAGGTCAGGGTCTTGCCCGACGGCAGGAATTCCCGCCAATGCCGCTTGATGATCTGCACCGCGCCATAGGCCCAGCGGAAACGCTGCGTCTTGTAGCCGGCGAAACTGTCGGGGACCAAGCCCTTGCCGAAGCTGTCGGGCATGTAAACCGACTCCAGTCCCTCCTCGAACAGGCGCAGGCCCAACTCCGCATCTTCACATATGCACCATTCAGCCCACCAACCGACCTGCTTCAGGATGGAGGTGCGGATCAGGGTCATGGTGCCGTGCTGAATGATGGCATTGCGTTCATTGCGCTGCACCATGCCGATATGGAAGAAGCCCTGGTACTCCCAGTTGATCATCCGGTGGAACGGATGGATGTGCCAGTCGCGATAATCCTGCGGGCTCTGGACGAAGGCGACCTTCGGGCTTTCGAAATAGGGGATGGTGGAGGACAGCCAGTCCGGCGTGACCTGATAGTCGCTGTCGATGACGCCCACCACCTCGGCATCCGGTGCCGTCACGGCCAGACCGAAATTCAAGGCACCGGCCTTGTATCCCGGCCATTTGGCCAGATGGAAGAAGCGGAAATGCGGACCCAGCTTGGCGCAATGCGCCTCCAGCGGCTTCCACACCTCCTCATCCTTGGTGTTGTTGTCGATGACCAGCACTTCGAAGTTGGGATAGTCCATCTTCGCCAGCGCGTTCAGCGTCTCGATCACCATATGCGCCGGCTCGTTGTAGCAGGGCACATGGATGGAAACCTTGGGGTAATAGCCGCTGGTGTTGGTCTTGACCGGGTTGAACTTCCGCTTCCAGCGGTCGGTCCACACCACTTCGGTCAGTTCCAGCCCATCGATCAGCACCACGATCAGCAGCAATATCTGCGCGCCGATCAGCACCAGGAAGGCCACGAAGGACATGGTGTTCATGCCCGTGGTCATCGCCTCCGTTGCTGTCCAGACAAGTCCGGACGCGATGGCCTGGATCAGCGCGCCGTAGAACAGCTGTCCGGCGGGCTTCAGGTCGTCACGGCTCAGCACGAACCAGAACATGGGGATGAAGGCCAGCAGGGTGGCGATGGCGCAAAGCACGGGCCAGCCCGGCACCTCGAACACCCCGCCTTCCATGGGGAATTTCATCTGGCGATGGGTGTCCCAGATGCCCCAGTTGGCCTCCGCCTCGCCGCCGATCTCCCGCTTCCAGGGCTGGTCGAACCCTTCCATGATGTAATAGTCCCAGCGGTTTTCACCGGCCAGGTTCAGGAAGTTGCGGATGAACTGCGCCTGATTGACCAGGCTGGCCTGGGCGCCGCCGCGATAGGGGCCGTCGGACGGCCAGCCGGCCTCGCCGATCAGGATGTGCTTGTCCGGATATTTGGCGCGCACCTCGTCATAGCCGCGGCGCACCTGGTCCATCGCCTGCTCGATGGTCACCTTCTCCCAATAGGGCAGCAGGTGGATGGTGATGTAATCGACGGACGCCGCCAGTTCCGGATACTTGATCCAGACATAGGGTGGTTCGGCGGTGGAGACGGGGACGTCCATCTGCCGCTTGACGCGCTGGATATAGTCGATCAGGGCGTCGACCTCCAGGTCGCCGCGATACATCACCTCGTTGCCGACCATGACGCGGGTGACGTTCTTGTTGGCGCGGGTCAGGCGGACCAGGGAATTGATCTCCTGTTCGTTCTTGCCCAGGTCGCCGGAAATCCAGGCGCCGGCGGTGACGTCCAGATCGTACTTGGCGGCGATCTCCGGCGTCACCTCCAGCCCGTCGGTGGCCGTATAGGTACGGATGGAGCGGACGTAAGGGGCCACGACGCCCATATCGCGCTCGATATCGGCGCGGCTCGGGTGGCGGCCATCCTGCGGGTTCTGGTTTTCCTGGTACGGGCTGAAGGCGACGCCGGAGATGGTGCCGGACCACAGCTTTTCCGGTGTGGTCGGCCGGTTCGACAATGCCCAGGCCCCGATATTGCCCAGGACCAGCAGCACCAGCACCAGCCAGGCCGAAGCCCGCATTTTCAAGATCTTGCCCATCGTTCCCGTCATGCCCCCGGAACCCACCCGCCGCCAGGAATGGCGACAGGCCCAAACTTGTGGCAGCCGTTTCTGTTATTTTTATGAAAAGCGCAACGTCGATCATTCACTGCCGGGTCCGACCATAGCGCAGGCGGCCATGTTTGGTATAGATCGGGTGCTGAACAGGTGAGGGGAGAGGGCCATGGAGACGGGTTTCGATCTCGATGCGCGGCTGGCCACGGATACGGTGGCGCTGTGCGACTGGCCGCTCTGCCGGGTGCTGCTGATGCGCAATCGGCTGTTCCCCTGGCTGATCCTGGTGCCACGCCGGGCGGGCGCGGTGGAAATCCATCGCCTGACGGCCGCCGACCAGGTGCTGTTGACACGGGAAACCTCGGCCGCGGCCCGCGTGCTAGAGAGCCTGTTCCAGCCCGACAAGATCAATATCGGGGCCCTGGGCAATGTCGTGTCCCAGCTCCACATGCATGTCATCGCCCGTCGGCGCGATGATCCGGCCTGGCCCGGCCCCGTCTGGGGCCGAGGCCTGTCCGCCGCCTATGGCGGCGATGAACTGGCATCCCTGGCGGATCAGCTTCGGGACCTACTGAATAATGAAATAACGGCAATCCGGGAAACGCGATGAGGAACCTTGTGAAAACGGCCCTGCTGGCCGCCGCCTGCCTGCTCACCCCGCTCTGCGCCACCGCCAGCGATGTCCCCGGCCTGGGGGCGAGCGAGCCCATCCAGTTCGGCACCAGCTATATGCTGGAATCGAAGCTGCTGAAGGAAAGGCGGCGGATCAATGTGCTGCTGCCCGCGTCCTATGCCGGGGGCGACCGCACCTATCCCGTGCTGTACCTGATCGATGGCGGCACACGGGAGGACTGGTTCCACATCGCCGGGCTGGTGCAACTGGGTGAATTGAACGGGGTGACCAAGGAGGTGATCCTGGTCGGCATCGAAGGCACGGACCGCAAACGCGACCTGACCTCCCCCTCCCAGGATCCGTTGGACATCAAGGAAGTGCCGACCCAGGGCGGGGCCGATAATTTCCGCCGGTTCCTGGCCGAGGAACTGGAGCCCTATATCGCCAAGAATTTCCGTGCGGCGGCGGAAACGGGCATCATCGGGGAATCGCTGGCCGGTCTGTTCATTCTGGAAACCTTCCTACGCCAGCCCGATCTGTTCAGCCATTACATCGCCATCAGCCCCAGCCTGTGGTGGAACAAGGAGGCCCTGTCCCATCAGGCTGCCGCCCTGTTGAAGGCGCAAAAGCCCGGCCCGCGCAGCCTGCATCTGGCCATCGGTAACGAAGGCGGGGGCATGCGCGCAGGTTTGGACCGGGTGATGGCGGCTTTGAAGGCCAATCCGCCGGCCGGCCTGACCTGGGATTTCCAGGACCTGCCCGATGAGCGACACCATTCGGTCTATCACCCGGCAGCCCTGCCGGCCCTGCGCGCGGCCTTCCCCGGCCCGAATCCGATCAAATGACCATGACAGGTCCGGCCTTCGACGCGCATTTCCGGGAAAAGCTGCACGCCCTGCTGCGCTGGCGGCGCGACGTGCGGCATTTCCGGCCCGACCCGTTGCCGCCGGGCTTGCTGGACCAATTGCTGGACGAGGCGGCGCTGGCCCCCAGCGTCGGCCTCTCGGAACCCTGGCGCTGGGTGGTGGTGGAGGATGCGGCCCGCCGCACCGCCATCATCGACAATTTCAAAACGGCCAATGCGACGGCCCTGGCCGAACAGGTGGCGGCCGGACGTGGGGAGAATTACGTGAGGCTGAAGCTGGCAGGGCTGGTGGAGGCGCCGGTACATCTGGCCGTCTTTGCCGAACCCGATCCCGTGCAGGGCGGCGGCCTGGGCCGGCGGACCATGCCGGAGACGCTGGATTATTCGGTTGCCATGGCCATCCACACGCTGTGGCTGGTGGCGCGTGCCCATGGGGTTGGCTTGGGCTGGGTTTCCATCCTGGCCCCCGATGCTGTGAACAGGGCTCTGGACGTGCCGGCCGCGTGGCATTTCATCGGCTATCTGTGCCTGGGCTTTCCAAGGGAGGATGCCGAGACCCCGGAATTGCAGCGTGAAGGCTGGGAACAACGCCAGCCGCCGGCAGGGACGCGGCTGCTGCGGTAGCGATCAGGGCAGCATCGGCAATCCCAGCAGCTTCTCCGCCGCGTCGGCCGGCACGGGGCGGGAGAAGTAGTAACCCTGGCCATAGCGGCATTCCAGCCCGCGCAGGAAGATGACCTCCGACGGGTTCTCGATCCCTTCCGCCACCACATCCAGATCCAGGCTCTTGGCCAGCAGCAGGATGATGCGGGGGATTTCCTCCCGCCGGTCGCCATTGCCCGACCCGCTGACGAAAGCGCGGTCGATCTTCAGCGAATTGACGGGATAGCGGTGCAGGTAGGACAGCGATGAGTAACCGGTGCCGAAATCGTCCAGCGACAGGTGGACGCCCAGGCTCCGGATCTGCTGCATCATCGAAACCGCCCGGCCGGGATCGTCCATTAGCAGGCTTTCGGTGATTTCCAGCTTCAGCGTGTCCGGCCGCACGCCCGTGTCGTCCAGCACATGGCGCACGCAATC
The DNA here is from genome assembly GCF_048066115.1 of Niveispirillum sp. KHB5.9. Classification (NCBI taxonomy): domain Bacteria; kingdom Pseudomonadati; phylum Pseudomonadota; class Alphaproteobacteria; order Rhodospirillales; family Azospirillaceae; genus Niveispirillum; species Niveispirillum sp. KHB5.9. Next base: position 92,942 of record NZ_JBLTYX010000007.1, on the reverse strand, counting down.
CACCATGTCGTCGTCCAGCATCTGCCGGCCCGACACGTTGACGCTCATGAACAACCCACTGTCATGGGTCTTCTGCCAGCGGGCCAACTGTTCCGCCGCCTCCTGCATGGCCCAGCGGCCGATCTGCAGGATCAGGCCCGTATCCTCGGCCAGCGGCACGAAATCGGCGGGCGAGATCATGCCGCGTTCGGGATGCAGCCAGCGGATCAGCGCCTCGAAGCCGGCGATGGTCTGGTCCGACAGGCGCACGATGGGCTGATAGAACAGGGTCAGCTGGTGGCGGTCGGCGGCCAGACGCAGGTCGGCCTCCGTCCGCAGGCGCGACATGGCGCGGGCGCGCAAGGCGTCGTCGAACACTTCCACCCGGTTGCGGCCCGCCCCCTTGGCGCGGAACATGGCCAGGCTGGCATCGCGCAGCATGTCGGCCGCTTGGCCATAACCCGTATGCGACATGGCGATGCCGCCCGACACGGTCAGCACCAGTTCCTGCGGCAGGCCCGGCAGATGGATGGGCTCGGCCATGATGGTGGCCAGACGCTGGGCCGCCGTCATGGCCGCCTTCACATCCACGACCCCGTCCATCAGTACACCGAACTCATCGGCGGAGAGGCGGGCAATGGTGTCGCCGGCCCGGCGCTGGTTCTCCAGCCTTTTCGCCAGGATGCGCAGCACCTCGTCCCCGGCATTGGGACCCAGGCTGTCATTGACGGTCTTGAAATGGTCCAGGTCGAACAGGATGACGGCACAGGGCGGATCGTCGGGCCGGCGGCGGCGGTCGATGGTCTGGCCGATACGATCCATCAGCAGCGACCGGTTGGGCAGGCCGGTCAGACCGTCATGGAACGCATCGAACAGGATCTGCTGCTCGGCGCGCTTGCGGGCAGTGATGTCGGTCATCGATCCGGCCATGCGGATGGCGTCACCCAGCGCGTCGCGGATGGCCACGCCGCGGATCAGCACCCACAGTTCCGCCCCGCTGTCATGGCGGGTACGGACCTCATGCTCCAGATGATCCAGCCGGCCGGACAGGTGCAGTTCGAACGCCGCGCGCAGGCCGGGCAGGTCGCTGGCATGGACCAGGGCGAACCAATCCTCCATGGTGCCGACCCATTCGCCACCGGGCAGGCCCAGCATGTCCGACCAGCGCGGCGAGTAATAGACCTCGCCTTCCTGGATGCGCCAATCCCACAGACCGTCATTGGCCCCCTGGGCGGCCAATGCGTAGCGTTCCTCGCTGATCCGCAGCTGTTCCTCGGCCACCTTGCGGTCGGTGATGTCGGATTGCGATCCGACCAAGCGCACCGGCTCCCCCTCGGCATCCATGACCGCGATGCCCCGGCACAGCATCCAGCGCCAGCCAGACAGGCCATGCTGGATACGGTATTCGATCTGGAACGGCTTGCCACCGGCCGACATCTGTGCATCCAGTGTGGCCTGCAGCCAGATCAGGTCTTCCGGATGCACGCGGTTCAGCCACTCGTCAGGCCCGTCCGCCTCCTCCTCAGGTGTCAGCCCGATCAGCGCCCACCAGCGCGGCGCGTAATAGATACGGTCGGTGCGCAGGTCCCAATCGTAAAGCCCGTCATTGGTGGCCGCCGCCGCCAGCGCCAGCCGCTCCTCGCTGATGCGCAGCTTCTCTTCGGCCTGCTTGCGTTCGGTGATGTCGGCGGCGGTGCCGATCAGGCGGGTAACGGTGCCATCGGTCCCGGCGATGGCGGCCCCGCGCACGGCCAGCCAGGTCCAGTCATCCCGGCCGTTACGCACCCGGTGTTCGATCACGAAACGCCGGCCACCCTCGTCATTGCGGGGACGCAGGGTGGCTTCCAGCCAGGGCAGGTCGTCGTGATGCACCCGGTCGAACCAGTCGCGGGGGCTGGTGCCGGTCTCAACCGGGGGCAGACCCAAATGCTCGCGGAACCCCGGCGACAGGAACATGGCATCGACGGTCAGGTCCCAGTCCCAGACGGCTTCGCCGCTGGAAAGTCCCGCCAGCAGATAGCGCTGGGCCAATTGTTCGTCGGACGTTGTCTGGGGCAAGGCGGGCCGGTCGGCAATGGAAAGGTGCGTTGTGGAAACTCTATACCACTTTCGACGAAGGGGGCCATGCCCCTTCGCGGCCGGGCGTTATTTATACTAGACTTGGTTCCATGGACTGGAACGACCAAGCGATTCTGTTATCCGCACGCCCGTATGGGGAAACAGCGGCATTGGCGCTGGTGCTGACCCGTGACCATGGACGGCATGCGGGCCTGTTGCATGGCGCGCAGTCGGCGCGACACCGGGCTTTGCTGGAGCCGGGAAATCTGCTGGCCGCCGGGTGGCGGGCGCGGCTGGCGGACCAGCTTGGCACCTGGTCGCTGGAACTGGAACGTGCCTATGCGGCGCCCTTGCTGGACGATCCGCTGCGACTCGCCTGCCTGGCATCGGCCTGTGCGCTGCTGGATGGCTTGCTGGCCGACCGGGAGCCGCATCCCGGCCTGTTCGACGCCACGCTCGCCTTGTTCGAGGCCCTGTCGACGGAGGTCTGGGCGGAGATTTATGTGCGCTGGGAGGTCGGGCTGCTGGAAGAGGTGGGGTTCGGCCTCGACCTGTCGCGCTGTGCGGTCAGCGGGCGCAGCGCCCAGGACCTGTTCACCGGCAATGACGGCCTGTCCCATGTCAGCCCGCGCACCGGCCGCGCGGTGTCCATCTCCGCCGCCGAACCCTACAAGGACAAGCTGCTGCCCCTGCCGCCCTTTTTGCTGGGCCTGTCGGACGGCGGCCCGGCGGAGGTGATGCGGGGCCTGACGCTGACCGGCCATTTCCTGGACCGCAGCGCCTTTGCCCAGCGCCATGCCGAGGTGCCGGCGGCCCGTGCCCGGTTTGTGGAACGTTACGGTCGCACCCATGGCCTGCTGGCCGACGTGGGATGACAGCATATCCGCGCGATGTTATATTCTAGTGATCAACCCTTGTGAGGCGATGCGCCATGGACGGCAAGCCGGCCACGGATATGGATGAGGACGATCCCGGCCCCTTCGCCGATGCCGATCCCGCATGGCTGCGCGCGCAGATATTGCCCGTCCGCGATCGGTATGAGCGTGATCCGTCTTCACTGGTCCCAATGGATGAAGCGTTTAGACGGGTGCGAGCGATGTTGCGCGCCCGGTCCCAATGACGGCAAGGTATCTGGTAAGTTTCTCCGACGAGTCTCTGGTTGATCTGGCCGATTTGGCTATCCGTATCGCGGAGGACCGGGGTGAAGCCGTTGCCGACCGGTATATTACGCATCTGGAAACCTATTGCCGGGGTCTGTGCCTCTTTCCCTATCGGGGGCACCTCCATCCCGGCATTGCACCCGACCAGCGGGTCGTCGGCTTTGAACGACGGGTTTCGATCTATTTTCGTATCGTTGGCGATCAGGTCATCATCGAACGCCTGCTCTATGCCGGCCGCCAGCTGTAGGACCTGCGTATCCCCAAAGCCCAGTATAGAAGCCAGTACCCATGCCCCTACCACATCTGGTATGGATAAGGCATGACCGACGCCGCCTATGAAATCCTGGACAAGCGCCTCGCCGAAGCCCTGGGCGAACGGTACCTGTCCTATGCGCTCTCCACCATCGTCTCCCGTTCGCTGCCCGATGTGCGCGACGGGTTGAAGCCGGTGCATCGGCGCATCCTGTTCGCGATGAGCCAGCTGAAGCTGGACCCCAACACCATGCCGAAGAAGTCGGCGCGTGTGGTCGGCGACGTCATCGGCAAGTTCCATCCCCATGGCGACCAGTCCGTCTATGACGCGCTGGTCCGTCTGGCGCAGGATTTCGCCAGCCGCTATCCGCTGGTCGAAGGGCAGGGCAATTTCGGCAATATCGACGGCGATAACGCCGCCGCCATGCGATATACCGAGGCCAAGCTGACGGAGGTCGCCAAGGCCCTGATGCAGGGCCTGGATGAGGACGCGACCGATTTCCGCCCCACCTATGATGGTGACGGGAATGAGCCGATCGTGCTGCCCGCCGCTTTCCCCAACCTGCTGGCCAACGGGTCGGCCGGTATCGCGGTGGGCATGGCCACCAGTATCCCGCCCCACAATGTGGGGGAGATCTGCGGTGCGCTGAACCTGATCATTGAGCGTGAATTGCTGCCCGCCCCGGAACGCCGCCGCCCGGTGACGGTGGATGAGCTGGTCAGCTGGGTGCGCGGGCCCGACTTCCCCACCGGCGGCGTGCTGGTGGAGGCCCGTGCCAACATCATCGAGGCCTACCGTACCGGCCGTGGCGCCTTCCGCCTGCGCGCCCGCTGGACCAAGGAGGCGCTGGGCCAGGGCACCTGGCAGGTCGTCGTCACCGAGGTTCCCTATCAGGTGCAGAAATCGCGCTTGGTGGAAAAGATCGCCGAGCTGCTGACCGAGCGGAAGCTGCCGCTGCTGGAGGATGTGCGCGACGAGTCGGCCGAAGACATCCGCCTGATCCTGATCCCCAAGAGCCGCAATGTCGACCCGGCCGTGCTGATGGAACAGCTGTTCCGCAACACGGACCTGGAGATCCGTTTCAGCCTGAACATGAACGTGCTGGATGGCGGCACCCTGCCGCGCGTCATGAACCTGCACGAGGTGCTGAACGCCTTCCTGGCCCACCGCCAGGACGTGCTGATCCGCCGCTCCCGCTTCCGGCTGGCGGAGATCGAGCATCGGTTGGAGGTGCTGGGCGGCTATCTGATCGCCTATCTGAACCTGGACGAGGTCATCCGCATCATCCGTGAGGAGGATGAGCCGAAGAAGGAGCTGATGCGCACCTTCTCCCTGTCGGATGTCCAGGCCGAGGCCATCCTCAACATGCGCCTGCGCAGCTTGCGCCGTCTCGAAGAGTTCGAGATCAAGAAGGAGCATGACGCGCTGGTCGCGGAAAAGACCAAGCTGACCGACCTGCTGGAGGATGAGGGCAAGCGCTGGAAGGCCATCCGCGCCGACGTGCAGCAGATGGACAAGAAGTTCGGCCGCTCTACCGCCCTGGGTGAGCGTCGGACGGAGGTGGGCGAGGCGCCCGCCGATATCGTGGTGCCGGTCGAGGCGATGATCGAGCGTGAGCCGCTGACCGTCTTTCTGTCGGAGAAGGGCTGGATCAGGGCTGTGTCGCGCCACCTGACCCCGGCGGAGATCGCCGACGCCAAATACAAGGATGGTGATCAGGAAGGCTTCGTCCTGCGGGTGCAGACCACCGACAAGCTGCTGGTCTTCGCGTCCAACGGCAAATTCTACACGCTGGGTGCCGACAAGCTGCCGCGCGGGCGTGGCTTTGGGGAACCGGTGCGCCTGATGGCCGATTTCGGCGACGCCGAGATCGTGGCCCTGTTCGCGCATATGCCGGGTCAGAAGCTGATCGTGGCCAGCAGCGATGGCCGTGGCTTCCAGGTGGAGGCGGACGAGGTGCTGGCCCAGACCCGTGCCGGCAAGCAGATCCTGAACCCGTCGGATGGCGGGGTGGCGTCGCTGGTGATCCCGGTGGAGGGCGATGCGGTGGCGGTGATCGGCAATAACCGCAAGCTGCTGGTGTTCAAGCTGGAGGAACTACCGCTGCTGGCCCGTGGCAAGGGCGTGGCACTGCAAAAATACAAGGATGCCAGCCTGGCCGATGTGAAGAGCTTCAACCTGGCCGACGGCCTGTCCTGGAAGCTGGGCGGGGCCGAGGGGCGCATCCGTACGGTCGCCATGCCGGAACTGGCCGGCTGGGTGGCCTTCCGCGGTACCCAGGGCAAGATGCCGCCCACCGGCTTTCCCCGGAACAACAAGTTCACGGATTGAAGGCCCCAGGGCGCGGCGGCGGCTTCCCGTCCGCGCCTTCAGGATAGATATTCACAGGCCGCCCCCGCGCATACACTTCCCCTAACAGCCGGCATAGACCGGTGAGCGGGGAGAAGATCATGCGTCTTGCCATCCTGGCGGGGCGTCTGCTGACGGTGGCCTTGTTGGCCATCGCTCCCGGGCAGGCGCAGGCCGCCGAAACCTTGCGGTTTCTGACCAACCTCGCCCCTCCCTATCAGGAGATGGTGGCGGGGGAGTTGGACGGGACCTCCATGCGTGCCCTCACCTGCATCATGAAGCGTCTGGACCAGCGCTACGAGGTGGGGCTGGCCCCCTGGCTGCGCGCGCGGGAGCAGGTGCGGCAGGGGGCAGCACAGGGCCTGTTCGCCGTTGCACCGGACCGGGACGCGGATGGTGATGGGCGCCTGTCCATGCCATTGGCCCTGGAACGCTGGGTCTGGGTCCGGCCGGCGCGGACGGGACCGATGCCATCCTCCTGGCAGGGGGGAGGTTCCATCGCCGCCATCATCGGTTCCAACCAGCTGAAATGGCTGGAAAGCCAAGGTGCAGCGGTCGACGGTGCGGCACGATCAGCGGACCAGCTGCTGCGGATGCTACTGGGCGGCCGGGTGGGTACGGTGCTGATGGGAGAGGCGGAACTGCATTATGCGCGCCAGGCGGGCGATATCGATGCTGCTGCCCTGTCCGTGTCCTTCCACCGCTACATGCCGTTGGGCGTCTATTTCGCCGGCGGCTTCCTGAAGGCCAATCCCGGGTTTCTGGAGCGGTTCGATGCGGAGGTACCGCATTGTGCTGCTGCCAATATGGCGCTCTCTCCCACCGAACGCCGCGTGGCCCTTGCGGTCGCGCAGGGCGTGAAGGAGCAATTGTCGCGCGAGTACGGCCTGATCCCGGCCCTGCTTGCCGCCAGCCGCGCCAACGGTGCCGTGCCGGTGCAGCAGATCATGGCGGCGGATCAGGATTTCCAGGCCCATCGCACGGAACAGGCCTATCCGGCAGCCCTTACATTGCACGACCATCCGCTGACGGCCCTGCTGTCCCGCCTGCGCGCCGCATCGGGCGGGGTGGTGTCGGAGATATTGCTGTTCGACAATGTGGGCATGACGCTTGCCGCCGATCCCATGCCATCCGATCTGTGGCAGGCGGATGAAGCGAAATATTCCATGACGGTGCCGCAGGGGCCGGACGCGGTCTTCATCGACAATATCGACTTCGACCAATCGACCAACCAGTTCAGCGTCCAGGTAAGCCTGACCATTGCCGGGGACCAGCCGGGACAGGTCATCGGCGGCCTGACCGTAGGGCTGAATATCGAACGGACCTTGAACCCGCGCTGATTCAGCGCTCCATCAGGTCCGGCCGGCCATCCTCGTCCATGGGACGGCGCTCACCCCGGCGCTTGACCTCCATGTCGCTGCCCGATACGGCCAGCGACATGGCGAAGCCCGTATCAGGGCAGGGGTTGGGGGCATAGCCACGGGCCAGCGCCTTGTCATCCTTGCCGTAATCCAGGCGGGCACCGGCGTACTTGCCGCTGACCCCGCCCATGGCGACGCCGGCCTCCACCGTCTTGCGCACGCGGCACTTGGCCTCTTCCTGCTGCTGCTGTGCTTCCGACACGGGCACGCCCTGGCTGTAATCGGAAACGGTGCGCGCGGTGGGGCCACCGCCGACGGGCTGGGCCGCCGGCTTCTTCTCCAGCAGGGTGAAGGTGTTGACGGGCTGCGTCTCCTCCGCCGTGGCGGACAGGGCGATGATCGACAGGACCAGGCCGGTCAGGAACAGGGCGCGCATGGCGGTCTCCAGGGTGCGATTACCCTTTACACGCATGAACATGGTTCACCCTGTTCCTGTTTGCAAGCTCAGGCCTTGGCTTTTTTCACCGCCGGTTTCTTGGCGGCGGTGGTCTTGGTTGCGGTCTTCGCCGCCGCCTTGGGGGCCGCGGCCTTCTTCGCCGGTGCCTTCTTGGGCTTCTCCTCGGCTTCCGCCTCCGGTGCCGCACCCTTCTTGGCTGTGTCCTTGGCGGCCTTCGCGGCCAGCAGTTCCACGGCCTGGTCGAGTGTCAGCGTATCGGCGTTGTAGGCCTTGGTGATGCTGGCGAACAGCTTGTTATGCTTCACATAGGGACCGAAGCGGCCGGAGCCGATGGAGATGGGCTTGCCATCCTTGGGATGGTTGCCCAGCTCGCGGCCCGCCACCGCCTTCTTCACCGGGCCGTCGCCCAACAGCACGACAGCGCGGTTCAACCCGATGGTCAGCACATCATCGTCGGGCGTCAGGTTCTTATAGGCGTCGCCATGCTTCAGATACGGCCCGAAGCGCCCGATGCCGGCCTGGATCTCCTGGCCCGACGAGGGATGCATGCCCAGCGAACGGGGCAGGGACAACAGCGCCAGCGCGATGGTCAGGTCCACGTCCGGCGGGTTCATGCCACGCGGCAGGGAGACGCGTTTGGGCTTGTCGCCCTTGGCCACCGCCTCGCCCAGCTGCACGTACACGCCATAGGGCCCGCGCTTCATGACGACATTCATGCCCGTTTCCGGGTCGGTGCCCAGATCGCGGTCGGCATCGGCCTCCGCTTCCTCGCCGGCCACGGCCAGCGGGCGGGTATAGCGGCATTCCGGATAGTTGGAACAGCCGATGAAGGCACCGGTCTTGCCCAGCTTCAGCGACAGCCGCCCGGCCCCGCAGGTGGGGCAGACGCGGACATCGACCTTGTGCCCCTCGGTATCGTACCGGTCGGGGAAGAAGTGAGGCCCCAGCGCCTCATCCAGGGCGTTCAGCACCTGGGTGATGGTCAGGTCCTTGGTATCGTCGATGGCCGCATGGAAATGCTTCCAGAATTCCCGCAGCACATCCTTCCAGAAGATGCGCCCGCCGGAAATATCGTCCAGCTTCTCTTCCAAAGCCGCCGTGAAATCATACTGCACATAGCGGTTGAAGAAATTCTCCAGGAAGCTGGTGACCAGCCGGCCACGATCCTCCGGCTCGAACCGCCTTTTCTCCAGCCGCACGTAATTGCGTTCCTGGAGGACCTGCAGGGTCGAGGCATAGGTGGAAGGCCGGCCGATGCCCAACTCCTCCATCTTCTTCACCAGGCTGGCCTCGGTATAGCGGGGCGGGGGCTGGGTGAAATGCTGGTCGGATTTCAGGGCGCCGCGCGTCAGGTCGTCGCCATCCTTCATCGGCGGCAGGCGGCGATTATCCTCATCCTCGCCATCATCATCCTTGTCCTCCTGATAGACCTTCAGGAAGCCGTCGAAACGGATGATGGAGCCGGTGGCGCGGAACACGGCCTCCGCGCCCTTGGACATGATATCGACGGTCACTTGGTCCAGGATGGCGCTGGCCATCTGCGAGGCGACGGTGCGCTTCCAGATCAGCTCGTAAAGCCGCAGCTCGTCCTTGTCGAGATAGCGGGTCAGCTGGTCCGGGCGCTTGAACAGATCGGTGGGACGGATGGCCTCGTGCGCCTCCTGGGCGTTCTTGGCGGCCGTCTTGTAGATGCGGGGCTTTTCCGGGACGTAATTGCCGCCCCAGGTCTGGTCGATCAGCCGGCGGGACCCGTCGATGGCCTCCTGGCTCAACGACACGCCGTCGGTACGCATATAGGTGATCAGGCCGACCGTCTCGCCACCGATATCCACGCCCTCATACAGCTTCTGGGCCGTGCGCATGGTCTTGACGGCACCAAAGCCCAGCTTGCGGCTGGCTTCCTGCTGCAGGGTTGAGGTGGTGAAGGGCGCGTACGGATTGCGCTTCACCTCCTTGCGCTCCACCCTTCCGACCTTGAACAGCATGGGGCGGATGCGAGCCAGCGCCGCCTCGGCGGCACCCTTGTTGCCCATGCTGAATTTTTCCAGCCGCTTGCCGTCCAGCTGCGTCAGGCGGGCGGTGAAGGTCGCCCCTTCGAAGGTTTTGAACTCCGCCTCGATCGTCCAATATTCCTGGGGCTTGAACGCCTCGATCTCCGCCTCGCGCTCGCAGATCAGGCGCAGGGCGACCGACTGCACGCGGCCGGCGGACTTCGATCCCGGCAGCTTGCGCCACAGCACGGGCGACAGGTTGAAACCCACCAGATAATCCAGGGCGCGGCGGGCAAGGTAAGCCTGCACCAGTTCCTGGTCCACGTCGCGCGGCTTGCCGATGGCTTCCAGCACCGCACTCTTGGTGATCTCGTTGAAGGTGATGCGGCGCACCTCGGCCTTGTTGACCAGCCGCTTTTCCTTCAGCAGTTCATGCACATGCCAGGCGATGGCTTCCCCTTCGCGATCCGGGTCGGTTGCCAGGAAGACACGGGTTGCACCGCGCACGGCCCGGGCGATCTCGTCGACATGGCGCTTGGACCGGTCGCCCAGTTCCCAATCCATCTCGAAATCCTCTTCGGGGCGCACCGACCCGTCCTTGGGCGGAAGGTCGCGCACATGCCCGAAGCTGGCCAGGACGGTGAAGTCCGACCCCAGATATTTGTTGATGGTCTTGGCCTTGGCCGGGGATTCGACGATGACGACACTGCCAGCCACTGAAGGACCCGCCTTTGCAAGAACGATGGACACCGGATGGCGGGGCCGATCAGATCAGGCTGACCTGCCCCCCGGGATGACGCTGCAGCCGCCCCGCCAGTTCCAATTCCAGCAGCACGGTCATCACCACCCCGGCAGACAATTGGCAGCCGCGGACCACTTCGTCAATGAGAACCGGGGTTGGCGACAGGCACTCCCCCACCAGACGGCGCGCTTTTGCCAGTTCCGCCTCGTCTTCCACACCCGGTCCGGATCCCCGGTAATACCCGCCCGATGGTTCCGACAGCGGCCCGCGCAAGGCACCGGACAGGTGGGTGACGATGTCGTCGGCATTCTCCACCAGACCCGCCCCGTCCTTGATCAGGCGGTTGCAGCCCTGGGCGCGGGGGTCCATGGGCGATCCCGGTACCGCGAACACCTCGCGCCCCTGTTCGGCGGCAAAGCGCGCGGTGATCAGCGATCCCGACTTCAACGCCGCCTCCACGACAACGACGCCCAGCGACAGGCCGGAGATCAGCCGGTTGCGCCGTGGGAAATGCCGTGCCTGCGGCTCCGTGCCCAGCGGCGATTCGGCCAGAACGGCGCCGCGCTGCGCGATGTCGCGGTAGAGCCCCTCATTCTCCGGCGGATAGATCACATCCACGCCGCCCGCCACGACGGCCACCGTGCCGCCATGGATGGATCCCTGATGGGCGGCCGTGTCGATACCGCGTGCCAGGCCGGAAACAACGGTGAAGCCGGCATCGGCCAGATCGCGGCCCAGCCGTTCGGCCATTTTCTTGCCGGCGATGCTGGCATTGCGCGCACCGACGATGCCGACGCAGGGTTTCGACAGCAAGGCGGGGAAACCCAGCAGGGTCAGCACCGGCGGTGCATCATCGATGGCGGCCAGGGCCGTGGGATAGTCGGCTTGCCCCCGGAACAGCCAGCGGGCACCGATCCGGTCCAAGCCCGCCGCCTCCCGCTCCACCTCCACCTTGCCGGGAATGCGCAAGGGGGCCGTCCGTCCGCCGCGTCTCGCCAGTTCCGGCAGCGCGGCCAGGGCAGCCGTGGCCGTGCCGAACCGTTCCATCAGCCGCATGAAGGTGACGGGCCCGACATTCTCCGCCCGGATCAGGCGGACGCGGTCGATGCGCTCGGCATGGGATAGGGATTGGCTTTTGGATTGCATACAATTATGGTTCTGCAATCCGGCCTGTGAAGTCAACGGCTTTCCATCGCGGCCGCATTGCCACCCTGGATAATCACGGTACTATGCCCCCTCCCAACCAAAGGATGGAGGGTGGCCCGTGATCCCGCAGACTTGCACCGATTTCATCATCGATGAGGAAACGGGCGGAGAGGCCTATTACAATCGCTTCGCCTGCCATCCCGTCTGGCCGGGCGGCGTTTCGGGCATCACCATCGGCGTCGGGTACGATCTGGGACAACAGAGCGCTGCCGGATTCCAGCAGGATTGGGGAACGTCACTGCCGGCGGCCGCCATCCAGGCCCTGTTGCCCGTGATCGGCGTACGGGGCGGGACCGACGCCGCCGATGCCCAGCTTCAGGCCCTGGTGAAGGGGCTGGCCGGCATCACCATCCCGTGGGACGTCGCCAACCAGGTCTTCGCCACTGACACGCTGCCCACCTATGAGCAACGCACCATCGCCGCCTTTCCCGGTGCCGACAAACTGAACGGCCTCTGCCTGGGGGCGCTGGTCAGCCTGGTGTATAATCGCGGACCCGGCCTGGTCGGTCCGTCGCGCACGGAGATGCAGGCGATCCACGACCTGATCGTTGCCGGCACCCCCGCCGGGGTGCCCGGCCAGTTCCGCGCCATGAAGCGCCTTTGGCCCTCCGTTCCCGGCCTGCAGAAACGCCGCGATGCGGAGGCCGACATGTTCCAGCAGGGGCTGGATGCCGGTGCGCCGGTGGCGTGACGCGGGCATGGTCAGGGTAGGGGTATTGCTCCTCGGCGACGGGGCTTGCGGTGCCTCGGCAGGACACGTAGGATACCGCCGTCGCGAAAAGCGACCGCTTTTCCTGTAACCGCCCGATGTGGTGCGAACAGACGGACGGAAGTCCGTTCAAGCGGTCAAATACACGTCGTCCATATGCACCCGCATGGGCCGGCCAGCGCTCCCCGAAAACCCACCTGACCCCTGTCAGGTCACATCGTCGGCAAGCGATGCCTTCTGGCGTCCGTCATGCCCGCGATGACCGGAGCATGCCACCATGAACAAACCCCTTATACCACGTCCCGGTGATCGTAACCGATCACCGGCCTCAATCGCCGGCGCCACCATCCGGTGGCTTGGCTTACGCGGCACGTGCCGCGCGGCGGCGGTCGCCGCCGTACCAGATCCCGGTGAGTTACACTCACCGGGATCTGGTATTATGGTCATTTTCACCACGATCATCCTGGATGCCGTTGGTATCGGGCTGATCTTCCCGATCCTCCCGTCCCTGCTGCGGGAGGTTACCCACGCACAGGAAATCGCTTCCCATATGGGGGTGATGATCGCCCTCTACGCGACCATGCAGTTCATCTTCGCGCCGGTTCTGGGCGCCCTCAGTGACAAGCTGGGTCGTCGGCCGGTCCTGCTGATATCGCTGGCCGGGTCCGTCGTGAACTACCTGTTCCTGGCCTTCGCGCCCAGCCTCTGGATGCTGCTGCTCGGCCGCGCCATTGCCGGCCTGACCGGTGCGAATGTGTCGGTGGCGGCCGCCTATATCACCGACATTTCACCCCAGGACAGGCGTGCGCGCCGCTTCGGTCTGCTCAATGCCATGTTCGGCATCGGTTTCATCATCGGTCCCGTCCTGGGCGGTGTGCTTGGCGATCATTGGCTGCGTCTGCCCTTCATCGTGGCGGCCCTGCTGAATGCCGGCAATCTGGCGATGGCTTTCACCATCCTGCCGGAATCGCGGGGACCCGGGGCCGGCAAGATCGACCTTGCAGCCCTCAACCCGCTGCGGCCGTTGCGCTGGGCCCTTTCCATGAAACCCCTGCTGCCGATCATCCTCGTCTTCTTCATCTTCAGCGCCACCGGAGAGGCCTATGGCGTCTGCTGGGCGCTTTGGGGTGGGGACAGCTTCCATTGGAACGGGTTTTGGATCGGTCTCTCGCTCGGCGCCTTCGGTGTGTGTCAGACCCTGGCCCAAATCCTTCTCCCCGGCCTTGCGGTCAGGCTGCTGGGGGAGCGCCGGGCGGTCCTGACGGGGGTGGCGGGCGTCTGCGTCGCGCTGACCATCATGGCATTCATCACACAAGGCTGGATGGTCTTCGCCATCATGCCGCTGTTCGCGCTGGGCAGCATCGGCACGCCCGCCCTGCAATCCCTGGCCAGCTGTCAGGTCGATGAAGCGGAGCAGGGCAAGTTCCAGGGCGTGCTCGCGTCGGCCGTCAGCCTCGCCTCGATCCTGGCACCGCTGGGCTTTTCAAGCGTCTATCTGTCGGTCCGGTGGCAATGGCCGGGGGCCGTCTGGCTATGTGTGGTCGCCCTTTACATCGTGGGCGCGCTTCTGGTTCTGGGCTTGAGGTTCAAGGGGCCGGAACGGGCTGGCGCGTGACGCCGGGGCTGGCCGGCGTTATCATGGCCTCATGATCTATCTCGGCCCAACGCCCAAGGAAGAGATGCTGTTGCTGTGCGCGCGGATCGGGTTCAACCCGCCGGCCTGACAGATGCCGTCCGCCCGTCTTCAACCCATCCTGCCTTGGGAGCGCCCGAGCCCATGTCCCCCGTCGATACCGCCGAACTGAAGCGCCTGTCCGGCGCCCATCACTGGTACCCCTTCACCGACCATAAGGAGCTGGCAGCGCTTGGCGGCCCGCGCATCATCACCCAGGCCCAGGGCGTGTGGCTGACCGACAGTACCGGTGCCCGCATCCTGGACGCCATGGCCGGTCTCTGGTGCGTGAATGTCGGTTACGGGCGCCGCGAACTGGCCGATGCCGCCTATGGCCAGCTGACCGATCTCAGCTTCTATCACGGCTTCTTCAAGACCACGACGGAGCCGACGGTACGGTTGGCGGCCAAGCTGGCGGAACTGACGCCGCCGGGCCTGTCCCGTGCCTTCTTCGCCAATTCCGGGTCGGAGGCGAATGACACGATCATCCGCATGGCCCGGCATTACTGGGCGCTGAAGGGCAAGCCCGAAAAGCGCATCTTCATCGGGCGCGAGCATGGCTATCACGGCACCACCATGGCGGCGACCTCGCTGAACGGGATGAAGGTGATGCATGAACAGGGCGGCCTGCCGCTGCCCGGCTTCGCCCATGTCATGGCGCCTTACCCGTTCGAGGGGCAGGGGGAGATGTCGCCGGAGGCCTTTGGCTGGCTGGCGGCCCGCACCGTGGAAGCGAAGATCCTGGAACTGGGTCCGGAGAATGTCGCCGCCTTCATCGGGGAGCCGGTGCAGGGGGCGGGTGGCGTCATCATTCCGCCCGACAGCTATTGGCCGGAGATCAACCGCATCTGCAAGGAACACGACATCCTGCTGATCGCAGACGAGGTGATCTGCGGTTTCGGTCGCCTGGGCCATTGGTTCGGCAGCCAGCGTTACGGGATCGAGCCGGACTTCATGACGCTCGCCAAGGGCATCACGTCTGGCTATGTGCCCCTGTCGGCCGTGATGGTGGGCGACAGGGTGGCGGAGACGCTGATCGAGGAGGGTGGCGAGTTCTACCACGGCTTCACCTATTCCGGTCATCCGGTGGCCTGTGCCGTGGCACTGGCCAATCTGGAACTGATCGAACGGGAAGGGCTGGTGGAGCGAGCGCGGACCGATATCGGCCCCTATCTGCGCAGCCAACTGGAAGAGGTGCTGGATGGCCACCCTATCGTGGGTGAAATCCGATCGGAAGGCATGATCGGCGCCATCGAGATCGTGAAGGACCGGCGTACGCGGCAGCGATTCCCCGGTGAAGGCAAGGTCGGCCTGATGGCGCGCGACCATTGCTTCCACAACAACCTGATCATGCGGGGCATCCGCGACAGCTTGGTCTATGCCCCGGCACTGACCATGACGCATGCGGAGGCGGACGAGGTGGTGTGGCTGGCCAAGCGGGCGCTGGACTTGACGGCGCGGGATCTGGGGGTGATCTGAGGGCAGAGCGCGTGGAGCGGATCATATGATCCGCTCCACCGGGCACCTTACTTCTTCGCCGGTGCGATATTCGGCAGGTCTTCCGACAGGATGGTCATGTTGAAGGCATACGACACGTCGCCATCATCCTCGTCGCGATACAGCGTGCCGATGAACTCCTCGCCGATGGTGACTTCCACGGGCTGGCCCTTCTTGGCCGGCGGGTTGACGATGATCTTGTCGTTGCTGAAGTTCCGGCGCAGGTAGGTCTGCAACCGGGCGATTTCATTGGGGGTCATGTCCATTCGCCCTTCTTTTGAATGGGATTGGGTTGAAAAGCCAGGGGCGCCGTCCTTGCCGAACGGCGCCCCTTTCGATCCGGCCGACCCCCAGGATAGCCCAGGTGCCGGCGAAGGTCAGTCGGGAAATCAGCCAGCCTTGGCCATGGCGATGACGGTGTCGCCCATGCGGTTGGAGAAGCCCCATTCATTGTCGTACCAGGTCAGGATACGCACGAAATTGCCTTCCATGACTTTGGTCTCGTTCAGCGCGAAGATCGAGCTGTGGCTGTCATGGTTGAAGTCGGTGGACACCAGCGGCTCGGCATAGGCGCCCAGGATGCCCTTCAGCGGACCGGAAGCGGCGGCGTCGGTGATCAGCTTGTTCACTTCCTCGACGCTGGTGTTGCGCTTGGCCACGAACTTGAAATCGACGACCGACACGTTGGGGGTCGGCACGCGCAGGGAGGTGCCGTCCAGCTTGCCCTTCAGCTCCGGCAGCACCTTGCCCACGGCCTTGGCGGCGCCGGTGCTGGTCGGGATGATGTTCAATGCTGCGGCGCGGGCGCGGTGTAGATCCTTGTGGAACGTGTCCACGGTGTTCTGGTCGCCGGTATAGCTGTGGATGGTGGTCATGAAGCCATGGGCGATGCCGATGCCCTGGTTCAGGACATGGGCCACCGGGGCCAGGCAGTTGGTGGTGCAGGAAGCGTTGGAGACGATCTTGTGCTCGGCCGTCAGCTTGTCATGGTTCACGCCATAGACGACCGTCAGGTCCTCGTCCGTGGCGGGGGCGGAGATCAGCACCTTCTTGGCACCGGCGGTCAGGTGCTTGGAGGCGGCCTCGCGGCTGGTGAAAATGCCGGAGCATTCCAGGGCGATGTCAACGCCCAGTTCGCCCCAGGGCAACTGCGCCGGGTCGCGCTGCTGCACCGAACGGATCGTATGTCCGTTGACGACCAGATTGCCGTCGACGACTTCCACGGTGCCGGGGAAACGGCCATGCACGCTGTCATACTTCAGCAGGTGGGCGTTGGACGCGGCGTCGGCCAGATCATTGATGGCGACGACCTCAATGTCGTTGCGGCCGCTTTCATAGAGGGCGCGCAGCACCAGACGGCCGATACGCCCGAACCCGTTGATCGCAACTTTGACAGCCATGCTTTCCTCCGATTGAACAGCGCCGCCGCCGGTTTCCGGCGGGGTGCCGATGGGCAGCCAACGGCCCATGTTCCAAAGCCGAATTAACCCTTGAACTCCCCGCATACAAGGGCGCAACCGTCCCTTCCGCCATGCGTGAAGCGCACGGGTTGCAGCTTAGTTTTTTTGTGATTGGGGTGCAATTCAGGTAACGGCGTTACCGGCGTGACTCTTTGTGGGCAGGGTTTGTGCGGGGCCGACGTGTGTAAGGCAGCGCTTATCCGTTTTGCTTTCGTTTCATTCTTTGTGCGTTGTCTTGGCATTGAAATGCCGGGAGATGTCGCGGCCACCGTACAGAATGCCAAGGATCGTGACTTGGTCGCGTTCGACCCTGAACAGGATGTTCGTCGAACGGCCATGGCCAATAACCCTGAAGCCTTCTTTAAAGAGCCGACCCCGCTGAAAAGAGCCGACCCCGCTGAGGGAAAGTATCCAGGTTCAGACACGTCTGCCGGATGGCTTTCAGGAAATCCTCTGCGCGCTGTTCGCCTGAACGCGCAGCGATGTAATCTTCGATCTCGGACAGGTTCTTCCGCGCGTTTCTGGAGAATATGATCTGAAACTTCATTGCGCCTGTGCCGCGCGCCGGTTGCGGCGATGGGCTTCCAACTCTTGATCGAACTCTTCGAGAGTCAGCAATTGGCTGGGGTCTCGTTTGATCTCTTCCAACAATGGAATTCCGACTTTTTCGATCCAGCGGTCAATTTCAGGATCATTGTCATGTGGTCGGAACATATCCAGCGCCGCAGAAACAGAAGCAGCATTGGACGGATAGGCACCCGATGCCACCAGCTCATCCAGCAGGGCGGCATCCTCTTCCGGTAGTTCCAGGACCACCTTGCGCGTGGCACCCATGGCTCATCTCCTGCAGCCCATAAACGCGAAACGGCGCCAGGATACACCCTGGCGCCGTCCGCGTCACATCCGTTCAAGATGGCCGTTCAAGATGGAAGGTGCAGGGCTTACACCCGCTCCTTCGCCGCCTTCACGATGGCCTCGACGGTGATGCCGAAATGGGCATACAGTTCCTGGTACGGCGCGCTTTCGCCGAAGCCCGGCATGCCGATGAACACGCCCTTCTCGCCCAGCCAACGGTCCCAGCCGAAGCGGACCATGGCTTCCACGCCGATGCGCAGGCCATCGCCCAGCACCGCCTTCTGGTACGCCTCGGGCTGTTCGGCGAACAGTTCCCAGGACGGCATGGAGACGAGCGCCGTCGGGATGCCCTCGGCTTCCAGCTTCTCACGGGCGTTGAAGGCGATCTCGACCTCCGAACCCGTGGCCAGCAGCGTCACCTTGCGGGGGGCGGAAGCCTCGCGCAGGACATAGGCGCCCTTGGCCGACAGGTTCTCGTCCGTATGGTCCACGCGCATGGTGGCCAGGTTCTGGCGGGTCAGGGCCAGGACGGACGGACGGGTCTTGGCATCCAGGGCGATTTCCCAGGCCTCGGCCGCTTCCACGGCGTCGGCGGGGCGCAGGACCAGCAGGTTGGGGATGCAGCGCAGGGCCGGGATATGCTCCACGGGCTGGTGGGTCGGACCATCCTCACCCAGGCCGATGCTGTCATGGGTCATGACATGGATGACCCGCTGCTTCATCAGCGCACCCAGGCGGATGGCCGGGCGGTTATAGTCGGAGAAAGCCAGGAAGGTGCCCGAATAGGGGATCACGCCACCATGCAGGGCCATGCCGTTCATCATCGCGGCCATGCCATGCTCGCGCACGCCGTAATGGACGTAGCGGCCGTTCCAGTCGTTCTTCTGGACGGCCTTGGCCACCACCTTAACGCGGGTGTTGTTGGACCCGGTCAGGTCGGCCGAACCGCCCATCATTTCCGGGATCAGCGGGACGATGACGTCCAGCGTGTTGCCTGACGACTGGCGGGTGGCGATCTTCGGCCGGGTCTCCGACACGGCCTTTTTGTGGGCGTGCAATGCTGCGCGCGCCTCGTCCGACAGGTTGCCGGCGATGGCGGCCTTGAAGGCCAGGCGGTTTTCCGAACGCGCCAGGCGCTTCACCCAGGCATCGACTGTGGGGTGGCCACGGTCGCCGAAATGGCGCCAGGCGCCCAGGATGGCGTCGGGGATCTCGAACGGCGCATAAGGCCAGTTCAGGGCCTTGCGGGCACCCTCGATCTCGGTGGCACCCAGCGGGCTGCCATGGCTGCCGGCGGTGTTGGCCTTGGTGGGTGCGCCATAGCCGATGGTGGTGCGGCAGGCGATCAGCGACGGTTTGTCGGTCAGCTTGGCGGCGGCAATGGCCTTGGCGACAGCGACCGGGTCGTGGCCATCGACGGCGCTGACGTCCCAGTTATAGGCACGGAAACGGGCCTGAACATCCTCGGTGAAGGACAGGTCGGTGGAACCGTCGATGCTGATCTTGTTGTCGTCCCACAGCACGATCAGCTTGGACAGGCCCAGATGGCCGGCCAGCGAGCAGGCCTCGTGGCTGATGCCTTCCTGCAGGTCACCGTCGGAAGCGATGACATAGGTGTGGTGGTCGACCAGATCGTCACCGAAGCGGGCATTCAGGATGCGCTCGGCGGCGGCGAAGCCGACGGCGGTGGAAATGCCCTGGCCCAGCGGGCCGGTGGTCATCTCGATGCCGCGCGCCATGCCATATTCGGGGTGGCCGGCGGTACGCGCACCCATCTGGCGGAAGCGTTTGATCTCGTCCAGCGTGATGTCCTCGTACCCGGTCAGGTACATCAGGCTGTATTGCAGCATGGAGCCATGGCCGGCCGACAGGATGAACCGGTCGCGGTCGGCCCAGTCGGGGCGGCGGGGATCGAATTTCATGAACTGCGTGAACAGCACCGTCGCGACGTCGGCCATGCCCATCGGCATGCCGGGATGCCCGGACTTGGCGGCTTCCACCGCATCCATGGACAAGGCACGGATGGCGTTGGCGAGATCGGCGTGGGACACGCCGGCGGTCAGATCGGACGACATTGCGCGAAGGGCCTTTCATGCGGGGGCGCCGGCCTTATGTGCTGGCCGGACATTGCTCTGACGAAGCGCTGTACCGTAACGCCAGACGGGTCGCACCCGCCGTCCCGGTCCGACGGCAGACACCCCCCGAATGGTGGCGGCAAATTGGCCAAAAGAGCCGGGGGGGTCAAGCCACAGGCAAGCATGGCCGCTGCCCGGCCTGGGAAGGGGCGGATGTACCGAATAACGAGGTCTTTTGCGGTGCGAATGTTGACGCGGGGTAAGGCGGAACCCTAAGGTCTTTCGTCTGTGCCCGGTTCGGGGCCGACGCCCTGCCCACCGCCGTTCGAACGAGCCACCGCCTTGGACAGCCTGACCGCCGCGCTGGAGCGCCTGGATAAGTCCATCGGCCTGCTGGACCGTGCCTTGACCAGGCGGTTGGAACGGTTGGACTCAGGTGCCGGGACGGCCGGCTGGCTGGCGGAAAAGCTGCGGCTGGAGGCGGAACTGGCGGCTGCCCGGCATGGGGAACGCCAGGCACAGGAACAGGCCCGCGTCATGAAGGTTCGCCTGGACGGGGCGATTTCACGCCTGCAGGGCGTGCTTGAGGAAGGTTGAATATGCGTCGCGTCGATTTCACCCTGAACGGCCGTGGCCACTCGCTGACCTGCGAGGATGGGCAGGAGCAGCGGTTGCTGGAACTGGCCGCCTATGTCGATGCCCGCATGCAGGAATTGACGGGCGGTGCGGCCGGACATGAGGTGCAGAACCTGATCGCCACCTGCATCGTCCTGGCGGACGAATTGATGGAGGCGCGTGCCGAGGCCAAGACGCTGCGCGCCGGCCACGCGCCCGCCCCGGTGATCCACCAGCCGTCCCCGCCGCCCGCGGCGGCTTCGGCGGACGAGGCGAAGGTGGGTGCGGCCATCGATACGCTGGCAAAGCGCATCGAAGACATTGCAGCGCGGCTTGAACGCGCCTAAATAAGGATCAGGAAGTTGGCTGCCTGGTGCGTCAGGTCGCTTTATCCCCGGGGCCGATAATCATTCCTCGAGGGGGCTGTCCCTACCGGCGCCGTGGTGCCGGCACATGGCTCCCACCTGTTTGCACAGGTCACGAGGGATAGCACACACCAACGGCCAAGGCGGCCATCTTCCGTCTTTTTTGTTCCCTCAGGCGCCGGGCGCCGCCATCCGGCGGCTTGGCTCACGCGGCACGTGCCGCGCGGCGGCGGTCGCCGCCGTACCATCGGTCAAAGTCTGACCGATGGTGTTGTCTCCAACGAAGACGCCGGTTTTGTGATGCCCGACCTGGACACCGATCCAATCGCCCAGGCCAAGCAGGCCGCTCGCATCGAAGCGCGCGAAGCCCGTGCCCACTGCCATGTTGAAGCTGGTCCGGCCGCTGGTGCCGCCATCGCCACCCATCTCCTGTCGCTGCTGCCGGACCTGCGTTCGGGGCCTTTGACCATCGCCGGCTATTACCCCAAGGGGGACGAGGCGGATGTGACGCCGTCCCTGGCCGCCCTGGCCGATGCCGGTCATGCCACGGCGCTGCCTGTGGTGACGGGGCGGGCCTGGCCGCTGATCTTCCGGCTGTGGCGTCCCGGCCATCCGCTGGTGCCCGGTGCCTTCCGGGTCATGGAACCGATGGGCGACGCGCCGCTGGTGCAGCCGGATATCGTGCTGGTGCCGCTGCTGGCCTTCGACAAGGCGGGTTTCAGGCTGGGCTATGGCGGCGGTTTCTATGACCGCACGCTGGAGGTGTTGCGGGCCGAGGTGCGGGTCATCGCCGTGGGCATCGGCTATGCGGGGCAGGGGGTGGATAAGCTACCCGTCGATGCCTACGATCAACGGCTTGACTGGATCGTGACGGAACAGGGCGCATGGCGTCCGACAGAGGTTTAGTATGCGGCTGCTTTTTCTGGGCGACATCGTGGGGCGTAGCGGGCGGGAAGGGGTGTTGCGCCACCTGCCCGACCTGAAGGCCAAGCTGAAGCCCGACTTCATCGTGGTGAACGGAGAGAACGCCGCCGGCGGCTTCGGCATCACGGAGAAGATCGCCGAGGAACTGTTCGCCGCCGGGGTGGATTGCGTGACGCTGGGCAACCATGCCTGGGACCAGAAGGAATTGCTGGGCCAGATCGGCCGCTTGCCGCAGCTGGTGCGTCCCATCAACTATCCCGACGGCACGCCGGGCCGTGGCTACACCATCCTTCCCGCCAAGAATGGCCGGCACAAGGTGATGGTGATCAATGCCATGGGCCGGGTGTTCATGGAGCCGCTGGACGATCCGTTCCCGCCGGTGGAGAAGGTGCTGAACATCCATCGCTTGGGTGGGCCCCGCATGGGGCCGGCCGGGGTGGATGCCATCATCATGGACATGCATGCCGAGGCCAGCAGCGAGAAGATGATCATGGGCCATGTGCTGGACGGCCGGGTCAGCCTGGTGGTCGGCACCCATTGCCATGTGCCCACGGCCGATCTGCAGATCCTGAACGGCGGCACCGCCTATCAGACCGATGCCGGCATGTGTGGCGATTATGACACCGTCATCGGCATGAAGAAGGACGCGGCCATCCACAAGATGCTGCGCAAGACACCGGGCGAGCGCTATTCGCCGGGCGAGAATGACGCGACCGTCAGCGTCTGTGGCGTGTTCGTCGAAACCGACGATCGTACCGGGCTGGCCAAGCGGGCCGAGCCGGTGCGCGTGGGCGGCCGGTTGGGGCAGAGCCTGCCGTCGGTGGCCTGATCACCGAACCGGCGTGGGGTCGTCATTGTCGGTCAGGTCCAGCACGAGGCGCCTGTCCGTGCCAATCGCCTGCTTGAGATGGCCGAAATGCTTGTCCAGCAGGGCGGCATAGCGGCCGTTGGCACGGATCCTCTGCAGGCCACGCAGCAGGATGGGTGCCAGATGCCCGGCCGATGGCGTTAGATAGAAGATGCTGTCGCGGTGATAGCGCAGCAGCAACCGCTGCTCCACCGCCAGTTCCGGGTTGGCATTGGCGTCGATCTGGATTTCGGAAAGGCCGCGCGGGATATAGTCCACGGCGCGGTTACCGGCCGACAGCATCTTGAACAGCCGCCGCCATTCCGGCACCTCGCTGGTTTCCGGCATGCCATTCTGTCGCCAGATGCCCACATCCAGCCAATCCTTGCCCATCCCGGCGCGCAGGCCCAGGCGGGCGAAATCGTCCAGACTGTCGATCTGGTCGAACCGGTGCTGCTCTCCAGGCCGGATCAGCAGGATACGCTGCCCGATCAGCCCGTCGGTCAGGCGGAATTCGACGGGCACGTACAACTGGTCACGCTCGGCGCCGCGGACCAGCCACATGACATCCAACTCGCCGGTGCGCAGCATCATCTTGAACCGTTCCTTGCCCGGCCCGACGATGCCCTGCAATTCCACGGGATGCCCGGCGGCCAGGAAGGCGGCCTTCAGCAGTTCGTGAAAATATTGGTGACTGCCTTCCGGCGTCAGCGCGATGCGAATGATGGTCGGCTCGCCGCGCACGGGTGCGACCCAGCAGAACAGCGCCAACAGACACAGCATTAAATGCTTCGGCCGCAAAAGGAAGTGCTCCGCCATATCCCCTTGATCAAGACAAACTTCTACAGAAGTGCAGTGCGCGCATCATCAGTGAAGTTTTCCTGCGAAAGGATAGGGCTGTGATTAATTCACCGTCTCCTCGCCATCGGCCAGGTGCAGGATGGTGCGCTTGTCGACCTCCATGATCGACCGCGCCCGGCCGAAATGCTTCTCCAGCAGCCTTTCCTGGGCGCCGTCCTCGCGCAGCTTGCGCAGGCCGCGTTCCAGTACGGGGGCCAGATGTGCGGCCAGGGGGGATAGGTAGAAGCGCACATCGCGATCATAGACCAGGAGCAGGTTCTTCTCCACGCCCAGGTCGGGATGGGCCGGCGCCTCGATCAGGATTTCCGACAGGGCGCGGGGGATGTAATCGACGTCGCGCCCGCCCACCGCCAGCATGTCGAACAGCCGGCGCCAGTCACCCGAGGGGTTGGTGAAGGGCAGGCCGTTGCGCTGCCAGATATCCTGTTCCGCCCAGTCACGCCCCATGCCGGCCCGCAGGCCCAGCCGGCGCAGATCGTCCAGCGTGCGCACCTTGTCGAACAGGGCTTGATCCTGCGGCCGGATCATCAGTACCCGCTGCCCCACCATGCCGTTGGTCAAGGGGGGCATCACCGGCACGAAGCTCTTGTCGCGTTCCGCCGACTGCACCATCCAGGTGATGGCCAGTTCCCCCTTGGTCAGCATCATGGCCAACCGCGCCTTTGGCGGGTTCTGCACGGGATCGATGCGCAGTTCGATGCCCTCGACCGCGAAAGCCTTCACCATTAGTTCATGATAATAGGCGTGGCTGCCTTCCGTCAGGGACGGGGCCCGCAAATGCAGCACCTGTTCCGCCCGCGTGGTGCCGGACGCAAGGAACAGGATGATCAGAACCAGGAAGAACGGCCGTATATTCACCGGGTCCCCTCCATGGCAGCGCCCTTCATCCTAACCTGCTGTTCCAGGCAATGTCAGGGGGGATGCTGCAAGGTGCACCTGCTCGCTCCTGCTTCAACCGCAGGTCTGGTGCAGCATGACGGGGCCGCCGGGAAGCCGGCGCCACTCGTCGGCAGGCAGCAGGAAATCCACGCGCACTGCACCTTGCGGCAGGTCGGATAAGGCCAGGCTGAACCCACAATGCCCATCACCATGCCCGGCAGCGGCCACATCGCCGCGTGGCGCGTAGGCCGCAAGATCGCGGAAAGGATGCCCGTCCACCTCCACCCGGATATGCACGGGCATATCGGTCGATGCCGGATCATGGGCCCAGCCCTGGATGGCATCGCCGACGATCCCGTCGACCCAGCCGATGATACGACCTTGCGCTTGATAGGGCCGTACCTGCCCATGCTCCTGGATGGTCAGCGCGCTGTCGGGCCCGTCATGGAAGGCCCGCCAGCGTCGCAGAACTTCGCTTTCAACCATATTATCGGTGATCCGGGCCAGTGCGATGATGTCGGCCCGCCGGTTGGCATGCCCCCACCAGGACAGGCCGGGTGGCCGTGGCCAGGGGGTGTCGCCCCTGATGGCCGGCGCCAGCTGGTGCAGCAGCGACAGCAGCGCCGACCAGGTCAATTCATCCAGGCCGCGATGGCCGGTATCGGGTGGGATGGGGAAGATGGCTTCGGCCAGGATGGGGCCGGCATCGACGGCGGCGCTCATCAGATGCGCCGTCACCCCGAACCATTCCGCCCCCTCATAAAGCGCCAGATGCGCGGCGGCGGACCCGGGATAGAGATGCGGGCCGGGATGGATGTTGATGGCACCCGCCCGGCAGCGCGCCAGCAGGTCGGGCGGCACGACCCGGCCGAAGCCGATGCAGACCAGGCGCACCGATGATCCGGGATCATGGTCCAGCGCGGCGCGCAACCGGTCGAGACTATCGACCGGCTGCACCCCCGGCAGCAGGGGCAACAATGCCGGCAGCAGATCCGGCACCGTCGCCAGCAGCAACCGGTCGAAGGGAACGGTCAGGCTGGCGGGGATGGCTTCCGGCATGGGTCAGGCCGTCCCGTGCTCCTGGGCATAGCGCACGGCTTCCTCGGCGGCCTTGAACAGGGCCTTGGCCTTGTTCACGGTCTCCTGATACTCGGCTTCCGGATCGCTGTCGGCCACGACGCCGCCGCCGGCCTGCACATGCATCACCCCGTCCTTCAGCACGGCGGTGCGGAGCGCGATGCAGGTATCCATGGTGCCGTTGGCCGCGAAATAGCCGATGCAGCCGCCATAGATGCCACGCCGGGTCTTTTCCAGCTCGTCGATGATCTCCATCGCCCGTACCTTGGGCGCGCCCGACACGGTGCCGGCGGGGAAGCCGGCCACCAGAGCCTCGATCGGCGTGAATTTGGGGTTCAGTTTTCCTTCTACATTCGAAACGATATGCATGACGTGGGAGTAGTACTCGATGGTGAATTTTTCCGTTACCGTAACGGTCCCCGTCTGCGATACCCGACCCACATCGTTGCGGCCCAAATCCAGCAGCATCAGATGCTCGGCCAGTTCCTTGGGGTCGGACAGCAGGTCGGCGGCCAGCGCCTTGTCCTCCGCCGGGTCCTTGCCGCGCTTGCGGGTGCCGGCGATGGGGCGGATGGTGACGGTGTCGTCACGCAGGCGCACCAGAATCTCCGGGCTGGAGCCCACCACCGACAGGCCGTCGAAATCCAGGAAGAACAGGAAGGGCGAGGGGTTCAGACGGCGCAGCGCGCGATAGAGCGCGAAGGCCGGCAGGGCGAAAGGCACCGAGAAGCGCTGGCTGGGCACCACCTGGAAGATGTCGCCGGCCCGGATATATTCCTTGGCCTTCTCCACGATGCCAAAATATTCCTGCAGCGCCGTGTTGGATTCCGGCTGCGGCAGGGCCGTCACCTCCATCACCGTCTCATGCGCCGCCGGCACCGGCCCTTCCAGATCGGCCACCGCCTCGCCCAACCGGGCACGGGCCGCGTCCAGGGCCTGGGCGGCATTCACGCCTTCCTGCGGGCGGACGGGGGTGACCACGGTCACCACATTCTCGATACCGTCGAAGATGGCCATGACCGTCGGGCGGATCATGATGCTGTCTTCGAGGTCCAGTTCATTGGGGTTGCTGTCCGGCAGCTTCTCCATCAACCGGACCATGTCATAGCCCAGATAGCCGAACAGGCCCGCCGACATGGGCGGCAGTTCGGCTGGCAGATCGATGCGGCTCTCCTCCAGCAGGTCGGCCAGCACCTTCAGCGGGTCGCCCTGGCACGGAGTGAAAGTCGAGGGATCGGTGGCGGCCTGCCGGTTGATCTCCGACGCGGCGCCACGGCAGCGCCAGATCAGGTCGGGCTTCAGTCCGATCAGCGAATAACGCCCGCGCACCGACCCGCCGGTGACCGATTCCAGCAGGAAAGCGTTGGGACGCCCGCGCACCAGCTTCAGCATGGCGGAAACGGGCGTGTCCAGGTCGCTGACCAACCGGGTCCACAGCACCTGCGCCGACCCTGCCTCATAGGGGCGGGCGAAGCTGCTTTCATCCGGGAAGGTGCGCACGGGAATTACTCCTGATTGGTGCGGTAGAGCTGGTTGATCAGGGACTGGTTGATGGTCACCGTGTAATGGGCGCGCAAGGCGGCCAGATACTGCATGACCAGTTCGTCCTGCATGGCCTGACCGGCGCTGTTGGCCAGCTGGGTAAGCTGGCTGGCGGCCATCGGGTTGGCGGGGTCGGCGGCGATGATGCCGGTGACCTTGGCGACCACGATGCCCGTGGGCTTCTCACCCGTGGTCACGTCGCCGACGGCACCCTTGAACAGGGTCTGCACGGCCGATGCGGGGACCAGGGCGCTGGGCGCGCCAGCGCGCATCAGCGGGTCGATATTCTGGGCCAGAGCGCCGGGAACGCCGGTGGCGGCTTCCTTGGCGGGCGTGCCGGCCTTCATCTTGGCGGCCACTTCTTCGGCCTTCTTCTTCGCGGCCTGCTGCTTCTGGTCAGCCTGCCAGTCGCCCAGGACGACCGACTTCACCTCGTCCAGCGGCTTCAGGGCGGCGGGGAGCACCGCTTCCACCTGCACGGCGAAGAAGGCATCGCTGCCGGCCTCTTCCACGCTGCCCGTCTGGCCCTCGGCCACGGTAAAGCCCGAGGCGACGATCTTGTCGACCTCCGGCAGACCGGTACCCTGGGCGACGCCGGCGGCATTGGCGCCGCGATTATCGATCTTCTCCAGCTTGACGATGCGGGCCCCCACGGTATGGGCGGCCTCGGTCAGCGGGGTGCCGCCTGCCAGTTCATCCTCCAGCTTGGTGGACAGTTCGAACATCTTCTCCACGGCCTTGTCCTGGCGGACCTTGGCCGCGACCTCATCCTTTACCTGCTCCAACGTGCGTTCGCCGCCGGCCTGCACCTTGGTGACGGTGAAGATATGGAAGCCGAAGGCGCTTTCCACCGGCCCGCCGGACTTGCCCTCGGCCGTGGTGAAGGCGGGGTCGGCCAGCTCCGCCGGCAGACCGTCCTTCTGCACATCCTCCAGCGTCACAGCCTCAACACCGGCCGCCTTGGCCACGTCGTCGATCTTCCGGCCCGCATTCACCTCGGCCAGCGCCTTGTCGGCCCCTGCCTTGTCGGGGAACACGGCCTGGCTGATCGACCGTTTTTCCGGCGTGATGTAGTCGCCGGCATGGCCGTCATAATATTCCTTCAGCAACTCGTCCGTGACCTCGACATCCTTGGTCAAACTTGAAGCCTCGATCAGGGCCACGTTCAGCGTGCGGTATTCAGGGGCGGTGTAACGCACACCCTTTTCCTTGTGGAACGCCTCCAAGGTCGCCTGGTCGGGCGAGGGGGCGGCCGGCATGGCACCATAGGGGATGGTGACGATCTCGAACGTCCGGCCTTCGAACCGGTAGCGGTACAGCGCGTCGGCCAGCGTCTTGGATGAGCTGGCACCGGCGGTGACGGCACCGATCAGGTCGCTGCGGGCCATGTCGCCACGCACATCCTCGACAAAGCCGGCTTCGCTGAGGCCGTTCTGCTGCAGCAGGGCGCGCATCAGGTTGGCGTCGAAATTGCCGAAACTGTCCTTGAAGGCCGGGACCTTGAGCACCTCGGCGCGCACCGTGTCATCGGCGATGCGCAGGCCCAGATCGTCGGCGGCCAGGGCCAGCAGTTCCTTCTGGATCAGCTGTTCCAGCGCGCGGTCGCGCAGGCCGAACTGGCGGGCCTGTTCCTCGCTGAATTCCGGACCCACCATCTGCTTCATGCGATTGAATTCGGTGCGATAGGCCTGGTCCAGTTCCTGCGGGGTGATGTTGCGGTCACCGACGCGGGCCACGCCCGTCTGGGCGCCCTTGGTGATGTCGCCAATGCCCCAGACGGCGAAGCTGATGATCAGGACGACGAACAGGATCTTGACGACCCAGGAGCCGGCGGTGCTGCGGATGATCTGGAGCATGGGGACGCTTGCGGTTCCATCGATTAGGTGCGGCGCCACCGCCGGAATGCGGGTGGCACCGTCGGGCCCAGGGCCCGGAAAGCGCGGCATCATAGGGAAGCGTGACAATGGGGGCAAGCCCGGGGGGCGGGCAGGGGCCATGTCGGACCGCATCAGCCCATGACAGCGTTGACCTTTTGGACAGCAGCCCGCGCGCCGCATAATGTTCCCGTCACAAAAGGCCGGCGGACCGGGGCAAACCCGGCGGACCAGGCCAACCAAGAAGAGGATTGAAATGACCGTTCGCCGTTACCTGATCGCCGGCAATTGGAAGATGCATTGCCGGCGCAGCGACGGGACCGCCCTGGCCGCCGATCTGGCTGCTCGTGTCGGTCCCACGCCCGATCCGCGATTCGATCTGCTGATCTGCCCGCCCGCCACCATCCTGGCCCCCGTTGCCCATGCCGTGGCCGGCAGCGCCGTCCTGGCCGGCGGCCAGGATTGCCATGCCCAGGCCCAGGGGGCCCATACCGGCGATATCGCCGCGGAAATGCTGGCCGATGCCGGAGCCTCATCCGTCATCGTCGGCCATTCCGAACGCCGCACCAACCACGCCGAAACCAGCACCCTGATCAAGGGCAAGGCCGCGGCCGCTCTGCGCGCCGGCCTGACCGCCATCGTCTGCGTGGGCGAGACGGAGGCCGAGCGTGACACCGGCCGGGCGGAGCAGGTGGTGGCCGGTCAGCTGTCGGGCTCGATTCCCGATGGTGCAACCGCCGCCAACACGGTTGTCGCCTATGAACCGGTCTGGGCCATCGGCACCGGCCGCACCCCGACGCTGGCCGACATTGCAGCCATGCACGCCATGATCCGCGCCAAGTTGGTGGGGCTGGTGGCCGATCCGGATGCGGTGCGCATCCTTTATGGCGGTTCGGTGAAGCCGTCCAATGCCGCTGAAATCCTTGGTCTTGCCGACGTCGATGGGGCCCTGGTCGGGGGTGCCAGCCTGAAGGCGGATGATTTCTGGGCCATCGCGCAAGCCTGCCCCTGACACTTCGCTATGGCATCCCATTGCGCGACCCGTTAAGAAGCGTGACGGATACATGACGCGGGTGCTTCCCGCTTCCCCCTTGAAACGGGAAGCGGGCGGCCTTGCGTTTGGGTGCTTTATGCGCCATTTGACTGATCGACGGTCGCGGGTCCCCGCGGCCCGGTTCCGTGACGGTTTTCAGGGATATTGGGATGCAAGAGGTAGTCCTGGTCGTGCATCTGTTGATCACGCTGGCATTGATCGGCGTGGTTCTGGTGCAGAAGTCGGAAGGCGGCGGCCTGGGCGTCGGCGGCGGCACCATGGGCGGTTTCATGACCGCGCGCGGCAGTGCCAACCTCCTGACCCGCACCACCGCCATCCTGGCGGCCCTGTTCTTCTGCACCAGCCTGATCTTGGCCATCCTGGCCGGCACCGGCGGCAGTGGGAAGAGCCTGTTCGACAAGCTGCCGGCCCCCGGCAGCGAAGCGCCGGCGACGCCCGCCGAGCCGGCCAAGCCGACGGTCCCCGTCGGCGAGTGAGCACTTTTGGCGTAGGCCCGGTGGATATAGGGAGAGGCGGCAGACATGCCGCCTCTTTCCGTTAGGGCTTGTTTATGGTGAAGTGGGCATCCGTGCCCCGATGTGAAATCTCGACAGAGGATTGGGCCGGAAGGGCCCAACCTGTTGGCATGCTTGGCGAAGGTTAGGGTTCCATGACGCGCTTCATCTTCATCACCGGTGGTGTGGTCTCGTCGCTGGGCAAGGGCCTGGCATCCGCAGCCCTGGGGGCGCTGCTGCAGACACGTGGCTACAAAGTCCGCCTGCGCAAGCTGGACCCCTATCTGAATGTCGATCCCGGCACGATGAGCCCCTATCAGCATGGCGAGGTGTTCGTCACCGATGACGGTGCGGAGACCGACCTGGATCTGGGCCATTACGAGCGTTTCACCGGCGTGCATGCCACCAAGTCGGACAACATCACCACCGGCCGCATCTATTCCAACGTCCTGGCCAAGGAGCGCCGCGGCGACTATCTGGGCGCCACGGTGCAGGTGATCCCGCACATCACCGACGCCATCAAGGATTTCATCGCCGCCGACCTGGATGGTGAGGATTTCGTTCTGTGCGAGGTGGGCGGCACCGTCGGCGACATCGAATCGCTGCCCTTCCTGGAGGCCATCCGCCAGTTCAGCAACGACCAGGGGCAGGAGAACGTGCTGTTCTGCCACGTTACCCTGGTGCCCTACATTCCTGCCGCCGGAGAGCTGAAGACCAAGCCGACCCAGCACTCGGTGAAGGAACTGCTGTCCGTCGGCATCCAGCCGCAGATGCTACTGTGCCGTGCTGATCGCGACATTCCGGAGAATGAGCGCCGCAAGATCGCGCAGTTCTGCAACATCAAGAAGGAATGCGTGATCGCCGCCCTGGATGTCGACACCATCTACCAGGTGCCGATCTCTTACCATGAGCAGGGTTTCGACACCGAGGTGCTGAAATATTTCGGCATGCCGATCGATACCGCACCCGACCTGTCGCGCTGGGAAGAGATCGTGCGCCGCGTGCGCAACCCGGAAGGCACCGTCACCATCGCGGTGGTGGGCAAGTACACCAGCCTGCTGGACGCCTACAAGTCGCTGGGCGAGGCGCTGACCCATGGCGGCATCGCCAACAATGTCAAGGTCAAGCTGGACTGGATCGACGCCGAGATCTTCGAGACCGGTGAGGCCATCGAGCGGCTGGAGCATGTGCACGGCATCCTGGTGCCCGGCGGCTTCGGCGAGCGCGGCACGGAGGGCAAGATTCGCGCGGTGCAGTTCGCGCGTGAGCACAAGATCCCCTATTTCGGCATCTGCTTCGGCATGCAGATGGCGGTGATCGAAAGTGCGCGCCATCTGGCCGGCCTGACCCATGCCGGCTCCACCGAATTCGGCAAGCCCGATCCGGCGGTCGTCGGCATCATGACGGAATGGGTTCAGGGCAACCAGCTGGTCCAGCGCCAGGAGGGTGGTGACCTGGGCGGCACCATGCGCCTGGGTTCGTACAATTGCCACCTGCTGCCCGGCACCCGCGTCTGCGACATCTATGGCGGCGAAGAGATCGTCGAGCGCCATCGCCACCGCTATGAAGTGAATATCAACTTCAAGGAGCAGCTGGAGAAGGTAGGCCTGAAATTCTCCGGCCTGTCGCCCGACGGCATCCTGCCGGAGATCGTCGAGCTGCCCGAGCATCCCTGGTTCGTGGGCGTGCAGTTCCACCCGGAACTAAAGTCCAAGCCGTTCGACCCGCATCCCCTGTTCACCAGCTTCATCGGCGCCGCCATCGCGCAGAGCCGGCTGGTGTGATTGCCTATCTTGCCGATGGTTCACCTGGGGCCTATGTGCGAAGATGGGGCATTGAGTGAACTGATCGCCAGGATGGAGGATTTCTCCGATGACTGAGGTCCTTGAACGCCGAGACGTGGTCAAGTTGGCAGAGGTGTCTCGCTCGCTTCTGGATGAGGCGGAGAATCTAATGTTTCTCGTCGATATGGAAACTGATCCCTACCTTCAGAAGCGCCTCTTCGACGTCGCGCAGCGATTGGCAAAGCAGGGGAACGTCATGGTTGGCCTGACGTCGAAGTTGGCCAGCTGACGGGTGGTACAATGCCCACTCCTGATGATCCGAACCTCCAGGATGCAGCTAATTTGCGGGAGCAAATGGCTGACGAAGGGAAACGGAAATTTTTTCGTGATATAATATCTGAGAGTAAAGCTTCCCTCGACAAGGTTGATGACCGCTTGTCCGCAGCGGATTATGCCAGCCGCAAGCAGGCTGACGACCAGTCCCACATCGCCCGGATGGTGCTGAACCTCTTCCGCTGGTGCGTTGCTGTTGTTCTGGCCCTTCTCATTTTCGACTTCGCCGCCCGCCTTTACGGGGTGGCGATCGACAATACAAGCCTTGTCCGCGAAGTGATCGATTTCGTGAAAGTTGCCATCCTTCCCCTTGTAACGCTTGTCCTGGGTTTCTATTTCGGTCGCCTGGACAGCAGCAGGAAAGATCCGGAAAAGTGACCCGCACCGTCGCCGTTGGCCCCCTGTCGGTCGCCAATGACCAGCCCTTCATCCTGATCGCCGGCCCGTGTCAGCTGGAAAGTCGCGACCACGCCTTCGCCATGGCTGGCGCCCTGTCGGAACTGACGAAGAAGCTGGGCATCGGCCTGATCTACAAGACCAGCTTCGACAAGGCCAACCGCACGTCGCTGTCGGCGCAGCGCGGCCTGGGCATGGACCAGTCGTTGCCCATCCTGGCCGATATCCGCGCCACCTTCGGCTGCCCCGTCCTGACCGACATCCACACGGCCGAACAATGCGCGCCGGTGGCGGAGATGGTGGACGTTCTCCAGATCCCCGCCTTCCTTTGCCGCCAGACCGACCTGCTGCTGGCGGCCGGTGAGACGGGCAAGCCGATCAATGTGAAGAAGGGGCAGTTCCTGGCGCCGTGGGACATGAAGAATGTCGCTGCCAAGATCGCGTCCACCGGCAACCACAACATCCTGCTGTGTGAGCGCGGGGCCAGCTTCGGCTACAACACCCTGGTCAGCGACATGCGCTCCCTGCCCATCATGGCGCAGACGGGATATCCGGTCGTCTATGACGCCACCCACTCGGTTCAGCAGCCGGGCGGACAGGGGACCAGCAGCGGTGGCCAGCGCGAATTCGTGCCTGTTCTGGCGCGCGCGGCCATCGCCATCGGCGTGGCGGCCGTGTTCATGGAGACGCACGAGAACCCCGACTGCGCACCCAGCGACGGTCCCAACATGGTGCCGCTGAACCAGATGGAAGGCGTGCTGTCGACGCTGGTGGCGCTGGATTGCATCGCCAAGGCCAACCCGGTTGCCATCTGACCTTCCGCGTCTTTGACAATCCACCCGGTTTTCCGCACCATCGGCATATAACGAAAGGCGGGTCGGACAATCCGCCGGGTGGTTGAGGAAGCGCTTTCCATGTCGAATACAGCCCTGGGCCCCCGCACGCCGCGGCGGGGTGGCCCCTTTTCCCGTTTTGTCGGGCGTCTGTTGATGCGCCTGATGGGCTGGCGCGTCGGGGGGGCCTTCCCCGATCTGGAGAAGTTCGTCACCATCGGCGCCCCGCACAGCTCCAACTATGATTTCTTCATCGCCATGGGCACCATCCTGTCCACCGGCGTGCGCATCCATATCCTGGGCAAGCACACCCTGTTCAAGGGGCCGTTGGGGCCCATCATGCGCTGGTGCGATATCCTGCCTGTGGACCGGCGGTCCGCGCATGGGGTGGTGGGCGAGTGCGTGGCGGCCCTGAACGCTGCCGATCGCCTGGTGGTGGGCATCGCGCCGGAGGGCACGCGCAATCCCAAGCCGGGTGCCGGGTGGAAGACCGGCTTTTGGCATATTGCGCGACAGGCCGGCGTTCCGATCATACCTGTCGCGCTGGATTATGTGACGCGCACGGTTCGTATCGGCGCACCTGTGGCGGCCACCGACAGCATGGAGGCCGATTTCGCCTTGCTTTCCGCCTTCTATGCAGGCGTGCAGGGGGCGAAGCGGACTTTGCCCCC
The DNA here is from genome assembly GCF_048066115.1 of Niveispirillum sp. KHB5.9. NCBI lineage: Bacteria > Pseudomonadati > Pseudomonadota > Alphaproteobacteria > Rhodospirillales > Azospirillaceae > Niveispirillum > Niveispirillum sp. KHB5.9. Next base: position 58,569 of record NZ_JBLTYX010000007.1, on the reverse strand, counting down.
GACTATCCCGGTACGTGGGACCAAGGCCGCCGGCACGGCCAGCTAGCGAACTGTCGCTTGTCGTGGCCTGCCTCTGGCGTTATCCCCTTGATCCCGTCTTTACCCTTTTCGGGTTCATGGCATTCAAGCCCACGCCAGAGAGAGGCCCCATGTCCGCCATCATCGACATTCACGCGCGCGAAATCCTGGACAGCCGCGGCAACCCGACCGTCGAGGTCGAGGTTCGCCTGGAATCCGGCGCCTTTGGTCGGGCCGCCGTTCCGTCGGGTGCCTCCACCGGCGCGCATGAGGCTGTCGAGCTGCGCGACGGCGATAAGGCCCGCTATCTGGGCAAGGGCGTGCTGAAGGCCGTCGAGGCCGTGAATGGCGAGATCGCCGACACGCTGGTCGGCCTGGAATCCACCGATCAGGTGGCCATCGATGCCGCCATGATCGACCTGGACGGCACGCCGAACAAGGGCCGCCTGGGTGCCAACGCCATCCTGGGCGTGTCGATGGCCGTGGCCAAGGCGTCGGCGGATGAGCTGGACCTGCCGCTCTACCGCTATATCGGCGGCGCCAATGCCCGCATCCTGCCGGTGCCGATGATGAACATCATCAATGGTGGTGCCCATGCCGACAATCCGATCGACATTCAGGAATTCATGGTGATGCCGGTCGGTGCGGAGACGGTCACTGACGCCATCCGCGTGGGTGCGGAGATTTTCCACGCCCTGAAGAAGAAGCTGAAGGCCGCCGGCCACAACACCGCCGTGGGTGACGAGGGCGGCTTCGCCCCCAACCTGTCCTCGGCGACCGAGGCTTTGGACTTCATCGTCGCCGCCATCGCCGATGCCGGCTACAAGGCCGGTGAGAATGTCCTGCTGGCCCTGGACGCCGCCTCAACCGAGTTCTTCAAGAACGGCAAATACGAACTGGAAGGCGAGGGCAAGAGCCTGACCCCGGCCGAGATGGTGGCCTATTGGGCCGATCTGGTCTCCCGGTACCCGATCGTCTCCATCGAGGACGGCATGGCCGAGGACGACTGGGATGGCTGGAAGCTGCTGACCGACACGATCGGCGGCAAGGTACAGCTGGTCGGCGACGATCTGTTCGTCACCAATCCGGCCCGCCTGTCCGACGGCATCGCCAAGGGCGTGGGTAATTCCATCCTGGTGAAGGTCAACCAGATCGGCACCCTGACGGAGACGCTGGAAGCCGTCCGCATCGCCCAGAATGCCGGCTATACCGCCGTCCTGTCGCACCGTTCGGGCGAGACCGAGGACAGCACCATCGCCGACCTGGCCGTGGCCACCAACTGCGGTCAGATCAAGACCGGCTCCCTGTCCCGTTCCGACCGGATCGCCAAGTACAACCAGCTGATCCGCATCGAGGAAGGCCTGGGCGTGGCCGCAATCTATCCCGGCCGTTCGGCGCTGAAGCGCGGTTGATCTTTTCCAGGTCGCTTATAGCGATCATGATGCAGAGTCCATCCGGCCCGCCGGATGGACTCTTGTCATTTCTGATCCCACAGGATGTTCCGCCTTGTCCAAGCCGCTGAAGGTCGCCTTCCTGACGCCCTACAATCCTGCCACCCCGCGGGACTGGAGCGGGACGCCCTTCTACGCCTTGCAGGCGCTCAGCCGTGCATTCACGGACGTGCGCCATATCCCGTGCCCCATCGCCGGCACCTTTCAGCGTATCGCCCTGAAGGTCGGTTCCCGCCTGGGGGTCGACGCGGCGCGCGAACCGCTGGTCTCCGAGCTGTTCTGCCGGGAGGTGGCGGGGCCGCTGGAAGCCTATGGGCCCGACATCATCGTCGGCCTGTCGGCGTCGGTGATCCTGTCGCGGCTGAAGACATCTGTGCCCATGCTGCACGTGTCGGACGCCACCTATGCCGCGATGAGCGGCTATTATCCCGGTGAATTCGCCGGCATCTCCGCCCGGTCCAGGCGGCTGGGCAACGCGATGGAAGCCGCCGCCCTGTCCCGCTCCCGCGCCGTCCTGCTCAGCAGCGAATGGGCCGCCCGTTCGGCGCGGGACGATTACGGTATCCCGGCGGCCCGCGTCCATGTCGTGCCGCTGGGTGCCAATCTCGATCCCGGCTTGGCGCCCGACACCGACCGCCTGACCGACAAGTGCCGGCTGTTCTTCCTGGGCGTGGACTGGCGTCGCAAGGGGGGCGACATCGTGCATGAGGCCTTCCGGGCGTTGCGCGCCCGTGGGCTGGATGTGGAACTGCACATTGCCGGCTGTACAGCCCCCGTGGACGGCCCCGGTATCCATCAGCACGGCTTCCTGTCCAAGGGTGATCCTGCCCAGTACGCCAAGCTGAAGGACCTGTTCCGCCAAGCATCCTTCCTATTCGTGCCGAGCCGCCAGGAAGCCTTCGGTCTGGTTTTCGCTGAGGCCAGCGCCGTGGGCCTGCCCAGCATCTCCACCGCCACTGGCGGCATCCCCAGCGTCGTCACCGATGGGGTGAACGGTCTGCTGCTGCCGGTGGCGGCGGGTGGCGAGGCCTATGCCGACCGCATCGAAGCGCTGTGGTCCGACCGTGCCGCCTATGTGCAGATGCAGCGCGATTGCGTGGTCAGCTTTCGGGAGCGGCTGAGTTGGGATGCCTGGGGGAGTTCGGTGGCGCGGGTCGCGGGGGAATTTGCTTAAAGCACGCCCATGCTTTTCAACAACGAAACGATTGCGACGACTAGACCCGCGGACCCACTGGCTACGGCGACAAGAATGCTGATGGGAGCGAAGCTGTGGTCGCGCCGGAGTTTGTTGGCCTCGGCCATCAGCTTATGCTGCTCGGCAACAAACTTCCTGGTTTCTTCGTTCAGTTTGCCCGTTTCAGCCTGATTACGGTCTATGCGCGCCAGGATGTCCTTGAGGGCAGGGGCGATAGCAGTTTGGTCTGTCATGGAACGATCCGAACGGGAGCCAACCAGTATCGATAATATGTGTACGCGCTTTACCTCAGTCAATCAGCTTATACGAGCATAGTGCCATCCGCTGCGCGTCCTAACCCTTTCGATCATACCCATCTGATTCAATGTGATTTTTCGGTATGTTTCCACCTTTCCCATTGACCGCGCGACTCGGGCTGTGATTCCATCCGGCCATGACGATGCTCCGCACCCTCCGCTCCGCCCTTGGCCGTACCGTCCGACAAATTGTCGGGCCGGTGATCGGCGTCTCCGTCGTGGCCTATTTCGCCTATCACACGGTGCATGGCGATCGCGGGCTGGTGGCGTTGACTCACCTGCAAAGCGAGGTTGCGCGCGCACAATCCACCCTGGATCAGGTGCGTGGCGAGCGGGAGGAGATGGAGCGCCGGGCCAGTCTGCTGCGCCCCGACAACCTGGATCCCGACCTGCTGGAGGAGCGCGCGCGCGCCGTCCTGAACCAGTCGCACCCTGACGATATGGTAATCCTCCTCCCGCGACGTGCTGCCCCGCACTCCACGCAGGGCGCCCCCGACCAAGGTCGGTAAGTTACTGAAATCTTAGCGATTAGCCAAAAAGTGGCTAACGCCGATTTTCTCAAGTAAAACAATATTTTGCAGTGCACACTCCTTGCCATCGTGCGCCGGCGGCGTTAGGTCTTATCGCATCGCACCTGCGATCGACCTTTCCCATCCTCATCCCTTGGGAGGAAGCACGTGGCAGTCACCAAGCGCCGCACCACCCGCAGCACGGCCCCCGCGGCCCCGGCCTTGCCTGGCAAGGACGAGCTCATCCGCTATTACCGCGACATGCTGTTGATCCGCCGCTTCGAAGAGAAGGCGGGACAGATGTACGGCATGGGCCTGATCGGTGGCTTCTGCCATCTCTATATCGGGCAGGAAGCCGTCGTCGTCGGCATTCAGGCCGCGATGCGTGAGGGCGACAGCGTCATCACCTCCTACCGTGACCATGGCCATATGCTGGCTTGCGGCATGGAAAGCCGGGGCGTGATGGCCGAACTGACGGGCCGTGCCGGCGGTTATTCCAAGGGCAAGGGCGGCTCCATGCACATGTTCAGCCGCGAGAAGAAGTTCTATGGCGGCCATGGCATCGTCGCGGCACAGGTGCCGATCGGCGCCGGCCTGGGCTTCGCCCACAAGTATCTGGGCGATGGTGGCCTGAACGCCTGCTACATGGGCGACGGCGCCATCAACCAGGGCCAGGTCTATGAGACGTTCAACATGGCGGCGCTGTGGAAGCTGCCGACCCTGTTCGTCATCGAGAACAACAAATACGCCATGGGCACCGCCCAGGCCCGCGCCTCGGCCGGTGAGCTGTTCGAGCGCGGCAGCGCCTACGGCATCCCGGGCTATCAGGTCAACGGTATGGACGTGCTGGAGGTGAAGGAGGCTGCCGACAAGGCCGTCGCCCATATCCGCGCCGGCAATGGCCCCGTCATCCTGGAAATGAAGACCTACCGTTATCGCGGTCACTCCATGTCCGATCCGGCCAAGTACCGGACCAAGGAGGAAGTGAACAAGATGCGGTCGGAAAGCGATCCGATCGACAATCTGAAGAAGCTGCTGCTGGACCAGGGCGTCACCGATGAGGAAGCCCTGAAGGTCATCGACCGCGAGGTGAAGGATATCGTCACCGAAGCGGCCGATTTCGCCACCACCAGCCCGGAACCCGATCCGTCCGAACTGTGGACGGACGTTCTGGTTGAAGCCTGAGCCGGCGCAGCGGAGGATTTGAGAGATGGTACAGGTACTGATGCCCGCGCTGTCGCCGACCATGACGGAAGGCAAGCTGGCCAAGTGGCTGAAGAAGGTGGGCGACACCGTGAAGAGCGGTGACGTCCTGGCGGAGATCGAGACCGACAAGGCCACCATGGAAGTGGAGGCCGTGGACGAAGGCACGCTCACCGAGATCCTGGTGCCCGAGGGTACCGAGAATGTCGCCGTGAACACCGCCATCGCCAATATCAAGGGCGAGGATGAGGGCGACGCCCCGGCCCCGGTTGCAGCACCGGCTCCGGCTGCTGCTCCGGCACCCGCCACCGCTCCCGTCCCGGTTGCCGCCGCCCCGAAGGCGGCCCCGGCACCGGCCGCGTCGGACGAGGACAAGTGGTTCAAGTCCACCCAGACCCAGACGGTCCGCGAGGCCCTGCGCGACGCCATGGCGGCGGAAATGCGCCGGGATGAGACGGTCTATCTGATGGGTGAGGAGGTCGCCGAATACCAGGGCGCCTACAAGATCAGCCAGGGCCTGCTCCAGGAATTCGGCGACAAGCGCGTCATCGACACGCCGATCACCGAACATGGCTTCGCGGGTCTGGCGGTCGGTGCGGCCTTCGGCGGTCTGCGTCCGATCGTGGAGTTCATGACCATGAACTTCTCGATGCAGGCCATCGACCACATCATCAATTCGGCGGCCAAGACGCTGTACATGTCCGGCGGTCAGATGGGTTGCCCCATCGTGTTCCGCGGCCCCAACGGTGCCGCGGCCCGCGTGGGCGCCCAGCACAGCCAGTGCTACGCCTCCTGGTACGCGCATGTGCCGGGCCTGAAGGTCCTGGCGCCCTACAGCGCCGCCGACGCCAAGGGCTTGCTGCGTGCCGCCATCCGTGACCCGAACCCGGTCGTGTTCCTTGAGAACGAGATCATGTACGGGCACAGCTTCGAGGTGCCGACCGATCCCGACTTCATCCTGCCCATCGGCAAGGCGAAGGTGGAGCGCGCCGGTACCGACGTGACTATCGTCGCCTATTCGATCTGCGTCGGCCATGCCCTGGTCGCGGCGGAGAAGCTGGCGGCCGAGGGGATCAGCGCCGAGGTCATCAACCTGCGCTCCATCCGTCCGCTGGATGTGGACACGATCGTGGAGAGCGTGAAGAAGACCAACCGCCTGGTGTCGGTGGAGGAAAGCTGGCCGTTCGCCGGCATCGGTTCCGAAATCGCAGCCCTGATGATGGAACACGCCTTCGATTATCTGGATGCGCCGCTGGCCCGTGTCTGCGCCAAGGATGTGCCGCTGCCTTATGCGGCCAACCTGGAAAAGCTGGCCTTGCCGCAGCCCGATGATATCGTGGCCGCCGCCAAATCCGTCACCTACCGCAAATAAGGCAGAGGGGAGGCTCTAGAGATGCCCGTAGATATCCTGATGCCCGCGCTGTCGCCGACCATGACGGAAGGCAAGCTGGCGAAGTGGGTGAAGAAGGAAGGCGACAAGGTCAAGTCCGGCGACGTGCTGGCCGAGATCGAGACCGACAAGGCCACCATGGAAGTGGAGGCCGTGGATGAAGGCACGCTGGGCAAGATCCTGGTGGCCGAAGGGACCGAAGGCGTGGCGGTGAATACCCGCATCGCCATCATCCTGGAGGAAGGGGAGGACGCCTCGGCCCTGTCCGCCGCCCCGAAGGCCGCCCCGGCCCCGGCTGCTGCGGCTGCCGAGCCCGCCAAGGCTGAAGCCGCACCCGCCGCCGCCCCGGCGCCGGCTGCTGCCCCGGCCGCAGCATCCCACGGTGACCGCGTCTTCGCCAGCCCGCTGGCCCGCCGCATGGCGGCCCAGAGCGGTCTGGACCTGTCCGGCGTGGCCGGCACCGGTCCGCATGGCCGCGTGGTGAAGGCCGATGTGGAGGCCGCCCTGTCCAAAGGTGGTGCGCCCAAGGCCGCGGCTCCGGCCGCTGCCGCCGCGGCACCCGTTGCCGCCGCCCCGGCTGCTGCTCCGGCTCCCGCCGCCGCTGCCGCCGCGCCGAAGGGTGTGGATGCCAAGGCCTTGGCCGACAAGCTGGGCATGAAGTACAAAGTCCTGCCCAACAGCGGCATGCGCAAGACCATCGCCAAGCGCCTGACCGAAGCCTGGCAGACCATCCCGCACTTTGGTTTGGCTGTTGATTGCGAGATCGACAACCTGCTGAAGCTGCGCGCCGAACTGAACCAGAAGTCGGGGGAGAAAATCTCCGTCAACGATTTCGTGGTGAAGGCGGTGGCGGTGGCCCTGGCCAAGTATCCGGCGGCCAACGTGTCCTGGCATGAGGACGGCATTCTCCAGTACGAGAATGTCGATGTCTCCGTCGCCGTCTCCACCGACGGGGGCCTGATCACCCCCATCGTGAAGAATGCCGACCGCAAGGGCCTGGCCACCATCTCGGCCGAGGTCAAGGAACTGGCCAAGAAGGCCAAGGACGGCAAACTGAAGCCGGAAGAATTCCAGGGCGGCACGTTCAGCGTGTCCAACCTGGGCATGTTCGGCATCAAGAGCTTCACCTCCATCATCAACCCGCCGCAGAGCTGCATCCTGTCGGTCGGTGCGGGTGAGAAGCGCCCCGTGGTCAAGGGCGACGCGCTGGCCATCGCCACCGTCATGTCCCTGACCCTGACCGTCGACCACCGTTCGGTGGACGGTGCCGTGGGTGCGGAGTTCCTGAAGCTGCTGAAGGGCCTGATCGAAGACCCGATCACCTTGATGCTGTGATGTGGTCGATGCCGCTGGTCGGGCTGAGGTGAGTTCGTGCCTTGGCCGACCTGCGGCATGTCCGCCGGATTTGAGGCGTTGCTTCTTATTTGGATGGCCTTAACGCGGCCTTATGGCCGATGGAGAGGGTATGATCAAAAATTTCGATTTATATAATAAATATACCCTCGATCAAAATTGGACGGAGATCTGCCGGCTCAGTGGCGGTGAATTGCGTATTACGGATGTACGAGAGGAAATTGCCGCTCTTCCGAATCTAATTGAGCATAACGAGATTGTTCTGTTTCTTATGTCCGGGGTATCGAACGAACTATCTGCAGCTGATCCTATTGTGGCCGGCGGGCATACTTGGCTTGTTGTGTTGACAAACTGGCGGCTTGTTTTTGTAAATTTTAGATCATATTCGGGATATACTGATGTTCTGAGTATTCCATTGGACAGATTGGATGCGGTTTCCGCGTCGTTTCACTCGGAAATTGGAGATTTTATTGTCAATTCTGGTATGAGGGTTGTTTGTATCAATTCCTGTAACGGGCATTCTGTTACCTTGATGACTCGCTTGGTGAATGAAGGAGAGAGGGTTCTTTCTATAAACCTATCCGGCTTCAAAGGGGATAGGAGTGATCTTGTGGGGCAGTTGCAGGTTCTTGCTGAGTTGTTTGCTCAAGGGACGTTGACCGATAGCGAATTTACCCTGGCAAAGGCGAAGCTGATTGGTGGTTGATGTCATGTATTCCACTGCGGTCTTGAAGAATGGGGAACTGCTTCTCCGTGATGCGACCCCGGCTGACGTTCCCGCCATCTTCCGCTTCGTCCAAGACTTGGCCGAATACGAGAAGCTGGCCGATCAGGTCATGGCGAGCGAGGCGGATTTCGGGGCGGCGCTGTTCGGACCCAACCCCCGGGCCTTCGCGCTGATCATGGAGGTGGGCGGTGTCCCGGCGGGATTCGCCCTGTGGTTCTACAATTTCTCCACCTTCCTGGGCCGTCACGGCATCTGGATCGAGGATGTGTTCGTCGCCCCGCAATTCCGCGGCCGGGGTCTGGGCGGCATGGTGTTCCGCCATCTGGCGCAGCGCGCCGTGGATGAGGGCCTGGGCCGCCTGGAATGGTGGGTACTGGATTGGAACAAGCCGGCCATCGATTTCTATCAGGGGATCGGGGCCGTGCCGATGGATGAATGGACGGTGCAGCGGGTGACGGGCGAGGCCTTGCTTCGTCTGGCTGGCCGGGCGCCCTGACAACGAAGGAAAGCGACAGATCATGGCCGACAATTTCGACCTCATCGTCATCGGCGCCGGCCCCGGCGGTTACGTCGCCGCCATCCGCGCCGCCCAGCTGGGCCTGAAGACCGCGGTTGTGGAGCGCGAGCATCTGGGCGGCATCTGCCTGAACTGGGGCTGCATCCCGACCAAGGCGCTGCTGCGTTCCGCCGAGATCGCACATTACATCCAGCATTCCCAGGCCTATGGCATCAAGGTCGAGGGCAAGGTGACCCTGGATGTGGAAGCCATCGTCAAGCGCTCGCGCGGCGTGGCCAACCAGCTGTCGGCCGGCGTCAAGGGTCTGCTGAAGAAGAACAAGGTCACCGTCCTGGACGGGTCGGCCAAGCTGCTGGGCAAGGGCAAGGTCGCCGTCACCGCCAAGGATGGCAAGGTGAGCGACGTCGAGGCCAAGCACATCATCATCGCCACCGGTGCCCGCGCCCGCGTGCTCCCAGGTTTGGAGCCGGACGGCAAGCTGGTCTGGACCTACAAGGAAGCCATGGTGCCGACGGCCACGCCGAAGAGCATGCTGGTCATCGGCACGGGCGCCATCGGCGTGGAATTCGCCTGCTTCTACAATTCCATGGGCGTGGACGTCACCCTGGTCGAGGTGCTGGACCGCATCCTGCCGGTGGAGGATGAGGAGATCAGCGCGTTTGCCGCCAAGGCCTTCACCAAGCAGGGCCTGAAGATCAAGACCGGCGCCAAGGTCGTGAAGCTGGACCGCCATGCCGACAGCGTGACGGCCCATATCGACGTTGCCGGCAAGGTGGAGACGGTCACGGTGGACCGCATCATCTCCGCCGTCGGCATCGTCGCCAATACCGAAGGGCTGGGCCTGGAGAACACCAAGGTCAAGCTGGACCGCGGCCACATCGTCAATGACGGCTATGGCCGCACGGACGAGCCGGGCGTGTACGCCATCGGCGACGTGGCTGGCGCCCCCTGGCTGGCGCACAAGGCCAGCCATGAAGGCATCATCTGCGTGGAGAAGATCGCCGGCCTACCGCATGTCCATACGATGGACAAGACCAACATCCCCGGCTGCACCTATTCCTTCCCGCAGGTGGCCTCTGTCGGCCTGACGGAGACCAAGGCCAAGGCCGCCGGGTACGAGGTCAAGGTCGGCCGCTTCCCCTTCATCGGCAATGGCAAGGCCATCGCCCTGGGCGAGCCGGAAGGTCTGGTCAAGACCATCTTCGACGCCAAGACCGGCGAGCTGCTGGGTGCCCACATGATCGGTGCGGAAGTGACCGAGCTGATCCAGGGCTACACGATCGGCAAGACGGCCGAACTGACCGAGGCGGAGTTCATGCACACCGTCTTCCCGCACCCGACCTTGTCGGAAATGATGCATGAATCGGTGCTGGCGGCCTATGGTCGGGCGGTTCATTACTGATTGCAGCTTGCGCTGGTGCGGAAAGATGAGGGCGGCCCTTCGGGTCGCCCTTTTTTGTTTTCACTCCATATTTTGGTGTATTTTTAGATAGAATTCTCCTTATAAATTATTATCTGTGATAGTGAATCCTGTCGTTGAAGGCATGAATAAGGAGGGTCCCATGATCACTGCGCTGAGGGAATCCATAAAGAGGGGTATCGAATATTCCAGTAATGATTACAAGGCGTTGTCGGAGCGTGAGTGCCGGGATGTCAAGCCGAAGGAGGATCAGCTGAAATGCGCCCTCTACCGCTCCCTGGCGGAAGACGGCTATCTGATGCATGTGGAAGCCCGCAACTTCCATGGCAATTCCCGTATAGACCTGCTTGGCTATAAGGGAAAGAGAACCTTCGCCATCGAGATCAAGACCTCCTGGTGTGCTACCGGATGGGCCAACAAGTATGCTGAGCAGAGGGGGAAGTGGATTTCCGACATCGATCGGGTATCGGTGCTGCTGAGGGATGGTCATATCGATTTCGGTTTCTTCGTACTGGCTCTTGCCTATCAGGAAGGATATTGAGGAGTGGATGGCGTGCGGGACGGCATCGCTGGTTTGGCGAATGTCAAAAGCATCCACCATCAGGAGACGCCGATGACGGAATGGAACGGGTTGGACAAGATCGACTTTTTCGTCTGGCGTGTCTTGGCATGACGGAATGAAGCCGCATTCCACCGGTTACAACACGGTGCTGCACCGGTTTCTGCTGCTGGCCGGAACTGCTCTTTTGCTGATCAGCATCCTGCGCTGGTTGCCCTTTGGCTGGAGCGTGCCTGACCATCTGCGCATCGGCCTGTCCTGGGGTGGACTGGTTCTGGGATTGGCCGCCCTGGCTCTGCGGCGATGGCTGGTGCTGGTGCCTGTCCTGACGGCCACTGCCCTGAACCTGTCGCTGGTCGCCACATCCTTCACGCCACCCCCGCCACTGGGGGCCACACCGCCCCTCACCCTGCTGCATGCCAATGTCTGGGCCAGCAATCCCTCCATGGACGATTATGTGGCGCTGGCCCATGCGGAGAAGCCGGACATCGCTGTGGTGCTGGAGCGGTATTATTTCCACGGGCCCGTCTGGGCACAGCAATTGGCCGACATCCTGCCCCACCGGCTGGACTGTGCGGAGGCCGATTGCGGCAGCAATATCCTGTCGCGCTGGCCGCTGGAACGGCTGGGCCCCGTGACCAGCCCCTGGCATGACACGCCGGACCGGCCCAGTTACCTCGCCGCCCGCGTCCACCGTCCCGAAGGGGCCTTCACCCTGGTGACGGTGCATCTGGGGCAGCCCTTCAACCAGCCGGTCCAGGATGCCCAGGTCGAATGGCTGCTGGACCGGTTGGCCGAACTGCCCGGCCCGGTGATCCTGTCGGGCGATTTCAACGCCGCCCCCTGGTCACCCCTGATGCGCCGGATCATGGACAGGGCCGGCCTGTCGCGCCTGTCGGCGACGGGGCCGACTTGGCCGTCACAAGCGCTGGCCATCGGCATTCCCATCGACCATGTGCTGGGTGGGCAGGGTGTCGGCGGGGTCAGTGCCCGCGTGCTGGGTGATGTCGGGTCCGATCACCGGCCCGTGCGGGTGGAGTTCACGGCAGCGGCGCCGTGACCACGTCCACCGTGGTGGAGACGGCGGTCGTCGCCACATCCGCCGCCGTGCCCACGACCGTGGTCGTGACATCGATGACGGCACAGCCGGACAGGGCCAACAGGGCGGCGAGGGCAAGAAGAGGGGCCGGCTTCAAGCGCATGATCCGCATATCCTGTTCACTGATACCAGAGGGGTAATACAGACGGCCTCTTCCCGCCAGGGGCAAAGCGTGCCGACCCGATCTTGTCACGTGCTGGACGCCAGCCGCCCTTCGTGCGAATTTCATCGCCGAAGTGGGGTGCCCAACCAACATGCCGGCGACAAGACCGGTTGACCTGACGCGGAACAATCACCGCGAACAGGGCAGAGGGCGGATGAATGGGTAAAGTCGCGTCACCCGAGGGCGGCCGTATCGACATGGTCGATGCGCTGCGCGGGACGGCCCTGATCGGGCTGTATCTGGTCCATATGGACGAACATTTCGAACTGTTGCGCTATCCGGCCGATGTGCCGGCCTGGCTGGAGGGGCTGAACAAGGCGGTCCACCACCTGACCTTCGGCCTGTTCGCGGGCAAGGCCTACGCCATCTTCGCCATGATGTTCGGGATCAGCTTCACGCTGATCCTGCAAAGCTGGGCGAAACGGGAAGGGGATGGGGCCGCGCGGCTGCGCTTCCTATGGCGGCTGGCGGTGCTGGGGGCCATGGGTTATGTCCATGCCCTGCTTTATATCGGCGACATCCTGTCGGTGCTGGCCCTGCTGGGACTGGCCCTGGTTCTGCTCTACCGGGTGCCCGACCGCTGGCTGGCGCCCATCGTCATCCTGCTGCTGGCCCAGGTGTTTTCGATCTGGGCGGCGGCCAGCCTGCTGCTGACACCGGGGGCGGAAGCGGGCAACCCGTCGCACTGGGCGCTCTATGGCCGGCTGTTCGACCTGTTTGCCAAGGATGACTGGTCGGCGGTGTTCGTCACCAACCTGACCGACGGCCAGATCGCGCGCTTCTGGTTCCTGCTGGAATCGGGGCGGTGGCAGCAGATGCTGGGCCTGCTGCTGCTGGGCATGATGGTTGGCCGGCGGCGGCTTTATCTGGATAATCCGGCCAATCGCCGCCTCTGGGGCCGCATCTTCCGTCTTGCCCTGCTGGGCCTGATCCTCTTCTACCCGCTGTCGCTCTGGTCGCAGAATGTCGGGCTGCAGGGGCGGACGCGGTATGAGGTGACGATGCTGACCGGTGCCTGGGCCAATCTGGCGCAGACCCTGTTCTGGGCATCCGGTTTTGCCCTGCTCCATCCGCGCATCGCCGGTGCCGGCTTCACCCGCAACCTGGCCGCCTTCGGCCGGATGAGCCTGACCTGCTATCTGATGCAGTCGCTGATCTGGGTGCCGTTCTTCCACGGTTACGGGCTGGGTTTTTATCAGCATTGGGGCGTGGCCCCGTCGGTGGGCGTCGGCCTGCTGTTCCTGGCGGTGCAAATACCGCTGGCACGATGGTGGCTGCGCCACCATGCCTATGGCCCGGCCGAATGGCTTTGGCGCTGTGCCACGCTGGGCCGGTTCGATGTGCCGTTGCGCAGGCAGGCCCTTGTCTGAAAGCGCACATCGGGGCCCGATTTATCGGACCCCGACGGCGGCGACTGCCGCCGCGCCCGCCCGTGCGGGCGTAAGCCAAGCCCACGGATGTGGGCGCCGGCGCCTGAGGCCCGGTGATCGGACCCGATCACCGGGAATGATATGAGCTCCGCCTTGCACCTTATGCGGGGGAGGGTGGCGGCACGGGGTGCTTGGTTCGCGCGTGCGGCCGGCTTATGTTCTTTTCCAAGCAATCCCCCAAGGTCAGGGCCATGACGATCGAAGAAACCCGCGTCCGTCACCCGGAAAAGGTTAACCGCCCGGACAACCCGATCCAGCGCAAGCCCGACTGGCTGCGCGTCAAGGCCCCGACCAGCCGCGAATACGCCGAAACCCGCGACCTGATGCGCGGGCTGAAGCTGCATACGGTGTGCGAGGAAGCGGCCTGCCCGAATATCGGTGAGTGCTGGAAGAAGAAGCACGCCACCTTCATGATCCTGGGTGCCATCTGCACCCGCGCCTGCGCCTTCTGCAATGTCGCCACCGGCAAGCCGCTGAACCTGGATCCGCATGAGCCGGAGAAGGTGGCCGAAGCCGTGGGCAACCTGAACCTGGAACATGTCGTTATCACGTCCGTTGACCGTGACGACCTGCCCGATGGCGGTGCCGACCATTTCGCCAGCACCATCCTGAACATCCGCAAGCTGGCCCCGGCCACGACCATCGAAATCCTGACGCCGGATTTCATGCGCAAGCCGGGGGCGGTGGAACATGTGGCCAAGGCACGGCCCGACGTGTTCAACCACAATCTGGAAACCGTTCCGCGCCTCTACCCCTCCATCCGTCCGGGTGCGCGTTACTTCACCTCGCTGGCCCTGTTGCAGCGGGTGAAGGAAGTGGACCCGTCGATCTTCACCAAGTCCGGCATCATGGTCGGGTTGGGGGAGACGAAGGAGGAGGTGGGCCAGGTGATGGACGATCTGCGCGCCGCCGACGTCGATTTCCTCACCATCGGTCAGTATCTGGCGCCCACGCCCAAGCATGCGCCGGTCGACCGGTTCGTGACGCCGGACGAATTCGCCAGCTATGCCACCATGGCGCGCGGCAAGGGCTTCCTGATGGTCTCAAGCAGCCCGCTGACCCGCAGCTCCTATCACGCCGGCGATGATTTCCGGAAGCTGCGCGCGGCGCGTGAGGCCAAGCTGGCCAACGCCCGTCCGGCCGCCGAATGATCCGCTGAAGCCTAATGCCGACGCACGCCGAACGGCGCATCCTGCCGCACACGCCGGAGCAGCTCTACGCGCTTGTCGCCGATGTGGAGCGCTACCCGGAATTCCTGCCCTGGGCCGTGGCCTGTCGCATCCGCAAGCGCCACGATGCGGTGATCTGGGCCGATCTGGTGATCGGCTTCAAGATGATCCGGGAACGGTTCACGTCGAAGGTGACACTGAACCCCGCGGATTTGCGCATCGATGTCGAATATGTCGACGGCCCCTTCCACCACCTGAACAACCACTGGCATTTCGAGGCGCATCCCGAGGGCTGCGCTGTCGATTTCTTCGTGGATTTCGAGTTCAAGAACAAAGTCCTGCAAACCATCATCGGCGCCCTGTTCAACGAAGCAGTGCGCAGGATGGTGGCGGCGTTCGAGAGCCGGGCGAAGCAGCTTTACGGGTGATTTCCGATCAGAAGCCGTTCTTCACCAGATCGACCATGCGCACGATCATGCTGCGCTGGGGATCGAAGGGCAGGTCTTCGAAGCCGAAATGCGTGTAGAACGCTCTGATGCCATCATCCAGCGGATGGGTCACCACGGCGAAACAGCCGATATCGCGGGATAGCCTCGTCGAAGTGGCCAGAGCGAACTGCAGGAGGCTTGCGGCATAGCCGCGGCCCTGATGGCGGACATCGACGGCCAACTGCCCCAGCAGGATAGCGGGCAACGGGTCTGGCTGGTTGCGTTGCGCGGATTTCGGCAGAAACTCGCGTGCGATCTGGGCCGTGCTGAGCGACACATAGCCGACAATGGCACCAGTTGCCGGATCGTACACCACGCTTGTGCGTGACACGCCCCCCTCCTGGTTGCGCCATGCGTGGCGGCGGAACCAATGGTTCAGGGAATCTCGGCCACAATCGAAGCCTTCGCGATCATCCGTGACGGCAAGTGGCCGTGGGGGCATCAGTCCTGCCATGCCGGCCGCAGGGCAGCGAGTTGCGCCAGGGCCGGCACCTCCTTCGCTGGGGCCTGCGCCCATTCCTCGAACTTTTCCCAATCGGCCGCGGGAATGGTCAGCAGGCGATGGTTGAACATCTCGGTTTCCGCGGCTTCCACCGCTTTACGGCGGACGAAGTCGCTCAGGCTCGTGCGGTTATGCCGTGCCGCAACTTCCAGCAATTCGCGCTCGCCGGGGGAGACGCGCACGCTCAACGGCGGATTTGTCATCGTCATGATAGGTCTCCAGCTTTGTATGACATTGTCATACGAGGGCCGGGAGTCAATCCGCTTATCTGAAACGGTGCTCTGAGAATGTCCGGCAGTGGAAATTCATTCCCGGAATGTCGGAATTCGAATATTCGTATATCGATGATAATTTAACGTTTTACGTAAAAACTTGGATGCGATATAGAAAGACCATACCCTTAAGCGGATGGAGATCGCCACCATGTCCCAGCGTGTTCTGAAATGGATATTGTCCTTGGTCATCGGGTTCTTCGGTGTGGGTGGTGCGGTTATTCTCATCGCGACGGCCTATGCGATCTTGTCGGGAAATGGCATGAGTGTGCCGTTGCCGGTGCATCTGAGTAATGTAGCGCCGACGGATGTTCTGCTGCGTGATAGTCAAGAAATTGTTGGCAGTCTCACGCTGAACCGGGGCAGGGTAGTCGTGAAACTGCATGACCCGCTCACGATCGCGGGCCTTGGTATTTGCCTTGTAATGATGATTGGACTTGTTATCTATGCATTGACGATGTTTCGTCGTCTTGTGGTCGAGATCGCAATGGGGAATCCTTTTGCTGCAACGGCTGTGTCTCGTCTGCGGTGTGCTGGATGGTCTCTGATCCTGAGTGACTTTGTCAGCATACCGTTCAGCTGGTTATGTGCTGAAGCGGTTGCGCAGGATGTCATGCTGGCCGATGGTCGGGCATTGCTGGTATCAACGCCACTTCTATGGTTTTCGGAAAATACTGACCCGCGGATCGCCTTGGAGATGGATTTTTGGTTCAGCTTCGTTGGGCTTATCTTGCTAGCTTTGGCTGAAGCTTTCCGTATCGGCCGCTCCCTGCGTGAGGAGAGCGAGGGGATCATCTGATGGCCATCATCATCAATGTCGATGTGATGCTGGCGCGCCGCAAGATGTCGGTGACCAAGCTGGCGGACGAGGTGGGCATCTCGCTGACCAACCTCTCCCTGCTGAAGACCGGCAAGGTCAAGGGCATCCGCTTCGCTACCCTGAACCGGATATGCGCCGTGCTGGACTGCCAGCCCGGCGATATCCTGGAATACCGTCCTGGTGGAGAAGGGGAGAGCGAAGAAGATATGGAATGAACGGCAAGGGGAGTGGTCAACCGCTTCCCTGACGCGGCGTCAGAATATCCGGGCTAAATCCCGCCGCCCGTCAATCACGCGGACAATGGCGATTTGGCTCACCGGGCCTTCATCCGTATCGGGAAGAGTTTCGTAAAGAATGAGATAGGGCCCTTCGACCAATACCCGCATACCGGCCCTTATATCCGGGCGGCGTGATCCAAGCCTTGGGTGCATCGCCAACTGCTGGGCGCGCGCTTCAAGCGCGTCATACATCCGCTCGGCGGCCGGCGGGTTCTCAAGCCCAATCGCAACATAGATATCCAGCAGATCGGTCTTTGCCTGCGGGTGCCAAAGCACCTCAACCGGCATGGGTGCCGGCGGTGCGCGCATCTTTCAGACGCTGGCGTGCTTCCTGACGCAGTTGGTCGAAATCAAGCGGCGTGGCCGGCCCGCTGGCCTTCCCGGCATCCCAGGCGCGCCCGAGGTGCCCGGCATCCGCCCGCAGCAACTCACGATGGGACTGCCACAGGTCCATCGCCTCCTGGATGATCTCATCGGTGGTCGCATACTCACCGGCCTTGACCGCGTCGCTCATCGCCGCGATCTGCTCACCGGTCAGGGCGACACTGACTTCCCTTATATCCGGCATGGCCTTGCTCCACCGATCCTGTGGGTATTATTTCTCCCATGTGGGGGCGAAAATGTCCACCGCCCACCCCCGCAGAAACGACAAGGGGGCCGTCTGGCCTCCTCACACCCTCACCGGAAAATCACCGTCCGCGCCCCATCCATGATGATGCGGTGTTCCAGTTGCCACCTGACGGCCCGCGCCAGCACGGCGCATTCCACGTCGCGGCCCATATCGACCAGGTCTTCCGGCGTGTGGCTATGGTCCACGCGCTGGATGTCCTGTTCGATGATCGGGCCTTCATCCAGGACGTTGGTGACGAAATGCGCTGTGGCGCCGATGATCTTCACGCCGCGGTCATGGGCCTGGTGATAGGGCTTGGCGCCCTTGAAGCTGGGCAGGAAGCTGTGATGGATGTTGATGCAGCGGCCCGACAGCACGTTGCAGAAATCCGGTGACAGGATCTGCATATACCGGGCCAGCACCACCAGATTGGCACCGCTGTCCTGGATGATCCTGGTGAACTGCGCTTCCTGCGCCGCTTTGTTGTCCTTGGCCACGGGCAGATGGTGATAGGGAATGCCCGACCATTCCACGAAGCTGCGCATGTCATCATGGTTGGACACCACGGCCGGGATGTCCATGCGCAGGCTGCCGGAGCGCTGGCGGTGCAGCAGGTCGTACAGGCAATGGCCGAACTTCGACACGGCGATCACCACCTTGGGCTTCACCGACATGTCATGCAGTTCCCAATGCATGTCGTACTGACGCGCGATGGGGGCGAACCCTTCCTTCAGCGTGGCCAGATCGGGGAAATTCCCGCCATCGGCGCGGAACACGGTGCGCATGAAGAACAGGTTGTTGATGGCATCGTTGAAATGGTTCGATTCCGTGATCGAGGCGTCATGCTGCGCCAGGTAGGTTGACACCGAAGCCACGATGCCCTTGCGGTCCGGGCAGCGGACGATCAGCACGTAATGACCCAGTTCACTCACACTCGACATGTTCCAGCACCCGGTTCTTCAATAAAATTTCACGGCCGGCAGAGAGTTGCGGCTGGCGTCGCCGCTTGTCCACCCCCAGAATGGGTGCGGGGCGCTTCCGGATGGCGGCCATGCAAAAACCGCTTGACGTGCGCGTAAGGTTGCCTTAACTCTTACGTAAACGTAAGCCACCTGTCCGTGACAAGGGCCGTTATCCATGCTGAGCACCATCGAACAGGCCAAGCACAACGCTTCGCCGACGCAGACCTTCACCATCGGTCAGCTGGCCGACGAATTTGGCCTGACCCTGCGGTCGTTGCGGTTTTATGAGGATGAGGGGTTGATTTCCCCGGCCCGCGTGGGTCAGGCCCGCATCTATACGACCCGTGACCGTGCCCGGCTGAAGCTGATCTGCCGGGGCAAGCGGCTGGGTTTCTCCATCGGGGAAATAAAGGATTTCCTGGACCTGTACGATACGGACGAGGCGCAGGTGGAGCAGATGACCTATCTGCTGCGTGGTGCCCGCGCCCGCATTCGTCATCTGGAACAGCAGTTGCGCGATGTGCAGCAGACGCTGAAGGAACTGCACGAGATCGACGGGATGATCGTTTCCCATCTCGTGTCCAAAGGGGTGCCGACCCCGACCGAATAATTGCCTTTCCCCGGGCGGAATGATTTCATACGCCCGTTTGAATTGAGTTATAATACCCCCCAAATCCAACGGCACCGCCCGACAGAGGCGGGCCGCAGCCACCACCCAGGCGAGGAGCGCAGAAGTCATGAAGAACGTCGTCATTGCCGGTTACGCCCGGTCCCCTTTCCACATTGCCAACAAGGGCGAACTGACGAAGGTGCGTCCGGACGATCTGGCCGCCGCCGTGGTCAAGGAACTGCTGGCCCGCACCGGCGTTGACGGTGCTGCCGTGGAAGACCTGATCCTGGGCTGCGCCTTCCCGGAAGGGGAGCAGGGCTTCAACGTCGCCAAGCTGGTGGCGATGATCGCAGGATTGCCGCAGTCCGTCGCCGGCGCCACCGTCAACCGCTTCTGCGGCTCCTCCATGCAGTCGATCCATCAGGCCGCCGGCGCTATCGCGCTGGGTGCCGGTGACTGCTTCATCGCCGCCGGCGTGGAAAGCATGACCCGCGTGCCGATGGGCGGTTACAACCCGCTGCCCAACGCAGCATTGCATGCCGCCAACCCCGGCGCCTACATGGCCATGGGCATCACGGCGGAGAATCTGGCCAAGAAGTTCGGCTTCACCCGCGCCCAGCAGGAAGCCTACGCCGTCGAGTCCCACGCCAAGGCCGCCAAGGCCCAGGCCGAAGGCAAGTTCGAGGCGGAGATCGTTCCGATCACCGTCCCCGGCGGCAAGGTGGTCAGCCAGGATGGCGGCATCCGCGCCGGCACCACGGCTGAGGGTCTGGCGACCCTGAAGCTGGCTTTCGATGCCGAGAACGGCACCGTCACCGCCGGCACCTCTTCGCCGCTGACCGACGGTGCGTCGGCCACGCTGGTCTGCTCCGAAGACTTCGCCAAGGCCCATGGCCTGAAGATCCTGGCCAAGATCCGCTCCATCGCTGTTTCGGGCTGCGACGCTACCATCATGGGTTATGGCCCGGTCCCGTCCTCGCGCAAGGCCCTGGCCCGCGCCGGCCTGACCATCGCCGACATCGACATCGTGGAAAGCAACGAGGCATTCGCCGTGCAGTCCATGACGGTCGCCAAGGAGCTGGGCTTCGATCCGGCCAAGGTGAACCTGGATGGCGGTGCTTTGGCGCTGGGCCACCCGCTGGGCGCCACCGGTGCCCGCATCACCGGCAAGGCGGCCTCGCTGCTGCAGCGTGAGGGCAAGGCCCTGGCGCTGGCCACCCAGTGCATCGGCGGCGGTCAGGGCATCGCCACCATCCTGGAAGCGGTCTGATCCGGCGATCTTGAGCGGGAGTATTCATCCATGACCATCAAGAAAGCCGCCGTGATCGGCTCCGGCGTGATGGGTAGCGGCATCGCCGCCCATATCGCCAACGCGGGCATTCAAGTCTACCTGCTGGACATCGTCCCGCAGGCGGTGAAGGACAGTGGCGGGGACCGTTCGGTCGTCGCCAAGACTGCCATCGACAAGATGCTGAAGACCGACCCGGCCCCCTTCATGCACAAGAAGGCCGCCTCTCTCGTCACCCCCGGCAATATCGAGGATGACCTGGAGAAGCTGGCCGATGTCGACTGGATCGTCGAAGCGGTGCTGGAGAACCCCAAGGTCAAGCACGACCTGTATCAGAAGCTGGACAAGGTGCGGAAGGACGGTTCCATCGTCTCCTCCAACACCTCCACCATTCCGCTGTCCATCCTGCTGGAAGGTCAGACGGAACGGTTCGCGGCCGATTTCTGCATCACCCACTTCTTCAATCCGCCGCGCTACATGCGCCTGCTGGAAGTGGTGAAGGGCCCCAAGACCCGTCAAGATGCCTTTGATACCGTCAGCGCCTTCTGCGACAAGGTGCTGGGCAAGGGTGTGGTGCAGTGTAAGGACACGCCCGGCTTCATCGCCAACCGCATCGGCACCTATTTCATGGCCGTCGCCGTGAACGAGGCCATCGATGGCGGCCTGACGGTGGAAGAGGCGGACGCCATCACCAGCCGTCCCATGGGCATCCCCAAGACCGGCACCTTCGGCCTGATCGATCTGGTCGGCCTGGACCTGATGCCGCTGATCTCCAAGTCGCTCTTGTCCACCCTGCCGGCGGACGACGATTACCGTCGCATCCACCGCGAAAGCCCGGTGATCAACAAGATGATCGCCGACGGCTATACCGGCCGCAAGGGCAAGGGCGGCTTCTACCGTCAGGCCAAGCTGCCCGACGGCCGCCGCGTCAAGGAAGCCCTGGACCTGTCCACCGGCAGCTATCGCGCGTCGGAGAAGGCCAGCCTGGCGTCGGCCAATGCCAAGGGCCTGAAGGCCCTGGTGGAGACGGGCGACAAGGGCGGCGCCTATGCCTGGCGCGTCCTGTCGCAGGCCTTGTCCTACGCCGCCGACCTGGTGCCGCAGATTGCGGAACAGATCACGGCCGTCGATGAGGCCATGCGCCTGGGTTACAACTGGAAGTCCGGCCCGTTCGAGCTGATCGACCAACTGGGCACCGGCTGGTTCGCCGAGAAGCTGGCTGCCGAGGGCAAGGCCGTTCCCCATATGGTGAAGGTGGCCGCCGGCCGTCCCTTCTACAAGGTGGATGGGTCCAAGCTGCTGTTCCTGGGCACCGATGGCGAGTATGCCGAGGTGAAGCGCGCCGAGGGTGTGCTGTTGCTGACCGACATCAAGCGCGGGTCCAAGCCGGTGGCCAAGAATGGTTCGGCCAGCCTGTGGGATATCGGCGACGGCGTACTGTGCCTGGAATTCACCTCCAAGATGAACGCGCTGGACGCCGACATCATGGCGCTGATCCGCAAGGCCATCGGCATCATCGGCGACGGCAAGTCCGGCCCCTACAAGGCGCTGGTCGTGCATAACGAGGCGTCGAACTTCTCCGTCGGCGCCAATCTGGGCCTGGCGCTGTTCGCCATCAATATCGGCCTGTGGCCGCAGATCGAAGCCTCGATCGCCGATGGTCAGCAGACCTACAAGGCGCTCAAGTACGCGCCGTTCCCCACCGTGTCGGCCCCGTCCGGCATGGCGCTGGGTGGCGGGTGCGAGATGCTGCTGCACAGCTCCGCCGTCCAGGCCCATGCCGAGACCTATTCCGGTCTGGTCGAGGTCGGTGTCGGTGTCCTGCCCGGCTGGGGCGGGTCGAAGGAGATGGTGATCCGCCATCTGGCCAACAAGCGTCGTCCGGGCGGCCCCATGCCGGCCCTGTCGGCGGCTTTCGAGGCCATCAGCACCGCCAAGGTCGCCAAGTCGGCGTTCGAGGCACGCGACATGCTGATCCTGCGTCCGACCGACGGCATCACCTTCAACAAGGACCGTCTGCTGGCCGACGCCAAGGCCAAGGCCCTGGAACTGGCGGCGACCTATACCCCGCCGCAGGAGCCGGAAATCCGCCTGCCGGGTCCGGCCGCTGCCACCGCCTTCTCCATGGCGGTCGAGGGCTTCGCCGGCCAGGGCAAGGCCACCAAGCATGACGTGGTCGTCTCCAACGCCGTGGCCTTCGTGCTGTCCGGTGGCAACACCGACATCACCCAGGTCCTGACCGAGGATGATCTGCTGACGCTGGAGCGGGAAGGGTTCCTGGCCCTGACCAAGACCAGCGGCACCATCAACCGCATCGAGCATATGCTGGAAACCGGCAAGCCGCTGCGGAACTGAGGTTTGGGGGGCCGTGATAGTGAACCACGGCCCCATTTTTCAACCGTCACCCCGGCCTTCGCCGGGGTGACGGTTAATGAAACCTATCCCGTGCAACAAACCCCGTAAGTATGTTGCACGACGTTTCACATCCCTTCCGTCCACCCTATCGACGCCCCCGAGGTGCCCCATCTGCCGTCTTGTCTGAATCCGTTTCCGGTGCCGGACATGATGGGGGATGACGGTCTGCCGCGGTAGCGGTCTACACGGAGAATTCCCATGCCCGTCTACAAGGCCCCGCTCGAAGACATCTCCTTCGTGCTCAACGACGTCCTGAATGCCGAACAGCTGACCAAGCTGCCGGGTTTCGAGGATGCCACCCCCGACCTGATCGCCTCGGTTCTCGAAGAAGCCGCCAAGCTCTGCGAGAACGTGCTGCAGCCGCTGAACCGCTCGGGTCATGAGGAAGGCTGCCATTACGAGAATGGCGTGGTGCGCACGCCCAAGGGCTTCAAGGAAGCCTACAACACCTACAAGGAAGGCGGCTGGCAGGGTCTGGCCTTCGATCCGGAGTATGGTGGGCAGGGCCTGCCGCACACGGTCGGTTTCGTGCTGGAGGAACTGATGTGTTCCTCCAACATGGCGTTCGCCATGTATCCGGGCCTGACCCATGGCGCCATGAACGCCATCCGCGCCCATGCCAGCGATGAGCTGAAGGCCAAGTACCTGCCCAAGATGGTGTCGTCGGAATGGTCCGGCACCATGTGCCTGACGGAGCCGCATTGCGGCACCGACCTGGGCCTGATGAAGACCAAGGCCGTCCCCAATGAGGATGGCAGCTATAACATCACCGGCACGAAGATCTTCATCTCCGCCGGCGAGCATGACCTGACCAACAACATCATCCATCTGGTGCTGGCCAAGCTGCCCGACGCGCCGCCGGGGATCAAGGGCATCTCCCTGTTCCTGGTGCCGAAGTTCCTGCCGACCGAGGATAACGAGCCGGGCGTGCGCAACGGCGTCATGTGCGGGTCCATCGAGCACAAGATGGGCATCATGGCCAACGCCACCTGCGTCATGAATTTCGACGATGCCAAGGGCTGGCTGGTGGGCGAGCCGCACAAGGGCATGCGCGCCATGTTCACCATGATGAACAGTGCCCGTCTGGGCGTGGGCATGCAGGGCCTGGGCGTCGGCGCCGTCGCCTATCAGAACGCCGTCGCCTATGCCAAGGACCGTCTGCAGGGCCGCTCGCTCTCGGGCGCCAAGGAGCCGGAGAAGGCCGCCGATCCCATCATCGTCCATCCCGACGTGCGCAAGAACCTGATGCAGGCCAAGGCCTTCACCGAGGGCGGTCGCGCGCTGGGCTATTGGGTCGGCATGATGATCGATCTGGTGGAAAAGCACCCGGACCCGGTGGTCCGTCAGGAGGCTGACGATTTCGTGGCCTTGCTGACGCCGGTCGTGAAGGCCTATTTCACCGACATGGGCTACGAGGTCGCCACCAACAGCCAGCAGATGTATGGCGGCCACGGCTATATCCGTGAATGGGGCATGGAACAGTTCGTGCGCGATGCCCGCATCGCCATGATCTATGAGGGTGCCAACGGCGTCCAGGCACTGGATCTGGTGGGTCGCAAGCTGCCGCAGAATCTGGGCCGCCTGCTGCGCCGCTTCTTCCACCCGATGCAGGCCGAACTGGAGCAGAACCAGGAGAACCCGGCCCTGCTGGAATTCGTCATCCCCGTCGCCAAGGCCTTCGGCAAGCTTCAGCAGGCCACGGCCGTCGTCGCCCAGAAGGGCATGGCGCGTCCGGACGAGGCCGGTGCGGCCTCATCGGACTATCTGCGCATCTTCGGCCTGGTGGCGCTGGGCTGGATGTGGCTGAAGATGGTGAAGGTGTCCCAGGAGAAGCTGGCCGAAGGCACCGACGGCAAGGAAGCCTTCTACGACGCCAAGATCAAGACCGCCCGCTTCTTCGTGGAGAAGATGCTGCCGGAGGTCGATTACCGCTTCAAGAGCCTGATGTCCGGCGCCAAGTCGATGATGGACCTGTCGGTCGATCAGTTCTGAGGTACAGGCGGCGGTCACCGGTCGTTTCCAATGACCGGTGACCACCCTTTGGGGGAATGGCAAATTGAACTGAAAGGCTGCCGGTGCGACCCGGCAGCCTTTTTTATTGGTGCGGCCATATCAACCGGATGCGCCCTGATACCGACGGTCATAATTATGACCGTCGGTACGGCGGGGACTGCCGCCGCGCCGCTCGTGCGGCGTGAGTCAAGCCAACGGATGTTGGCGCCGGCGCCTGAGGTGCTGAAAATCTTGACCATCGGTCAATATTTTCAGCCGCTAGTATAAGTGCGAAAGGATATAAATTTCACATGAAATCCAACCAATATATTGTATAAGTCATAATCCATCGGATGGATCGAGGAGGCGGCCATGGCGAAGACCTATCTGCTCTTCAGCGTCCCCCATATTCCGGGGCTCAGGCGAAAGCTGGCCGGCGTGCTCCTGGATTATTATCCGGTCTACCATGACGAACTTTTGGTGCCCGTGGGCACCGCACCGGACGGTGATGAGCTGCTGTTGCTGCCATCACTGGTCTGGCAGAGCATCCAGGGAAGGATACTCTTCCCGGAACTGCGCACGGAGCTGGCGCAGAAGGCGCCATCGATCGTCATGGTCGCGATCACCGAAGAGGTCGCGCTTGAATATGTCGCCAAGGCCAGCGAGCGACCGCAAGTCAACTTGCCGCCGGGCGAGATCGTCAATGGGTATTCCCGGGCACTGCGGGCGACGCGGGTGCCGCAGGCACATGCCATGTTCGCCGATGGCACCGCCGTTGCGTCCATCCGGATCGGTCATATCGACACGGGCGTGAACGGTCATCCCTGTCTGCGCAACAATCCCCCGGCCGTCCATGAAGGGGTCAATTACAAGGAGACAGCGACCCAGCCGTTGGACCCCTGGCCCGCCAGCTACACCTATCCTGGCATGCCTGGCCATGGCGGACGGACGATATCCGTGCTGGCGGCGTCCGATGCCGAGAACCTGATGGGTGTCGCCCCCTGGGCGAAGGTGGTGCCCTATCGCCTGTCCAACAACACGATCATCGACTTCCTGGGCAACAATACCAGGCTGGCGGAAGCCCTGCTCCATGCGCTGCAGGCGGGTTGCCAGGTCGTCACCCTGTCCATGGGCGATCCGTTCAAGCCGGAACCGCTGGTCGCGGCGGCTGTCGATGAATTGTACGAGGCCGGCATCATATTCTGTTCGGCGGCGGGCAACGTGATCGACAGCGTGGTCTGGCCGGCCCGGTTCAAGCGGGTGATCGCGGTTGCCGGCTCGCTGGTCCCCGAAGATGATGCGCCCGATATCCATGTGCCCTGGTCGGGCTCCAGCTTCGGTGAGGAAGCCGATATCTCCGCGCCGGCGGACAAGGTGGCGCGTGCCAACTGGACGGGTGTCGGGGCCGCCAGCGTTGCGAATTACGGCGTCGGCGACGGCACCTCCTTCGCCACGCCGGCCGTGGCCGGCACGGCCGCCCTATGGCTGGCGAAGCACGGTGCGGCATTGGATGCGGCCGGCCTGACGGGATGGCGCCGGGTAGAGGCGTTCCGTCATGTCCTGACCCGGACGGCGGTGCCATTCAAGCCCGGTAGCCCCAAAGGCTTTGGTGCCGGCGTGCTGAATTGCCAGGCGGTGCTGGCAGCACCCCTACCCACCGCCGACCAGTTGACGAAGCGGCCCGCCGCCGTATCCGGGGCGGGCACGTGACGGGGGCCTTGGGGGCGTTTTGAACGGCAAGGGCCGCCGGGGGAGGCCGGCGGCCCTTTCATACGCCTCAGGTCCCGGTATTACTGGTACTGCGCCCAGGTCCGGTCCTTCTTGCGATCGTAATAGAGGCTGATGGTGCCGACCTCGCAGAGGTTGAAGCCCTCCCAGGTGGCGTCCTCGCCATCATCATAGACGACCTTCAGGTCCCAATTGCAGGACTTGGCGGAGCGGTGGAAGCTGATATCGACCGTGTCGTCGTCATCCAACTCGCTGCGGCCCAGCACATCCTCTTCCCAGCTGGAGGATTTGGCGGGCGACACATAGACCTCGGAAATGGTGTAGCCGGTCTTGTTGCGCAGGGTGAAGTCCTGCTTGCCGTCCATCTTGTCCTCGGTGACTACGGCCTTCTTGGTATCGGCCATGGAGGCGGGAACCACGACGAGCAAGGCTAGCAGGCTGCCCCACAGGACGGAATTGAACTTACGCATGATCGTCCCCTATTGTTGATTGAGAAAGGGCATGCCGTCTCGGGCATGCAGAACTTCCCCAACAACAATCGGGACCGGGAGCGAGTTCCCGCCTAACCAAAAAGGCCACCACATTGCCACGCGGTGGCCTTTCTTCTTAACCGGGTTCACTCATACTCCGCCCAGGTGCTGTCCTTCTTGCGATCATAGAAGATGCGGATGGTGGAGACCTCGCACAGGTTGAACCCTTCCCATTCGGCGGTTTCCTCGTCGTCATAGACGACCTTCAGGTCCCATTTGCAGGATTTTTCCGACCGGGCAAAGGTGATGTCGACGGATTCCCCATCGCCCAACTGGTCGCGGCCCAGCACATCCTCTTCCCAGCTCGATGCCTTGGACGGCGATACATAGACTTCCGAGATCGTGTACCCGGTCTTGTTCTTCAGCGTGAAGTTCTGCTTGCCCTCGGCCAGCGCCCCGGGGGCGGCCAGCAGCATGGCGACGGAAAGGCCCGCCAGGGGCCGGGTGAAAGCGTACAAGATATCCCCCCATCTTGATTAGGCTATAGGGCATATATGCTTGCACGCTTTCATTGCCGGCTCAATCGACCCGGTCCTTTCAAACCACCACTCTTCGGTACAGGTGCCAGGTGGCATGGCCCAGGATGGGCATGACCACCGCCAGCCCCACGAACAGCGGCAGGCTGCCCAACAGCAGCAGCCCCGCCACGATCACGCCCCATAGAGCCATGATCACCGGGTTGTGCCGGACGGCGCGGGCCGATGTGACGACGGCATCCACCACGCCCACCCGCCGGTCCAGCAGCATGGGGAAAGACACGACGGTCAGGGTCAGCACCAGCATGGCGAACAGGAACCCCACACCATTGCCGATGATGAACATCATCCAGCCTTCGCGCGTTCCGATCAGGCTGGAGATGAACTGCACCATGCCATTATGCGGCTGGCTGGCCAGGGTGGCGGTGAAAATGCTCTCCGCCACCGCCAGCCAGGTGATGAACACGCCCAGCAGCAACGCCCCCAGCCAGGCGATGGCCCACAGCGATCCGGAATTGCGGATGTCCAGCGCGTTGCGCCAGGTGACCTCCACCCCCATCTCCCGCTGCCGCGACAACTCGTACATGCCCAGCGCCGCGATGGGCCCCATGATGGAAAGCCCGGCCAGGGCGGGATAGAGCAGGGGGATCACATCGTTCTGCGCCGCCGCCGCCGCGGCGATGCCACCCACGATCGGATAGATCAGCCCCAGGAACAGCAACTGTGTGGGTGCGGCCATGAAATCGCGCACGCCCATGGACAGCACCTCCATCAGGTCATGCACGCCGATGCGCCGGATTGCCGGCATGGCGATGGAACGGTCCCGGTTCATCGCCGCCTGTTCGGCGGCCATGCGATAAGCCATCGTTTCGACCTCCCAAAAGGCCGGCCTCCGCCATCCGGTCGGATGGCCGGCGCTGGACGGTTCGGCCTTCCGGCCCGGCTCAATCAATGGCGGCGGTCGAAAATGTGAAGGCCGCAAAGGGCGATCGGTCGAACCCACTGCGACAAATCATAGCAGGTTCTGCGCGATGATGTACCGGGGAAACTGTTCGGGTTTTCTACACCGCCCTACCGATATCGGGTACGCCAGTCTGCGGGCAGACATGATCGCCCTGCCGGTTCAGCTTCAGTTTCATGCCGACCTGGGCGATGGCATTCAGCACGGGAAGCAGTTCGCGCCCAGGCTCCGTCAGGGCATATTCCGCGGACGGGGGAGATGTGGGCATCACCGTCCGGCTGACCAACCCATGTTCCTCCAGCATCCGCAACCGTACCGTCAGGGTCTTGGCGGAGATCTGGGGAATGTCCACCCGCAATTCCCCGAACCGCCGTGGCGTGGCCTGCAGATGCCAGAGCACATGCGTGGTCCAGGCCCCGCTCAACAGGTTCATGAATTCCGACACCGGACAGTAGGGCGGGGGAATGGCGATGGGGTTCTTACGGATTTTCAAGGCCATGACAGGTGATTTTCCGGTTACCGGGGTGATACTGGAAAATGCAGGTTACCAGAAGTAACCAGCTATACAATCGCAACCGGGGCTTCCATTCTGCGCCGCGTCGCCCGCCCCTCGGGGACGGGTTTGCCGACAAACCACGGGAAATGCCAGATGAAGCTGTATTACAAGGCCGGCGCCTGCTCGCTCGCCTCCCATATCGCGCTGCGCGAGGCCGGGTTCGCGCCGGAGATCGAGGCGGTGGACCTGCCCACGCACCGCACCGCCGGTGGCGCCGATTATTATGCCATCAATCCCAAGGGCTATATCCCCGCCCTGGTGCTGGATGGTGGCGAGGTGCTGACCGAGGGCGTGGCCATCATGCAGTACGTTGCCGACCAGAAGCCCGAGGCCGGGCTGGCCCCGCCGGCCGGTACCCTGGGCCGCGCGCGGTTGCAGGAGGCGCTGAACTTCATCGCCACCGAATTGCACAAGAGTTACTCGCCCCTGTTCAACCCTGCCACCGATGCGGCGGGCAAGGAACGGGCGCTGGCCCATCTGAAGCGTCGGCTGGACCTGACCGAGAGCTTCCTGGCCGACGGTCGGGACTTCCTGCTGGGGGCCGATTTCTCCGTGGCCGACGGCTATCTGTTCACAGTGCTGGGCTGGGCTGGGCATGTCGGGCTGGACCTTGCCGCTTGGCCCAAGCTGTCGGCGTTGCGGGCCCGTGTGGCGGCTCGCCCCGCCGTGCAGGCGACGCTGAAGGCCGAGGGGGTGGTCTGATGTCCATGACCCCGGCCGGTTCCGACTTTGCCGGGGTCACCGCCCTGATGGCCGATTATTTCGACGGGCTGTATCACAGCGATGCGGCCCATCTCGGCCGGATATTCCATCCGCTGGCCGTCTATGCCTGCGCAACGGAAGGGCGGCTGACCCATCTGACCATGGATGCCTATCTGCCCATGGTTGCGGCGCGGGCATCCCCCGCCAGCCAGGGGGAGGTGCGGCGGGACGAGATTGTCGCCATCACCTTCGCCGGTCCGGTGACGGCCCTGGTCCAGGCACGTTGCGCGATCGGGCCGAAACGCTTCACGGATTTCCTCAGTCTGGTGAAGCTGGATGGGCAATGGCGGATCATCGCCAAGACCTTCCATTTCGACCTGGATGCCGCCTGACGGGCGCTGTTCACCGTGCAGGAATAGCCAGGGGCGCCCAGCCGTCGCGACCCAGCGCCTCCAGCGGCTGGAAGTTGGCCTTGTATTCCATCTTGCGGCTGCCCTCGATCCAATAGCCCAGATAGAGATAGGGCAGGCCCTCCTGGCGGCAGCGTTCGATCATGGCCAGGATCAGGTGGGTGCCCAGGCTGCGCCTTGGATGGTCGGGATCGTAGAAACTGTAGACGGCGGAATAGCCATCCTCCAGCCGGTCGACCAGCATGGCCCCGCGCAGGCTGCCGGTGCCATCGCGGGTCTCCGCCATGAAGGTGTTGACCCGGCCCTCATCCACCATGGAGGCGAAGTCGCCGGGCGTCATGCGGTTCATGTCGCTGTCGCTATGGCGGGCGTCCTGGTACAGCGCGAACAGCTGGAACTGCTCCATCGTCGCCCCCGCCGGCACGACATCCAGCACCAGATCGGTATTGTCGCGCAGGATGCGGCGGTTGGTGCGGCCCGGCGCGAAACTCGCCACCGGCACCCGCACCGGCACGCAGGCATTGCAGCCCGGGCAGACGGGCCGGTAGACGATGTCATGGCTGCGCCGGAACCCCGCCCGCGACAGGGCGGAGTTCACCTCCGCCGATTGCGGGCCGACCAGTCGCGTGAACAGCTTCCGCTCCACCCTGCCCAGCAGATAGGGGCAGGGCATGGGTCCGGAGCGGAAGAACTGCTGCAATGGCCGGTGCAGGGGCGGGATGACACTCATGATGCCCTGGCGCGGGAGGTGATCAGGCTGACAGCGTACCCGGTTGGTCGATCAGGAAAAAGGCCTGAGCGATATCATTCGACAGGCTGGAGAAATTGATCTGCAAACCATCCAGATATTCATGCAGCCCGATGGAGATGACGGCATTGATGCTCTGGTTGGCCAGGTTGCCCAGAAGCTCGTCCGACCGGGCCAGCGGCAGGGTGCCGCGACGCAGCCGGTACTTGCTGTTCAGCCGGTTCAGCAGATTGTCCACCTCCCGCATGCAGACCAGCACGGAGCGGGGGAAATTGTCGTTGAACAGCAGGAACCCCGCCACCCCGGCCGGCGTCATGCCACGCGGATAGACGCGGCGGAAGGCGTGGTAGCCGGCGGCCGACCGCAGCAGGCTGTTCCACTGGCTGATATCGATGGGCGTGCCCACATCGCGCGGGCTGGGCAGCAGCGTGTGGTACTTGATGTCCAGCAGGCGCGTCGTCTGGTCGGCGCGTTCCAGGTTGCGGCCCAGATTATAGAAATACCAGCCCTGGTCGCGGAAGAACGTGCCCTCCGTGATGCCGGTATGGGTTTGGCACGCCTCCTTGATGGAGGCGCACAGCCGCTGGATATTGTGGGCGGCCAGATCGGCCGGTTCCAGCGCCAGCAGGCGGTTGTAGAACATGTTCAGATGCGCCCACATCTCGGTGGAGATCAGGGGGCGCAGCTGGCGCGCATTCTCCCGCGCCGCCGCGATGGCGGCGATGATGGAGGTGGGGTTCTGCTGTTCCAGCACATAGAAGTTCAGCACATTCTTCGCGGTGGCCGTGGGATACAGCTCGAAGAAGCGCTTTTCGTCGGCGTTCAGGCGCAGAATGGGCAGCCAGTTGGTGGAGCCATAGCTGTCGCGGGCGAAGGTTTCATGCACGTCCAGAATACGGGAGAGATTCTCCGCCCGCTCCATATAGCGGGCCATCCAGAAGATGCATTCGGCGTAGCGGGCGAGAAGGGCTGCCATGTCCGGTTCTCCCCTTACTGGCTTTGCGACTGGGACTGGGTCTGGGACTGGAAGGGATCGATGCTGGCATCGAGGGGCGGTGGTTCCTCCACCGGCCCCTCGGTCAGCACCCAGGTATCCTTCGACCCGCCGCCCTGGCTGGAATTCACGATCAGCGTACCCTTCTTCAGCGCCACGCGCGTCAGCCCGCCCGGCAGCACCCAGGTGCTTTTGGCGGTGATGGCGAACGGCCGCAGATCCACATGGCGCGGCCCGATCCCCTCATCCGTCAGGGTGGGGCAGACCGACAGCGGCACCATCGGCTGGCTGATATAGTTGGCCGGGTCCTCCAGCAGCTTGGCCCGGCAATCCTCCAGCTCCGCCTTGCTGGCGCGCGGGCCGATGGTGATGCCGTAACCGCCGGCCTCGCCCACCGGCTTCACCACCAGCTTGTCCAGATTGTCGAGCGTGTATTTCAGCGCGTCGGGCTCCCGGCAGATATGGGTTTCGACATTGGGCAGCAGCGCTTCCTCGCCCAGATAATATTTGATCATGCGCGGGACATAGGCATAGACGGCCTTGTCATCCGCAACACCGGTGCCGATGGCATTGGCCAGGGCGACATTGCCCTTGCGGTACGCCTCGAAGATACCGGGCACGCCCAGCATGCTGTCGGGATTGAAGGCCAGCGGGTCCAGGAAATCGTCGCCGATGCGGCGATAGATGCTGTCGACACGGCGCAGGCCGCCCGTGGTCTTCATATACACCTTGTCGTCCAGCACGACCAGATCGCGGCCTTCCACCAGCGGCACGCCCATCTCGCGCGCCAGGAAGATATGCTCGAAATAGGCGGAGTTATAGGCGCCGGGCGACAGCAGCACGACCTGCGGGTCGCGCGTGTCATCCTCGTTGGGGCGCGGCGGGGCGATCTCGCACATCGCCTCCAGCAGCTTGGCGCCGTAATTCTCCACGCTGCGGATGCCGATATCGCCCATCAGGTCGGGGAAGGCGCGCTGCATCATGTGGCGGTTCTCCACCACATAGGAGACGCCGGACGGCACCCGGCCATTATCCTCCAGCACCCGGAACGTGCCCTCATGGTCACGGACCAGATCGATGCCGGCGATGTGGATATAGGTCTTGAAGGGCAGGGTGATGCCCTGCATCTGCGGCCGGTAGTTGGAATTGCCCAGCACCAGCTCGGCCGGGATGATCCCGTCCTTCAGGATCTTCTGGTCGTGATAGATGTCGTGCAGGAACATGTTCAGCGCCTGGATGCGCTGCTGCGTGCCCTTTTCCAGGTGCGCCCATTCCTTGGCGGCGATGATGCGGGGGATCACATCGAAGGGCAGGATGCGGTCCACGGCCTTGGCATCGCTATAGACCAGGAAGGTGATGCCCAGATTGTAAAGCTCACGCTCCGCGTCAGCCGCGCGCCGTCTCAGATCGTCATAGTCGAGTTGTCGAAGCCGGTCCTTGACGGCCTCGGTATGCGATGCCGGTTTGCTGGCGAGGCCGAACAGCTCGTCATAAAAGCCGTTGGCATCATAGGACGACAACAGGTCGTCAACACCTTTTCCAGACCCGCTCAACAGAGCCCCCTGCGCCCTTCGTGGCCCGTGCGATCCGCTGTCGAGGGCGATGCCGACAACGGCTTCATTTCGCATACGCGAGATCGAGATTAACAGATCGGTAAGGTTTGAACAGGGGGGAGTGGAGGCGCGGTTATATGCTTTTGGTCAGGTGGTTGGGGTTGCGCAGGCGATGGTGTGCACGGGCGTTGTGAAACGCTGTGCGACGGTGGAGGCAGGGGTGTTTCGGAGGCGGGTTGATCCCAACTCCGAATGGAGGGGAGATGTGAAACACTGTGCGACAGTGAATGAGGGGTTGTTTCAGAGGTGAGGCCCCTACAACTCCGAATGAGTGGGGATGTGAAACGCTGTGCAACATAAAACGCGCCCATGTTTCAGAGCGGACGGTTGGTCTGCTCCGAATGGGCATCTGGACATGAGGATTGCCTTGACCAGGCAACGATAACAGAAGTCGCGTGGAAAGTCAGCTTGTGCGCCACGGGTTGAACACCGCAACACCCATCGGTTCGAAGTCGCGAACATTGCGGGTGACGATGGTGAGACGGTGGACGAGGGCGGTGGCAGCGATCAGGCTGTCGCCGTGCGGTTGCCGGTCGGGCACATGGAGAAGGGCGCATCGTTGCGCGACGGCGGTATCGACCGGCAGGATGCGGCCGTGGAATGTCGGCATCACGCGCCCGTCGATCCAAGTCCGCAGTACCTTGCCTTGAGCCGGATCGCGCCGCTGGGCCTGGGCCGCACCCAATTCGATCTCGAAAATGGAGATGGATGAGACGAACAGGCTGGCGGGATCGGCCCCGGCTGCCCAATTGACAACGCCGATATCGGCACGCTCCGGACGCCGCAGTTCCGACAGGACATTAGTGTCGAGCAGGAACATCATTCCAGTTCCACCGCCCGGGCGACATCGCCGATCCGTGCCGGCGCGAAGTCGAAATCCGCTTCCGGTTCGTCCTGGCGCAGCGCCTCCAGCAGCGACAGTCCGCGTTCGCCGGTCAGGCGCCGGTAGGCGTCGTAGCGCAGCAGCACGAAGGCCGGCTCCCCACGATCGGTGACGATCAGTGGCCCATCCTCCGCCGCCCGCTTCGCCTCGCTGGGGTTCTGATTGAACTCGCGACTGGACATTATCCGGCCCATGGCGGGCTCCATGTCAGATGTCGATGGTACAATACTACAATGGTAAGGTCGGTGGGGCAATGTCATTGTAACTACGATACTACACGTACGCGGCGGCGTTGCTAAGGGGTTCCGATAGAACGTCGGGTTTGCGCTCCAGAACGGCTGTTGAGGAAATCGTTGATGGAAGCCGAAAGCAGACTTAAACCGAATTGGCCCTATGGTGACTTCCAGGCTGCACTAATTTGCCGTGCTCCAGAGTTTCTCGAAAAGTCTGTGCCGTCGACGTCTGGCGGAAACTGACTGTTGTCGCTGACCGGTTGCAGCTCCATGGACATGTGCGCAGCGCGCCCTTCGCTGTGCTGACCATGCGGCTGCTGGATTCAGCCTGTGATGATTTGCGCCTCCTCGGGTGATCTGTCCGGTTCGCCCGCCGCCATGATGGCGTCCTGATCCGATGGGAAGGGGCCATGGGACCAAGCCCCGGCGTCGCATCGATCACCGCACCTCCACCTCCACCACATTGTCATCCGAGTTCCGGTCGATCAGCTTGTTGTACGGATCGATCCCCACATGCGTGGGCAGCCGGTCGGTGATGAATTCCATCAGCCCGCTGTCATCGGTGATCAGCCGCTTCTCCAGCACCACCACCTTGCCGGCATCGAATTTGTCGTCGCCGGGGCTGGCGGTGAACAGGCCGATATCGATGGGCAGGGACAGGGGGACCTTGGTTTCCTTGCCCTCGCCATCGGCCTGCGCCTTGCCGGCGGTGACCTTGAACGACACCTTGTATTTGCCGTCCGCCTGCTTCTCGGCCACCGCGTCGGTCGCCTTCAGGTCGTAGAGCGTGATCTTTTCCAGGGTGTCGGTGATCAGTTCTTCCTTGTCCGGACCTGCCTCCGCCTTCAGCAGGCGGACCAGATCGATGGAGCGGGGGTAGGGGGCGGATTTGTACTTGGTTTCGGCCACCAGTTTGGCCAGGGCGCGGTTGACCACATCCTCGCCCAGCTGGTCGCGCAAGAAATAGAGCGCCACGGAGCCCTTGTTGTAGTGGATATATTGCTGGTTCTCGACGCGGACCAGGGGCTGTTCCTCCCGGTCCTCGCCACCGCGGGCGCGCAGATAGGTGTCCAGCTCGTATTTCAGGAAGCGGCGGATCTTGTCGGGGCCGTAGGTCTTTTCCATCACCATGATGGCGCTGTATTGCGACAGCGTCTCCGACAAGAGCGTGGCGCCCTGGACGTTCGCGCCCATCACCTGATGCGCCCACCATTGATGGGCCACCTCGTGCGCGGTGACGTAATAGACATAGTCGATCTTGTCCGGGTTGCGGACATCGGCGACGAAGCCGATGCCTTCCGAATAGGGCACGGTGTTGGGGAAAGACTGGGCGAAGCGCGCATAGGCCGGGAATTCCAGGATGCGCATCTGCCGATGCTGATAGGGGCCGAAGGCGGCGGTGAAATAACCCAGGCTGTCCTTCACCGACTGGATCATGCGCCGCACGTTGTAGCCATGGGGTTCATGGAAATAGACGGCGATATCGACGTCGTTCCACTTGTCCGTGACCAGGCTGTAACGGGCCGAGAGCCAGGAATAGAAGTTCAGGATGGGCGCATCCATCTTGTAATGGAAATAGCGCCGGTCACCCTCCACCCATTCCTTTTCCAGATAGCCCGGCGCCATGGCGATCTGGTCGGCGCTGGTGGAGACGGTCGTTTCGAAACTCACGAAGTCGCTGTCGGCGCGCAGGTAATTGTTGCGCCACTGACTTTCATCCTCCAGCGCCGGCATGCGGTCATTGGGCGACAGATCGTATTTGCGGCGGTCAGCCTTGCCCTGCAGCATCATGTCCTCGACAAAACCGATGGTGGGCGTGACCGTCGGGTTGTGGACGAAGGTGCCGTTGGGGATCAGGTCGGTGGGCCCGCCCTCATTCGCGAAGCCCTGGTGATGCAGGCGGGTGGTGAAATCCAGCGCCAGCCGGTCGCCCGGCTTCATGGGTGTGGGCGGGGTGATGGCGTAATGGTTGAACCCGACGTCATGGTCGATGCTGCCGCCATTCTGGATGGTCAGCGACAGGATCTCGATATCGGCCTGCGGCGGCATGAACTGCACATGGATGACCGGCACGTCGCTGCCGGTCTTGTTCTCCAGCATGTAATGTCCGCGCACCTCCATCCGCCGTTCATCGGGGAAGATGTCGACATCGGTGCGCACATCGGTGATGCGGGGCTGCGGCAGCTTTTCCAGGGCGCTGCGATAGGTCTTCTCGTAATCGACCCGCAGCTTCTCCCCCTCATCCTTGGTGACGATCTGGTTCAGGATGTGGGTGTTGTGGAAGATATAGGCGCCGGTGGCGGCGAAGCCGATCAGGCAGGCGGCGACCAGACCGCGTTGCCCATGGGTCCAGCCCCGGCCCATGGCGGCCAGCCGCTGGCGCAGGGGGGCCATGGTGCCCCGCGTCCAGGCGCGCTGGGCCAGGACCATCAGCACGATGGCCATGAAGCTCCAGTACAGCATGAACCACAGGTTCGCCGGCCCGAAATGACCCAGCCCGTTCATGTCGGACAGGGGTACGGAGGGGGCGGCACTGAACAGCAGCAGATTGTCTTCCAGCCCCAGGCGGCCGGCCACCATCATCAGCACCATCCAGCCGACCATGACCAGCATGCCCAGATACTTGTTGCCGGCCAGCACCTGGAAGAACATGGACAGCACGGCGAACAGCAGGAACTGCATCCCGGTGATCAGCAGCAGATAGTGGAAATACAGCCCGAGCTCGATCTTCAGCGCGAAGCCGCGGAACACCTGCACGCCGATGCCCATGAACATGGCCACCAGCGTCAGCATGAGCAGGACCAGGCCCATGGCGGTGAATTTCGACAGCACGAACACCCAGTTGGGGGTGGGCGTGGCGTCGATGATCTCGTTGAATTTCGCCTGCCGCTCACGCCAGACCAGCTCACCGGCGTAGTAGACCGACACGATCAGCGGTACCAGGCTGAAGGCGCCGGCCAGCAGTTCCACCACGGCGCGGGTCACGGGATAGATATCGGTGCCGTACATCACCCGCATGCGGACCAGGGCACCCAGCGCGTTGAAGGCACCCAGCGCCAGCAGCACGATGAAGCCCAGGCTTTTCACCACGGCCTTCACCTCGAACCCCGTGCGCAGGCTGAACTGCGCCAGCGCGTCGCGGAATGTGTGGCTGGTGACGGCGCGGGGCAGGGCGGTGGGGATGGGGGTGCGCGGGGCGGATTTGGCGGCGGCTTCCACCTTGCGCGGTGCGCGTTCGGCGAAACTGAAGCGCCAGATGGTCAGGGCGGTCAGCGTCAGGCCGAAGCCGGTCCAGAGCAGCCGGTTCCACAGCAGCGTGCCCTCGAACGGCACCATCTGGGTATTGCGCTCCACCACCGTCCAATAGCGGGTGATGTTGGCCATGGCCGGGATGCCGAACGGGTCCAGCAGGCCGCGGATCTGGCGGTATTCCGGCTCGTTCAGCACGGCGCTCAGCACCAGATACAGGATCAGGATGGCCACCAGGCTGACATAGGTCGCCATCAGGCTGCGCGTGGCGGTGGCCACCGCGAAGAAGATGGCGCCCATGGCCAGCAGGTTGGGGATGGCGAACACCGCCAGGGTGAAGAAATAATCACCCGGCCGGAACGGCCCCACCGTTTCCGGGTCCAGCCACCACATGGCGCTGCCCAGCGCCATACCGATGGCGGTCATGGAAAAGGCCAGGGCCACGGCGATGAAGGCACCGGTGAAGCGGCCGATCAGGTACGGATATTTGTCCACCGGCAGGGAATGCATGATCCCCGCCATCTTCGTATCGGTATCGCGCAGCACGACATTGGCCAGGATGGCCACCGGGATGAACATGCCGAACAGCGACAGGATGGTGATGGTCTGCAACACCGCGAAGGGCGAGTTGATATGGACCGCGTCGCTGGACCCGATCTGGATATTGTCGATGGTCACCGACAGGAAGGTCAGCAGGCCGAAGATCAGCGATGTGACGATGAATACGGGCTGGCGTATCTGGTAGCGCAGCTCGAACCAGGCGATCTTGCCGAACATGGATGGGGCTCCCGTTCAGGCGGCGGCGCGGCTGGCGCGCAGGGTGGAGAAATACACATCCTCCAGGCTGCCGGCGACCGGTTCGAACCCGTCGCCGGGATCGCTGTCGCTGACCACATGCACCACACTGCGCCCCGCGAACAGGCGGGTGGAGATCACCTGGTGGCGGGCCTGATGGTCGGGCACCTCGGCCTTGTCCACCAGTTTGCGCCAGATGCGGCCGCGCATCTGTTCCATCAGCGACAGGGGCTCGCCGCCGGCCACGATGCGGCCGCCGACGATGATGGCCATGTTCTGGCAAAGGTCGGCCACATCCTCCACGATATGGGTGGACAGGATGACGACGACATTCTCCCCGATCTCCGACAGGAGATTGTGGAAACGGTTGCGCTCCTCCGGGTCCAATCCTGCCGTGGGCTCATCAACGATGATCAGTTTCGGGGCGCCCAGCAGGGCCTGGGCGATGCCGAAACGCTGACGCATGCCGCCGGAATATCCCGACAGGGCCTTCTTGCGCACGTCATGGAGGTTGGTCTGCGCCAGCAGGGCCGATACCACCTCCCGCCGTTCCTTCGCGTTGGTCAGGCCCTTCAGCACGGCCAGATGGTCCAGCATGTCCTCTGCCGAAATGCGGGGATAGACGCCGAATTCCTGGGGCAGGTAGCCCAGCACGCGGCGCAGGGCCATCGGGTCGGCCAGAACGTCGATATCATCGAATCGGATGCTGCCGGCCGTGGGCTGCTGCAATGTGGCGATGGTGCGCATCAGGGTGGATTTGCCTGCCCCATTGGGCCCCAGCAGGCCGAACATGCCGCGCGGGACCGTCAGGTCGACATTGTCCAGCGCCTGGACGCCGTTGGCATAGGTGTGGGACAGGCCCTTGATGGAAAGCATTTTTCCCCCGGATTTCCGCGCGTATGACGCGTGGGCGGCCCCCCGGCCGCACTCTTGACGCGCCATTAACCATTAACGCATCAAGACATGGAAGATTGCGCCCGCGCAAGGACCGCTTCTGCCATTCCCGCCGGAACCCTTTCGGCCGGCAAGGCAACCGCCTATAAGGGGCTTCTGATGTTACGGCTGGTGGCGATAACCCCGATCATGAAGCGCACCTATACCCGCAAGGAAGTGCAGGACCTGCTGGGCGCCCTGGAGGGCCAGGCCCGCGAAGCCATCCGTCTGGCCAAGAATGCGGAGGAGGAGGCGGCCAAGGACAGTTTCATGGCCTATAACGAATTCCGCAACAAGGTCGGGGAATTCCGGGCTCTGTGCATCCTGATCGAAGGCCGGTTGCGCGCCGTGGACACGGCCCGCGTCGATGATCTGAAAGAGGAATATGCGCGGCTGGACACGCTGATGCTGGGCCTGCTGGTCCGGGCGTCGATGCGGTTCTTCTTCGTGCTGTCGGCCAAGACCATGCTGCCGGTGGGTGCGCGCGACATCTTCATCGCCGAACTGCGCAGCCTGCACGACGCGGCGGAAAAGCTGCGCCGGCCGGAATATGCCGCCGTGATGGGCGACAAGCTGAAGGGTGATCTGGAAACGGCCGAGCTGATCCTGGAAGAGATCATCGACAAGGCGCCGGGCCTGCTGAATTTCGGGTGAGGTTCAAACCCTGTCCGTTCATCCCGGCTTGTCACCGGGATGAACGGAGGAAATGGTTACACCACTTCCAGGATCGCCTCGATCTCCACGGCGACGCCAAAGGGCAGTGAAGCGGCGGAGACGGCGGAGCGGGCGTGCTTGCCGGCATCGCCGAACACTTCGCCGAACAGTTCCGAGGCGCCGTTGATCACCTTGGGCTGATCATTGAAATCACCTGTGGAGTTCACGAAGCCAACCAGCTTCACGATGCGCACGATACGGTCCAGGTCGCCATCCAGGGCCAGCTTGGCCTGGGCGATGATGTTCAGGGCGCAGGTGCGGGCGGCCTCGCGGCCTTCCTCGATGCTGTAACCGGCGCCCAGTTTGCCGACATGGCGCAGCTCGCCGTTCCACATCGGCACCTGGCCGGAGATGAACAGCTGGCTGCCCGTGCGGACGGTGGGGACATAGGCGGCCAGGGGCACGGCGGCCTTGGGCAGTTCGATATTGAGTTCGGCCAGACGCGCGTCGATGCGACCCGCCATGGAAACCTCCAATGCAAACGATGGGTTGGGTTCTTGATAGCAGCAGGAACACGCCGTGGGAAAGCCCCCTGGCGGCGGGTTATGGAGTGATAACCCCGTCTGACAGCGTGTAGAAATGCAGGATCGCCGGCTTGCCGCGCGAATAGTTGAAGCCGGTCAGTTCGGCCACCTGCACCGGCTGCCGGCCCGCCGCCTGCATCGCCGCCCGGAACGCCTCCTCCTCCTTGCCCGCTGTCACCAGGCCGATGGCGCAGGCGGGATCGGACAGAAGATGGTCGGCCACGCGGGCACCGCCGCCCAACCGGGTATTCGTGCCGACCAGGAAGACCATGGAGGGCTCGTTATAGCCGCCGGCGGCCAGGATGCTGCCGGCACAGGGCTTGTGCGCGTCGAACACCTGCTTGACCCGCGGGCTCAGCCACATGGGCGTCAGGCCGGGTAGGGTCAGGCCGAAGATGGCGGCATGGGCGAGGAGGGTGGCCGGCAGGGCGATGGCCAGGTCCCGCCACCGCGCCTTCCGGGCCATGCCGGCCACGCCCAGCGCCGCCGCGGCAATGGCCAGGGCGGCGACCAGCGAGCCGGCCGGCAGGTCGCCCATCAATTGCACGGGGAACAGCAGGGTGACGGCGGCGAAGGACAGACCGACAAGCAAGGAGACGATGGTGGAGGCCAGCCGCCAGCGCCGCGTGGCCTGCGTCAGGCCCATCGCCGCCAGCAGGGCCACGGCCGGCATCACCGGCAGCGTGTAGTGCGGCAGCTTGGTCACCACAAGCTCATGGATTACCCAGGTCGGGATGATCCAGGCCAGGCAGAAGCGCACGGCGGCCGCATGACGGTTGGCCCAGGCCCAGGGCAGGGCCGCCAGGGCCAGCGGCGCCCAGGGCCAGAAAGTCAGCCAGAAGGTGGCCAGGAAATAGCCCGGTGCGGCGGCATGGTTCTCCTGCCCCGTGGCGGCTTTCCCCAGGAATTCGTGCCCCACGGCGGTGCCGAAGAAGGCGCCCTTGGTGGCGATGGTGATGGCAACCAGCCAGGGCAGGACGATGGCGAGGAACAGGGGAATGCCCAGGGCCGGCCGCAGGCGCCGCAGCCACCAGGCGTCGCGGTCGATCAGTCCCAGGACCAGGACAGCCGCCCCCACCACCATCAGGATCACGCCCTTGACCAGGACGCCGATGCCCAGCGCTACCCAGAACAGCAGGGCGACACCTGTGGGCAGCGCACGGTCGGGCCGCAGATAGGCGCGGGCCAGCACGCCCATGCAGGCGACGATGGCGGCCAGTTGCACGGCATCGGTCTTGGCCATGCGTGCTTCCACGCCCAGGATCACGCAGGTGGCCATCATAAGGCCGGCGAACAGCCCCATGGTGCCGCCGAACAAAGCCTGTCCCGCCCAGGCCGTCAGCAGCACGGCGGCCACCGCACCCACCAGCGAGGGCAGGCGGTACATCCAGATGGGGCCGGTATCCTGCCCGCCGGTCAGCACATGCACCGTGGCGGCCTGCATCCAGTAGATGCCCACCGGCTTTTTATGCCGCGCCTCCTCCTGGAAACGGATATCGACGAAATCGCCGGTTTCCAGCATCTGGCGGCTGGCCTGGACATAGCGGCTTTCATCGCGGTCAAACGGCGGGATGGCGGAGAAGCCGGGCAGAAAGGCCGCCAGCGCCACGGCCAGCAGCAGCAACCAGTGCGCCGGCCGCAGGCGGTCGGTCATGCCGGCCCCCGCTTCTCGCGCCGGATCAGATGCAGATTGCGGGTATAGATGACCAGGGCCGGCAGCTGGCCCATGACAATCACCAGTTCATGCTTCATGAGGCCGTACACGGTCAGCAGCAGGCCGCCGCCCAGGCTGAACCACCAGAAGGCCACGGGCATGACGGAACGCCCGGCACGTTCGGAACTGATCCATTGCACCACGAAGCGCATCATGAACATCGTCTGGGCCGCCACGCCGAACAGCACCAGCCATTCCTGGCCATCGACGGCGGCATGCCACCAGGCTTCGACATGGGTCCAGATCATGGGGTCTTGACCTCCGCCACGCCGGACGGGCGCTGTTGCCGGCGGATCAGCCACATCACCCCGAACAGGTCCCACAGGCCCACGGCGGCGCGGTGCAGGTTGGTATATTTGGAAGTGCCGGCCACGCGCGGCCGGTCGGTCACCGGATGGTTGGCGTAAGGCAGGCCCCTGCCTTTGACCAAAGCCGGAATG
Source organism: Niveispirillum sp. KHB5.9 (assembly GCF_048066115.1). Classification (NCBI taxonomy): domain Bacteria; kingdom Pseudomonadati; phylum Pseudomonadota; class Alphaproteobacteria; order Rhodospirillales; family Azospirillaceae; genus Niveispirillum; species Niveispirillum sp. KHB5.9. The sequence continues at coordinate 15,630 of NZ_JBLTYX010000007.1, read as the reverse complement.
AAACGGTGCAGGCAGTCGATGGAAGGCAGGTCCAGGAACAGGTCGCGGCGGATCAGCTTCAGCCCGCAGCCCGTGTCCGGACAATCATCGCGCAGCAGGGCGCGTCGGATCCCGTTGGCGAAACGCGAGGCCAGCCGCTTGGACAGCGTGTCCTGACGCTGGCGCCGGATGCCGCAGACCAGTGCCAGGGCGGGATCGGCGTCGATGGCATCCACCATGAAGGGAATGTCGGCGGGGTCGTTCTGCAGGTCGCCATCGATGAAGGCCAGCCAGACCCCCTGCGCGGCGCGGGCCCCGGTGACCAGCGCCGCGCTCTTGCCCGCCCGCGTTCCGTGCCGGATCAGGCGCAGGGTCGGATATTCGGGCAGCATCTTCTCCACCCGCGCCGCCGTGGCATCGGTGGAACCGTCATCGATGACAATGACCTCGAATGCCGGGCCGGCGGCCAGGGCCGCGTAGATCTCCGCCAGCAGGGGCAGGATATTGTCCTGTTCGTCCAGAACCGGGATCAGAACCGAAAGCTGCACACGACCTCCAGCCCGCGCCGATGACCATGGATGGCGGCATAATCCGAAAGACGACAGAAGAAAAGTGACGGTTTGAGGCGGGCAGCCCCGCGTCCCGTCAGATAGCGTCCACCATCGTGACACCGGCCGCCTGCAGCCGGACCAGGGCGGCGGCCAGCGAGCCGTTCAGGTCGATGGCCCGGCTGGCGCCCGACAGCAGCACCGACGCGAAGCCTTCACGCGCCGCATCCTCCGCCGAATAGGCGACGCAATAATCGGTGGCCAAGCCGGCGAAGAACAGGCGGGTGAAGCCGCGGTCGCCGCAATAGCCCGTCAGACCCGTCGGTGTCCGACGATCATTCTCGAAAAAGGCCGAATAGCTGTCCACGCCGGAACGAAAGCCCTTGCGCAGGATCAGGGCCGCCATGGGCACGTCCAGGCCGGGATGGAATTCCGCCCCCCTGGTGCCCTGCACGCAATGGGTGGGCCACAGGGTCTGGTCGCCATAATCCAGGCGGATGGTCTGGAACGGGCTGGCGCCGGGATGGCTGTCGGCGAAGCTGGAATGGCCCGCCGGGTGCCAGTCCTGGGTCAGGACGACGCCACCGCCGGCCGCGTGGAAACGGTGGGCCAGATCGTTGGCCAGCGGTACCACCGCGTCGCCATCGGTGACGGCAAGCGCGCCGCCGGGGCAGAAATCATTCTGGATATCGACCAGGACCAGCAGGTCCGACGCGCCCAGCCTTCCCATCACCCCCTCCGGATCAGTACGGAACCCGGTCGGCCTTGGCCGCCCAGTCCCGGAACACGGCGATCGCCGCCTCGTTCGGACGGTGATCGCAGGGGATGATACGCTGGTCGGCGGGCTTGGCCACCTGTTCATAGATCAGCGCGTCGTCAAAGCCGATCCCGGCCGCCTGGAACCGGTCATTGGCATAGACGATGCGGTCCACCCGCGCCCACAGGGCCGACGACAGGCACATCGGGCACGGCTCGCAGCTGGCATAGAGCACAGCACCGCGCAGGTCGAAACGGCCCAGGCTGCGGCAGGCGTCGCGGATGGCCACCACCTCGGCATGGGCGGTGGGATCGTTGGTGGAGGTGACCTGGTTGCAGCCGCGGCCGACCACCACCCCGTCCAGCACGACGACCGACCCGAAGGGCCCCCCCTGTCCGCCTTCCATGCCCTGGCGGGACAGATCGGCGGCAAGGGACAGGAAATGCTGGTCTCGGGTTGACATGGCAGGCGCTATCCCTTGCGGACTGGAAACAGCCTCAAGGGATAGCGTCCGGATACGGGGGATGTCACGGGGTTAAATTCTACCCAGCAGCACCAGGATCAGCAGCACGATTAGCACCGTGCCCAGCAGGCCGGACGGGCCGTAGCCCCATCCGCGGCTATAGGGCCAGGCCGGCAGGGCACCGATCAGGATGAGGATGAGGATGATCAAAAGGATCGTGGACATGACGTGGCACTCCATCTTCTGTTGTCGTTACGCCCACCTTCTCAACAGCGGCGCGGCACGGATGGGTGCAGGCGATGATGGGGTACCCCGTTGGTCGCAGGGGTTGATCTTTGGCGGCCATTGGGGCTTAGCTGGACCGGGCGTCCAAATCCGGATGCCGCCTACAGAGAGAAGATCATGAACCGCAAAGTCCAGATTGGCGATCCGCCCATCCGCATCCTGCGTGACGATTTGCACAAGCTGGAGAGTCTGCTTGACAGCATGCACCGATCCTATGCGCGCATATCGATGTTCTTGCAGCAGGAAGTCCTGCGGGCCGACATTGTGGAACGCCCGACGCGCAAACCCTTCGTCCGGCCGGGATCGCAGGTGCAATTCACCGACGAGACGGGGGCAAGCCATGGCGGCACCCTGCACATGCCCGAGGAGGGCAGCCCGCCGCCGCCCGACGCCATTTCCATCCTGACGCCCGCCGGCTGCGCCCTGCTGGGCCTGTCGCCGGGACAGAGCATCACCTATGAGACCGTGGACCGGCGCGAGAAGCGGATCACGGTGGTGAAGGTGGTGGAACCGGGGGTGTCCGGATAGGGCGCCTGACCGGTTGTATCTGATCTCCGTCATCCCGGCGTTACGTCGGGATGATGGAAAGAAGGGGCGGGGGCGGTGGATGATGTGGCGTGATGCCGCTTGGCACCGCCGCTCCCGCCTCTATATCCTGGCTGTCCCACAGCGCGGCGGAGCCCATGCCCGACGGTCAGGAACCCGACAGCCTTGCCATCGACCTTGTCGATGATATCGGCACGATCAGTGCGGCCGACTGGGATGCCTGTCTGGCCGGCACGCCGGGCGGAAGCGACAACCCCTTCCTCCGCCACGCCTTCCTGGCCGCGCTAGAGAAAAGCGGGTCGGTGGGTGGCGATACCGGCTGGGACCCGCGCCACATCGCCGTGCGCGATGCCACCGGCCGGCTGCTGGGCGTGGCCCCGCTTTATGTGAAGTACCATTCCTACGGCGAATATGTCTTCGACCAGGGCTGGGCCAATGCGCTGGAGCGCGGGGGCGGCAATTATTATCCCAAGCTGCAATGCGCCGTGCCCTTCACCCCGGTCACCGGTCCCCGCTTGCTGGTCCGGGCCGATGCGCCGCCGGGTGTGCATGACGCGCTGGTCGCCACCCTGTCGGGGCTGGTGCGCGGCAACGACCTGTCGGGCACCCATGTTACCTTCACCAGCGAGGCGGACCATGACCGGCTGGTCGCCGCTGGCTTCCTGTCACGCATCGGCACGCAATATCATTGGGAAAACCGGGGCTATCGCAGCTTCGATGATTTCCTGGCCGAATTCAGCAGCCGCAAGCGCAAGGCCGTGCGCAAGGAACGCCAGTCGGTCGCCGACAGCGGCCTGACCCTGCACACCCTGACCGGCGCCGATATCAGGGAGGAACATTGGTCCGCCTTCGACCGGCTCTACCGGTCCACGTCGGACCGCAAATGGGGTTCCCCCTATCTGACGCGGGACTTCTTCTTCCGGCTGGGAGAGGGGATGGCGGACAAGGTGGTGCTGGTCATGGCCCGTGATGGCGTGCGCTGGGTGGGTGGTGCGCTGAATGTCCTGGGCGAAACCACGCTCTATGGCCGCAACTGGGGCGGGGCGGGGGAATATCCGTTCCTGCATTTCGAGGCCTGCTATTACCGCGCCATCGACTTCGCCATCGAACGCGGTCTGACCAGGGTGGAGGCCGGCGCCCAGGGGGAGCACAAGATCCAGCGCGGCTATCTGCCCGTGAAGACCTTTTCCGCCCATTACATCGCCCATCGCGGCCTGCGCCGCGCCGTGGCCGATTTCCTGACGGGGGAGCGGGCGGCCATGGATGGCCATATCGCCGGATTGCTGGCGGAAAGCCCCTATCGCTGCGTGGAATGATCTGCATCGTTTCCCTTGGAGAAAATGATTTCCCATCAAAAGTAGATTGGAATATAAATTTTGAATGTCGGCTGAATGGTCGAATTATAAAGGCACTTGGGGTAAATCTGTTCACATGGATATTCATGTTCGATTAACAGACTCGATTGGTTCTGTTTCCGATTTGGACTGGGACGCCTGCCTGTCGGACACGGATGGCGGTGATGATCATCCATTTTTGTCTCACCGCTTCTTGTCGATTTTGGAGGATAGCGGTGCTGTCGGCGGCAACACCGGGTGGATGCCGAAATATCTGACCATGACGGACCCGGTGGGTCGCCTGCTGCTGGCTGTCCCGCTTTTTCTCAAGACGAACAGCTTTGGCGATTTCGCACCCGAACAGCATTGGGTGGAGGGCTATGACCGTACCGGCCGGCGCTATTATCCCAAGCTGCAGCTTTGTGCACCCTTCATGCCGGTGGCGGGCCCCCGGCTGTTGGTCCGGGCCGGCGGGCCGGCCAGTCTGGCGGGACAGGCGATCGGTGTGGTGATGGATATCGCGCAGCGCAATGATCTGTCCGGCGTCCATGCCACATATACCAATGAAAGCCAGTTGCGCCTGTTCGAGGCTGCCGGCTGGCTGCCACGGATGGGCATGCAATATCACTGGCATAACCGCGGGTATCGCCATTTCGATGATTTCCTGGCGGGGTTGCTGGCGCGCAAGCGCTGCGCCATCCGCCGTGAAAGACGGGTGATCGCCAATAGCGGGCTGGATATCCGCATATTGACCGGCCCCGACCTGAAACCGGAACATTGGGCCGTCTTCGCCCGGTTCTATGCCGACACGTTCCGGCGCAAACAGACGCACCCGCACCTGCCGCCGGATTTCTTCAACCACTTGGGTGAGAGGATGGCCGACCGGGCGGTTCTGATCATGGCTCGCGATGGCACGCGCTGGGTGGGGGGTGCGCTTCACATCCTGGGCCGCGATACCCTTTACACCAGAAGCTGGGGGGCCGAGCCGGGGCATCCATTGCTGCATTTCGAGCTGGCACGCTATCGCGCTATCGATTTCGCCATTGCGCACGGCCTGTCCCGCGTGGAGGCGGGGGAGGGGGGGGATTACAAGATCGCGCGGGGCTACCTGCCCGTGCGGACCAGCTTCGCGCATTATTTCACCCATCCCGGCATGCTGCGTGCCGTTGCCGGCAATCTGACGGGAACGTTGCCAGCGCTGGAGCGGCAAATTGTGCAGTCGGCCGCGCAAAGCCCTTATCGCACAGCATCGTGACAATCGGCGTTTCTTGCCTGCCACCCGTTCGGCATCTTTTGCCTTCGCCCCTGAAATTGGCGGATTTCCTGGATTTTCTTACTTGGCACGCCCCTTGCTTTTATGGCTGCGAACCGATTTGGCCCGCAGCGGCCATGAAGCGCCAAGCCCAAGGAGCAACCCCATGTCCTTCGTCCAGGATTGCGTCAGCATCTCCCGTCAGCACCTGATGGCCGGTTACCTGGCCGAAGCCGAAATGAGCTGCCGCACGGCGCTGCAGGCCGAACCGGCCCATTCGGAAGCCACCCATCTGCTGGGCGTCATCGCCCTGCGCTCCAACCGCGCCGCCGAGGCCAACGAGCTGTTCAGCAAGGCGATCGAGCTGGATGGCGCCAAGGCCGAATTCCACAACAGCCGCGGCGTGCTGATGTATGGCTGCCGCCGGTTCGAGGAAGCCGAGGCCGAATTCGCCAAGGCCGTGGCACTGGACGAGACCGACCCGCTGTCCCACAACAACCTGGGCAACGCACTGCGCGCCCAGGGCAAGCTGGCGGAATCCGAGCCGCATTTCCGCCGCGCCGTGGAGCTGCGCCCCGCCTATGCCGAGGCCCATAACAATCTGGGCAACACGCTGCGCGAGATGGGCAGCCTGGAGGAGGCGGAATTCTGCTTCCGCCACTCGCTGGCCCTGCGTCCCAAGAACCTGGACGCCGCCTATAACCTGGCGGCCCTGCTGCTCTATACCGACCGCCTGGACGAGGCCGGCCGCCTGTTCGCCAATGTCCTGGCCGGCGATCCCAGCCGGGCGGAGGCCGCCATCGGTCTGGCCCAGGTGTTCCAGGGTCAGGGCCGCATCGACGATGCCATCGCCCTGCTGACCGGTGCCCATAACCGCATGCCGGACAATGCCGCCGTGCTGTTCGCGCTCCAGCTGCTGCGTTCCACCCAGATCCCCGCCTGGCACATTCCGATGATCAATGATCACGAACGCAACGACGCCTATGAGGCCGCCTTGCTGAACAATGTGAAGCCCGGTGACACCGTTCTGGAAATCGGCACGGGTTCCGCACTAGTGGCGATGATGGCGGCGCGTGCCGGTGCCGGCCATGTCTATACCTGCGAGATGCACAAGCCCCTGGTCGAGGTGGCGCGCGAAACCGTGGCGCTCAACGGCTATGACAAGCACATCACGGTGATCGGCAAGAAGTCCACCGACCTGGTGATGGGCAAGGACATGCCGGAGAAGGCCGATGTGTTCGTGTCGGAACTGATCAATGTCGGCATGCTGGCACCTGACATGCTGACCATTCTTCAGCACGCCCGCCAGAATCTGCTGAAGCCCGGCGCCAAGATCATCCCGGCTGCCGCCACCGTCTATTGCTCGCTGATCCAGGCTGATGAAATGCGCCGCATCAGCCCGGTGCGCACCGTCAGCGGCTTCGACATGTCGAAGTTCGACCAGTTCCGCACGCCGGGTTACTGCACCATCGACCTTGCCGCCGATCCGCACCGCATGTTGTCGGAGCCGGAAAAGGCCTGGTATTTCGACTTCTACAAGAACATGTCGGACAGCGACGCCAAGGTCCTGACCGTCACCGCGTCGGAAACCGGTGTCGCCCATGGCGTGGCCTTCTGGTTCGACCTGCATATGGATGACAAGGTCGACTACCACTCCAAGTCGCCGACCCGCACCAACCACTGGAAGCAGGCCGTGTATTTCTTCAATCACGACCTGCCCGTCGTGAAGGGCCAGCCGGTGATGATCGGCACCGGATACGACCGGACCCAGATCCACTTCTATGTGTGAGTTGAAGGGGATCGCGGATAAGCAAGGATGATTGGGGCTTGATTTCTTGCCGGACCTCAACCCCTATCATCCTTGCCCAAAACAAGGGGCGGCTCCAAAAGGGGGCCGCCCTTTGTCTTTTTTATGTTCCGGTGCCGTCGATGAACCTGATCTTCCGCCTGCTGCGCGTCGTCCTGGCCGCCCTGCTGTCCAGCCGCACACTGGAACCGCTGGGCACATCGGTGCTGGGCTTCCGCGTCTGGCTGAACGATATCGACACCAACCTGCACATGAATAACGGTCGGTACTTCACCATCGCCGACCTGGGCCGCGTCGACCTAATGATCCGCACCGGCATGCTGCGCATGCTGTTCGCCCGCAAATGGGCGCCGGTGCTGGGCGGCGCCATGATCCGTTTCCGGCGCGAGTTGAAGCCGTTCCAGCCCTATAATCTAAAGACCCGCGTCTGCTGCTGGGAAGGCCGCTGGATTTACCTGGAGCATATTTTCGAAACGTTGGACGGTCATCTGGCCGCGGTGATCGTGGTGAAGGGCGTGTTCCTGGAACGCGGCCGGTCCATCGACATGAGCGAGTTGATGCAGGCCATGGGCATCCACCTGGAAAGCCCGCCCATGCCCGCCGATATCCGCGCCTGGCAGGAGGCGCAGCAATCGATCAGTGACCGGGTGAAGGAAGGGTAATTTCAGCGTTCAGGCTCGCCGTGCCTGTGGCCACCACCAGAATTTCATGACAATCTGGCCATCGCCAAGGGCGAGACCAAAATCGGCATGGTCTGCGCGGATATCCGTGACTGCCTGGGAGAAGCTGAAAAGGTCCTTCGACCCCAACGGCATCGTGAAAATTCCGTCCAACATGTCGAATGCTCCGGCCCCCCCCTCGGGGCATTGGACAGACGGAGTTTCACGGGAATGTCCATGGCAAGCCCATGCTCCCCGAATATGCGATCCACCCCATTGGCGCGTGGATCGGTCACCGCCAGGGTGCGATGGGCGGGCACTGGTTCACCGGAGAGCATTTGCAGCAGGTGGAGCAGACTGGCGCACCCCTCCCGATCTGCGGAAAAGTGCCAGCCCGCGTACATCCTTGGGGCTTTCCGGTAGCGCCACAGGCTGATACGGCCAGCCTGCCGCCATGATCGGAGTGTTTGTTCCATTCGGATATCATAGCAGGCAGACTATCGCCGCACATCATGCTTCCCGATCGATGGGTTCAGGCAAGCTTGATGGAAAATGGAGAGCCATGCGCATGTTCACGACACTCTCCCGGCGTCTGGCTACCTTACAGGACCGTTACCGCGAACCGCATCGCGGCTACCATGATCTGTCTCACCCAGAAGCGATGCTGGTGCAGCTATCCGGTCTGCGGGATGAGTTTTCCTGGTGGGAACCGGTGGAGATCGCCGTCTGGTGGCATGACGCCATTTATGATCCGGCGCGCAGTGACAATGAGGCGCGCAGTGCGGCCCTGATGCGTGACGATCTTCAGGGGCTGGCCGATCAGCGCCTGATCGACCGGGCAGCGACCCTGATCGAGGCGACGGCGCACCATGCCGTGCGCGATGGGCTTGAACCGGATGTCGCCCGCGATATGGCGCTGTTCCTGGATGTCGATATGGGCATTCTGGGGGCACCCGCGGCGGCCTTCGCCGCCTACGAGGCCGGCATCGCGGCGGAATATGTGCCGGTCCATGGGATTGAAAAATATCGCGCCGGCCGCGCCATGGTTCTGACCAGCTTCCTGGCCCGTGACCGCCTCTATCTCAGCGATCATTTCCACGGTCTGCTGGAGGAACACGCCCGCGCCAATCTGGCGGGGCTGATCGCCACCCTGACGCCACCGACGCCCGCCCTGGATTGAGCGGGCGTCGGCATGCTGTCCGACCTTACCGGTCGATCAGCTTCTGCGTCAGGTACACGACCTGCAAGGCCGTCACCTCGGCCCGCTGCTTCAGGTTGGCGGCCGCGGAATGGCCGCCTTCCATGTTCTCGTAATACATGACCTTGTGGCCCTGGCTTTCCAGCCTGGCAACGAACTTGCGGGCATGGCCGGGATGGACGCGGTCATCCTTGGTGGAGGTATAGACGAAGGCCTCCGGATATTTCACGTCCTTGCGCACATTCTGGTACGGGCTGTATTTGCCGATCCAGGCGCGTTCATCGGCCTTTTCCGGATCGCCGTACTCACCCATCCAGGACGCACCGGCCAGCATCGTGTGATAGCGCATCATGTCCAGCAGCGGCACGGCGACGATGACGGCGCCGAACAGGTCCGGGCGCTGGGTCATGGTGACGCCGGTCAGCAGACCGCCGTTGGACCCGCCCTGGATGCCCAGGCGGGCCGGCTTGGTGATCTTGTCCTTGATGAGATCCTCGGCCACGGCCTGGAAATCATCATAGGCGCGCTGGCGGTTCTGCTTCAGGGCCGCCTGGTGCCAGCGGGGTCCGAACTCCCCGCCGCCGCGGATGTTCGCCACCACATAGGCGCCGCCCTGTTCCAGCCAGGCCTTGCCGAACACCGACATATAGGCCGGCGTCATCGAAATCTCGAACCCGCCATAGCCATAGAGCAAGGTCGGATTGTCGCCATTCAGCTTCATGTCCTTCTTATGGACGATGAAATAGGGGACCTTGGTGCCGTCCTTGGAGGTCGTAAAACGCTGTTCGGCGGTCAGGCCGGACGCATCGAACCGGGCCGGCAGCGACTTGATGGCTTCCGGCTTGCCGCCCTTTTCCATCAGGTACAGCGTGTCGGGCTGCAGGAAGTTGGTATAATTGACCAGCACATCGGTGCTGTGCCCGTCGGTGGACACGATGTTCAGGCTGCCATTGGCGGGCAGGGCGATGTCGGTCTGATCCCAGCCCTTGGCACCCTTGCGTGCGGCCACCAGCCGGCCCACGACATTATCCAGCAGGTCCAGATAGATGGCATCCTTGGCGATGCCCACGCCCTGGATGGCGGCGGTCTCACCCGGCGAATAGATCACATCGACCTTTTCCACCTTGCCGGACGCCGCCTGGGCCAGCGGTACCGCGATCAGGTCGCCCTTCTTCAGGCTTTTGCCGGCGATATCCCAATCATCGCGCAGCGCGATGATCAGGTCGCCGTTCATCACGCCCTTCATGTCCACGCCCAGCGGCAGGGCCAGCTTTGCGACCTTGCCATCGGGCATGTACTGGAACCATTCCTCGGTGAAGAAGTCGGGTCCGCGCTGCAGCAGGATTGTGCTGCCTTCCGGGCGATGGATGGCCCAGGGGCGCGCCCACACATCCTTGACGCCAACCTCCAGCAGCAGCGGGGCCTTGGCAAGGTCCGTGCCGCGCTTCCACAGGCGCACCTGACGGGCATAGCCGCTGTCGGTCATGGTGCCGGCGCCGAAATCGGTGGCGACCAGCAGCGTATCCTTGTCCAGCCAGTCGATGGTCTGCTTGGATTCCACCGTCTGGAACCCGTCCTTGACGAAGGCCTTGGCGGCCACGTCGAATTCGCGCACCACCACCGCGTCCTTGCCGCCGTCGGACAGATAGACCAGGCAGCGGCCGGCATCGGCGCCGAAGCAATTATGGCCCTTGTAGACCCAGTTCTTGCCCTCGTCCTTGGACAACTGGTCCAGGTCCAGCACCACGTCCCAGGGCGTGTCGGCCTGCTTGTAGCCGTCCAGCGTCGTGCGGCGCCAGATGCCGCGCACATGCGTCTGGTCCTGCCAGAAATTATCGACCTTGCCGCCTTCCAGGCTGCCATAGGCGATGCGGTCCTTGGCGGTCAGCACCTTTTCGGCCTCGGCCCGGATGGGCTCGAACCGTGCATCGTTCTTCAGCCGGGCGAAGCTGGCTTCGTTATGCTGCTTGCCCCAATCCAGGGCCTTCTGGCCTTCCACCTCTTCCAGCCAGAAGAACGGGTCCTGCTTGGCCTGTTCCTCGGCGAACGGATGGCCGGCCGGCGCGTCGGCCGCCAGGGTGGGGGAAGCCGAAAGGGCGATGAGTGCCGCCGCCGTCATCAGAGCGCTCCGTACTGACATTATCCGCTGATCCTGTTCGTTGCTTCCGCTGGCCGTCCAAAGCCACCGGTTCAGTGGCTTCAGGCGTACCATCGGGGGCGGGGCAGGGTAAGCGGGTGATACAAAGCTGAAACAAATCGGATGGCCACGTCTCACATAAAATATCTGCTGGGCGACATGCCGGTGACGCGCTTGAACATGGTGGAGAAATTGCCCGGCCCGTCATAGCCGAGGTCGAGCGCCACCGACGTCACCGTTTCCCCCGCCGCCAGCTTGGGCAGCGCCACGGAGATGCAAGCCTGCTGGCGCCATTCGGCGAAGCTCATCCCCGTCTCCGCCCGGAACAGGCGGGTGAAGCTGCGGCGGTTCATGGCCATCGCGTCGGCCCATTCATCGATGGTGGTTATCGCCTGCGGCTGGTCCAGGAAGGCATGGCAATATCGGGCCAATCCGGGATGGGCGGGGAAGGGCACGGAAAGCGGCAGCAAGGGTGCCTGGTCGATCTCCGCCAGCAGCAACCTCACCACCAGCCCGTCACGGCCGCTTTCATCATAATCGGGCGGCAAATCGATCGTCGCCACCAGCAACTGCCGCAACAGGGGCGACACACCCACCACCTGGCAGGTCGGCCCGCGCCCCGGGCATTGGTCTGGCTCGATCAGCACGGAACGCGTCTGCACCGTCCCCACCATCCGCACTGAATGCGGGGTTCCGCCCGGTATCCATACCGCGCGCTCCGGTGGCGCCACCCAGGCGCCGTCCGGCGTGCTGACCGCCATCACCCCGCTGGAGGCATAAAGGAACTGGCTGCGGCGATGCCGATGCTCCGCCAGCTCATAGGCCGGGGGATACTGGTTCTCGCGCGCCACGGCCGGTCGCCGGGCCGGGATATTCTGGTCTGGCTGCATTGCGTGCACTCTGTCCCACTCTCAGAAAATATTGTCTCACGCAACGATGCGGGTTGACAGCGATTGTTCTAAATTGATCTGAACAGCACCCGAGCGAGCATCATCGTGACCATGCAGACGGCCGGCATCGCCGACACAACCGCAATTCCGACGCACACGGCACCGGCAGCCCCGGCACAGCAATTCGTCGTCCGTATCGTGGGTGCGGTGGCCGTGGCGCATCTGCTGAACGACCTGATCCAGGCCGTGCTGCCCGCCATCTATCCGATGCTGAAGGACCATTACAGCCTGTCCTTCGCCCAGATCGGGTGGCTGGCCATGACCTACCAGTTCACCGCCTCGCTGTTGCAGCCCTGGATCGGGCTTTATACCGACAAGCATCCCAAGCCGTATCTGCTGCCCATGGGCATGATGATGACGCTGCTGGGCATCGGCTGCCTGGCCATCGGCGACAGCTATGAAATGCTGCTCGTCGCCTCCGTCATTGTCGGCATCGGGTCGGCCACCTTCCATCCCGAAGCCTCGCGGGTGGCGCGCATGGCGTCGGGTGGGCGGTTCGGTACGGCGCAGTCGGCCTTCCAGGTGGGCGGCAATACCGGTTCGGCCATCGGCCCGCTGGTGGCTTCTGCCGTGATCCTGCCCTTCGGCCAGACGGCCGTCGGCTGGGTGGCGATCGCGGCGGTGGCGGCCATCTGGGTGCTGTTCGGCGTCACCCGTTGGCGCCTGCATCATCCGCAGGCCAAGGCGGCGGCAGCCGGTACGCTGCCCACCTTCCGCTATGGCCGCGCCACGATCATCCGGGCGCTGATGGTCATCGGCCTGCTGATGTTCGCCAAGTTCATCTATATCGGCGCCATCACCAATTACTTCACCTTCTACCTGATCGAACGGTTCGACCTGTCGGTGCAGCAGTCGCAGCTCTACCTGTTCTGCTTCCTGGCTGCCGTGGCGGCGGGCACCTTCGCCGGTGGGCCGGTGGGTGACCGGATCGGGCGCAAGGCGGTGATCTGGATCTCCTTCATGGGCGTGGCGCCGTTCGCCCTGATGCTGCCGCATGCCAACCTGTTCTGGACGGCGGTGTTGGCCATCACCATCGGCCTGATCATGTCGTCGGCCTTCGCCGCCTTGGTGGTCTATGCGCAGGAGATTGTGCCCGGCCGTGTCGGGCTGGTGTCGGGCCTGATGTTCGGGCTGATGTTCGGCGTCGGCGGCATCGGGGCAGCGGCGCTAGGCAACCTGGCGGATATCCACGGTATCGTCTGGGTCTACAAGTTCTGCGCCTATCTGCCGCTGCTGGGGCTGGTGACGGCGCTGTTGCCGACATCGCCTAAACCCGCGGGTTGAACCGGCCGCCGGTCATCGGCTGCGGCACCCCCGTCGTTCCCGGCAGCGACAAGGGCAGCCCCAGCCGCGACCGCACGGCCAGATAGGCGAAGGCTTCGGCTTCCAGCGCGTCGCCGTTCCAGCCCAGCCCATCGACGGGCGCCACCGGCACCCCGTCCAGCCGGTCGGCCAGCGCCCACATCAGCGTCTCGTTGCGCCGCCCGCCACCGCAGATCAGCCAGCGCCTGGGCCGGGCCGGCACATGGTCCAGGGCGCGGATGATGGTCTCTGCGGTAAAGGCCGTCAGGGTGGCCGCCGCATCCTCGGTCGACAGGTTGGTCATCGCCGCCTTGGCCCAGGCGTCGCGGTCCAGCGATTTGGGCGGCTTGGCCGCGAAATAGGGATGGTTCAGCAACCTTGCCAGCATGTCGCCATCGACATGGCCAGCCCCGGCGATGCGCCCGCCATCATCATAGGGTTCCCCCGTGCGCGACAGGACCAGATCGTCGATCAGGGCATTGCCCGGTCCGGTATCGAAGGCCACCACATCCAGAGGCCCCTCGCCCAGCCAGGTGATATTGGCCACCCCACCGATATTCAGGATGGCCAGGGGGCGCTCCAGGTCCCCCGCCAAGGCCTGATGGTATAGCGGTACCAGCGGCGCGCCCTGGCCGCCGGCCTTCACATCCGCCGTGCGGAAATCATGCACCACATCGATGCCGGTCGCCGCCGCCAGCCGAGCCCCGTCGCCGATCTGCCAGGTATGCCGCCGGTCGGGCGCATGCAGGATCGTGTGGCCGTGGAAGCCGATCAGGTCGACATCCTTGGGCTCCACCTCATTCACGCGCAGCAGGCTGGCCACCGCTTCGGCATGCAGATCGGTCAGTTCCTGCTCCACCCCCTCCACGTCTCCCACCCCGCCCAGCACCGACCGCAGCCGGTCGCGGAAGGCCCGGCGATAGGGGGTGAAGATGAAGCCCACAGGCTCCACCCAGCCATGACCGTCGGTGCGCACCAGGGCCGCGTCGATGCCGTCCATCGACGTGCCGCTCATCAATCCAACGGTCAGGAAACGCTGCAATGCCATCACGCACCATGTTTAAAGCGTTGTGATGTGCTACCACGCCCATGGCCGCTTGGGCCATTCCCCAACTTCAAGGTCTATGAAAGATGAGCACCACCACCGTTCCCGCGAACATCAAGTCCGATTTCCTGCGCGTGATGGTGGAGCGTGGCTATTATCATCAGGCCACCGACCTTGAGGCATTGGACAAGCAACTGACCGACGGCATCGTCACCGGCTATATCGGCTTCGATGCGACCGCAACCAGCCTGCATGTCGGCTCGCTGATCCAGATCATGATCCTGCGCCGGTTGCAGCAGGCCGGCCACCGCCCCATCGCCCTGATGGGCGGCGGCACCACCAAGATCGGCGACCCGACCTTCAAGGATGAGGCGCGCCCGCTGCTGACCAACGAGGTCATCGACCAGAATATCCAGGGCATCCTGCAGCCCTTCAACCGGCTGCTGACATTCGGCACCGGCCCGACCGACGCGATGCTGGCCAACAATGCCGACTGGCTGGACAAGCTGGAATACATCCCGTTTCTGCGCGATGTCGGCCGGCATTTCACCATCAACCGCATGCTGACCTTTGACAGTGTCAAGCTGCGGCTGGAGCGTGAGCAGCCGCTGACCTTCCTGGAATTCAACTACATGATCCTCCAGGCCTACGACTTCGTCGAGCTGCAGCGTCGTTTCGGTTGCACGTTGCAGTGCGGCGGGTCGGACCAGTGGGGCAATATCGTCAATGGCGTGGAACTGGGCCGGCGCATCGCCAATGCCCAGCTGTTCGGCCTGACTTCCCCGCTGCTGACCACGGCGTCGGGCGCCAAGATGGGCAAGACGGCGGCCGGTGCCGTCTGGCTGAACGAGGATCGGCTGTCGAACCTGGATTTCTGGCAGTATTGGCGCAATACCGAGGATGCCGATGTCGGCCGCTTCCTGAAGCTGTTCACCGATCTGCCCCTGGCCGAAATCGCGCGGCTGGAAGCGTTGCAGGGGGCGGAGATCAACGAGGCCAAGAAGATCCTGGCCACCGAGGTCACGGCGCTGGTGCGTGGTCGCGAGGCCGCCGATGCCGCCGCTGAGACCGCGCGCCGCACGTTCGAGGAAGGGGCGTCGGCCGAGGGGTTGCCCACCATCGAGGTGGCGACCGCTGTCCTGGCCGACGGTGCCTACCTGGCCGACCTGTTGGTCCAGGCGGGCCTGTCCGCCAGCAAGGGCGAGGCGCGCCGCCTGATCAAGGGCAATGGCATCAAGGTCAATGATGGTGCGGTGTCGGACGAGGCCTACAAACTCTACCCGTCCCATGTCGGCAATGACGGCGTCATCAAGTTGTCGGCCGGCAAGAAGCGCCATGCGCTGGTGAAACTGGTGTGATCCGTAGGTC
>NZ_JBLTYX010000006.1:0-286331 GCF_048066115.1 Niveispirillum sp. KHB5.9 | reverse complement strand
AAGCCGCAGGCGAGCCCTGACAGAACCGGATTGAAAGCAATGCTGTCAGGGCTCGCCTGCGGCTTGACCTGACCTGCGGGCAGACCACGGCATGAAAACGAAAAGCCCCGGTGGCGAACCACCGGGGCTTTTCGTTTCGACGTCCGAAACAGGGGGTCAACCCTGCTGACGCTTCATCCAGGCTTCCATCCACTTGATGTCGTAATCGCCGTTGATGAAATCCGGCTCGGCGATGATCTTCTGATGCAGCGGGATGGAGGTATCGACACCGGAGATGACGAACTCCTCCAACGCGCGTCGCAGGCGCATCAGGCATTCATTGCGCGTGTTGCCATGGACGATTAGCTTGGCAATCATGCTGTCGTAATAGGGCGGCACGCGATAGCCGTCATAAAGCGCGCTGTCGACGCGCACGCCCAGGCCGCCCGGCGCATGGTACTGCTTGATCTGCCCGGGCGAGGGCATGAAGGTCTCGGGGTGCTCTGCGTTGATGCGGCATTCGATCGAATGGCCGTGGAAGCGCACATCCTGCTGCGTGTAGCCCAGCGGGGCACCCGTGGCCACGCGAATCTGCTCGCGCACCAGATCGACGCCGGTGATCATCTCGGTGATCGTGTGCTCGATCTGCAGACGGGTGTTCATTTCGATGAAATAGAACTGCCCGTTCTCGTACAGGAACTCCATGGTCCCCACGCCGCGATAGCCCAGAAGCTTGGCGGTGCGGGCGGCCAGCGACCCGACCTTCTCCCGCTCTTCCGCGTTCAGCGCAGGCGAGGGGGCCTCTTCCACCACCTTCTGGTGGCGGCGCTGGACGGAGCAGTCGCGTTCGCCGAAATGCACCACATTGCCATGGTGATCACCCAGCAGCTGCACCTCAATATGGCGCGGATTGGCGAGGTACTTTTCCAGGTACACTTCGTCATTGCCAAACGCGGCACGCGCTTCACCACGGGCCAGCGAATAAGCCTCTTTCAGCTCGTCCCGGCTGAAGGCAACCTTCATGCCCTTGCCGCCGCCGCCAGCTGCCGCCTTGATCAGGACCGGATAGCCGATCTGGTCGGCCACGCTGGCCGCCGTTTCGAAACTGTCCACAGGGCCGTCGGAACCGGGCACGCAGGGCAGGCCGCGCGCGATCACCGTCTTCTTGGCGGTGACCTTGTCGCCCATGATGCGGATATGGTCCGGCGTCGGGCCAATCCAGGCAAAGCCATGCTCGATCACCATATCGGCGAACTGCGCGTTCTCCGCCATGAAGCCGATGCCGGGATGGATGGCGTCGGCACCGGTGATGGTGGCCGCCGACAGGATCGCCGGGATGTTGAGATAGCTGTCCTTGGCCGCCGGCGGGCCGATGCACACGCTCTCATCGGCGAGGCGCACATGCATGGCGTCGGCATCGGCCGTGGAATGCACGGCCACCGTCTTGATGCCCATCTCGCGGCAGGCGCGGTGGATGCGCAGCGCGATTTCGCCGCGGTTGGCGATCAAGACCTTTTCGAACAGGCCGTCCTGGGGGTTCGCCGTCATGGCCCGGTCACTCAATGATCAGCAGGGGCTGGCCGAATTCGACCGGCTGGCTGTTGGACACCAGGATCTCCGTCACGGTACCGCCCTTGGCGGCCTTGATCGGGTTCATGACCTTCATGGCCTCGATGATCAGGATGGTCTGACCGGCCTTGACCGTATCGCCGGCCTTGACGAAGGGCGGGGCGCTGGGCTCCGACGCCAGATAGGCGGTGCCGACCATGGGCGACTTCACGGCACCGGGATGCTGGGCCGGGGGAACGGCCGCGGCGGCCGGGGCGGCGGCCACGGGGGCTGCTGCGACCGGGGCCGGCGCATAGGCGGCCGGGGCATAGCCGATCGGGGCCGGCGGCGCGGCGCGGCTGAGCCGGATGCGGCGTTCGCCTTCCGAATATTCCATTTCCGTCAGGCCCGACTCCTCCAGGAGTTTGGCCATGGTGCGCACGAACTCGGCATCCAGATCGAAGCTCGACATGGTATTTTCAACCTTTGAAAGGGAACCCGGGTATCAGGACTGGGCCTTGGCGCGGACCAGGCGGTCAGCCGCCTGCAGCGCCAAAACATAGCCATGGGAACCCAGGCCACAAATGACCCCCCGCGCGGCCATCGAGACATACGAATGATGTCTGAACGGTTCACGACGGAAGATGTTGCTCAGATGCACCTCGATAACCGGCAGGTCAACCGCCGTCAACGCGTCCAGGATGGCCACGGAGGTGTGGGTATAGGCTCCGGCGTTCAACAGGATGGCGGAACGGGTGCCCCGCGCCTCCTGGATCCAGGTGACCAGCTCGCCCTCATGGTTGGACTGGCGGAAATCGATCGCCAGCCCCAGCCGCTCCCCCTCGGCCCGGCACAATGCTTCCACATCGGCCAGGGTTTCCGCCCCATAGATATGGGGCTCACGGGTGCCGAGCATGTTCAGGTTCGGCCCGTTGAGGATGAGGATCGAAGGCTGCGGGGCCAAGTCGGCCGTCCCTGGTTGTGATCGCCAAAAGCCGGGGGGTTATAACATGGCCAGCCACAGGGGCAATGGCCATCGACATGACGTAGGGGAAGGTGATCAACCACCCCCCTGTATGATGGGGTCTCCCTTCGCCTCTTTAAAGGCGCTGGCGATGATCGGCTGGCGCCAATATTGGTCGAACAGGGAGGACCGCCAGGGATCGCCGCCGCTGAACATCTGCGCCTGCGCTGAAAGTTCGACCTGTTTTTGAACATCGTCCAAGGACAGGCCGGCCGCGACCAGCGGCGCCACCCTGGCCCGCACCTCCGCGATCAGGGCGGACAGGCGGTCGATATAGGTGCTGTCGCGCATGACCGGGCCGTGGCCCGGCACCATCGCCTTGAAATCAAAGCTTTTCAGCCGTTGCAGCGTGGTTTCCCATTCCCTGGGATAGCCGCCATAACCATAGGGGATGGGGGCGACCAGGATGTCGCCGGTCAGCAGGATATGCTGCTTGGGCAGCCAGGCGACGGCATCGCCATCGGTATTGGCCTGGCCCAGGAAGCGCAGTTCCACCGGCCGGTCGGGATCGTCCAGCAGCAGGCGTTCATCGAACCCCTCTTCGGGGACCAGCAGGGCGCCGCCCTGCAGTTCGTGCCCATAATGTTCCAGCTCCCGCGCGGCCCGCTCATTGCCAGTGAGCAACGGCTCCGGCAGGTCTGGCTGGGCGGCGCGTGTGCGCATGCGGGCCACCGCCCCCTCGATATTGCGACGAATCGCATCGTCGGAAGCGGTATCCCCACTGGGCATGAAACGCGCCACGCGCGGATCGGTCAGGGTGCGGCGGGTGGCGTTGGTGGCGATCAGGCGCACCTTGGGCCAGCGTTCCCTGATGGCGCGCAGCCCGTTGACATGATCGCCATGCCAATGGCTGACCACCACGGCCTTCACCGGCTTGGACGACAGCCCGGCCAGCATGTCCAGGATGCGCCGTGCCCCGGCCGGCGTGCCGCCACTGTCGAACAGCACGAAGCCGTCGGCCTGTTCCACGGCGGTGACATTGCCATAGGGCTGGACATGGAACGGTTCGGGGGAGGCGAACAGCCAGACGCCGGGCGCAAGCCGCGTGCCCTCATAAAGATAGCCGTCGGCCGGCGTGACATTGGCACCGGGCGGATAGGGAAGCGAAGCCAAATGGCTGCCACCGCAGCCGGTCAGGGGAAGCAGCAGGACCAACGCGCATAGGGCCTTGTTCCGCATGCTTCCCCCTTAATGTTGACCGGTATCAGCCGCTCTTCTTGGTGTTCACGGCGCGGGTGGCGTTGAACAGGGCAATGAACTGGTCGGTCTCGATCGCACCGGGCACCACCGTGTCGCCGATGACGAAGCCCGGCGTGCCGCGGATGTTCAGCTTGCGGGCCAGTTCCATGTTGGCCTTGATCTCCGCCTCGATGGCGGGATCGCCCATATCCTGTTCCAGCTTTTTCAGGTCCAGCCCCACTTCCTTGGCGGTGGCGCGGATGGCGTCGCTGTCCAGGCGGCCCTCATGCGTCATCAGGGCGGTGTGGAACGCCTCGTACTTGCCCTGTTTGTTGGCTGCCAGCGCGGCCTTGGCGGCTTCCTTGGAGGACGGGGCCAGGATGGGGAATTCCTTGTAGACGATGCGGACCTTGCCATCGCCCTTCACGGCCGCACTGCGCTCCGGATGGGTGCGCTTGCAATAGCCGCAATTGTAATCGAAGAACTCCACCAGGGTGACATCGCCCTTGGGATTGCCGCCCACGGGGGACATCGCACTCTGTTCAAGGGCCGTCCGATTCGACTTCAGCGCCTCGGTCACGGCCTTGTCGCCCTCGGCCTGCTGCTTCTTTTCCAGGGCCTCCATGGCTTCCAGCAGGATCTCGGGATTGGCCAGCAGATAGTCGCGGACGATCTGCTCCACCGCCGCCTTGTCCAGCGGCTTGTCGGCGGCGGAAACCGGCAGGGCGGGGAGGGTGGCGGAAAGTGCCAAGCCCGTGCACAACGCCCGGAACCGGCTGGAAACAGGAAGGGGAAGGGACATCGATCTCACATCCATTGAATGGTTGCCCGCACCATGGACCGGCCACATTCCGCGTGCAACCGCCACGCGGGATGAATTCCCGGTTTTCAAGAGGCTTGCCTACAGGCACGAGCTATGCCGTGATACGTAAGTGTGCATTGGTTCCACCAATGGCAATGTGCCAACTTGATCTTGAATAAAAGCCCGGCAAGGCAGGATGTACGGGGCAAGGCTTCAAGGGGAGCGGTGACGGTCTGATGGTCGCAGGCGACGACGATTTCCTCTTCAAGGAGGAGGGGCCGGAACTGCCGGCCACCGGCGACGTGACCGCACCCCGGCGGCCGTGGCTGATCCTGATCGTCGATGACGATCCGGAGGTGCATGCCATGACGCGGCTGGTGATGAAGAAATTCACCTATCGCGACCGGCCGATCCAGTTCCTGTCCGCCTATTCGGCGGAAGAAGCGCTGGGCATCCTGCGCAACGATCCCGGCATCGCCATGATCCTGCTGGACGTGGTGATGGAGACGGACGATGCCGGCCTGCGCCTGGTGCCGCGCATCCGTGACGAGCTGGGCAATACCCAGGTCCGCATCATCCTGCGCACCGGCCAGCCCGGGCAGGCGCCGGAGGATGACGTCATCCACGGCTATGACATCAATGATTACAAGGCCAAGACGGAACTGACGGCCCAGAAGCTGGGCACGGCCACGGTGGCGGCCCTGCGGTCATACGAGCATATCACCGAGCTGATGCGGTCCCGCCAGGGCATGGAACGCATCATCGATGCCGCCGGCAGCCTGTTCGCGCTGCGCGCCATCGACCGGTTTGCCGAAGCTGTGCTGCGCGAGCTGGCGCATGTGCTGAATACCGAACCGAACGGGCTGGTCTGCGTGCCGCGCGGCAATGCCCGCACCGATGCCCAGATCCTGGCCGCATCCGGCCGGCATAGCGACAGCGTCGGCCTGCCGCTGGGCCACAGCGTGGAACCCGATCTAGCCGCCAAGATCATGGAGGTGCTGCGCTCACGCCAGCACCGGTTCGATGACCAGGACGCCATACTGTGGCTGCGCACCGCCGATGGCCGCGATGCGGCCGCCTGCCTGCATGTCGGCCGGCCGCTGGATGGGCTGGAACGCAAGCTGGCGGAGGTGCTGGGCGCCAAGATCGCCATCGGCTTCGACAATCTGCACCTCTATGAGCAGGTGAAGCGCTCGCACAAGGCGGCGGTCATCGCGCTGGCCGGTCTGGCCGAATACAAGGACCCGGATGGGGGTGGCGACCATGGATTGCGCATCTCCCGTCTGGTGACGGAGATTGCCTTCGCCCTGCGGTCGGAGGAAGGCTGGGACACCGTCATCGATGACGAATTCCTGGACCAGATCACCATGGGGTCCATGCTGTACGATATCGGCATGGTCGGCGTGCCCGACAGCGTCATCCGCAAGGAGCAGCATCTGGACGACGAGGAACGCCACCAGATGGAACTGCATTGCGAGCGTGGGGCCGCCATCCTGGAAAAGGCCTCGCGGCTGGTGGAGGGCAGCAACTACCTGTCCTTCGGTGCCGCCATCGCCCGTGCGCACCAGGAACGTTGGGACGGCAGCGGCTATCCGCACGGGCTGTCAGGTACCGATATCCCGGCGGCGGCGCGCATCGTGGCCGTGGCCGACGTGTTTGACGCGCTGACCCACCGCCGTTCCTGGCGTGAGGCCATGCCGCTTGCTGACGCGTTGAAATCCATCGGGGAAGGGGCGGGAACGCTGTTCGACCCCACCGTGGTGGCGGCCTTCTTCAAGGTGCGGCAGGCGCGGGGGCGGACGCGGTAAGCGCCCGCCCATTCAGATCAATTATATTCCCGCGACACCGGATGGCTTTCCACCATCACCCGGATGTCCTGGGCGCGGATCCATTCCGGGGAGCCGGCGGGCAGCATGCGTTCGGCCCGGTCGGCATGGTACTTGGCCGCGCGGATATCGCCGCGGGCCAGGGCCTCCTCCGCACGCGCGTAGGCCAGCTGCGGCTGCATGTCGGCACGGCTGTAGGCGGATGACAGCAGGCGCCAGGTCAGGGCCGAATTCTGTTCCAGCCGGGCGGCGGCGGTCAGGTTGGTGATAGCCTCGTTCAGGAAGCGGTCATTGCCCACCTCCAGCAGCGCGTGGCCCAGCGCGTTGCGCAGTAGGCCGGATTCCGGGTCCAGGCGCACGGACTCCCGATAGGGCAGGACCGCATCGGCGGCCTTGCCATCCTCGAACAGGATTTGCCCTTTCAATTCATGGAAATAGGCGTTGTCCTTTTCCTGATTGATCAGGCCTTCGGTCAATGCCAGCGCCTCGCGCACATTGCCCTTCTGGTACAGCGCGATGGCGCGGGCATAGCGGGCGGGGATGCCGGTGTCGTTTGCCGCATAGCGACGCAGTGCGATGTCGGGCCGCATGAAGCCCATCAGCTTGGCCACCATGCGTTCATGCAGCGCATAAAAATTCTCCGGCAACCTGTTGCCATTGTTCTTGGATTTCGTTTCCACGAAATTCCGGATGGCTTCGATGCGGTTGCGAGTCAGCGGGTGGGTGCGGACATATTCGACCTGCCGGTTTTCCGGCAGCAGTTCCTGACCCGCCAGCCGCTGCATCATCTTCATCAGGCCTTCGGACGACCAGCCCAGCTTTTCCAGATACTGCATCGCCGCCTCGTCGGCCGAACCTTCCTGGCCGCGGGTGAAGGCGAAGAAGGTGCGCATGGCCGCTTCCTGCCCGCCGCCCATTAGCCCCATGCCCACATCGGTGCGCCCGGCGCCGATGGCGGCGGCCATGCCCAGCAGGGTGAAGATGGTGGCGATGGTGGCGGCGTTCGACATGGCGTCGCCGGCCCGCGCCAGATGGCCGCCGGCAATGTGCCCCGTCTCGTGCGCCGTCACGCCCACCAGCTCATCGATGCCGGTATCCATCAGGAAGCCGGTATGGAAGAACATGTTCTGCCCTCCGGCCACGAAGGCGTTCAGGCTGTCATCATTGACCAGGGCGATGGTCACCGATTCCGGCACGACATTGGCCGCCTGCAAGATCGGGGTGGAATAGACCCGTAGGATATGCTCGATTTCGGTGTCGCGAATGAAGCTGATCGAACGCTGGGCCATGGCGGGTTCGGTCGCCCAGGTCACCGACATCAACAACGCCACGGCCGCACTGGCAATCCGCTTTGGAACCGCAAACATGTCTCTATCCATCGGCAAGGCCCCTCACGCCGACACTAGCCACGAAAAACATGGCGAGGGAAGGGCGAGTTTGAAGGCGCTGGCGGGCGACGCGCATTGGGCACCGGCCAAGCGCGGCAGCGTGGCCCCCTTCATCGTGATGGAGGTGATGCGCGCCGCCAATGAGCGCGCGGCGGCCGGCGGCGACGTGCTGCATCTGGAGATCGGACAGCCGGGGACACCGGCACCCAGGGGCGTGATCGCGGCGGCGCATGCGGCCCTGGACTGCGACCGCGTCGCCTATACCGACGCGTTCGGCATTGCGCCGCTGCGTGAGGCCATCGCCAAATGGTATCGCGACCGCCATGGCGTGTCGGTGCCGGCGGAACGCATCGCCGTGACCACCGGGTCATCGGCGGGATTCCTGTTGGGCTTCCTGGCGGCGTTCGAGCCGGGTGACCGGGTGGCATTGGCCGCCCCCGGCTATCCCGCCTATCGCAACATCCTGCGCGCCCTGGATTTGGAACCGGTGGAAATCCTGACCGGGCCGGAAACGCGATTCCAGCCGACGCCGGCACTGCTGGCGGCCCTGGACAAGCCGGTGAAGGGCCTGATCGTGGCCAGCCCGTCCAACCCGGCCGGTACCATGCTGTCGCCCGCCGCACTGCGTGATCTGGCGCTGTGGTGCGAGACGAATGGCGTTCGCCTGGTATCGGACGAGATTTATCACGGGATCGAGTTCACCGAGGTGAAAGGCCAGACGGCCCTAGCCTTCAGCGACCGCGCCATCATCATCAACAGCTTCAGCAAATATTTCAGCATGACCGGTTGGCGTCTGGGCTGGATGGTGGTGCCGCCGGAGCTGGTGCGATCCACCGAATGCCTGGCGCAAAATCTCTATATCTCCGCCCCCACCCTGTCGCAGCGCGCCGCCATCGCGGCCTTCGACTGTACCGAGGAAGCCGACGGCCATGTCGCCCGCTATCGTCGCAGCCGCGACCTGCTGCTGAACGAGCTGCCGCGCGCCGGGTTCGACAATCTGGCGCCCGCCGACGGTGCCTTCTATGTCTATGCCGATGTCAGCGGCCTGACCGACGACAGCGAAGCCTTCTGCAAACGCATCCTGGCGGAGACGGGCGTGGCCATCACGCCGGGCTTGGATTTCGACACGGTGCGCGGCCGCCGCTATCTGCGCATCAGCTTCGCCGCGGCGGAAGCGGAGGTGGCGGAGGCCGCACGGCGCCTCGTCGCATGGCGGAAGGGCCTCGTCACCTGATCGTGATGGTCCAGGGCTCGTCCCGCCCCTCGATATGCCATTCGGCCAGAAGGTCGCCTTCGTCCTGGCCATTGATGGTCAGGTAGTTGCGCTGAGCCAGCAGACGACGGCCATTCTCGTCCATCACTTCCATGGAGAGCGACAGCCGGTCCCACAATTCCTCCCGCTTGGCCGCACGCAGTTCCATCATCTGCACGCCCACGCCATGGGGCGGGGGATGGACGATGCCGGAACTGACGAGCTGGCGCAGCAGGGTGCCGGGGCCGGAAACGGTGCCATGGGCGGCCAGATGCACCTCACCGGACAGGATGGTGATACGCACGCCGCTGCGCCGGGCGAAATCGGCCAGGATGCGCAGCACGGTGCGCCACTGTTCCAGATGCACGGGGCTGCGCCATTGGTCGCGCAGGTCATCCTCCATGGTCTGGCGGCCGGGCAGCATGTTCAGCAGCCGTTCGGCCAGCCCGAATCCGGGGAAGATCAGCGGCACCGACGACATCAGCAGCAGATGCCGGCAGGTGGCGAACCG
Source organism: Niveispirillum sp. KHB5.9 (assembly GCF_048066115.1). Classification (NCBI taxonomy): domain Bacteria; kingdom Pseudomonadati; phylum Pseudomonadota; class Alphaproteobacteria; order Rhodospirillales; family Azospirillaceae; genus Niveispirillum; species Niveispirillum sp. KHB5.9. The sequence goes on along the minus strand of NZ_JBLTYX010000006.1, from coordinate 276,822 downwards.
TTCCAGCCATTCCGGCATTTCCGACAGGCTGGCCGGTGACAGCACGCTGGTATGTGTGCGCTCGCTGCGCAGGTCGGGCGCCAGGATGCCGATGCCGTTCAGCATCATCCCCTGGCTGAAACCGGGCGGGGCGGATGCCACCAGCGTATCGGCGGGATCATCATCGCCCATGCCCACCTGGAACAGGCGGAAGGCACGGCGGGCGGCGGCATAGATGGCCTGATAGGCAGGGCTGTCCAGCAGTTCCGGCGGGTGCGATCCCCAGCCGTCAATGATGTCATGGTCGTCCCACATGCACATGGATGCCACGCCGGCCTGCAGCGCCGCCGGCTCCGCCTGGTTCCAGGCATGCAGGTATGTGGCGATGTACCAGGCCTCCAGCTGTGCCTCCAGCTCTGGACCCGCTGTCAGGCCCGTGCGCTTCATCATCTTGGCTTCGGACAGTTGGCGCAGGGCGGGGACCCGCTGCCACAGCTCGTCGGCATAGACCTGATCGCCGCCCATCAGCATCAGGTGCAGAGGCTGGGCGCGGTGCCGGCCCAGCAGCCGGGCCCACAGCGCGTTGCGCTTCAGTCCCGCCGCCTCGATCTGCGCCTCATCCTCGCAGCCACCGCAACTGACAAAGGCGATGCGCGGCGGGATGGCGGTGCCGGGCACCGACAGGGTCCAGCGCCGCTCATCATCCTGGAAGCCGTAAACCGCGCGCCCATCCTGCAGCCCGCGCGGCACGGCGAAATCATAGCGCCACATGCGCAGCACCCCGGGCGGACAGGGCACGCCCACCGGCCCCACGGGCGGCAGGTCCTTCCATTCATGCAGAAAACGCGGCGGCACGGCCAGGGTGACCCCATCGACGCGCAGGTCGGGCGGTTCGGCATCGCCAGCCAGCAGGAAGCAGACGGAGACGCGCCAGCGCTGCCCGGAACCGGTGGCACCCTGGGCCCCGCGCGCCCGCGCCAACGGGCCCAGCAGGATCGTGGGCGGCACCACGGCATGGCGCGATCGTTTACGGTTGGCGATGGGTTTGCTCATAAGCCCGGTTGTCGTGGACGCGCACATTTTCTGCCGATGATGCCGGAAGTCGCTTGAACCACCAATCCTCCATCCACGTCAATGCAGCGACGATGCCCGGTCCGGCAGGACGAAGGACCGGCGGGCCTGGTCGCTGTCCAGCAGTTCCGGGCTGTACCAGCGGGACAGGCAGTCACGCCGGCTCAAATCGGGATTGGCTGCATGGAATTCAACCCAGCTGTCCGGCGCGCCGTCTCGTCCCATCCGGTCGGCAACCACAGCCATGAAGGCGGTGGTTACCGTAACATGGTAGCGGTCCGGCTTGCCCACCTGTTCCAGGAACCGACACAGGGCGTGGCGGTAAAGATGTAGTCCCGTTTCCAGCCCATGGTGGCGGATGGTGGCATAGGCCATGCGCAGATGCACCACGTGGCTGAACCGGGCGGGATCAATGCTGCTGCGCAGGAACATGTCCAGTTCCTGCGATGTTATCGGCGTCTGCGTCTGGTCAGTCACGGGTCGCCCCTTCGACAAGGTGATGGCTGTCGGCGGCGGTCAGTTGCACGCCGTAGATGTCCTTCATCTGCGCGATCTTGGCCTGGGTTTGCGGGCTGAACGGCACTTTGCCTTCGAAATTATGCAGGGCCATGCCCTCCAGCAGCTCGCCCAGGCTGAGATCCAGATATTCGGCAAGGCCCTTCAGCACCTTGACGATTCCCTTCTCCAACCGGACGCCTGTTTGAATACGTTCGATCATAACGCCGCTCTTCAGATGTTTCCGGTAATTTGGTACCAATGTACCATTGCGTCAAGCCCCGACTATGCTGATGATCGGGGCATCGGTTTTCCATTGCCAAGTCGATGGCGGCAGGGCCGAATGGAATATCCTTCTGTTATCGTTGCCATTGAAAGCCCGCCTGCCCATGGATGCCCGTTACCGTTCGCGTGAAATCGGCCGCAAGGCTGTCGATGTCGATGCGCTGAAGCGTTCCTTCCTGGAATGGCTGGTTTATTCGGTGGGCAAGGATGCCAAGACGGCGACGCGCCGCGACTGGTTCAATACCGGGGCATTATCCGTGCGCGACCGGGTGGTCGATCGCTGGATGGACACGACGCGCGGCGTCTACACCGCCGATGCCAAGCGCATCTATTACTTCTCCATGGAATTCCTGGTCGGCCGGCTGCTGCACAACAACCTGGACAATCTGGGCCTGACGGAGGCCTGCCGCGAGGCGGTGGACCAGTTGGGCCTGCGGTTGGAAGAGGTGCTGGAGGCGGAACCCGATCCGGCCCTGGGCAATGGCGGGCTGGGCCGTCTGGCTGCCTGCTTCCTGGACAGCATGGCGACCCAGCATCTGCCGGCCTATGGCTATGGCATCCGCTATGAATATGGCTTGTTCGAACAGCGCTTCGACCAGGGCTGGCAGGTCGAATTCCCCGACAATTGGCTGCGCTTCGGCAATCCGTGGGAATTCGCCCGGCCGGAGGTGCTGTACCCGATCCATTTCCACGGAAGGGTGGAGACCTATATCGACGGGGCCGGGGTGGAACGGCGGCGCTGGGTGGATACCGAAACCGTCCATGCCATGGCCTTCGACACGCCCGTCGTCGGTTACGGTGGCGAAACGATCAATACCCTGCGCCTGTGGTCGGCCCGCGCCTTGAGTGATTTCGACTTCACCCGCTTCAATGACGGCGACTATCTGAAGGCGGTGGAAGACAAGGTCCTGTCGGAGAACCTGTCACGCGTGCTCTATCCCAACGACGCGACGGAGGTTGGGCGCGAACTGCGCTTCAAGCAGGAATATTTCTTCACCAGCGCGTCCATCCAGGACATCCTGCGCCGCTATATGCAGCATCACCGGGATTTCGATGCGCTGCCGGAAAAAGCCGCGATCCAGCTGAACGACACCCATCCGGCCATCGGTATCGCCGAACTGATGCGCATCCTGATCGATATGCATGGCCTGGACTGGGACAAGGCCTGGGACATTACCCGCCGCACCTTCAGCTATACCAACCACACGCTGCTGCCCGAGGCGCTGGAAAGCTGGCCGGTGGCGATGATGGAGCGCGTGCTGCCCCGGCACATGCAGATCATCTACGACATCAATGCCCGGTTCCTGCAGAGCGTCTGGGATCGTTCCGATATGGATATGATCCGCCGCCTGTCCCTGATCGATGAGGTGGGGGGACGGCGCGTGCGCATGGGCGGGCTGGCCTTCCTGGGCAGCCACAAGGTCAATGGCGTGTCGGCCCTGCATACTGACCTGATGAAACAGACGGTGTTCGCCGATTATCACCGCATTTTCCCCGACCGCATCACCAACAAGACCAACGGCATCACCCCACGCCGCTGGCTGCATCAGGCCAACCCGGCGCTGTCGCGCCTGATCAGCAGCCGTATCGGCGATGGCTGGATCACCGATCTGGAACAACTGGCCGCCCTGCGGGACCGTGTGGGGGACCCGGTCTTCGCCGAGGAGTTCCGCCGCGCCAAGCGCCAGAACAAGAAGCGTCTGGCCGCCACTATCGCCCGCACCCTGCGCATCGACGTCGATGTCGACAGCCTGTTCGACGTGCAGGTGAAGCGCATCCATGAATATAAGCGCCAGTTGCTGAACCTGTTGCAGACCGTCGCGCTCTATAACGAGATACGGGACAACCCGACCCGCGATTTCGTGCCCGTCACCAAGATCCTGGCCGGCAAGGCAGCACCCGCCTATCATCAGGCCAAGCTGATCATCAAGCTGGCCAACGACATCGCCCGGGTGGTGAACAATGACCCGGCCGTGCGCAACCGGCTGAAGCTGGTGATGCTGCCCAATTACAATGTCAGCCAGGCGGAGATCATCATGCCCGCCGCCGACCTGTCGGAACAGATTTCAACGGCGGGGATGGAGGCGTCCGGCACCGGCAACATGAAGCTGGCCCTGAACGGTGCCCTGACCATCGGCACTCTGGATGGGGCCAATGTCGAAATGCGCGACCATGTCGGCGCCGACAATATCTTTATCTTCGGCCTGAACGCGGCGGAGGTGCAGGATCTGCGCGACGCGGGCGGTTTCGATCCGCGCCAGGTGGTGGGGGCCAACCCGCACCTGAAGCGGGCCCTGGACATGATCGGCGGCGGGACCTTCAGCCTCGACGATCCCGGCCGCTTCCGCCCCATCGTCGATGCGCTGCTGCATGGCGACCATTTCCTGGTCACCGCCGATTTCGAGGATTACCGCAACACCCACGCCGCCGCTGTTTCGCTCTATCGCGACCGCGACGAATGGACGGCCAAGGCCATCCTGAACACCGCCGGCATGGGCTGGTTCTCGTCCGACCGCACCATCCTGGAGTATGCGCGCGAAATCTGGGGCGTGGCGCCGGTGCCGCCGCTGACGGGGGAGGGGGATTGATAATCTTTTCGTGCTCCCTCAATCGCCGGGCGCCCACATCCGTGGGCTTGGCTCACGGCGCATGTGCGCCGGGCCGGCAGTCGCCGGCCAGCGGCATGAATGTCGCTGGTCTTGGGCTGACTATCAGTTCCGCCGCTTCAACCGGCTGCCCAGTTCCGGCTTGTCGTTCTCGTACTGGTATCGGAAGGACTGGTTGAAGGTCACCAGTTGGCCCGGCGACCCGACAGGTGCCGTGGGCTGGTAGCGCCATTTGCCGACGGCCTTCACGGCCAGTTCGGCATATTGCGGATTTCCCGAGCGATCCAGGATCCTGATTTCCGAAACCCGGCCGTCGGCGGTGGAGACCTTGTATTCCACCGTGGCCGATCCGGACAGGGCCAGCCGGTCGCCGCCCGGCATGTCCGGCGCCTCCCGGAACAGCGGGGCGGTTTCGCCGGCCGGCAGCGGCAGGCCGCGCGTGGCTTCCACCATCCGGTCCAATGCCGCCTCGTCCCCACGCTTGAAGGCGATATAGGCCAGCATGCCATAGGTGGGGCGCAGGATATTGCCCACGGCCGGATTGTCACGCACCGTCTCGCCCCGTTCGGCGATGGACTGGAACAGGGCCCGGGCCTCGTCCTTGCGCTCATCCTCCAGGGTCAGCAGGGCGTGTTCGTATTCCACCATCAGGCGCGTGGCATTGTTGGGCGGCAGGCCGGCGATGACGGCGGTGGCGCGGTCCAGGTATTTGCGGGTGACCGTGATGTCCTGCACCTGCTTCAATTGCCGGGCCTGGTTGATCAGGGCCAGCAGGTGGCCCACCGAATCCTCGCCATGGTTCCTGGCGTAAAGGCTGATCACGCGATCGCGCGCGTCCTGCGCGGCCTGGAAATCGCCAACCCGGTCATAGGAAAGCGCCAATTGTTCCGACAGGGCGATCAGCGTCGGGTCCTCGTCGGGTACATGCCGCTTGAGCGCCATGATGGCCTTGCGCACGGTGGCCGGTGTCTCCCGCACCTCTTCGGTCTGCAGGAAGATGTCCAGCGCGTTCAGCAGCAGCCTTTCATGGCTTGCGGCCTTGTAGGTGGGCGACTGCTCATAAAGCTCCGCCGCCTGCCAAGCCAGATCGAAGGCCTGCTTCAGCTTGCCCTCGTTCATCAGGGCGACGGACGCCTTGTTCGCCTCCTGCCAAGTCATGGCCATGGCCGGCTGGGCCGTGAACAGCAAAAGACAGGTGGCAATGGCTGGAACGCGCATAAAAAAACCCCTTGAGCGATACCCCGCTTTTCAGGATATCGCTCAGGGGGTGCATGTGCAATCACATCACCACCACAAGGTGGTTTTTCACGTCATTGGTTCGCCTTAGCTGGCGGCGTTGTTGACGCTCTGGCGCACGGTGACCAATGCGCCAGAAGCCCCTTCACCGGCCGTCGGCTGAAACCGCCAGTTCAGGACGGACTTGCTCATGATCGCGATATATCGCGGGTCGCCTGAGCTTTCCACGACCCGCACTTCCTTCACCTTGCCGTCGGCTGTGGAGACGCGCAGTTCCATTGTGGCGGAACCGAAGCTGTCACCCACTTCCGGCACCGACCGGAACAGCGGCTGCGGCCCGCCGACATGCTGGGGCAGGCCGCGTGTGGCCTCCACCATCCGGTCCTCGGTCTGCGGGTCGCCCTGGCGCTGCGCGATGAAGGCCAGCATGCCGAAACTGTCGCGTGCCAAGCTGCGCACGGCGACATTCTCCGATGGCTTGGCTTGTTTCACGATGGATCGGAACTGTGCCGCGGCGGCGCTGTCGCGGCCGGCATCGATGGCGGCCATCGCCTGTTCGAATTCCACCTGCAGGCGGATCGGGTGGTCGGCGGCCAGGCCCTTGGTCAGGCCATCGATACGGTCTAGGTAACGCTGGGCCGTGGCCGGATCACGGGCGGCCTTGGCGGTGCGCACCAGTTCCAGCTGCGCATTGACGCTGCCCACACTGTCGGCACCGAAATTCTTCTCATACAGGCTGGCCACCCGTTCATAGACGATCTTGGCCTTGCCCGCATCGCCATTGACCAGATAGGCCTTGGCCAGCTGTTCGTTCAGCGCGATGGTTTCCGGCGCGCCGGCGGGCACATGCCGGCTGATGGCGGTCAGCGCCTTCTGCATGATATCCGGCGTCTTGGCCGGGTTCTGGGTCTGCAGGAAGATGTCGGCCGCGTTCAGCAGCAGGCGTTCGTGATTGCCGGCCTTGTAATTGGGCGCCTTCTCATACAGTTCCGCCGCCTGCCAGGCCAAGTCGAAGGCCTGTTGCAGCTTGCCTTCCACCATCAAGGCCACAGAAGCCTTGTTGGCTTCCTGCCAAGTGCTTGCCGCCTGTACTGGGCTCGCCAGCAATAGTGCGCAAGCTGCGACGGGGATCAATTTCGTTGCAAACATGCAACCTCCGACGAATGTCAAGTAAAACCTGAATGTAACTTACGCTGCTTCTCCGATTGGCTCAAGCCGCTAAAGTGGCCCCAGTGAAATGTTGCAAGGTGGCCCGACCTGCGCCCGGCGCTGCCCAGCCCTGTGGCGGGGCGGGAGCGATTTCGCTGGTGCGAAGGGCAGGGGGGCGGCATATTCCGGCCCGTACCGAGTGGCTGTGGGGCCCCCGGCGGTTATCCATGCCGCCATCAAGATACGCCCCGAATGATGAAAGTCGGGTCGTGTCGCTGCCCATCACTCCTTGATGGTGCCGCCCTTCGCTTTCCGAACAAATCGAGCCGCTCCAGCGCAACCGTCGGCGTCGGGACGATCCCGCTGTCCGTCACCCTTTGCGCTCTTTCGCGTCCGGACCTTTATAAGGCCGGCGTTGGCGGAGCGTTTGGTTTGTTCCAAGAAAGCACGTTCCTTGACGATCACCTTTTCCGATCTCGCCCTTCCCGCTCCGCTGATGCAGGCCGTTGCCGAGCTGGGCTATGTCAATCCCACCCCCATCCAGGCCCAGGCCATTCCGGCGGCATTGGCCGGTCAGGATGTCGTGGCCTCGGCCAATACCGGCACCGGCAAGACCGCGGCCTTCGTGCTGCCGGCCCTGGCCCGCATCGGCGCGTCCGAGCGTCAGGCCGGCTCCTGGGGTCCGCGCGTCCTAGTGCTGACGCCGACGCGTGAACTGGCAGCCCAGGTCCTGGACCAGGTGCGCCTGCTGTCCAAGTTCGGCCGTATCCAGACCGGTTCGGTGCTGGGCGGCATGCCCTACCGCGCCCAGATCGAGATGCTGCGCCGCCGCGCCGACCTGATCGTCGCCACGCCGGGCCGCCTGATCGACCATCTGGAGAACGGCAAGGTCGATCTCTCCTGTGTCGAGATGCTGGTGCTGGACGAAGCCGACCGCATGCTGGACATGGGCTTCCGCGACGCAGTGGAACAGATTTCCGGCGCCTGCCCGCCCGACCGCCAGACGCTGCTGTTCACCGCCACGCTGGACCGCACGGCGGAAAAGCTGGCCGCCAGCCTGACCAAGAACCCCGTCCGCGTCGACGTGGCCGGCAAGGCCGTGACCAATACCTCGATCGAGCAGAACTGGCTGCGCGCCGACGGGCTGGATCACAAGCACAAGCTGCTGATGCGCCTGCTGGAAGATGAGAATTTCGGCAAGGGCATCGTCTTCATGGCGACCAAGGCCGATTGCGACCGGATGGCCGATCAGCTGTCCGAGCAGGGCCAGCGCGCCATGCCGCTGCATGGCGACATGCAGCAGCGCGAGCGTAACCGCGTGGTGCAGTGGCTGCGCGACGGCCGCATCAATGTGCTGGTCGCCACCGACGTCGCCGCCCGCGGCATCGATATTTCCGACCTGTCGCACGTGATCAATTTCGACCTGCCGCGCGTGGCCGAGGATTATGTGCACCGCATCGGCCGTACCGGCCGCGCCGGTGCCACCGGCGTGTCCTACAGCCTGTTCACCCGCCAGGACCGCAATCTGGTCCGCGCGATCGAGCAGTATACGGGCCAGCCGCATGTCCAGACGACCCTTCCGGGTCTGGAGCCGATGCCGGAGCAGGAGCGCAGCAAGTTCCGTCCGGCCGGCGGCAAGCCGTACGGTGCGCGCAGCAACTATGCCGGCAAGCCCTATGGCAACAACAAGGGCGGTTATGGTGGCCAGCGCCGTGACGGTGGTGGTTATCAGGGCGGCGGCTATCAGGGTGGTGGCGAGCGTCGCGAGGGCGGCTTCCAGGCCGACCGCCGCGAAGGCGGTTACCAGGGTGAGCGTCGTGACGGCGGCGGCTATCAGGGCGAACGCTCCCAGAGCGAGCGCCTGGGCGGCTGGCAGGGCGGCGAGCGCCAGGAGCGCCGCGACTTCCAGGGCGAGGGCCAGAACCACAACCAGGGTGGCAACCAGGGCGGCGATCGTCCGCAGCGCGCCTGGGCCCCGGATGCCGGCTCCATGGGTGGCGAGGGCCGTGGTCCGCACCCGCACAAGGCCAACCCGTACAAGCCGCATGCCGGCAAGGGTCGTCCGCACGGCCATGGCGGTGAAGGCCGCGCCGACTTCCGCGGTGATGCCGGCAACCAGGGCGGCGAAGGCCGCCGCGAGTTCCGTGGCGAGCGTCGCAGCGAAGGCCGGGCCGAGGGTGGCAACGCCGCCCCGACGCGCCGTCCGTTCCGCCAGGGTTGATCGCTGAAAGACAAGCCCCTCTCCCGCCGCTGGGCGGGGGAGGGGCTTTTTCATTTCAAGTTTCAACCGGCTTCCGCTAATCCACCAACGCAAAGCCGTTCCGTCTGAGAGTAGCGTCCATGCCCGACAATATCCTTGAGACGGAAGTCTCCAAGCGCCGCACCTTCGCCATCATCGCCCATCCCGACGCGGGTAAGACGACGCTGACGGAGAAGCTGCTGCTGTTCGGCGGCGCCATCCAGATGGCGGGTGCCGTGAAGGCGCGGGGCGAGCAGCGGCGTGCGCGGTCGGACTGGATGAAGGTGGAGCGGGAGCGCGGCATTTCCGTCACCGCATCGGTGATGAATTTCGATTATGCCGACCGCACCTTCAACCTGGTGGATACGCCGGGCCACGAAGACTTTTCCGAAGACACCTATCGCACGCTGACCGCCGTGGACAGCGCCGTCATGGTCATCGACGCCGCCAAAGGCATCGAGGCGCAGACGCGCAAGCTGTTCGAGGTGTGCCGCATGCGCGACGTGCCGATCATCACCTTCATCAACAAGATGGACCGCGAGGCCCGCGATCCGTTCGAACTGATGGACGAGGTGGAGCGCGACCTGCAGCTGGAGGTGACGCCCGCCTCCTGGCCCATCGGGTCGGGTTCGGATTTCCGCGGCTGTTACGATCTGATCCGCGACCGGCTGATCCTGATGGATCGCAAGTCGGGCGACGTGGCGACGGAGGGCATCGAATGCCATGGCGTCGACGATCCGCAGATCGACAAGCTGATCCCCGCCGATCAGGCCGCCAAGCTGCGCGAGGATGTGGCCATGGTGCGGGAACTGTGCCCGCCCTTCAGCCTGGAGACCTATCGCGAAGGCCACCAGACGCCGGTGTTCTTCGGTTCCGCCATCAATAATTTCGGCGTGCGCGAGCTGCTGCTGGGTCTGGCCGAATATGCGCCGCCGCCGCGCCCGCAGAAGGCCGACAGCCGTGCGGTGGAACCCGACGAGGGCAAGGTCACCGGCTTCGTGTTCAAGGTCCAGGCCAACATGGACCCCAACCACCGCGACCGCATCGCCTTCTTCCGTCTGTGTTCCGGCCATTTCAAGCGCGGCACCAAGCTGAAGCATATGCGTTCCGGCAAGATCCTGGCCGTGAACAATGCCGTGCTGTTCCTGGCGCGCGACCGTGAGCTGGCGGAGGATGCGTTCCCCGGCGACATCATCGGCATTCCCAACCACGGCACGCTGCGCATCGGCGACACGCTGACCGAGGGGGAGGAACTGCGTTACACCGGCGTGCCCAGCTTCGCGCCGGAACTGCTGCAGCGCGTGCGCCTGGATGACCCGATGAAGGTGAAGCACCTGCGCAAGGCGCTGGAGCATTTCGCCGAGGAGGGCGCGTCCCAGGTGTTCAAGCCGGTGGTCGGTGCCGACTGGGTGGTCGGCGTCGTCGGACAGCTGCAGTTCGAAGTGCTGGCCGCCCGCATTGAGGCCGAATACGGCATGAAGGCGCGGTTCGAGACGGCCGGTTATGACGCCGCCCGCTGGGTGGAAAGCGACGATGCGGTGGCGCTGAAGAACTTCATCGACAGCCGCCGCGCCGACATTGCCGAGGATCATGACGGTGCCCTGGTCTATCTGGCCCGCAATGGCTGGCAGCTGAACCGCGCGCAGGAGGATTTCCCGGCCCTGCGGTTCCTGAAGACCCGCGAGCAGAACAAGAGCGTGACGACGGCGGCGGCCTGAGCGGCAGTTGCTGAACCCGTCAATCGGGAAACCGGTTGACGGGTTTTGTCGGCTCAAATATGTAGGTACCTACATATTTGAGCCGAGGGGTCATGGACTATGTGAGGGGGAAGGCCGGGGCCGCTATCGGGGCGCGGCTGCGCCGGCTGTCGGAACGGATCGACGGGGATGCGACGCGGGCCTATGCGGCGCAGGGCGTGGCTTTTGAACAGCGCTGGTTCGGCCTGCTGAACCAATTGGCACTGAATGGCGCGATGAGCGTGGGTGATCTGGCCCAGGCGTTGGGCATCACCCATGTCTCCGTCAGTCAGGCGCGTCAGTCGCTGGAGAAGGCCGGGCTGATCCGGCAGGAACCGGACACCACCGACGCGCGCCGGCGTCTGCTGTCGCTGAGTGCCACGGGCACTGACCTTGTCGCCCGGCTGGCCCCCCTCTGGACGGCGTTCGAGCGGGCATCGATGGAACTGGACCGAGAGGCCGGCGGGCTGGTGGCGGCGTTGGACCGGCTGGAAACGGCGCTGGACCGGCAATCGCTGTTCGACCGGGTGACGGATTTGTGTGGGGAGGAACGGTCATGACCCTGTCCAGACGTTCACTGCTGGCCGCCACCCCACTGCTGCTTGCCGGCATTCCGCACATTGGCCACGCGGCATCATCGGATTGGCTGACGCGATGGCTTGACGCGTTCAATGCAACCGAAGCCTCGGCCTATCCGGATTTCGTGCGGACCCACATTCCGACCCTGGTGCCCTATCTGGATGATGATCTGGCGCTGCGCGAGGCGACGGGTGGTTTCACCCTGTTGCGTCGGGAGGAGACGGGGCCGGGCGAGATCACGGCCTGGCTGCGGGATCGCAACTGGGACCGGTTCTCCAAGGCGGTGCTGAGCGTTTCGGATCAGCGGATCGAGGATCTGTCGTTCCTGGGGGCGCCACCACCGGATGATTTCAAGATCGAGCGTCTGGAGGAGGGGGCGGCCCTGGCCCTGCTGCGGGCCAAGCTGCGCGAGGAAGCGGCGGCGGGCCGTTTCTCCGGTGCCGTCATGGTGGCCAAGGGGCTCAACGTGCTGTTCCGGGAGGCCTATGGCGCCGTCGATGCGGGAATGGCACGGGTGAAGCCGGAAACCCGCTTCTGCATCGGGTCCATGGGCAAGATGTTCACAGCCGTCGCGGTGCTGCAACTGGCGCAGCAGGGGCGTTTGCGCCTGACCGATACGGTGGAGGCGCTGCTGCCCGACTATCCGGATACCGCGCTGGCACGACAGGTGACGGTACGCCACCTGCTGACCCATACGGGCGGCACCGGGGATTTCTTTGGTCCGGATTATGAGGCACATGCCGACGAGATGCGGATTCCGGCGGATTTCATCCGGCTGTTCGGTACGCGCGACGCGGCGTTCCCGCCGGGATCGCGCTGGGGCTACAGCAATTTCGGCTTCATCCTGCTGGGTGCCATCATCGAGCAGGTGTCGGGGATGGACTGGGCCAGCTATCAGCAGCGCCATATCTTCCAGGCGGCTGGGATGGTCGCATCCTCTCCCCATGCCGGCGAGGGCGACACGGCCGTGCCGCTGACGGGTGCCAGCCAAACGGGGCTGAAGCCGCTGCCCTTCTATACGGGCCTGCCGGCCGGCGGTGGTTATTCAACCCTGGACGATCTGCACCGGTTCGGTAAGGCGCTGACCGGGGGCGTGCTGCTGGATAAGGCGCATCTGAATTTGGCAACCCGGGGCGTGGTACCGGCCGGCAGCGCGCAATGGTCGCTGGGGCTGCGGGTTGCCCGGCGCAACGGCGCATCCTGGTATGGCCATGGCGGCAGTGCGCCGGGGGTGAACGGCGAATTCGCCTGCTATCCGGCGTCGGGATACCAAGTGACGGTATTGGCCAATCGTGGCCACCCGCACGCCGCGAATGTCGCCGACTTCATCGGTTCCCGCCTGCCGTCCGCCTGATGGGGGACGGCAGGCGCCGGGTTCAGATCACGCCCAGCAGATACAGGATGATGATGATGGGGATGGGAATCCCCACAGCCCAAAGCAGGATGCCGCGCATTTTATTCTTCCTTCCATGGTTGCTTGCACTATGGAAGGAACAGCGTCAGGCATCCGAAGTTCCATACGGTCAGTCGCGGTTGGCCTTCCACGCCTTGGCCAGCGCCACGAATCCGGCCACGTCGATCTCCTCCGCCCGCGCGGTGGGCGCGATGCCGACGGAGAGCAGCAGGGGCTCCGGTTCCTTCATCACCGATTTCAGGCTGGCGCGCAGCATCTTGCGCCGCTGGCCGAAGGCCGCACCCACCAGTGCCTCCATGGTGGCGAAATCCGGGTCGTCGGCCGGACGTTCGCGCGGGGTCAGGTGGACGACGGCGCTATCCACCTTGGGCGGCGGGGTGAAGGCGCGGGCCGGCAAATCGTAGAGGTTCCGGCAATTGGCCACCCACTGCGCCATCACTGACAGGCGGCCATAGGCGTCGGTGCGGGTACCGGCCACGATGCGGTCGGCCACTTCCTTCTGGAACATCAAGGTCAGCGACCGGTACTCGCCCATCCGCTTCAGCCAGCCGATCAGCAAGGGCGTGCCGACATTGTAGGGCAGGTTGGAAACCACGGCGCGCGGGGCCGGGACCATGTCGACCGGATCGACGGTCAGGGCGTCGGCCTGCACCAACTTCATCCGCCCCGCCGATGCTTCCACCACATCGGCCAGGGCTGCGGCAAAGCGCGGGTCGCGTTCCACTGCGGTGATGCTGGCGGCCGGACTTTCCACCAGGGCGCGGGTCAGGCCACCGGGACCGGGCCCGACCTCCACGATATTCACGCCGGTGAAATCGCCCGCCTCGCGCACGATGCGGCGGGTGACGTTCAGGTCCAGCAGGAAATGCTGCCCGAACGCCTTCTTGGCGGCCAGTTCATGGGTGGCGATGACGTCGCGCAGCGGCGGCAGATGGGAAAGGTCGCGGCCGTCACTCATGGCAAACACTCTTCTGCCGGCGGGCGGCGATGCGGGCGGCGGCGTGCAAGGCCGCGATCAGGCTGGAGGCGTTGGCTGTGCCCGTGCCGGCCAGCGACAGAGCCGTGCCATGGTCGGGCGAGGTGCGGACAAACGGCAGGCCCAGGGTGATATTGACGCCCGTATCGAAATCCAGGGTCTTCAGCGGGATCAGGCCCTGGTCGTGATACATGCAGACCACGGCGTCGTAACGCGCCCGCGCACCGGCATGGAACAGGGTGTCGGCGGGGAAGGGGCCGGTGGCATCGATACCGTCCCTCTTCAGCACCGCCACGGCGGGGGCGATGATCTCGATCTCCTCCCGCCCCATGGCCCCGTTTTCGCCGGCATGCGGGTTCAGTGCGGCCACGGCCAGACGGGGGGACGCGATACCGAAGTCGCGCTTCAGGGCTTCATTGGTGACGCGGGCCACATGCAGGATGGCATCCGACGTCAGATATTCGGCCACATCCTTCACCGCCACATGGATGGTGGCCAGCACGACGCGCAAGCCCCCACCTTCCAGCAGCATCACCGTGCCATCATCGGGCAGGCCCGCCAGATGCGCCAGATACTCCGTATGGCCCGGCCAGCGGAAGCCGCAGGCATACAAGGCACTTTTCTGGATGGGATTGGTGACCACACCCGACAGCTTGCCTTCGTTCGACAAAGCCACGGCCCGGTCGATGGCCGCGATCACCGCCGATCCGTTGGCCGGGTCCGGCTTTCCATAGCTGACAGGGGCGGGCAGGGCGACGGGCAGGATGGGCAGGGCATCGGCGAACAAGTCGGCGACGCGGTCCAACCCATCCTCGCCGATCACCGCCAGCGGCACATCCAGGCCCAGGCGGGTGGCCAGCACCCGGATACGGTCGGGATCGTCCAGCAAGACGAAGGGCGGCAAATCTGCCGCCCCGCGTTCCATCCAGGCCTTCAGGGCGATGTCGCCGCCGATGCCTGCCGGTTCCCCCATGGTCAGGCCCAGTGGCGCGGCCATGGATTACATCCTGGTTTCGATGGTGGCGTTGCGGCGCAGGTCACGCAGATAGCGGCGCTGCTGCAAATCCATGCGTTCCTGGAACAGGGCGTTGCGCACCTGGTCGGGCGGCGGCAGGCTGCCTTCCGGCACGATACGGTCGCAGACCATCAGCAGCATGGCGCCGCGGTCGGTCATCATCGGGGCCGTGGCCTGCCCGACGCCCAGCGTGCTGACCAGATCGGCGATCTGCTGCGGCACGTCGCCCATGCGGGTCATGGGCTGGGTGAAGACCTGGGAATTGGGCACGGCCTGCGTGGCCTGTTCCAGCGCCTCGCAGCCCCTTGCCTGCTCGCTCACCTGCTTGGCGGCGGCGAAGGCGGGATCGACCTGTTCGGTGCTGGCGAACGGCACCACGAACTGGCGGATGGAGATCTGGATATTCTTGGGATCGCCGGCGGCCACGATGCGCTGATCGCGCAGCCACAGGATATGATAGCCGGCGGCACCACGGATAGGGCGGGAGAACTGGCCCTTCTGCATCTGCTGCAACGAACGGTCCAGATTGTCTTCCAGCTGGCCCTGCTGGATCCAGCCCAGGTCGCCGCCATTGGCGGCACCGGCGGATTGCGAGAACTGGCGCGCCACGGCGCTGAAATTCGCCCCCCGGCCGATCTGTTCCACCAGACGCTCACCCAGGTTCTGCACCTCGGCCTCATTGGTGGTGTTGTCGACCGCCAGGAAAATCTCCGCGACCTGGTATTCCGGCTTACCGGCATTGGCGCGAATACGCTCGATATAGGCGGTGACCTCGCTGTCGGGCACGGTTACCTGCTGGCGCACGACGCGCTGCACAACCTTGCTCCAGGCGATCTGGGCCAGCATCTGCTGGCGCATCGTGGTCCAGGGCACGCCGGCCTGGGCCAGTGCCGCCTTCAACTGGTCGATATCCATGCGGTTGCGCTGTGCCGCGGCTTCCAGGTCTTCCGTCAGCTCATCCTCGGTGACGGTCAGGTTGCGCTCCCGCGCCTCCTGGATCTGCAGGGACTCGTCGGTCAGCAGGCGGATGACCTGCGGCAGCATGCGCTGGCGGGTTTCCGCATTGTCCGGCAGACCGGAGGAGACGATGGCCAGTTGCATGCGGCCTTCCACGTCGGCAACCGTGATCGGTTCCTCGTTCACGATGGCGGCGATACGGCCCAGTTGGCCCTGGGCGCCGCCGGAAATCTGCGCGAAGGCAGTGCCGGAGGTCAGGGCGATGGACAGGGCGGTCGCCCCCAGCAGGGCATTGCGCACGAGGCTTTTCATGGTCGGTCGGGTCACAGTCTGCGTCATGGGGGGTTCTTATAGAGACTAAGGTGATTAAACGCAAAGCGTACCGCTGCTCATCCGTCCTCGGTGTGCAACAAGGCGGCCACGGACAGCATCACCGTCACCCCCGCCGGCGCCCAGGCGGCCAGCAGGATGGGTACGGAACCGGACATGCCCAGCGCCATGATCACGTCCTTGACGATGAACAGCAGCAGCGCCGTGACAATGCCCGCCCCCACCAGAGCCAGCGTGCCGCCACCGCGCATCTGGCGCAGCGAGAAGGCGGCGGCCAGCAGCACCATGGCGGCATAAAGGAAGGGCTGGGCCAGCAGCGTGTGCCAGTGCAGCTTGTGCCGCACCGGCGACAGGCCGGTCAGTTCCAGGGTGCGGATGAAATTGGGCAGTTCCCAGAAGGACAGCGTGTCCGGGCTGGCGAAACTGTCCTGGATGCGCTGTTCGGTCAGGTCGGTGGGCAGCTGGTAGCGGGCCAGGAATTGCGCTGGCTCGCCCGGCTTGTTGTACCAGACCTCCGACAGGTTCCAGAAGCCTGGCACCAATTCGGCCGATGTCGCGTCCAGGCGCGCCGACAGGCGCTGCTGCGGCGTGGACAGCAGCACCATGACGCGGCGCATCTCCAGCGTGCCGGGCACCACCGACTCCGCATGGATGCGATAGGCCCCCTCCGGCGTCAGCTGGGTCAGCCAGATGCCGGACCTTCCGACATCCAGGGACGATGTCTGGCCGCGCAGATACCGGTTCTCCAGCCGCTCATACCGGGTCAGCATGGCGGCGAAGATCGGGTTCAGCACGGTGACCAGCACGACGCCGATGATCGCGGCCCAGGCCAGGACGGGGCCGGTGAACTGCCAGACGCTGATGCCGCTGGCGCGCGCCACCACCAGCTCATGCGTGCGGGTCAGGCGCCAGAACGTGTACATGGCGGCGAACAGCACGACGAACGGGAACACTTCCTGCCCGATTTCCGGCAGTTTCAGCAGGCCCATGGTGACGACGATATCGAATGTCGCCTCCGGCCGGTTGGCCGATCGGCGCAGCAGTTCGACCGTATCCAGCAGATAGACCAGGGCCAGCAGCGACGACAGGCCGGCCGCGAACCACAGCAGGAACTGCCGGCCGATATAAAGCGCGAGGGTGGAAGACAGGCGCATGGCGTCAAACCCCTCCCATCACAGGCCGCCGCATGCCCTCGCGCCGCAGATACCAGAGACCCAGCGGCACGGGCGCCAGCACGAAGATGTACAGCAGGCCGGCCAGCACCGGCACCTTGCCGATCAGGCTGACGATGCCCAGGAAGGCGCTTTGCATCACCAGGGCGCCGATGGTGGCGATGGTGATGCGCTTGCCATGACCACGGCGGGAGAATTCACCCGGCAACAGGGCCGCCAGCGCGATGATGGCAAAGGACAGGACCAGGAAGGGTGAGGCCAGCCGGTTATGCAGCTCAGCCCGCAAACGGCCGGCGAAGCGCTTGTCGGTGGGATCGTCGGCATTGGGCGTCCAGAGCTGCGCCAGCGACCGTTCGCGCGGCTCCACCCAGCGGGCGGGCAGTTCGCGGCGCAGCGACTGCAGGTCGACGGCATAACGTTCGAATTCCAGCCATTCGGTGCGGCCCGTGGCCTGGGTGAACTTGCTCTGCGTGCCATCATGGACGAGGACGCGCGGCACGCCGTCGGCATCGGTCAGGGTGCCGCTGGTGGCGGCGATGGTGGTGGTCACGCCTTCGGTGCGCGCATCATGGATCAGGATGTCCAGCAAGGTGCCGTCAGGCAGCCGGTCGCGGATATAGAGGGTCAGCTTGTCCGACAGTTCGTTGAACGTCCCCTCGCGCAGCAGGGCCGCCGACATGTCGCTGCGCACCGATTGGCGCATGGCGACCAGGCTGCGCTGTGCGGCCGGGCCCAGATAGACCGACAGGAGGAAGCTGAACAGCGTGGCCACACCCGCCAGGATCAGCACCGGCCGCGCCAGCGCCATGGGGCCCAGGCCGGCGGCGCGCATCACCACCAGTTCGCTGTCCTGGGTCAGGCGGTTATAGGTGAACAGCACGGAAGTCAGCACGCCGAAGGGCAGCACGATGGGCAGGAAGGTGGGGAAGGACAGGATGGCCAGCTGCGCGAAGGCGCCCAGCCCGGCCCCGCCCTCCACCACCAGTTCCACCAGCCGCAGCGACTGGGTCAGCCAGATGGCGGCCGACAGCGCACCCGTCACCACGAACGTGGCCAGGACAAGATTGCGCAGAAGGTAGCGGTTGATCTGAGACATCATTTCCCGAAGCGGTCGGCCCATCGCCGACCAGTATCGCACCCAAGCACGTATCGCGTGATTGCGTCCTGTTCGTGGCGGACCGACAGATTTTGGCCCAGGGTGACCTTGACATGGGTACGTGGCTGTTCTTTATCGACTCCTTGCCATGCACACAACCGCCGGCGCCATAGGGACGCCGGTTCAACGACAAGAGAGCCCCGGAATGAAAATCGCCTTTGCTTCGCCCGGTACGCCGAAATCCGGCATCCTGGCCGTCACCGTCGCCGCCGACCGCACGCTGGGCGCGCTTGGCCGTGAGCTGGACCAGAAGACCGGCGGACAGCTGACCCGCGCCATGGAGCAGGGCCGTTTCAAAGGCAAGGCGGAAGAGGTGCTGAACCTCGTCGCCCCGTCGGGCCTGGACGTCGCCCGCCTGATTCTGGTCGGCATCGGTGCGCCGGGTGATTTCGACGCCAATGGTGCGGCCAATGCCGGTGCCGCCGCCTATGCCGCCGCCCAGAACAGCGGCGAGGCCGATCTGGCCGTGGCCGTGGATGCCCATGACGGCATCGTGGGCGAGGCGGGTGAACTGGCGGCCGAAGCCGCCTTCGGCGCCCTGCTGCGCTCCTACCGTTTCGACAAGTACCGGACCACGCTGACCGACGACAAGAAGCCGTCGGTGAAGAAGGTCACCGTGCAGACGGAAAGCGCCAAGGCCGCCAAGAAGGTTTGGGAGAAGCTGGAGAAGGTCGCCGACGGCATCTTCGTCACCCGCGATGTCGTGTCCGAGCCGCCGAACATCATCTATCCGGAGACGCTGGCCGACCGCTGCGTCGAATTGTCCAAGCTGGGCCTCGAGGTCGAGGTGCTGGACGAGAAGAAGATGAAGAAGCTGGGCATGGGTGCGCTGCTGGGCGTCGGCCAGGGCTCGGTCAAGCCGCCGCGTCTGGTGGTCATGACCTGGAACGGCGGTGAGAAGGGCGAGGCGCCGGTGGCCTTCGTCGGCAAGGGCATCACCTTCGACACCGGCGGCATCTCCATCAAGCCGGCCGCCAACATGGACGAGATGAAGTGGGACATGGGCGGTTCCGGCACCGTCATCGGCCTGATGGCCGTGCTGGCCGGCCGCAAGGCCAAGGTCAACGCCGTCGGCGTCGTGGCGCTGGCCGAGAACATGCCCGACGGCAATGCCCAGCGTCCGGGCGACGTGGTCTCCACCATGTCCGGCCAGACGATCGAGGTGCTGAACACCGACGCCGAGGGCCGTCTGGTCCTGGCCGACGCGCTCTGGTACACTCAGGACCAGTTCAAGCCGAAATTCATGGTCGATCTGGCCACGCTGACCGGTGCCGTGATCGTCAGCTTGGGTAACGAGCATGCCGGCCTGTTCTCCAACGATGACGATCTGGCGGCCAAGCTGACCGATGCCGGCCTGAAGACCGGTGAGAAGCTGTGGCGCCTGCCGCTGGCCCCGGCCTATGACCGCGACATCGACAGCGACGTGGCCGACATGAAGAATATCGGCCGCCCGATGAATGCCGGTTCCATCATCGGGGCGCAGTTCCTGCAGCGCTTCGTGAACAAGGTGCCGTGGGCCCATCTGGACATCGCCGGCACCGCCTGGGCCAAAGCCGACAAGGGCATCGTGCCCAAGGGCGCCTCGGCGTTCGGCGTGCGCCTGCTGGATAAGCTGGTCGCCACGCATTACGAAGGCTGAGGTGAGCAATACCACCGGTCAAATATTCGACCGGTGGTACGGCGGCGACTGCCGCCGCGCGGCACGTGCCGCGTAAGCCAAGCCCACGGATGTGGGCGCCGGCGCCTGAGGCCCGATGATCGGTTACGATCATCGGGAACTTTGGATAAAGGCAGGGGCTGGCATCATCGCCGGCCCCTTGCCATATGATGTGCTTCCTGTTGGAGATCGGTTCCATGCGTCGTTCGGCTCTCGCCCTTACCCTCGCCCTACTGGCGGCTCCCTTGTCCCTGGCGCCCGCCCTGCCGGCGCTGGCGCAACTGGGGCTGGAGCCCAACAAGCAGATGAAGGGTGTGCTGCCCGACGATCCCGATGGCTGGGACATGAGCGATATCCGCGTCGCCGGGGGTGCCCTGCCCATGTATTCGGTGGCCACGGCCGAAGCCAGCTATCGCAAGGGCAAGGTTGAGGTTGTGGTGGGTGCCGCGCGCAGCCCGACCCTGTTCAAGTCGGTGATGGGTTCCATCAAGGTGACCAGCACCTTGCCGCCCAACGGCAAGGTGGAGACGGTGAACGGCAAGAAGGCCATCGTCACCGCCTGGCCGGAAGCCAAGGTGCCCCTGTACCAGATCCAGATTCCCGTCGGTGTCGACGGTATCGTCATGCTGACCACCCGCACCGGCACGCTGGACGATCTGCGCGCCATGGCCATGGAAGTGGATTTCGATCCTTTCCCTATCCGGTGATACACGGACGCTGGCCGGTCAGACGTTTTCATCGATCAGCTTGAAGCTGCTTCCCGGCGCGCCCGTGATTCTGATGGCGCATTGGCCCCAGCTGGCCGGGATGGTCCAGGTGACGCCCGCCTCAGCCTTCATCTTGAAGGTCTTGTGGGCGCAGCGACCCTCCACCTGATCAAGGTTGCCCTCGATCGCCGTCAGGGACAGTGTCCGCCGGACGGGGAAATAGTCCCAGGACGGTGTTGATGTCGGGCAGATGATGCCGCGGCATTCAGAGGGAATCCGCCCGACGATCAACATCGGCTGGTCGGACGCGGCAATGGTCTTCAGCTTTTCCAGTGCGGTGACCAGCTTGTCGTCACCCGGACGCTTACCCAGATCCTTGAAATGGGGCAAGGTCCACAGGGCGCTGTTCAGCAGCCCGTGCTTCAGCTCCAGTTGCAGCTGCATGCGCAGATACCGGCCATATTCCTCCGGTTCGAGGAATTCGTTGCTGCTGCTCAGTTGCCACAGATAGAGCAGGGCGATATCGGTCCTGTCGCGCAGCGCCATGATGGAGGCCCGACGCAGCAGGATATGCACGAATTCATAGATATAGCGGGCATCCGGCTCGATGGCGTCCAACGCCGCCTCCGCCTCGTCCAGCTTGCCCTGCTGGATCATGCCGTTCACCTCCAGCAGGCGGGTGCGGATGCCCCTGTCGGCGCCCGCGGACATGTCCATCCGATAATGAAAGCGCCGCACGATGTTCTGCGCATCGACGGGCTTGCCATTCTCCAGCGCCGGCTTGAACCGGCAGTTCCGCAGCCAGCGGGTGGCCTGTTCGGCGAAAGCATCCCGGCCCATGATTGCCGCCGTTTCGATATCGGTGACGCTGCCATCGGCCTTCACCGTGAAGCGTAGATCGACCCAGCCCTCTCGGGATTTGTTGTATTCGGTCGTCGGGTAATTGTTGGGAACGGCGCAGCTGTCCGGTTCCGGCAGCTCATAATTGCCCTGGATCAGACTTTGCGGATCGGCCTTTGCGGGGGTGCATGCCATGAAGGCTGCCGCCAGCAGTGGCCCGAGAGTAGCTGGGTTGATGCGCATGGATGGTCCCCGCACGGTGCTGCACCGCACAAGGGTACCTGTTTCCGTCTTGGTTACAAGCAAGCCGATCAGGTTCGGGCCGTGACTTCGCGCGCCACGCGGTCGATGCTCCCTCAAATATCCTCGTCAACCAGGCTAAAGGTGCTGCCGGGCTTTCCGGATACCTCGATGGTGCATTCGCCCCAACTGGCGGGAATGGTCCAGGTGACACCGCCATCGGCCTTGGCGCGGAAGGTGCGGGCATCGCACTGCGCCTCCACGCTGTCCAACTCGCCCTGCACATTGGCCAGCGAGATGGTGCGGCGGATGGGGCGATAACGCCAGACGGGCCGTTCCGGGGAGCAGATTTCCGGTTGGCATTCGGCCGGCACGCGACCCGACACGGCGATGGCGACCTTTGACGCCGCCAGTGCACTGAGCGAATCCAGTTCCTTGATCAACCGGTCATCGCCATCCTTTTCCCCCAGATCCTTGATCTGTTCAGCGATGCCCTTGGCCTCAAGATAGAATCCCTGCACCAAAGCCAGCCGCAGCGCCAGGCGCCTTACCCAGGCCTGCTCGCGGGGCGGCTGGTGGCTTTCGCTGTTGTGCAATTGCCGGAGATAGAGCAGGGCGATATCTGGCTTGTTCATCACCGCCATGGCCTGGGCCCGCCGGGCCATCACATGCACCATCTCGTATAGATACTTGCTGTCATCGCTGATCTCGCTGAGATCGCTCATGGCCTGCTCGGGCTGGCCCTGTTCCAGCAGGTCATCGACAGCGCGCAGGCGGCGTACCAGCTCAAGGCTGGCGCCCTTGTTGCGTTTCTCCAAGTAGAAGAAGACGCGGTGGAAGACATTGCGGGCCTCCACAGGCTTGCCGTCGCGCCGGGCAGGCGTGAATTCACATTTGGACATCCATTCTACGGTATGTTTACCGAAATCACCCCGACCCATCTGGTTGTTGATGACCAAGTCCTGCACCTTGCCATCCGCTGTCACGGTGAAGCGCAGGTCGATCCAGCCCTCAGTCCCGGAAACCTGCTCCGCCATCGGGTAGGAGAGGTTACGGGCACACTCTGCGAGTTTCGCCCTGACATAGATGCCTTGCTGCACGGGAAGCTGGGCGGCGGCTGGTGCGGCGGCACCGATCAAAAGGCCCAGGCAACACGCCAGCACCGTCCCACCATATGCACGCGACATGTCAGCCCCATCCCTGATGATGCAGGTGATGGTAGTGGCTTGCGTAACGAATGCAAGCGAATGGGATCAGCTCTCCAGTGCCGCCTCACGTGCCGCGCGCTTCTTCTCGATGCGCCGGGCCATGAACACCGACACCTCGTAAAGCAGCAGCAGCGGGATGGCCAAACCAATCTGGCTGATCACGTCGGGCGGGGTCAGGATGGCGGCGGCCACGAAGATGATGACGATGGCATAGCGGCGCTTGGACGCCAGCCCGTCGGCCGACACCAGCCCGGCGCGGACCAGCAGGGTCAGCAGCACCGGCAGCTGGAACGCCAGGCCGAAGGCGAAGATCATCGCCATGATCAGCGACAGATAATCCGCCACGCGGGTTTCCGCCTGCACGGCCAGCGTCGTGGCCGTCGCTTCCACCTCAAACCCTAAGAAAAACTTCAGGGCCATGGGCATGATGAAGAAATAGACCAGCGACGCGCCCAGAGCGAACAGCACCGGCGTGGCCACCAGGAAGGGCAGGAAGGCCTTGCGCTCATGCTTGTAAAGACCCGGCGCCACGAATTTCCAAATCTGGGTGGCGATGATGGGGAAGGCCAACATGGCCCCGGCCCAGAAGGCCACCTTCACCTGGGTCAGGAAGAATTCCTGCGGGGCGGTGAAGATCATGCGGCGCTCGGCCGCCTTCACGCCCAGCGCCTCCACCAGCGGATGCATCAGGAACTGATAGATATGGTCGGCCACCGCGAAGCAGGCCAGGAAGGCGATAATCAGGGCCCCGCCGCTCCACATCAGGCGATTGCGCAGCTCGATCAGATGTTCGAGCAGCGGCATCTTGCCCGAATCCAGCTCATCCTGTTGGGTCGGTTCGCTCAAGGCGTCTTATCCTTGGTGGGTTCCGTGGGGGCGGCGACGGTCTCGGCAACGGGCTCGGCGGCCGGCGGGGCGGGCAGGGGCGTTGCGGCACTGGCCAGATCGGCGACCTCTTCCCCGCTGACATCGGCGGCGGGGCTGGCCGGCTTGTCTTCCGGCTTGGCCTGCGTGCCGGTGGCCGGCGTGGTGAAATCCTCCACCACCAGGGTCTTGCGCACCTCGCCATCGGGATCGATGCTCTTTTCCAGCTCGTCCTGAAGGTTGAAGTTGCGGGCCTTCTGCACCTGCTCGCGCAGTTCGTCCAGTTCGGCCTGACGCACCATGTCGTCGACGCTGTTCTGGAATTCCCGCGCCATGCCGCGGGCGCGCGCCACCCATTTACCCATGGTGCTGAGCGCTTTGGGCAGATCCTTGGGGCCGATGACGATCAACGCCACCACCCCGATCACAAGCAGTTCGGACCAGCCGATATCAAACATGGTGCCTCAAGCCTTGGGCGCGTCGTCGGTCTTGGCGGGGGTGCTGTCCGTGTCCGCCTTTGCCCCGTCGGACAGGTTGGATTTGAAATTGCGGATGCCGGCGCCCAGGTCGCCCATCACCTTCGGCAGCTTGCCAGCGCCGAAAATGACCATGACGATCACCAGGATCACCAGGATCTCCATCCACCCCAAACCACCCATTGCGATTACTCCGCGTGAAAAAGGGACGCCAATGCCCCGTACCGCCGGAAAGGCGCGGGATCATGGCAGAAAGGCCCCGTGGCCGCAATGCGGCCGGGTGTTACCGTTTTTCAAAGACGAAAGCCTGGCGCGGTTCCAGCATAACGCTGACATGGCTGCCATCTTCGGGCAGGAAATGGCCCGGCGCGCGGGCATGCAGGTGGTGCGGCACCCCGTCGCGGTCGGTGACCCGCAGATGCACCAGGCTGGTGCGGCCCAGCAGGCGCGATGCCTCCACCCGTGCCAGATTGGGCACGCCGGTGACGTCACCATCGGCGGCCATGGTCAGGCGCAGCGCCTCCGGCCGGATCAGGACATCAACCGCAGTCCCCTCCGCCAGATGCGTGACGGCCAGGCAGCCGACGGGCGTGTCCACCCGGCCGTTGTGCACCACACCGGTCAGGCTGTTCACCTCGCCGAAGAAGCTGGCGGCGAACGCATCCACGGGCTTGGTGTAAAGGGCCGTGGGCGATCCAAGCTGCACCAGATGCCCGTCGCGCAGCAGGGCGATGCGGTCGGCCAGGAACATGGCCTCTTCCGGGTCATGGGTGACGATCATGGTGGCGGCCCCGCTGCGCTTCAGCACATGCAGGGTCTCGTCGCGCACCGTTTCGCGCAGGCGGGTATCCAGGCCGGAGAAGGGTTCATCCAGCAGCAGCACCGACGGCCGCGGCGCCATGGCGCGGGCCAGGGCCACACGCTGCTGCTGTCCACCCGACAGGGCATGGGGGAAGGACCGGGTGAAACCTTCCATGCCCACCTGTTCCAGCGCGGCCATGGCACGGGCATCGCGTTCGGCGGCGGGCAGGCGGTTCAGGCCGAAGCGCACATTGTCCAGCACGTTCAGATGCGGGAACAGGGCGTAATCCTGGAACACCAGCCCGATGCCGCGCTTTTCCGGGGCCAAGGAATTGCCGGGCCGGGCGATGGTCTGACCGGCGATGGAGACGGTGCCATCCTGGATGATCTCCAGCCCGGCGGCCAGGCGCAGCAGGGTGGATTTGCCGCAGCCCGAGGGGCCCACCAGACAGACGATCTCTCCCGGCGCGATGGACAACGACACATCGCTCAGGGCGCGCTTAGGGCCATAATGATGGCTGACCCTGTCCAGCGACAGGGATGGCAGGGGCAGGGGGGCGTGCCTTGGGGCCGCCGCGTCCAGCGGCTGTACCTGGGTGCAGTCCAGATCGGTCCGCAAATTCTCAGCGATCGTCGTATCCATCGCGGCCGACGCCTTCCACTTCATTCCGGGGTCCGGGAACCCTCAACAGGGTCAATACTTAGGATGCCCCCCTTCGCTTTGCAAACCGTTATTAACTGGGGGGCGGGCATGCGGCCATCCGTACCGGCCCCTCATCCGTCGTGCCCAGCCAGTCATGCAAAGCGGCACATCGGTCGCCAACACAGAGCGTGTGGTCACCCGTAAAGCGGCTGGCGGCCAGGGTCAGGTCCTGCAGCCTGCTCCCCGGACGGCTGACCCACCAGCCATCGACCAGTTTGGCATCGGGACCGGGTTCCATGCCCACGCCGCTGCCCTTGACCAGCGATCGTTCCAGGACCAGCCCCTTGTCGGTCACGCGGAACTCCTCCCGCCAATCCACCTTCTCGATGGAATGGGTCCAGGACAGGGTGAAATGGTCCGCCGGTACCCGCACCGGCGGCCGGTCGCCCAGGGTCAGGCAGAGGGCCAGGACCGTGGCGGCCGGCATCAGGCGGCGGCCAGCTTGTGACTGCGCAGGATCTGCCGGCCCAGGAACAGCGCGGACAGGGCGAAGCCCGCCTCATCCGTCCAGGGCATGGCCAGGATCAGCAGCACGGCGGCGATGAAGCCCCAGGCCATTTCCCACAGTTTCAGCTTCGTGCGGTAATGGCCGATGGTGACGATGCCCAGCATGCCGATACCGACCAGCGCCTTGATCACCATATAGACCGTGTCCAGCCAATCACCTGATTGCAGCATCAAAGCCGGATCGAACACCGCCATGAACGGCACCAGATAACCCGCCACGCCGATGCGGGTGGCCAGCCAGGCAATCTCCATATGCCCGGCCCGTGCGATGGGCGAGGCGGCCAATGCGGCAAGCGCCACCGGCGGGGTCAGGTCGGCCATGATGCCGAAATAGAAGCAGAACATATGGCTGACGATCAGCGGCACGCCCAGCTGCTGCAGCGCCGGTGCGGCGATGGAGGCGGTGATGATGTAATTGGCCGTGGTCGGCAGGCCGGTGCCCAGGATGATGCAGGCGATCATGGTCAGCACCAGGGCCAGCAGCAGATTGCCGCCCGACAGGTTGACGATGATCCCGGCCAGATCGGACGCCAGCCCGGTCAGGGTCAGCATGCCGATCAGGATGCCGACCAGGGCGCAGGCCACGCCCACCGCCACCGCCGCCCGCGCCCCGTCGGCCAGCGCTTCGGTCAGCGCCACCAGCAGGTCGCGGCCCGACTTGAACATGAAACAGGGAATGGCCAGCAGGGCGATGATCACCATGGCCATCTGTTCGGTACGCAACCCCGCCTCTGTCAGGCCCCAGGCGCCCAGGCCAAGCCCCACCCAGAAGGCCACGCGCAGCGCCATCCCGCCCAATTGCGCCACCAGCAGCAGCCCGATCATCAGCACCACGGTGCCGGCAATGCCGACCACGCCCGCGAACAAGGGCGTGCGGCCCGACAGCAGCAGCGTGACCAGCGCCACCAGCGGCAGCAGCAGATGCCAGCCCCGGCGCAGCGAGGGCAGCAGTTTCGGGCATTCGCTTTCCGGCAACCCGCGCAGGCCGGCCCTGGCCGCCTCCAGATGCGCCATCCAATAGGCGGACACGAAATAGAGGATGGCGGGGATGGCGGCGGCCTTGCATACTTCCAGATACGAAATGCCCAGGGTTTCGGCCATGATGAAGGCGGCAGCCCCCATCACCGGCGGCATGATCTGCCCGCCCATGCTGGCCGTCGCCTCCAGCGCACCGGCGAATTTCGCGCTGTAGCCGAAGCGCTTCATCATCGGGATGGTGAACTGCCCCGTGGTCAGCACATTGGCCACGCCCGACCCGTTGACCATGCCCATGAAGCCCGACGACACCACCGCCACCTTGGCCGCCCCACCCAGCCGCCGGCCGACCAGCGCCATGGACAGGTCGTTGAACAGCTGGATCACGCCGGCCTTCTCCAGGAACGCTCCGAACAGGATGAACAGGAAGATGAAGGTGGATGAGACGAAGGTCGGCGTGCCGTAAATGCCCTCGGTGGAGAAATGCAGCTGCTCGATCACCTGGTCCAGTTCATACCCGCGATGGGCCAGAAAGTCGGGCAGATAGGGCCCGAACATCGCATAGGGCACGAAGATCAGGCACATCACCGGCAGGCTCCAGCCCATGATGCGCCGTGCGGCTTCGCCCACCAGCAGCGTGTTCAGCGCCCCGACCCACAGGTCCAGATCCGTCGGCGTGCCCGACCGGATGATCAGGTCATGTTCGAACACCCAGTGATAAAGCCCCAGCAGGAAGGCCAGCGCGCCCAGCGCCCAATCGTAATAGGGCACCCGGTCCCGCTTCATCCCGTCCCGCGCCCCGATCAGCAGGAACGCCATCAGCAGCAGGAACCCGACATGGACCGACCGCACCACCAGGCTGGACAGCGGGTTGAAGGTGGCGGTCCAGAGCTGGAACAGGGCGAAACCGATGCCGATCAGGAAGATGATCTTGCGGTCCCCGGCGCGCAGCCGGGCGATCGCCGATGTCGGATCATCCTTCTCCACCGCACGGCGGACGGCTTCCTCGTCGATGGCGGGGGTCTGGACGTTGGTCATGAAGGGGCCTTGTCGTGCAGCGAAATTCTCGTTGCCGTAGGTCAGGTCGAGCGAAGCGAGCCCTGACATTGTGCACCGTCGTTGTCAGGGCTCGCTTCGCTCGACCTGACCTACGGGCAATGCCTCACAACAACCCCTTCTCCTTGTAGAAACGCTTCGCCCCCGGATGCAGCGGTGCGAATTCCGTGGCCGCGTCCTTGGACAGGGCGATCTGCTTGGCCGCCGCATGGGCCGACTGCATCGCCGCCAGATTCTCGAACATCAGCTTGGTCAGCTGATACGCCGCCTCGTCCGGCAAGCCATCATGGGTGGCCAGCGCGTTGCCGGTGATCACCGTGGGCACATCCGCCGTCTGGCCATTGTAAGTGTTGGCCGGGATCACGGCCGAACGATAGACGGTTTCCCCGATGCGGGTCACGGTTTCGGCCGGCACCGGCACCACCGTGATGTCGATGGAACTGGCCAGATCGCGCAACGATGCCACGCCCAACCCTGCCGATTGCAGCGTGGCGTCCAACTGCTGGTTCTTCATCAGATCCACACTTTCGGCGAAGGGCAGATACTCGACCTTGGCGAAATCGGCGTAGGTCAGGCCGGCGGCCTTGACCACGGCGCGCGCGTTCAGTTCCGTACCGGACTTGGGCGCCCCCACCGACACGCGCTTGCCCTTCAGGTCGGCCAGGCTCTTGATGCCCGACGCCTTCGACGCCACGATCTGGATATAGTTTGGATAGATCACCGCCAGGGTGCGCAGCTTGTTCAGCGGCGTGGCGAACCCCACTTCCGCATCGCCGCGCACGGCCTGGACCAGCGTGTCGGTCTGGGTGAAGGCCAGTTCGCCCCGGCCCGCCTGCAGCAGGTTCAAATTCTCCGCCGACGCCTTGGTCGCCTGGACGGAGAATTTGGTGTCGGGCATGGCCTTGCCATAGATTTGCGACAGGGCCACGCCCAGCGGGTAATAGACGCCGCTGGTGCCGCCGGTCAGGATGGTGATGAAGCGCGGCGCCTGTGCCAGGGACGGCAGCGCCCCGCCCATGGCCGCCGTGGCGCCCAGACCCAGAAGACTGAATTGACGCCGGTTCAGCATCTGCATATCCCACCCTCCCGATATTGTTGCCGCCCATGGTCGGGCGTTGGGGGCTGTCCATGGCCCCTCATGGTTAATGGCCGATCTTTCAGAAAATCACGCCGTCGCGCAACCATGCAT
Organism: Niveispirillum sp. KHB5.9; assembly: GCF_048066115.1. Lineage (NCBI taxonomy): Bacteria > Pseudomonadati > Pseudomonadota > Alphaproteobacteria > Rhodospirillales > Azospirillaceae > Niveispirillum > Niveispirillum sp. KHB5.9. The sequence continues at coordinate 247,204 of NZ_JBLTYX010000006.1, read as the reverse complement.
CAGGGCGGGTTTTCCTTTTGTCGCCGTTTCATGGCAGGGTGCGGTGCGGCAGGGTGGGGCGTGACAATTGTCGCCCGCCACCCCATCTGTTGATCCTTGACCCCTCAGGACCCCGATCCGCATGAGACCAGACGATAACGAAGCCATCCTGGCCCAGGCCGCCCGCTGGCGCGAGGGTGGCGTGGCAGTGGCTTTGGCCCATGTCATCGCCACCTGGGGATCAGCACCCCGGCCGGTAGGTAGCCTGATGGCCGTATCGGCCGCTGGTGCCATGGCCGGGTCGGTCTCCGGCGGCTGTGTCGAAGGGGCGGTGGCGCTGGAGGCAGCGAAGGTGCTGGCGGATGGGGAAGCACGGTTCCTGTCCTTCGGCATCAGCAACGAGATGGCCTGGGAGGTCGGCTTGGCCTGCGGCGGCAAGCTGGAGGTTTATGTGGAGCCCGTGCAATGAAAGCCCGGCTGTTCGATGCCCTGCGCAAGGCGCTGACCGACCGCCGCCCCGTGGCGCTGGTCACCGACCTGGGATCGGGCCTGCAGACCCTGGTCGATGCCGATGGCCGCCAGCAGGGGGAGGTGGGGCTGGAGGAGGAGTTCCTGCCCCAGGTGCTGGACGCCATCCGCCAGGATCGGCGCGGCATCGTGGAATTCTATGAAGGCCGCTTCTTCATCAATGTGTTCCCGCCGCCCAACCGGCTGCTGATCGTCGGTGCCGTGCATCTGGCCCAGGCCCTGGTGCCGGCGGCGAGGATGGCGGGGTTTGACGTGACGGTGATCGACCCGCGCGCGGCCTTTGCCACGCCGGAACGGTTCCCTGACACGGTCCTGGTCACCGAATGGCCGGATGAGGCGATCACCGCCCTGCGGCCGGATGCGTGCACGGCGGTGGTGGTGTTGAGCCATGATCCCAAGTTCGATGACCCGGCCCTGACGGCGGCATTGGCCAGCGATGCCTTCTATATCGGTGCCCTGGGCGGGCGCCGCAACGCGGCGGCGCGGCGGGAACGGCTGGGCAGGCAAGGGGTGGATACGGCGCAATTGGCCCGCATCCATGGCCCGGTGGGTCTGGATATCGGGGCGGTGACGCCGGCGGAAATCGCGCTGTCCATCCTGGCCGACATCGTCCTGGCCCTGCGCGGGCCGAAATGGAAGGCGGAATAATGCGCTTCGGTCCCGTTGCGGTGGCGGATGCGGCAGGCGCCATCCTGGCCCATGGCGTCCACCATGAAGGTGGGCGCTTCGCCAAGGGTCGCGTCCTTGGTGCCGACGACATCGCCGCCCTTGCCCGGTCCGGTATCGAAACGATCACTGTGGCCCGTCTGGACGAAGGCGATGTGGGGGAAGATGCGGCGGCATCGCGCGTCGCCGCCCGGTTGGCGGGACCGAACCTGATCGTCAGCGCCGCCTATACCGGCCGGGTCAACCTGTTCGCGGCGGCCGATGGGCTGGCCCTGGTCGAGGCATCGACCATCCATGCGCTGAACCGCGTGCATGAGGCGGTGACCATCGCCACCCTGCCGCCCTTCACGCCGGTGCTGAAGGGCCAGATGATCGCCACCATCAAGATCATCCCGTTTGCCGTGGCCGAGGGCATCATTTCGAACCTGGAATGGATGCTGGCCGGTACCGGCCCGATTTCGCTTTCCCCCTGGGCGGGCCTGTCGGCCGGGCTGATCCAGACGATCCTGCCGGGCACCAAGCCGAACGTGCTGGACAAGAGTGTGGCGGTCACGACGGAGCGCTTGGCCGGTATCGGCGGCAATCTGGCGGGGGAGGTTCGGGTGCCGCATGCGGTGGAACCGCTGGCGGCGGCCTTGCGGGCGGCTGACGGCGATATCGTGCTGGTCATCGGCGCCTCGGCCATCACCGACCGGCGCGACGTGGTGCCGGCGGCGATCGAGGCGGCGGGCGGGTGCGTTCTGCATGTTGGCATGCCTGTCGATCCTGGCAACCTGCTGCTGCTGGGCGAACTGGACGGGCGGCCCGTGCTGGGCCTGCCGGGCTGCGCACGGTCGCCGAAGCTGAACGGGGTGGATTGGGTGCTGCAGCGCCTGGGCGCCGGCCTGCCTGTCGATGCCGGCACGCTGATGGGTATGGGCGTGGGCGGGCTGCTGGCGGAAATCTCCGGCCGGCCCATGCCGCGGGCGCTCGCCACCAGCTTGCCACGCGCCCCGCGTATCGCCGGGCTGGTGCTGGCCGGTGGCTTCGGCCGGCGCATGGGCGGGGGTAACAAGCTGCTGCATGTCTGGCAGGGCAAGCCGCTGGTGCGCCATGTGGCCGATGCCGCCCTGGCGGCGCAACTGGCCGGCGTCACCGTGGCCACGGGCCATCAGGCGGGTGACGTGCGGGCGGCCCTGGACGGTCTTGGCTTGGATTTCGCCCATGCGCTCGACCATGGCGACGGGCTGTCGGCCACGTTGAAGGCCGGGCTGGCGGCCCTGCCCGAGGATGTGGACGGGGTGATCGTGCTGCTGGGTGACATGCCGCGCGTTACCGCCGGCATCATCGACCGGCTGGTCGCCGCATTCAGCCCCACCGACGGTCGCGGGATCATCGTTCCCACCTGTGGTGGGCAACGCGGCAATCCCGTGCTGTGGGACCGGGCCTATATCGCGGAGATGATGGCGCTCACCGGCGATGCGGGGGCGAAGTCCCTGATCGCGCAGCACAAGGGTGTGGTGTGCGAGGTGGCGGTGGAGGATGCGGGCGTGCTGCTGGACGTGGATACGCCGGAAGCTTTGGCCGCTCTCTAATTACAAGTACTGGCCCAGCACCTTCAGATAGGGCCGTGCTTCCTGCACGAACTGCACGATCTCGTACACCAGATCGGGCAGGGTGACATGGCCGGGCACGCTGGCCTGGCCCAGCACCATGATCATCTGCTTCTCATCCACCACGAACCGGGCGGCGGACAGGTTCACGGCCGCTGCGCGTAGTATCTTGGACAGGCGCACCCGCTTTTCGGGCGATTCGATGGTGAAGGGCATGTACCCCACCTCGGCCCAGATCTGGAACAGCGTGTCATCATCCTGCGGCGTCAGGCTGACATGGAACATCAGCCCGTCCAGGAAGAAATGGTGGCGCGACGCGGTGGTCGGGCTGGCGACGCTGAGTTCGCCGGCTTCATCCATGCGCACGGCACCCGGACCGATGGGCAGACCCTTCTCCGCCGCGCGCGCCAGCTTGGCAACTGTTTGAAGCGCCTGAGACACCCGAGCGAACTCCCCCAACACCATCCCGGCACCCTGCCGGACGGATATAGAATATTCGTTATAGGCGCGATGGGCATTTGGTCCAGTGAATTTGCGAAGACCTACCTGGAAGAGCCGTCGGCCACGGGTCGCCGCCGCCGGTGAACAGCGTATAATGCGCCCATGGTCTCCTATCCCGACATATCCCGCCTGCCCGACGACCTGGCGGCGTCCCTGGTGCGGCTGGTGCGGCTGGTCAACCAGCTGCGCACCCGCAATCCGGACCTGGATCAGCTGGCCCTGTCGGTGGAAACGGAACTGGATTTCCACGCGGCCACCATCCTGGTTCACCATGTCGAAGGTTCCGACGATGATTTCCAGCTGATGCTGAGCCCCTGGGATGGGCGCCAGCTGCTGGAAGGCAGTGACCAGCGCTGAAAAAGGGAACAAAAACGGATCATCCCCCCTTTCCGAACGGCCCGGTCCGGCATAGATTAGGCCCATGACCCAGATCTCCGCCCATGCCGCCGCCCTGTCCGCCCTGGAAGCCGCCATGCCCTGGCGCGTGAAGGTGGAGGAAAGGCCGTTCATCGAACCGCTGACCGTCGTGTCGGATTACATTCCGGCGGGCGACCAGCCGCGCGCCATCGAGGAACTGACCGACGGGCTGCTGCGCGGGGAAAAGGACCAGGTGCTGCTGGGCGTCACCGGGTCGGGCAAGACCTTCACCATGGCCCATGTCATCCAGAAGGTGCAGCGCCCGACCCTGATCCTGGCGCCTAACAAGACGCTTGCGGCACAGCTCTATGGCGAGATGAAAAGTTTCTTTCCAAACAACGCCGTAGAGTATTTTGTTTCCTACTACGATTACTATCAGCCCGAGGCCTATGTGCCCCGGACCGATACCTATATCGAGAAGGAAAGCTCGATCAACGAACAGATCGACCGCATGCGCCACGCGGCCACCCGCGCCCTGCTGGAGCGCAAGGACTGCATCATCGTCGCCTCGGTCTCCTGCATCTACGGTATCGGATCGGTGGAGACCTATTCGGAGATGACCATCCCCCTGAAAGTGGGGCAGAGCCTGCAACGCCAGGCGTTTCTTCAGAGATTGGTTGAACTCCAGTACCGGCGCACCGATGTCGGCTTCGGGCGCGGGTCGTTCCGCGTGCGTGGCGACACGGTGGAACTGTTCCCGGCGCATCTTGAGGACCGGGCCTGGCGCCTGTCGCTGTTCGGCGACGAACTTGAAGCGATACATGAGATCGACCCGCTGACCGGCGAAAAGCTGACCTCCATGAAGGAGGTGCGCATCTATGCCAACAGCCACTATGTGACGCCCAAGCCGACCCTGTTCCAGGCGGTGGAACAGATCAAGCGCGAGTTGAAGCTGCGGCTGGAAGAGCTTGTTCCACAAGGAAAATTGCTGGAGGCACAGCGACTGGAGCAGCGCACCACCTTCGATATCGAGATGATGGTGGCCACCGGGTCCTGTGCCGGCATCGAGAATTATTCCCGCTACCTGTCCGGCCGCAATCCGGGGGAGCCGCCGCCGACCCTGTTTGAATATCTGCCGTCCGACGCATTGCTGATGGTGGATGAAAGCCATGTGATGGTGCCGCAGGTCGGCGGCATGTACCGGGGCGACTTCATGCGCAAATCGACCCTGTCGGAATATGGCTTCCGCCTGCCATCCTGCGCCGACAACCGCCCGCTGAAGTTCGAGGAATGGGACGCGATGCGCCCGCAATCGGTCTTCGTCTCCGCCACGCCCGGCGATTGGGAGATGGAGCGGACCGGCGGCGTCTTCACCGAACAGGTAGTGCGGCCCACCGGTCTGGTCGATCCGCAGGTCATCATCCGCCCCACCGACACCCAGGTGGATGATGTGATGGCGGAGGTACGCGAGGTTACGGCCAAGGGCCTGCGCGTGCTGGTCACCACCCTGACCAAGAAGATGGCGGAGGCGCTGACGGAATATATGATGGAAGCGGGGATCAAGGTCCGCTACATCCATTCCGACGTCGAAACCCTTGAACGTATTGAGATTATCCGCGATCTGCGCCTGGGCGTGTTCGACGTGCTGATCGGCATCAACCTGCTGCGCGAAGGGTTGGACATCCCCGAATGCGGGCTGGTGGCCATTCTGGATGCCGACAAGGAAGGCTATCTGCGCTCGCGCACCAGCCTGATCCAGACCATCGGCCGTGCGGCGCGCAATGTCGAAGGTCGCGCCATCCTTTATGCCGACCGCGAAACCAACAGCATGAAGGCGGCATTGGAGGAGACGGCGCGGCGCCGGGCCAAGCAACTGGAATATAACGCTGCCCACGGCATCACGCCTGAATCGGTGAAGAAGAACATCGCCGACATCCTGGGCAGCGTGTACGAGCGTGGCGACCGGGTGGAGGTGGATACCGGGGCGGCCGAAGGCATCGGGCTGGCCGGCAAGGACATCAAGACCATCATCGCCGAGCTGGAAAAGAAGATGCGCGCGGCGGCGGCCGACCTGGAATTCGAGGAGGCGGGCCGCATCCGCGACGAGATCAGGCGGCTGGAGGCCATTGAACTGGGCTTAGCGCCCGGTGCCTCGCCCATCCGTGCCTCCGCCCAGGGGGAGAAATCGCGCATGCCAGCCAAGAAGCCGGAGAAGGGCGGGCGCACCAAAGGGGCGGCCAAGACCAAGGATGGCGGGTTGGAGGTTGGCGGCATCGAGTTCGGGGGGAAGAACACCAAGCGGCGACGGTGATCCGCCCCTGACGGGGGGCGTTCCCCGCAATCTTGGTTGAATTCCGCAAAATTGGCCTGCAGGCCCCCTGCGGTTTGTCACCGACTGGTGCTACGCTTCGCCGCCCAAACCAATTCCCAGAGGGAGAAGCGACATGGCCCAGATCAAGCGCACCGCCAACGCCGTGTGGAACGGCACCGGCAAGGATGGTTCCGGTACCCTGACGACGCAGAGTGCCACGCTGTCCAGCGTGCCCTACAGCTTCGTGGCCCGTTTCGGCGACGGCAAGGGCACCAATCCGGAGGAGCTGATCGCCGCGGCCCATGCCGGTTGTTTCTCCATGCAGTTGTCCTTTCTGCTGACCGCCGCCAATTTCCCGCCGGATGAGCTGAAGACCGGTGCCGTCCTGATCATGGAGAGCGAGGGCGGCGGCTGGAAGATCGCGGCCGTGGAACTGACCCTGGTAGCCAAGATACCGGGCATCAGCGCCGACAAGTTCCAGGAGATCGCCGCCCAGGCCAAGTCCATGTGTCCGGTTTCCAAGGTGCTGAATGCCGAGATCCGCCTGAACGCCTCGCTGGGGTGAACGCAGGGCTGGAGGGGGCAGAGCAGTCCCCCTTCACGCCGGCAGTCAGGCCCACAGCGCCCGCACCATGTCCTTCAGGCGCTTGGCTTCTTCCCACCGGTCGGTCAGTTCCCGCCCCTGGCTGTCGGTCACGGCATAGGGCGGGGGGCCCAGTTCGACCATGAAGCTCAGCGTGTCACCGTGCTGCGCACTCGCCCGCCAATGGTCGAACCCCTGCCGCCACCAGCCCAGGAACAGGTCCAGCCAGGGCTGATGGTGTCCGCCGATGGGTGCCTGCACCTGATGCGCCGTGGCGACGCGGCCATGGAAGGCCCGGGCTCGGCGCAGCACGCGGTCGATGGCCGCATGCTTGGCCCCGTCGATGGGCAGGTCCCATTCCCCGGCCACGACATAATGGCAAAGATCGGCCGTCAGCGGCAGATCGGGCATTGCGTCCAACAGGCGCAGGAAGAAGGGCAGGTCCTGGGTCAGGCGTGCCCGGTGCGTTTCATAGAAGATGGGCAGGCCCGCCTGTTCGCGCACCCACTCCATCTCTTCCACCAGCCGGACCGCATCGGCCACCCGGTCCAGCGGGCCGGCGATCTGGACGTTCAGATGGTGGGCGGACAGGGCGGCGGCCTCATCAGCGAACCGTGCCAGCTCGTCCGCATCACGGGCCAGCACCTGCGCCTCCCAGGGCAGGCCGCGTTCATTCATGAAGCGCGAGGTGATGGCGGTGCGTTCCTTGCGCACCAGATTGGTGCCGGCCCCGTCGAACCCGGCGTCGACCACGGCCTGCAGCGCCGCTTCCAGATCGTTCCAGACATCGAAGCCGGGGCACTTGTCCAGGCCCCAGACGGATTGCAGGATCAGCAGGCGGGGCATGGGACACTCCGGTGTGGCGGTCTCCCTGCTTTCCGCCATTCACACCCGCCCCGTCCAATCGCAATCACTCAACGGTTCATGCGCGGATGCTATGACCCGCCCAGACAGGTCTGCGCCTCGTCCCGCACCGCTGCGTGCAGCCAGGCGACGGGGGGCGGGGTGGGGCCGATATCGGGTTCGATCAGGGTGAAGTCGAAGCCGATGGCAGGATTGATGGGCCGCACCACCACGCCCAGCCGGCGAAACAGCCGGGCGGTGAAAGGCTCGACAATGGCCAGGCCCAGTCCGGCCTCGACATAGGCATAGATCGGCAGCGACTGCTGGCATTCCAGCAACCGTTCCACCACCACCCCATGGGCGGCAAGTGCGGCGTCGATGCCGTTCCACAGGGCGTCGGCCTCATGCATGGGGCCGATGAACTGTTCCCCCGCCAGATCCTTCACCTGCAGGACATCATGGTCCGCCAGCCGGTGCCCAGCGGGCAGGGCGCAGACATAATCGGCGCGGATCAGGGGATCGGTGCGGATGCCGTCGCGCGGGGCTGCCGCCACGCCGATACCCAGATCGGCTTGGCCCAGGAACACCCTATCCTCGATGGCCCGCTGCCCCAGCGCCTCCACCGTCACCTTCACATCCGGATGGCTGGCGCGGAATCGTGTCAGCACGGGCGGCAGGACCGAGGTGGCGATGGCCGACAGACACGCGATGCGCACCGTGCCCACGGGATGGGCGCGGATGCGCCGTGCCGCCTGCGACAGCAAATCCAGGCCGGTGAAGGAACGCTGCACCGCCTCGAACAGGGTTTCGGCCTGCGGCGTGGGATGGACCCGGCCGCCACGCCGTTCGAACAGGGTGAAGCCCACGGCATATTCCAGATCGGCGATCAGCCGGCTGACGGATGGCTGGGAGATGTTCAGCATTGAGGAAGCGGCGGTCACCCCGCCGCTCATCATCACCGCCCTGAACGCCTCGACCTGTCGCATCCGCATGGGGACATAGTATTCATGAATGAAGTCCTGATGCAATTCGATTGGATACGATGGCTTGTCCGGCGGCAGAATGGTTGCAACACCAGCCGATGCCGGGAGGAAAAGATGAAATACGAAGCGCAGCGTGAACAGTTCCAGCGTGAAGGCTATGCCGTGTTCGAACGCGTGCTGGAGGGCGAATTGCTCGACATTCTGCGCGCCCAGTGCGGCCGCATGGTGGAGCGTGAGGATGCGCGCCTGGACGCGCTCGGCGTCGATGTCGACGGCATCACCCATCGCGGCAACCGCTATTTCGCCGGCGAATGCCAGCGGGTGCAGCCGGAATTGCGGGAGATGCTGTTCTCCGACGTGATGGCCGATGTCTGCCGCGCCACCATCGGCGACGATGCCTATTTCTTCTATGACCAGTATGTGGTGAAGGGGGCCGGTGGCGGCATGTCCTTCAGCTGGCATCAGGACAGCGGCTATGTCGTGGGCAATGGTGGTCCGCCGGACCATAAGCCGTACCTGACCTGCTGGTGCACCCTGGACGACACCACCATCGAGAATGGCACCGTCCGCGTCCTGCCCTTCAGCCAGGCACCGGCCACGCGTGAGGGCATCGTCCCGCATGTGCGCCAGCCCGGCACCAACGACCTGGTGGGCTGGAGCGGGGATGAGGAAGGCGTGGTGGTGGAGGTGCCGGCCGGCTCCATCGTCGCCTTCTCGTCCCTGCTGCTGCACGCCACGGGGGCCAACCGCACCGACCGCATGCGCCGTGTCTATCTGGCTCAGTACAGCCCGGAAGTGATCCTGAATCCCGGCACCAAGCAGTTGCGCCGCAACGCCATCCCCGTGCTGCGCAATGGCAAGCAGGTGACGTTCGCCTGATGAAATGCCCCCCGGCTTGACGCCCGGGGGGCACGAACAGGTTTCATGCATCATATTTATCGTATAATAATGCTCCCCAAGCATAAGATCATGTCTTGGGGAGGTTGGAATGCGCGTTGAACGGGGCCGGACGGCCACGGCCCTTTTGCTGGCGGCCCTGATGGGTGGTACCGGCATCGTGGGGGCGGAGACGCTGCTGACCGTGGATGCCACAAGGCCGGCGCCGGCGCTGGAGACCGGTTATCTGAAGATGGGCCAGGGCGTCAGCCCCAAGGGCGGCACCATCGCCATCAACAACCGCTACCTGACCCTGGATGGCAAGCCCTGGCTGCCGATCATGGGCGAGTTCCATTACAGCCGCTTTCCTGCCGATGGCTGGGATGAACAGCTGGCCAAGATGAAGGCGGCGGGCATCGATATCGTCGCCAGCTACATCATCTGGAACCATCATGAGGAGGTTGCGGGCACCTTCACCTGGGATGGTGACCGCAACCTGCGCCGCTTCGCCGAACTGTGCGCCAAGCATGGGCTGAAGCTGGTGGTGCGCATCGGCCCCTGGTCGCATGCGGAGGTGCGCTATGGCGGCATTCCCGACTGGGTGGTGGATGCCATGCCGACGCGCGGTAATGATCCGCAGTATCTGCGCTTCGTCGACCGTTATTACCGGCAGATCGCGGCCCAGGTGAAGGGCCTGTTGTGGAAGGATGGCGGGCCTGTCATCGGCGTGCAGCTGGAGAATGAATATAACCTGACGGGGCCGGGCCAGGGGCGCGAGCATATCGCCAGCCTGAAGCAGCTGGCGCTGGCCGCCGGGTTCGACGTGCCGCTCTATACCGTCACGGGCTGGGATCAGACCGTCTATCCCAGCGGGCAGGTGGTGCCGGTGTTCGGCGGATATCCGGACGAACCCTGGAAGGCCAGCCCGGAAATCCTGCCGCCCAAGGAGACCTATGCGTTCCGCTTCGACAGCCGGGTCAGCGGCAATCTGGGCGCCCAGACGACCGCCACGCGCCAGGGCGACGCCGATCCCGACATCCCGCACACGCCGTTCCTGGGCGCCGAATATGGTGGTGGCGTGCCTGCCATGTATCGCCGCCGGGCGGTGATCGATCCGGCCGATATCTCTGCCATGCTGCCGGTGCAGATCGGGTCGGGCGTCAACCTGTTCGGCTATTACATGTTCCATGGCGGCAGCAACCCGCTGGGCCGGACCACGCTGGAAGAGAACACGGCCATCCACGGCCATAATGACACGCCGATCATCGGCTACGATTTCCAGGCGCCCATCGGCCAGTATGGCGACATGCGGCCCGTGCTGCGCCGGGTGCGGCCTTTCCATCTGTTCGCTGCGTCCTATGGCGACCAGCTGGCGCCCATGGTGCCGCAGGCACCAACGGTGCTGCCCAAGGCGCTGGACGATCTGGCCACCCCGCGCTGGTCGTTCCGCAGTGCCGGTGATGCCGGCTTCCTGTTTTTCAGTTCCCATGTGCGGCAATACAGGATGCAGCCGGCCACCGATGTGCGCTTCGCCATCGATCTGCCCGGCGGGCGCGTCAGCTTCCCCCAGACCCCCGTCACCATCCCGGCCGGATCGCATTTCGTCTGGCCGGTGAACATGGATCTGGGTGGGGCGAAGCTGGCCTATGCCACGGCGCAGCCGGTGACCCGGATCGTCGTGGATGGGGTGGAAACCCATATAATGCAGGCCGAACCCGGCGTGCCCGTGGAACTGGCGCTGACCGGTGCCGCCAATGTACAGGCGGCGGGTGCCAAGGTCGAACAGAAGGACGGGCGCAGCATCGTCACCGGTCTGGAGCCGGGGATGGGGGCCGTGGTCGGCTTCACCGCCAATGGCAACGCCAAGCGCCTGCTGATCCTGACCGAAGCCCAGGCGGAAAACCTGACCCTGCTGCATCGTGGCGGGCGCGACGTGGCGGTGATCAGCGATACCGACCTGTACCAATCGGCCGGCGGCTTCGACATGCGCAGCCGTGATGGCAATGTCTTCCGCTACGCCACGCTGCCCGCCATCGGGTCGGGCGGCAAGGCGGACGGGCTGTTCACCGCCTATGAACGGTCGGTGCCGGCCCGGCCCGTGCTGCCGGTGACGGTGGAAAAGCTGCGCGATGCGGGCAAGGCCCCGCCCATCCGCATCGGCGGCCCGGCCAAGGCCGCGATGCAGCCGGCCCCGGAAGCCTATGGCCGCTCTGCCGCCTGGACCATCAAGATCCCAGGCGACACGCTGCAGGGCGTGGCCGACAGCTGGCTGGAACTGGATTACCAGGGTGATGTCGGCCGGCTGTTTGCCGGCACCCGCCTGATCGACGACCATTATTTCAACGGTCCCGCCTGGCGCATCGCCCTGAAGCGCTTCGCGGCGGAAATCAAGGAACCGCTGACCCTGACCGTGATGCCGCTGCGCGCCGATGCACCGATTTATATCCAGCAGGAATGGAAGCCGGTGCAGGAAGCGGGCGGGCAGGTGGCCGTGCTGAAGGGTGCGCGGCTGGTGCCGGAATACAGGCTGTCGGTGGAGATCGAGAAATAGGATCGGCCGTTCCCGCCCATTATGCTACAGCAACGGGCGGGAACATTGGCGGGATCGGTTGATGACGGAGCGGCGTTTCTATCACCTGACGCGCAAGACGCTGGAACAAACCCTGCCGGGCCTGCTGGAAAAGTCGCTGGAACGCGGCTGGCGGGCGCTGGTGATGACCGGCAGCACCGAACGCGCCGAAATGCTGAACCAGTATCTTTGGACCTACGGCAAGGACAGTTTCCTGCCGCACGGCACGGCCAAGGATGGAAATGCCGAGCATCAGCCGGTACTGATCCATCCGGCGGCCGAAGGTATGCCGGAAAAGGCGCCCAACGGTGCCCATGTGCTGTTCCTGACCGACGGGGTGGACGGGCAGGGGCTGTCGGGTGTGGAACTGATCTGCGACCTGTTCGATGGCAATGACCCGGAAGCCGTCGCCGCCGCCCGCGACCGCTGGCGCGTGGCCAAGGCGGCGGGCGACGATCTCACCTATTGGCAGCAGAATGAACGCGGCGGGTGGGAGAAGAAGGCGTGACGCCAATGGTCATCAAAAATGACTGAAACAAGGCCGGCGACCGCCGGCCCGCCGCACGTGCGGCGTGAGCCAAGGGTGCGGATGCACCCGCCCGGCGCCTGAGGGAACGAAAATATTACGTCGGCGTCGCGTGGCGGATGAATTCCGCGAAGCCTTCGGCCGGCATGGGGCGGGCGAACAGGTAGCCCTGGCCTTCCTCCACGCCCAGACGCTTCAGGATGTCCCACTGCGCCGGGGTTTCGATACCTTCGGCCACCACCTTCAGGTCCATGGCCTGGGCCATGGCCACGATGGCTTCCACGATATGCCGCGTGCTCTGGTCGCGCTCCATATCCATCACGAACTTGCGGTCCACCTTCAGGCAGTCCAGCGGCAGTTCACGCAGGTAGGAGAGGGAGGAATAGCCGGTGCCGAAATCGTCCAGCGCCAGGGCCACGCCCCGGTCGGCGATCCACCGCATCTGCTGCAGCGCGCCTTCCAGATCGTCGGGCAGGATGGTTTCCGTGATCTCCAGCTGCAAAAGATGCGGCGGGATGCCGCTTTCGGCCAGCAGCACGTCGATCAGGGCCGGCAGATGGCCCCAGCGGAACTGCCGTTCCGACACGTTCACGGCGATCTGGATGGGCGGCAGGCCGGCATCCAGCCATTCGCGGATCTGCTTGATGGCGTTGCGCAGCACCCATTCCCCGATGGGGACGATCAGGCCCGTATCCTCCGCGGTCGGGATGAATACGCCGGGCGGGACCATGCCGCGCACCGGATGGCGCCAGCGCAGCAGCGCTTCCCCACCCACCGGCTCCCCGCCCTGGATCGCGACCTTGGGCTGGTAATGCAGGACCAGCTGGTTGTCGCGGATGGCGGCCCGCAGCTCATCCTCCAGATCCAGCCGTTCCTTCAGCTCGTCCCGCATGGAGCGGGTGAAATGCAGGTAATTGGCCGTGCCCGACTTCACCGCCTGTTCCAGCGCCACGCAGGCATTGCGGATCAGGGCATCGCCATCCGTGGCGTCGTTGGGCGATACGGCGATGCCGATCTTGGCGGAGATGAAAAGCTGCTGGCCCTCGATATGGATCGGCTCGCCCATCGAATTGGCGATGGCGGACGCTGCGAACAGCGCCTTGCCGGCATGATCCAGGCCAGGAAGGAAGATGGCGAACTGGGTCTGGGCGAATCGACAGATCAGGTCGTTGGCCCCGCAGACCGGTGTCAGCCGATTGACCAGCGTGGCCATGGCCAGATCCAGCGCGCCTTGGCCATGGACGCGGAACAGCTGCGGCAACCGGTCGAATTCCACGACCAGCAGACCGGCGATCAGGCTGCCGCCATGCTGTTCCATGATCTCGTTGACCCGGGTCACGAAGGGCCGCATCTCCGACACACCCGTCACCGCGTCGCGGGAGGTGTAATCGGTGGCTGCCGCCAGCGGGGTCAGGGTCTTGGACAAGGTCACGACGGCCAGGTTCCGTGGTACCGGGTCAGGTTGGCGCAAGGCCGGGGGGCGAGAACATCGTCACAAAGCTCATGTCACCCCGTCCCCAGAACTTGGCAAACGCCATGCGGTTCGATGCCGCCCGCGTCGTCGCATCACGACGACCGGGTAATATCATTGCACATCCCCAGGGGCGATGGAACGCATCAATGGAGCACCTGGTTATTTTCTGCCACTCTGCGCACTACCGGCGGAAGCGCTGGTTTCCGCGGGTTTCGAAGGGGTAGGGTGGCATGGGATTTGGCCTGGGCAAGCTGTTCGCCGCTGTGACATCGCCGGGAAACCTGCTGCTGCTGTTGCTGTTGGCCGGGCTGCTGTTGCTTGCTTGCGGGCGGCGGCGCTGGGGCCGGGGGCTGCTGATGGCCGGTGCCCTGGGATTGGCCCTGATCGCCGCCACACCCCTTTCCACCTGGGTGCTGCTGCCGCTGGAGCAGCGGTTCCCGGCGCCGGATGTGGAATCGCTGGGGCAGGTGGATGGGATCATCGTGCTGGGCGGAGCGCTGATGCCCGTCGGGTCGAAGGAACATGGCACCCCGCAACTGAACCGGGAGGCGGAACGGCTGACCGTGTTGCCCGGCCTGATGCGGCGCTTTCCGCAAGCGCGCATGGTCTTCACCGGCGGCAGCGGCGATCCGCGTACCCCGGACGACCGGGAGGCGCCCTTCGTGCTGGCCCTGCTGGCCGATTGGGGCGTGGATACCGGCCGCATCACGCTGGAGGAAACATCGCGCAACACCTGGGAGAATGCGGTGAGCAGCGCGCCGCTGATCGGCAAGGGCGAACGCTGGCTGCTGGTGACATCGGCGGCACACATGCCCCGGTCCATGGGCGTGTTCCGCACGGTGCTGCCGGAAACGGCGTTCATCGCCTGGCCCGTCAGCTACAACGCCAACCGGGTGGAGGCGGACCGTTTCGGCCTGAACCTGGCGGAAAATCTGGAGCGGATGGAAAATGCCGCCCATGAATGGCGGGGGCTTCTTGCCTATCGCCTCTCCGGTCGTATCCCGGCGGTACTACCCCCGCCCTGACACTTGCCCATTCCCGCCTGCCCATGCCACAACCCATGGGGACAGTTATGGCGGGAGGGCCCAAGATGATGATGAAAACGACGCGGACCCGCCGTCTGCTGCCGGTAGCTGCCCTGCTGGTCTCCCTGTTCGTTCCCGCCGTCCAGGCGGCACCCGATTTCCAGCAATGGCTGACCGACCTGCGGCTGGAGGCGCTGCGCGAGGGCATCCGGCCCGGCACGGCCGACGTGGCCCTGACCGGCATCATCCCCATCCAGCGCATCCTGGACCTGGACGGCAAGCAGCCGGAACGCACCATCACCTTCGACACCTATCTGTCGCGCAGCGTCACCAAGCTGCGCATAAAGAAGGCGCGCGAACGGATGGTGACGCACAAGGCGCTGCTGGCCCAGATGTCGAAGAAATACGGCGTGCCGGCCCGCTTCATCGTGGCGCTCTGGGGCATGGAGACGGATTTCGGCGGCAATATGGGCGGGTTCAAGGTGGTCGACGCCCTGGCCACCCTGGCCTATGACGGCCGGCGCAGCGCGTTTTTCCGCGGCGAACTGCTGAAGGCGCTGCGCATTCTGGATGAGGGCCATGTGGCGCCCGACCGCATGATGGGTTCCTGGGCCGGCGCCATGGGCCAGTGCCAGTTCATGCCCTCCAGCTTCTTCAAATTCGCCCAGGATGGTGACGGGGACGGCAAACGGGATATCTGGACCACCCATGCCGATGTCTTCGCCTCGGCCGCCAACTACCTCGCCACCGTGGGCTGGAAAACCGACCAGACCTGGGGCCGCGCCGTGCGCCTGCCCAAGGGCGCTGATTCGGTGGGCTGGGCCGGTCTGGACAAGCCGGGGCAGCCTTTGTCGGTCTGGACCAAGCGCGGAGTGCGCAATGCCGATGGCAAGGCACTACCCAAGGCCGCCCTGGATGCCTGGCTGGTGATGCCGGACGGGCCGAAGGGCAAGGCTTTCCTGGTCTATGGCAATTACCGGACGATCATGGACTGGAACCGGTCCACCTATTTCGCAACCGCGGTCGGAATCCTTGCCGACCATATTGGCTCCGGTAAATGAGTTGATGTAGGCTGCGGCCACAATTGGTTGGGGTGGAAAAGTATGGCGCGGGCAAATCTTGTAAAAATGGCGGTCCTGGGCTTCTCCATCGCGGGGCTGGCCGGCTGTTCATCGCCCCCGCCGCCAAAGCAAGCCGCCGCACCTGCACCGGCACCGGTGCAGCCCCAAGCCACGCCGGGCGGCAGCTACAAGGTCGGCAATCCCTATCAGATCGACGGCGTCTGGTATTATCCGCGCGTCGATTACGGATATAACGAGACGGGCATCGCCAGCTGGTACGGCCCGGGCTTCCACGCCAAGGTCACCGCCAATGGCGAAGATTACAACGAGATGGAACTGACGGCGGCGCACCAGACGCTGCCCATGCCCAGCCTGGTGCGGGTCACCAACCTGGAAAACGGCAAGTCCATCGTCGTCCGCATCAATGATCGCGGTCCCTTCGTATCGGGCCGCATCATCGATATGTCTCGCAAGGGTGCGCAGTTGCTGGGCTTCGACCAGCAGGGCACGGCCAAGGTGCGGGTCGAGGTGCTGGCCGAGGAAAGCCGCGCCATCGCGGCGGCGGCCATGAATGCCGGCATGCAGGTGTCCGGCCTGTCGCCCGATGGCGGGCCGCTGCCCCAGGCCGCCCCGCGCCCCAGCGTGACGGTGGAATCCACGCCGCTGGCCCCGCCCGCCGGCACCAAGGCTGCCCCCGGCAGCGCCATTCCGCCCAAGCAGCCACAGGCCACGCCCGCCCCGTCGCGCACCATCGCCGCCCCCACCAGCCTGGCCGGGACGACGACGGAGGATGGCCGCTTCATGCCGGCCCCCGTGGTGCAGCAACAGGCACTGCCCGCCAAGCCCGGCAAGATCTATATCCAGGCCGGCGCCTTCGCCAATTACGACAATGCCAACCGTCTGCGGGCCAAGCTGAATTCCATTGCGCCGACCAACCTGTCGAACGCCATGGTCAACGGCCAGCAATATTTCCGCGTCCGCGTCGGCCCGTTCGATCAGGTCGAACGCGCCGACCAGGTGCTGGCCCAGGTGCTGCAGGCCGGCACGTCGGAGGCGCGCATCATCGTCGATTGATGGGACCAGCCCCTGTGCGACACGGGGCCGGTTCATGTCGCATGATGTTGCACAATGTCGCGGTGGCGTGCGGGGCTGGACAGGTCCACCCCGCCCGTCCCACTGTCGGCGGGGGCCTGTCCCCCGCCTGTTCCTTAGGGTCACGTGAAGGGTTATAAGAGAGATGGATAGTCGGATCGCACATCGGATGAAGGGTGCTGCCCGCACGCTGGCGACGGCCCTGCTGTTCACCGTGGCGGCGCTGCCGGCGGCGGCGGCCGATCTGGAGACCATCGCCACCCAGGCGATCCTGGTCGATGCCGAGACCAACACCGTCCTGTTCGAAAAGGACGCCGACCACCGCATGCCCACCTCCTCCATGTCGAAGGTGGCGACCGCCTACATGCTGTTCGAGCGGATCAAGGAAGGTCGCATCTCGCTCGACGACACGCTGCCCGTGTCGGAGCGCGCCTGGAAGGTCCAGGGTTCCAAGATGTTCGTGGAACTGGGCAACAACATCAAGGTCGAGGACCTGATCCGCGGCGTCATCATCCAGTCGGGCAATGATGCCTGTGTCGTGCTGGCCGAGGGCATGGCGGGTACCGAACCGGCCTTTGCCGCCGCCATGACCAAGCGGCTGAAGGAACTGGGCCTGAACAATACCAACCTGATGAACGCATCGGGCTGGCCCGACCCGGACCATTATTCCACGGCACGCGACCTGTCGCTGCTGGCCCGCCACCTGATCCGGGATTTCCCGGAGCATTACCATTATTATTCCGAGTTGGAATTCACCTATCACGGCATCAAGCAGGGTAATCGCAACCCGCTGCTCTATCGCAACATGGGCGTCGACGGCATCAAGACCGGCCATACGGAAGCCGCCGGTTACGGCCTGATCGCGTCCGGCGAGCGCGACGGGCGCCGGCTGGTGCTGGTGGTCAACGGCCTGCCCAACATGCAGGCCCGCGCTGATGAGAGTGCGCGCATCCTGGAATGGGGCTGGCGCGAGTTCGACAATTTCACCCTGTTCAAGGCGGGGGAGACGGTGGACAATCTGCCGGTCTGGCTGGGCGTGGCACCGACGGTGCCGGCCGTGGTCCAGGACCAGGTGAAGATCACCATGACCCATGACCAGAAGCAGAAGATGAAGGTGGCCTTCAAGGCCAACTCCCCGGTGGCGGCACCAGTGGATAAGGGCACCAAGCTGGGCACCCTGACGATTGAGGCGCCGGGTCTGCAGACCGTCGAACTGCCGCTGCTGGCCGGGGCCGATGTGGAACAGTTGGGCCTGTTCGGCCGCATGGGTGCCGCCCTGTCACACTTCTTCGGGGGCGGTTCGTCCGAACCCGTGGCGGCCCCGGCCGCCCAGCCGGCGCAGTGACGGCCGCCATGGGGCGCGGGCGCTTCATCACGCTGGAAGGTGGGGAAGGGGCTGGCAAGTCCACCCAGATCCGCCTGCTGGCCGAAGCGCTGCGCGCCACCGGCGTCGATGTGGTGACGACCCGCGAACCCGGCGGGTCGCCGGGGGCCGAAGCCGTGCGCGACCTGCTGGTCAATGGCGATCCCGGCCGCTGGCTGCCGGTCAGCGAGGCCATGCTGCTGTCCGCCGCCCGGCATGACCATGTCATGCGTGCCATCCGCCCGGCGCTCGATGCCGGGCAATGGGTGCTGTGCGACCGGTTTGCCGACAGCACAATGGCCTATCAAGGGTATGGTCACGGCCTGGATCACGGGGTGCTGACGGCGCTGCGCGACATTGCCGTGGGCGATACCAAACCCGACCTGACCCTGATCCTGGATATCGATCCCGCCCAGGGCTTGGCCCGCGCCGCCGCGCGGCGGGGGGGGGAGGATCGGTATGAACGGATGCAGGTGGCGTTCCATGAACGCTTGAGGGAAGGGTATCAAGCCATTGCAAAGGCTGAACCTTTCCGCTGCACTTTAATCGATGCCTCAACCGGGATCGACCCCATCCAGGTCGCCATCCGCGCCGCCATCAAGGACCGGCTGGGGGTGGCGCTGTGAGCGGGCAGCAGCTTGACGCGGCCGACGCCTTCAACCCGCGTCGTAACACCCATCTGGAAGGCCATGCTTCCGCACAGAAATTGCTGCTGGACAGCTGGAATTCCGGGCGCATGCATCATGCCTGGCTGATCGGCGGGCCGCCCGGTATCGGCAAGTCCACCCTGGCCTTCCGCATGGCGCGCTTCGTCCTGACCAAGGGAGCGGCCGGCGAACAGGAAATGGGCCTGTTCGGCCCGCCGCCCGACCCGACCAGCCTGATTGTCGATGCCGACAGCGCCGTCAGCCACCGTATCGCGTCCGGCGGCCATGCCGACCTGCTGACGGTCCAACGCACCTGGGATGAGAAGCGCAAGCGGTTCAAGCGCGACCTGCCGGTGGAGGAGATCCGCAAGATCGCCCCCTTCCTGCGCCTGACCTCGGCCGAGGGCGGCTGGCGCGTGGTGATCGTCGATGGTGCCGACCAGCTGAACACCAGCGGCCAGAACGCCATTCTGAAAATTCTTGAAGAACCGCCCGCCAAGGCCTTGATTTTGCTGGTGGCCGACAATGTCGGCGCCATGCTGCCCACCATCCGCTCGCGCACCCGCAAGCTGGCGCTGGAACCGCTGAGCGAAGCCCAGGTCAAGGCGCTGCTGTTCCGCTATCTGCCCGATCTGGAGGATGCGGAGCGTACGGCGCTGGCCCGCCTCTCGGAAGGCAGCATCGGCCGAGCCATGGAACTGCACGCCGCCGGCGGCCTGACGCTCTACAAGGCCATGCTGAGCGTGTTCGAGACCCTGCCGCGCCTGGATATCGTGGAAGCCTATGCCTTCATCGACGCGACCTTACGCGGTGGCGGCAATGAGGAGGCGAGTTGGGCGGCGGTGACGGAACTGATGGGGTGGTGGCTGGGCCGTCTGGCCCGCGCCGGGGCCCGCGGCACCATCCCGCCGGAGGTGGTGCCCGGCGAGGCCGCCCTTGTCCATCGCCTGATGCAGGGGAGCCACCGGGTGGGCGGCCTTGATCGGTGGGTGGACGTGTGGGAGAACACCAACCATATGTTCGCCAAGGCGGAATCCGCCAATCTCGACCGGCGCCAGACTTTGATGTCGGCCCTGTCGCGGATTGAGGCTGCCGTCGGCTGATCCATCTGACCTTCCCAGTTGCGGAGAAGACCCCCATGTCCGGGCGC
Source organism: Niveispirillum sp. KHB5.9 (assembly GCF_048066115.1). Lineage (NCBI taxonomy): Bacteria > Pseudomonadati > Pseudomonadota > Alphaproteobacteria > Rhodospirillales > Azospirillaceae > Niveispirillum > Niveispirillum sp. KHB5.9. The sequence goes on along the minus strand of NZ_JBLTYX010000006.1, from coordinate 227,078 downwards.
GCGCCTTATTACATCACCACGCCGATCTATTACGTGAACGATGCGCCGCATGTCGGCCACGCCTACACGACGATCGCCTGCGACGTGATGGCCCGCTTTAAGCGGCTGGACGGGTTCGACGTCAAGTTCCTGACCGGCACCGACGAACATGGCCAGAAGGTCCAGAAGTCGGCCGAGGCGTTCGGCACCAGCCCGCAGGAGTTGGCCGACAAGAATTCCCAGAATTTCAGGGAGTTGGCGGCCCTTTTGAACGTCAGCAATGACGATTTCATCCGCACGACCGAGCCGCGCCACATCACGGCCGTGCAGGCTTTGTGGCACCGGCTGGTCGATAGCGGCGACGTCTTTCTGGGCAGCTATAGCGGCTGGTACTCCGTCCGTGACGAGGCCTATTACAACGAGGATGAGCTGACGGAGCGGGACGGCAAGCGTTTCGCCCCCACCGGCGCCCCCGTCGAATGGGTCGAAGAACCCAGCTATTTCTTCCGTTTGTCGGCCTATGCTGACCGTCTTTTGCAGCTCTATGAGGAGCAGCCGCAATTCATCATGCCGTCGGGCAAGCGGTCGGAAGTGATCAGCTTCGTGAAGGGTTCCCTTCGCGACCTGTCGATCAGCCGCACCACCTTCGACTGGGGCATCAAGGTTCCGGGCGATGAGAAGCATGTGATGTATGTCTGGCTGGATGCGCTGGCAAACTACATCACCGCTGTTGGCTATCCCGATGAAAGTGCAGACTTTTCTAAGTTCTGGCCGGCCGACCTGCACATGGTGGGCAAGGACATCCTGCGCTTCCATACCGTCTATTGGCCGGCGTTCCTGATGGCTGCAAAGCTGCCGCTGCCCAAGCGCGTGTTCGCCCATGGCTGGTGGACGGTGGAGGGCGAGAAGATGTCCAAGTCGCTGGGCAATGTGGTGAAGCCCGCCGACCTGATCGACACCTACGGCCTGGACCAGACCCGGTATTTCCTGATGCGGGAAATACCGTTCGGCAATGACGGCGACTTTTCCAAGCGCGCCATGGCGCAGCGGATCAATGTCGATTTGGCCAATGGTTACGGCAACTTGTGCCAACGCGTCCTCTCGATGATCCAGAAGTATCACGAAGGCCAGGTGCCCACGCCGGACGCCCTGACCGATGCCGACCACGCCCTGCTGGGTGCCGCCAGTGGCATGCTGGATGCCGTGCGGACCGAACTGGATGCCCAGGCCTTCAACAAGGCGTTGGATGCCATCTGGCGCGTCGTTGACGATGCCAACCGCTATGTCCAGGAGATGGCGCCCTGGACCCTGCGCAAGACCGACGAGACCCGCCTGGGCACGGTCCTGTACAATCTGGCGGAAGTGATCCGGCAGTTGGCCATCCTGACCCAGCCCTTCATGCCCGACACCAGCAACCGCATCCTGGACCAGTTGGTGGTTCCGGCCGATCAGCGTGGTTTCGGTGACCTGACCGCCCATCCGCTGGTTGCCGGCACCCCGCTGCCGGCCCCGGCCCCGGCATTCCCGCGCTATGAGGCGCCGGAGGAGGCAAAGTGATGCTGGTCGACAGCCATTGTCATCTGGATTTCCCCGACTTCGCGCCGGAGCGTGACGCCGTGGTGCAGCGGGCCCGCGATGCCGGCGTGGGCTTGATGCTGACCATCTGCACCCATATCAGCCGGTTCGGCCAGGTCCATGACGTGGCCATGGCCTATGACGACGTCTATTGCACCCTGGGTGTTCATCCGCATCAGGCGGCCGACGAATTCCCCCTGTGCGACGAGGCCACGCTGCTCCGCCTGGCGCGGGAGCCCAAGGTGGTGGGCATCGGGGAGACGGGTCTGGATTATTTCTATGACAAGTCGCCGCGCGATGTGCAGCAGGAGAGCTTCCGCCGTCATATCCGCGTCTGCCTGGAAACCGACCTGCCGATCATCGTCCATACCCGCGATGCCGACGAGGATACGATCCGCATCCTGAAGGAGGAAGGGCAGGGACGCCTGCGCGGGCTGCTGCATTGCTTCAGCAGCAGCCGGCAACTGGCTGAACAGGCTTTGGAAATCGGCTTCCACATCTCGCTGTCCGGCATCCTGACCTTCAAGAAGTCGGAGGATCTGCGTGACACCGCCGCCATCGTGCCGATGGAAAGGCTGCTGGTGGAAACCGACGCGCCCTATCTGGCACCCGTGCCCATGCGCGGCAAGCGCAACGAACCGGCCTATGTCGCCCATACCGCCCGCCATCTGGCCGAGGTGAAGGGCGTGGACGCGGCCGAGATGGCGCGGGTTTCCACCGCCAATTTCCTGCGCCTTTTCAACAAGGTGCCGGCATCGGCCGTGAAGGCGGCTTAAAGCACGTGGATGATCTGCGCATCACCATCCTGGGCTGCGGCGGGTCCAGCGGCGTGCCCTTGATCGGCAATGACTGGGGGGCGGCCAACCCGGCCAATCCTCGCAACCGCCGCCGCCGCCCGTCCATCCTGGTGCAGCATCGCGACACGACCATTCTGGTCGATACCGGCCCGGATATCCGCGAACAACTGCTGGATGCCGATGTACGGCGGCTGGACGGTGTGCTCTACACCCATGCCCATGCCGACCATGCCCATGGCATCGATGAGTTGCGGGCCGTGAACTGGCAGCAGCACACGCCTATCGACATCCATGCCGACCGGGCGACGCTGGATATCCTGACCAAGCGCTTCGACTATTGCTTCGAACCGCCACCGGTGAAGCCGCCCTTCTTCCCGCGCCCCGTGCTGATACCGCACCTGCTGAATGGGCCGTTACGCATTGGTTCCATTGATATAATCCCGTTCGAGCAGGATCACGGCTATTCCAAATCCGTAGGCTTCCGCTTCGGTCCCATCGCCTATTCCACCGATGTGGTGGCGCTGGATGACCATGCGTTCGACATCCTGCACGGGGTCGATACCTGGATCGTGGATTGTGTGCGGGTGGCCCCGCCGCATCCGGTGCATGCGCATTGGGAGATCACCAGGGGTTGGATCGAAAGGCTGCGACCGCGCCGCGCCATCCTGACCCATATGAACCAGTCGATGGATTACGACACGCTGCGCCGCATGCTGCCGCCCGGCGTGGAGCCGGCCCACGATGGGATGGTGGTGGTGCCGGGCGAGCAGGGGGATTGAGCCTCATCCCGTAAGCGATTGTTCTGGAAAGGATAAGGCCATGAGCGTTGTTCGCACCGCCCTGATCGGTTTCGGCTATGCCGGCCAGACCTTCCACGCGCCGTTGATCGCCGCCACGCCGGGGCTGGAATTGGCCGCCATCGTCTCGGGCAACCCAGACAAGGTGCGCGGTTCCTGGCTGTCGGTGCCGGTGGTGGCCGATGTGGCCGCGATCCTGGCCGATCCGTCCATCGACCTGCTGGTCATCGCCACGCCCAACGACACTCATGCCGATCTGACCCGCCGCGCGCTGGCCGCCGGCAAAAATGTCGCGGTGGACAAGCCCTTTACCGTGAATCTTGATGAGGCACGCGAACTGGCCGCTCTGGCGCGGCAGTCGGGTCGGGTTCTGTCGGTTTTCCATAATCGCCGCTGGGATGCGGATTTCCTGACCCTGTCGGACCTGATCAAGCGGGGTGATCTGGGCCGCGTCACCCAGTTCGAAAGCCATTTCGACCGGTTCCGGCCGGTGCCGCGTGACCGTTGGCGCGAACGGGCCGGCGTGCCCGGCGCCGGGCTTTGGCACGATCTGGGTCCGCACATCATCGATCAGGCACTATGCCTGTTCGGCCGCCCGGCCGGCATCTTCGCCGATATCGGCACCCAGCGGCCGGGTGGTGGCGCACCGGATTATTTCCATGTGCTGCTATCCTATGCCGATGGTTTGCGCGTCATCCTGCATGGTTCCATGCTGATACCGGATAGCGGCCTGCGCTTTGCCGTGCATGGCGATGGTGGCAGCTTCATCAAACGTGGCCTGGACAGCCAGGAAGACATGCTGAAGGCCGGCAACCGACCGGGCTGCGACGGCTGGGGTGCCGACCCGTCACCGGGCCTGCTGACCCGGATCATCGATGGGACGCCGCAGGCTGAAACCGTCCCGGGAACGGCGGGCGATTACCGGCGCTATTATGGCGCTGTTCAGGCTGCCATCGCTGGTACCGGTGATAATCCCGTCACTGCCGATGAAGCCGTCACTGTGATGGAACTGATCGAAGCCGGGTATAAGAGCGCCATACAGGGACGTGTCATAACGCTTTGATCCGGCTATTGGAATTTCGGGGGTTTACCCAGGGTGCTCCTGGTGATGCGGTGGATTTAATTTCCATAATCATAATTATCGATTATAAATTGCCGCAGGGGTGGGTTCTATTTTGAAGTGCGACTCTCCTTCATAATCAGGTGATTAGGGTCGAGATTTATCCTGACACCCCATCAGGGCCGCCGATCAAGCCCCCAGCCGCCCCAACTGCCCGGTGTACTGTAGCGGCGCTCGACGGCGGCGGCGCGGCCATCGGCGATGGCGGCATCCAATGCTTTCTGCAAGCGGGTTACCGTGGCCGCCGGTACCTTCCTGTTGCAGGCCAAGGCACCGATCGACCGGGTCAGGCGCATGACCATACGCACGGGCATATCCACCTGCCGCGCCTGATAGGGTGCTGCCCAGGCGCCGCCAGCATAGAGGTCTGCCTTGCCGTTGAAGATGTTGCCGATCTCCGCCGCCCCTTCCGCCGTCACCAATGTGACGTTCGGCACGTCGCGGGTGATATCGCGCAGATGCTTTTCCAGGGCGCCACCGGCCTGCACGGCAATGCGCAGACCGGACAGGTCCGCCGGTGATGCGATCTTGCGCTGAAATCCCAGCGGTGCGAACAGCGCCCAGCCGCCCTCCATCAACGGCGAGACCCATTGGTAATGCGGCCGCCGATCCTCCGTCAGGTTCATCAGGAAGATGCAGGCATTGGGCTGGCTGTCGACCGTGGCGACCGCGTCCGGCCAGGGCAGGATGCGGAATTCATGGGGAATGCCGGTATCCTGCATCATCAGCCGCACCTTGTCGGTGGCCAAACCGATCAATTGTCCCGTCAACGGATCCTGGAAATTCACCGGCGGGTTGGGTTCCGTGATCAGCAGCAGGGGCCCCTCCCCCTTGCGCTCGGTGGCGGGGGCCGCGGGGCTGATCCACAGGAGGCCCGCCAACGCCGCCAAGCCCAAGCCCAGCTGCCTTGACATTCCTCTGCGGTCACAACCCCAAGTCAAATCCGTCATCTCCTGGACACCAAACCGGCCGGACGTTGCCGCGGGCGTTTGGAAATAATACGCACCAAGCCGAAAGCTTGCGCAACGGCGAATTCCTGAACCAGGCCAAGGCGTCAGGCGATCAGGATCAGCAGAGAATTGTATTTCTATACTGAAATGTTCGCCGGGGAGGCCAGAGTGGGCTTCATCACCTCCCCTATTTGGAGCGGGAATGAAGACGATTGTATGATAATAAGTGTGAACAATCGGTAAAGCCATCCACCGGACGGCCTACCCCAACCGTCTATTCACATGTCGTCATAGAGAGTCGAGGTCCCGGGCATATCCGGCTCCGACGCGTCGCGCACGCCGGTATGGCGCTGCCATTCCCCGCACCAGTCGGTGAAATTGGTGGTGGGCATGGCGCCGGACGGAAAGCGATCGGTGACAATGGGCGGGAAGCGGCGGCAATCGCCCTTCGGCCCCCGCTCACGCACGCCATGGCCTAGCCAGAACCGGCAGCTGTAGCAATTGTCACCACGACGCAAGACCGTCCTCTCCCTTCGCTGTCAGGCACTTCATCCTAGTTCCTGTTCGCCCTGTTGCATAGCATGGGCAACCATGACCGTATGGACAGGGGAGAACGCTGGATGACCGACATCGAACCGAAGGCCAATGGCGGGACCGTCCTGCTGTCCGGCGGCAATCCGCAGATCGCCAAGGGCGATGGCGATGCGCCGGTCCAGGCCTATATCGCCGCCATGCCCGGTTGGAAAAGCGATCTGGGCCGCCGGCTGGATGCGCTGGTGGTGGAGACTGTGCCGGGCGTGCAGAAGGCCGTGCGCTGGAACTCCCCCTTCTACGGGGCGGGCCAGGGCTGGTTCCTGTCATTCCACGTCTTCACCCACTATGTGAAGGTGACCTTTTTCCAGGGAACGTCACTGTCACCCATCCCGCCCGGCGGCACGGAACGCAGCAAGGATGCCCGCTGGATCGATATCCGCGAGGGTATTTTCGATGAGGCGCAGATGACGGCCTGGATCGGGCAGGCGGCATCCCTGCCCGGCTGGGTTCCCTGACCTCAATCATGCCCCTCAATGCGGCTTGACCGGTTTCGGCCGCCGGCGGGCACCCGTCGGGTCGGCGGGCGTATAGGGCGGCGCCGGCACATGGCGGCTGTTGGGCAAGGGCTGCTCACAGGGCTTGGCCGGGCGCAAATCCTGATGGTTCTGGTGGTAATAGGTCTGGATGTCGGCGTTCAAGTTGTCCCGCCGCGCAGCACTGTCCGATCCCTCGGGCGCGTTGCGCAGCTTCTGATATTCCCGCACTGCCATTTCCAGTTCCTGGTCGCTGCGGATGGCCATGGTCCATTCCTTCCCTTTATTCCGCCCATGGGAAAAACGGAAAGGAACGGCTTTGGTTCCCGTCAGGCCAGATGGCTGTCGATGCTGGCCCGGCTGCGCAGGGTGCGATGGACGGGGCAATTGCCGGCGATCTCCAGCAGCCTTTGCCGCTGCGCCTCGTCCAGATTGCCCTCCAGGGTGATGGCGCGGGTGAAATGATCCACCTTGCCGCCGGCATTCTCCGTCACCTCGCCATCCAGCGGGTCGCGCTTCTCATGCGTGACCACCACGGAAACCCGGGAGAGGGGAAGGTTCTTGCGGTTGGCGTACATGCGGATGGTCATGGAGGTGCAGGCGCCCAAGGCCGCCTGCAGAAGCTCATACGGGTTGGGTCCCTGCCCCGTGCCGCCCACGTCGGTCGGCTCGTCCGCGGTGAAGCGGATGCCGGCGGCGGTGACCACATTGTGATAAGGGCCCTCCCCCGTTTCCGCCACGCTGACCGGCCCCTCATGCGATGCACCGGCCGGCTTGGGCGCGTTGACCCCATCCAGGCGCAGTGCACGCCGCGCCCAGCCATCGACCAGCCCGGCCACGAATCCGGTATTGCGCTGGTCGGCCACCAGGTGCCCGGCCCCGTCCAAGGCCACGAAGCTCTTGGGATGCTTGGCCAGCGACAGGATGCGGTCGGCCTCCGCCAGCGGGACCACCGGGTCCTTGGGATCATGCAGGATCAGCAGCGGCCGGCCCAGATTGCCGATCACCGACGCCATGTCATGCAGGGCGACATCGGCGGCGAAATCGGCGGTGATGGGCATTTCCCGGTCGCCGACATTCAGTTGCACGCGGCCATCGCGCTGCATCTCGGCTTCCTTGCCCGCGATCTTGCCCAGGATGGTATGCGGGCCGGAGGGGGAATTGACGGTGACCACGGCCCCGACGCTGGGCAGGTCGGTGGCCGCACGCATCACGGCCGTCCCGCCCAGGCTGTGCCCCACCAGCAGGCGCGGCGCCTCTATCTCCTGCGTCAGCGCCGCGGCAGCCGACAGCAGGTCGGCGACGTTGGTGGAGAAATTCGTCTCGTCGAACTGCCCGCCGCTGCCGCCCAGGCCGGTGAAATCAAAGCGCAACACGGCCCAGCCGCGTTCGGCCAGGCCCCGGCTGATTCGGGCCGAGGCGTGGTAATCCTTGGAGCAGGTGAAGCAGTGGGCGAAGATCGCCGTGGCCACGGGCCGCCCGTCCGGCAGGTCGATCCGGCCGGCCAGCATGGCCCCCGTCGATCCGGCGAAGTTGAAATCCTGCGTCACGCGCGCCATCGTGGCCCCCGTCTGCCCCTCTTGAACCGGCCCCTAAGCTGGACCGGCGCCGGGGCGGGACGCAAGCCCTTTGCCAACAATCCCGGATGTACCATGCCCAGTCCCCTGAACGATGCGATCGTCCTGCCCGGCCTGGAAAGCCCCAGCGCGGTAGAGGTTCTGGACGAGCGGTTCAAGCACCGGGGCTTCATGAATTTCTCCGTCATGCGCCTGCGCCATGAACGGTTCGCCGGTGGCATGACGCCGGAGATCGAGCGCGACGTCTGCTATCGTGGCCGGGCTGTCGCCATCATCCTGTATGACCCGGCGGCCGACATCCTGGTCATGGTGGAGCAATTCCGCATCGGTCCCTTTGCCGCCGGCGCCAATCCCTGGATATTGGAATTCGTCGCCGGGATGGTGAAGCCGGGCGAGGATCCGGTGGAGGTTTCCGTGCGTGAGGCGATGGAAGAGGCTGGCTGTACGCCCCGTGACGTGCGCTTGGTCTGGTCCGTCATGCCGACCCCCGGCGGTTCGACGGAGATTGTGGATATCTGTGCCGGACTGGTGGACAGCACGGGCCTGGGCGGCATCCATGGCGTGGCGGAGGAGGTGGAGGATATCCGTGTTCATCTGGTACCCGCCGAAACCGCCATCACCCTGATGGACGAGAACCGGGTTGCCAGCGGCTTCACCCTGCTGGGCCTGTCCTGGTTCGCCCGGCATCGCGACCGGCTGCGCCGTGAGGCAGGTGTGGATTAACGAATTCCACATCCCGCATTGCATCACGCGATAACCTGCGGTGCGGAAGCAAGCCCTGGTAATTACACAAACCCGCAGCCATATTTGGCGCCACAGTTTCACACTTCATCTAAGGGCAATTACCGTGGATGTACGCAACGGCTTCCTGGACAGCATCGGCCGCACCCCCCTGATCCGCCTGAAGGGCCCGTCGGAACTGACCGGTTGCGATATCTATGGCAAGGCGGAATTCCTGAACCCCGGTGGGTCGGTGAAGGATCGCGCGGCATTGGCCATCGTCCAGGACGCGATCGAACGCGGACAATTGCGGCCCGGCGGCACCATCGTGGAAGGGACCGCCGGCAATACCGGCATCGGCCTGGCCCTGGTGGGCAATGCCCTGGGCTTCCGCACCGTAATCGTGATGCCGGAAACGCAGAGCCAGGAAAAGAAGGACATGCTGCGCCTGTGCGGGGCCGATCTGCGGCTGGTGCCGGCCGTGCCCTTCAAGGACCCCGGCAACTATGTCCATGTCTCCCGCCGCATTGCCGAGGAACTGGCAGAGACGGAGCCCAACGGCGCCATCTGGGCCAACCAGTTCGACAATCTGGCCAACCGTGAGGGCCATCGCCGCACCACGGGGCCGGAGATTTTCGAGCAGCTGGACGGAAAGATCGACGCCTTCACCTGCGCCACCGGCACTGGTGGCACGCTGGCCGGCATCGCGCTGGCCCTGAAGGAACGCAAGGCCGACGTGAAGATCGTGCTGGCCGATCCGCTGGGCTCCGCGCTTTACAGCTGGAAAAAGACCGGCGAGTTGAAGGCCGAGGGCGGTTCCATCACCGAGGGCATCGGCCAGGGCCGTGTCACCGCCAACCTGATCGACGCCCCCATCGACGATGCCGTGCAGGTGTCGGACGAGGAAGCACTGCCGGTGATCTTCGATCTGCTGAAGAATGAAGGCCTGGTGCTGGGCGGGTCGACGGGCATCAATGTTGCCGCGGCCATCAAGGTGGCCCACGACCTGGGACCGGGCCATACGGTGGTGACCATCCTGGCCGATGGTGGCTCGCGCTATCAATCGAAGCTGTTCAATCCCGCCTTCCTGCGCGAAAAAGGTCTGCCGGTCCCGAACTGGCTGGAATAAGACTTCAGCGACAAGAAGGTGAGCGATGACCCTGCTGTTCCGTGACGATCCGTACCAGGTGGAAGCCCAGGCGGTGGTGCTGGCGGCGGGGCCGGAAGGCATCCGCCTGGATCGCAGCCTGTTCTATCCCAATGGCGGCGGACAGCCGGGGGACATCGGAACCCTGTCCTGGGACGGCGGCAATATCACCATCATCGATGCACGCAAGGCGGAACCGCTGGTGGAACGCGGGGAGCAGGTGCTTCATATCCCCGCCCCCGACACGCCCCTGCCCCCGATCGGTGCCACGGTGACCCAGCGCATCGACTGGGACCGCCGCCACCGCCACATGCGCATGCACACCACCCTGCACCTGCTCTGCGCCGTCGTACCGGGGGCGGTGACGGGCGGACAGGTGGGGGCGGACCGTTCGCGCCTGGATTTCGACGTGCCGTCGGCCAGCCTGGACAAGGACCAGATCGAAGCGGCGGTCAATGAACTGATCGCCGCCGACCACCCGGTGCGCGAACGCACCATCACCGATGCGGAACTGGACGCCACCCCGGAACTGGTGCGTACCATGTCGGTGAAGCCGCCGACGGGATCGGGCAGCGTGCGCCTGCTTCAGATCGGCACCGATGATGCCATCATCGACCTGCAGCCCTGCGGCGGCACCCATGTGGCCCGCACGGGCGAGATCGGTGGCATCACCATCGTGAAGATCGAGAACAAGGGCAAACAGAACCGGCGCGTGCAGCTGGCGCTGCGCGACTGAATGGCATCGTAGGTCAGGTCGAGGCGGCAGCCGAGCCCTGACAGAAACGGATTGAAAGCAATACTGTCAGGGCTCGCCGTCGGCTCGACCTGACCTACGGAGAGCAGGAAGCCATGAGCGACGAAAAGTCCCCTTCCCAGTTGATCGACGGGCGCATCGCCGACCTGGGTGACTGGCGTGGGGCCACTCTGGCCCGGTTGCGCGCCCTGATCCATGACGCCGTGCCGAATGTCGAGGAAACCTGGAAATGGCGCGGCGTGCCGGTATGGGAGAAGGACGGCATCCTGTGCACGGGCGAGACCTACAAGGACAAGGTCAAGCTGACCTTCGCCAAGGGGGGCTCCCTGCCCGACCCGGCCGGCCTGTTCAATGCAAGCCTGGATGGCAATGCGCGGCGCGCCATCGACCTGTTCGACGGCCAGATGGTGGATGAGGGCGCGTTCAAGGCCCTGATCCTGGCTGCCGCATCCCTGAACAAACCCAAGCCGCGCGCCCGCAAGGGCTGACGATCGGAGAATAGTGATGTCGGACCCGTTGGTTTCCCCGCTCTGGCTGGAAACGGAACTGCACAATCCCCGCCTGCGCATCCTGGACGCTTCCTGGCACATGCCGGCGGCCCGGCGTGACCCGAAAGCCGAGTTCCTGGCCAAGCGCATCCAAGGCGCGCAGTTCTTCGACATTGACGGGATTTCCGATCCCGACAGCCCCCTGCCCCACATGTTGCCCACGGCCGCCGCCTTCGCGAAGTCGGTTGCGGCCCTGGGTATCGGGTCGGACGACATCATCGTGGTCTATGACGTGACGGGCCTGTCCAGTGCGGCGCGTGCCTGGTGGATGTTCCGCGTCTTTGGTCATGACCAGGTCTTCGTGCTGGATGGCGGCCTGCCCGGCTGGCAGCGCATCGGCGGGCCGGTGGAGGATGGGCCGGTGACGGCACCGACCCCCGGCAGCTTCACGCCGCATTACCGCCCGCATCTGGTGCGCTCGGTGGAGGAGATGCGGTCCAATCTGGAAAGCGGGGCCGAACAGGTGCTGGACGCCCGCGCCGCCGGCCGGTTCGAGGGTACCACGCCGGAGCCGCGCGCCGGCCTGCGCGGCGGCCATATTCCCGGTGCCCGCAACCTGCCCTTCGGCGATATCCTGGACCTGGAAACCAAGTTGATGCTGACCGGCGATGCGCTGGGCGAACGTTATCTGCGAGCCGGCATCGACCTTTCCAAACCCATCACCACATCCTGCGGCAGCGGCGTGACCGCCGCCGTGCTGACCCTGGGCCTGGCGCGCCTGGGCGTGGAGAATGTGGCGCTCTATGATGGGTCCTGGACCGAATGGGGTGGGCGTGAAGACCTGCCGGTGGCGACGGGGGCGGCGGGCTGATCGCCTGTCAACCCCTTGAACTGTATGGGCGGGTTTGAACGACGCGGGGTCGATCCGGCCCATGCAGACGCTATGCTGGGGTGATTGAGAGACGGGAAGGCTCCGGCCCGACCGCAGGAGAAAACGGCCATGACCGATAGCAGTGCGCTTCCGCCGCCCGGCCATAACAAGGTGACCGTCACCTATCTGGAGATGGCGGCCAAGCCCCCGCGCCGGCAGCGTCCGCATCCGCCGGGCCTGTCGCTGCTGCGGGCGGAGAACTGTACCTGGTCCTTCTACCGCTATCTCTATGACACGATCGGTGAGGAATGGCTGTGGTGGTTCCGCCGCGCCATGCCGGCGGATGAGCTGCGTGCCATCCTGGCCGACAGCCAGGTGGAGATCTATATCGCCCATGTCACGGGCGTGCCGGCCGGCTATGTCGAGCTGGACCGCCGCACGCCCGGCAAGTGCGAAATCCAGTATCTGGGCCTGATCCCGGAATTCATCGGCCGGCGCATCGGCCCCTGGCTGCTGGACTGGGCCATCGAGGCGGCCTGGAACGGGGCCGGGGTGGAGAAGGTCACCGTCAATACCTGCGACCATGATCATCCCCGCGCGCTGATGACCTATCAGAAGGCCGGGTTCCAGCCCGTGGGCCAATCGGTGCGGTTCGATCCCGACCCGCGTCTGGCCGGCCTGATCCCGCTGACCGCCGGATCGCATATCCCCCTGCCGACCGCCGCCGGAAACGACCAAGCATGAGCAAGCATAACCACGACACCCCGTTCGCCGAGAATACGCGCCTGATCCATGCGGGCCGCGCGCCGGAGAAGTTCGGCGGGGCCGTGAACATCCCGCCCTTCCGCGCCTCCACCGTGCTGTTCCCCACCCTGGCAGAACTGGACGCCTATGATCCGGCCCTGCGCAGCGTGCGCTATGGGCGCACGGGCAACCCGTCCAGCCACGCGTTCGAGGCGGGGATGACGGAGTTGGAGGAAGGGCATGACGCCGTCTCATATCCGTCGGGTCTGCAGGCCATCACCAGTTCGCTGCTGGCCTTCACCCGTCATGGCGACCATGTGCTGATCGCCGACACCGCCTATGCCCCCACCCGCAATTTCGCCAACGGCATCCTGAGCCGTGCCGGTGTGATGGTGGAATATTTCGATCCCGGCATCGGTGCCGGCATCGCCGCCTTGCTGCGGCCGGCGACGCGGGTGGTGTTCCTGGAATCGCCGGGGTCCCTGACCTTCGAGGTGCAGGATGTGCCCGCCATCGTGGGGGCCGTGGCATCGGCCAACCCCGACATCGTGCTGATGATGGACAATACCTGGGCGGCCGGGCTGCTGTTCAAGCCGCTGAAGCATGGTGTGCATATCGCCATCCAGTCGGCGACCAAATATGTCGGCGGCCATTCCGATGTCAGCCTGGGTATCGCCGTCTGCGCCCGCCCGAACCATTGGCTGCGGCTGAAGAAGGCGTCGATCGAGCTGGGCGCCTGCGCGTCCGCCGATGATCTGTTCCTGGGTCTGCGCGGCTTGCGCAGCCTGCCGGTGCGCATGCGCCGCCATCATGAATCGGGACTGCGTGTCGCCCATTGGCTGGCGGCACGGCCGGAGGTGACGCGGGTGCGCCACCCGGGCCTGTCCTCCTGTCCCGGCCATGAGACATGGAAGCGCGACTTTGCCGGTGCCTGCGGCCTGTTCGCGTTCGAGATGGCGCCCACCCCGCGTCCGGCCATGGCCGCCATGGTGGATGGCATGGCGCATTTCGGCATGGGCTATAGCTGGGGCGGGTTCGAAAGCCTGATCCTGCCCTCCAACCCCAGCTCGCTGCGCAGCGCCGTGCCCTGGACGGGGGGCGAGTTGGTGCGCCTGCATGTCGGGCTGGAGGATGTGGAGGATCTGATCGCCGACCTGGATGCCGGGTTCGCCCGGCTGAACGCGGCCCTGGAGCAAGCATGACCAGCTTTCCCCTGCCCGACACCGCCATCGACGCGGCGCTGGCCGCCGTCAAATTCGATGCCGACGGCCTGGTTCCCGCCATCGCCCAGCAGCATGACAGCGGCGAGGTGCTGATGATGGCCTGGATGAACCGGGACAGCATCGCCGAAACCCTGCGCACCGGCCGCGTCTGCTATTGGTCCCGCTCCCGCCAGTCCTTTTGGCGCAAGGGGGAGACGTCCGGCCAGGTGCAGGGCCTGGTCGAATGGCGGGTCGATTGCGACGGGGATACGATCCTGCTGCGCGTCGATCAGCAGGGGCCGGCCTGCCACACCGGCCGCCGTTCCTGCTTCTATCGCCGCGCCGATGCGGATGGGTTGAGTGTCACCGATCCGGTGCTGCTGTCGCCCGACGCGCTTTATGGTGGCAAGGGCCAGTCATCCGGTTTTTGAATGGCGCAAATGGATAACCCATCCAAAAGGACATAGGTTCATGCCTGGGCCATACGATGGGATGGGGTTAAGGTGGCCTTAACGACAATGCCACCGGACGTTGCCAAATGAAGGAACTGCGCTGCATTCTGTTCAAGGACCGTGAAGTGCTGTCCGCCGTGCTGGATCGCAAGCGTCGCTTGAAGGAGGAACTGCCGTCCGGGCAGATCACTGGCCTGCGCCTAGCCAGTGTGAATGAAAGTGTCAGTTGCACCGTCATCTATGATGGCGGCCAGCAATCGGTGACGGTGTCGGAGACCGACCTGCTGGCGGCCCTGCTGTCCCATTGCATGGCCAAGAGGGTGCCGCTGCCGGTGGATGCGGAAAAGAACCTCCACCTGATCCGTGGCCGCGCCACCTTGATCATCACGATGAATTTCAACAAGGCCGCCCGCCTGGTGCATGTGGCCGCCGCCGAGAAGCGCGGCCTGCCGGCCTGAGTTTCTATCGCCCCTGCCCGTCCCCGCGCCGGCGCTTCAGCGCCGCCAGCAACAGCAGGATCAGCGCCACGGGCACGACGATGATCGCCCCTTCGCGCATATAGGGCCAGGCCCAACCGAAAATATCCGCCAACCATTCGGGCAGCCGGGCCAGAAGTGCGAACACATGGCCCAGCAGTTCGCCCGGCGTCCAGCCGAGCCAGGCCAGGACCAACCCCACAATCAACGACCAGAACAGGATGCGGATCACGATGCGCATGTGATCGGCTCTACCCCATTGCACGCCGCCACGCAATGGTGCCTGCGGGCACGGCCAGATAGGTAAAATTTGCCTATAATCCATCTGTATATTGCATTTTGAAATGCAAATCATAAAGAAAGGGCGGCGACCTTGCGATCGCCGCCCTTCTTGCTCTCGTCGCGATCTCTTAGAAGAGACGCAGGATCGCCTGCTGGGCCTGGTTGGCCAGGGAGAGGGAGATGGTGCCCAGCTGCTGGCGGGTCTGCAACAGCAGCAGGTTCGCACCTTCCTCGTTCTGGTCGGCCTGGACCAGTTTGTTGGAACCCTCGGTCAGCACGTTCGAGAACTCGCTCGTGAAGCTTTCGCGGGTCTGGATGATGTTCAGGTTCGTCGACAGCGTCTGGGAAGTGGAGCGCAGCTTGGAGGTCGAGAAGTCCAGGCTGGCCACCGCCTTGTCGATGTCGGCGCGGTCCAGGAAGTTGTTCTGGGCATAGTCGAGGCGCAGGCCCTGACCGTCGGTCTGGATGTTCTGCGAGGAGACCGAGATGGTGGAGGTGTTGGCCTCGTTGAACTGCACCGTCAGGTCGTTCTCGGTGTTGGCATCCGTACGCTGCACCGTGATCAGGTTGCTGGACAGGTTGGCCGAGGCCGCCTGCTTCAGCACCGCGCTGTCCACCTCGAAGCGGACGGTACCGCTGTCGAAGGCCAGCGAGTTCTCTCCGTCTGCCAGCTTGCCGGCACCGCGGGCATTGTTGCCCGACCGCTCGATGGTCACGCCGTTCAGGTTGGTCGCGGAGACCGTCAGATCGACGTTCTTCTCGATGGTTGAGGTGCCGTTGGCGGCCGTGCCCAGGTTCTCCAGCGCCGTACGGTCAACCGTGAAGCTCACGGTCGTGCCGGACGAGAAGCTGATGGAAACCGCCTTTTCCAGGGTGTTGGTGGAGGTGGCGCCGATCGAGAAGCTGGTACCCGTACCGGTCGTCTCGTTCGACGTGATGGTGAAGCCGTCGGTGAACGCGTCGGTCGTGTCGCTGTCATTGGCGGCGATGGTGAAGCGGTTGCTGCCGGTGACACCCACCCCGGCCTCGACGGCGGCCATCAGGCCGTTGGCGATGGCTTCGCGGCGTTCCGCCGGATCGGCGCTGGTCACATCGTCGGCCGACGCCTTGTAGGTGAAGGACTGGCCGTTCACCGTGGCGGTGAAGATGTCGCCTTCCTCGATGGCGCCGCTGATGGTGACGCGGGAAACCTGCGCCTGACCGGAGACACCGGCCGAACCGGGCTTGCCGGCGGTCACATTGCTGGCGGTAGCGCTCTGGGTGTTGTCGAAGAACTTCACCGTGCGGCTTTCGCCGTTCTCCGTCACCACCAGCGTACGTTCGCGGCCGGCATTGCCGCGCATCTCGATCTTGATGTCGGAGAAGTTGCCGGCGGTGGCCGAGATGGAGCCCGACACTTTCAGCGAGGCCAGACCGCGGCTATCCTCGGCCTTGGCGATGTCCTCCAGGTCGGCGCTGATGGCACCGGTACCGGAGACCTTGATCGAGTAGGTGTCGGAGCTGACCACGTTGGTCACGCGGCTGTTGGACAGGCCACTGATCGAGTTGACGGCGGCGCGGCTGTCGGCCGTGCTGTCCATCGTCAGACCGTTGCCGACCAGCAGGTTCTTGCCCTGATAGCCGCTGTCACGGGCGATCTTGTCGATCTGGTCCTTGATGCGATTGAACTGTTCGGCCAGCGACTTGCGGGTCGCGACCGACGCCGCGTCGGTACCCAGGTTGCCGTAGGCCGTGGTCGTCAGGCCCTTGGCCTGTTCGATCAGGTCCTCGATCGCGGTGATACCCTTGTCGCCAGCCTGGATCGTGCTGATCGACTGGCCCATGCTTTCCTTCAGCTTGGACAGGTCGTTGGCACGGACGCTGAGGCCCTTGGCCGCGAAGAAGTTGGTGGGACCGTCAAGCGCCGAGTTGATCTTGTTGCCCGTGGCGAGACGGTTCTGGATGCTTTCCACCTGCTTGTTGGTCTTCTGGAGCAGAAGCAGGTTGTTTCGCATTCCCGCGGTAAGCTGAACGTCACTGGTCGACATGGTATATCTCCTTTTGAGCCGGGAAAGGGGCCGTTTCGGCCCAATCGATCTCGTGGACTGGTCAGGAAGGACGTCGCCGTAACCCGTGGAAGACGCCGGGTGCGATGCATGACCGGCAGTTTCTTGTCGGATCGGGCAATCCGTTTTGCTGATCGCGGTATCAGTCTTGCTTGGCTGTCGCCTTTAAGGCCGATCTGCACCGCTCTTCGCGCAACGCCTTGTCCAGAGCTTCGGTCTCTTCCTCCTGAGGGTGAACACGGATGGGTTCGACAGGACATAAGCAGGAAGCGTGCCAAGTGTCGGAACCCGCCAAAACCTATACCAAAGGGGTAAATTTTGACGGGCAGATGCCGGGGAAAGGGCGGCTTTCCCTGGGCATGGGCCGGGATCGCCCGGTGATCCCGGCGTTTTTTGCCTAGCCCGGCATTTCCTGCCGGGCGGCGGAAACGACCGGTCAAGCCCTTGATGCGGCGGGTTTTGCCCTATCAGGTCGGATGACGGGGCCAAACCGGAAACGGCAAAAGGGCCGCCCGTCTTCACGACAGGCGGCCCTTTGCAGACCATCTTGGATGGTGACCCCAGCAGGATTCGAACCTGCGACCGCTCGCTTAGAAGGCGAGTGCTCTATCCAGCTGAGCTATGGGGCCGGATAGGGGAAAGGATCAGAACCGGCCGATGCGCGGCCGATCGGTGCGGAAATTGTCCGCGTAGTTCTTGGGGATGACGCGGCGTTCATGCCATTCGGCGATGTCGCAGTCCCAGCCCTTCTTGGCGGCGAAGGCCAAGGCGGCCTCCTTGGTCGGGAACTTCACGCGCACCTGGTTCAGGGTATCGCCCGAGCTGGTCCAGCCCATCATCGGCTCCGGCCGGCGCGGGGTGGCGATTTCATATTCCAGAACCCAGTCACCGACCTTGCCGCGGCCGGACTGCATGGTGGTCTTCGACGGCTGGTAAATCCGGACCTTCATGGCGAACCCTGTGACGCAGATGGTTGAAACCGAAAAAGGGATGGTCGGAGCGAGAGGATTCGAACCTCCGGCCTGCTGGACCCAAACCAGCCGCGCTACCAGGCTGCGCCACGCTCCGACACTTGACGGGTGGGAATACACCACCGAAAGCATGGGGGCAAGCTTGCCAATACGTCTTGAAGACGCATGGCGACTTCCCGCCGCGGCTTTCAGGCCGGCTGGCGGCGCAGCAGGCCGCCCAGCGCGCCCGGCGCCATGACCAGCAGGTTGCCCAGCACGGCCAGGACCAGACCGGCCACGCCCGCCGGCGTCCAGCGGTAATCCTCGAACAGGGTGGACACGACCAGGGCCACGACAGGCGTCATGATGGCCACATAGCCGGCCCGGCCCGGCCCGATGCGGCCCAGCAGGGTGAAATAGCACAGGAAGGCCGCGATGGACCCGAACAGGGCCAGATAGAACAGCGACAGGAAATAGGGCAGCGTCGGCACCACTGCGAAGCTGGCGCCGTGGAAAGCCGCCACCCCGACCATGGACAGGGCACCGACCAGCATTGCCCAGGCGGTGGTGGTGATCAGCGGCATTTCCGCCTTGCGGGTCTTGGACACAACCATGTTGCCCAGCGACGCGCTGTAGTTCGATACCATCATCAGGGCGAATCCGGCCAGCGCCCCACCGGTCAGCACGCCCCCGTCCAGTTCCGGCGTGAACAGCAACAGCACACCCACCACACCCATCATCCCACCGCCCAGCACCGAGGGCCGCATGGGTTGGCCCAGGAACAGGCGGGCATTGACGACATTCATCAAGGACAGGACCGACCCGGCAACGGCGACCAGGCCCGACGGCAGCAGGGCTGTGGCCTTGTAGACCATGAAATAATTGATGGAGAAGTTCAGCAGGCCCGCCGCCGCGATCAACCACCACCCTTCCCGGCGGGGCAGGATGGGCTGGCGGCGGATGGCCAGCCAGCCCAGCAAAGCGGTACCCGCCAGCAGGAAGCGATAGGCCACCGACACGGCCGGATCCACAGCCCCCAGCTGGAACGTGATAGCGTACCAGGTGGACCCCCAGATCAGGACCGAACAGCAGAACAGGGCGATATTGGCGTGCATCGGGGGCACCGGTAGCGGATTCCAAGGACAAAGCCTATAGACCCGCCGGGCCGCCCCCACCAATCCGATTGTTGTGGGGGTGACAAGTCGTCGGCACAATACCGGCCTGACCGAGCCGCCCAACGGAGATGTCCTTGAAGAGCATGTTCCTGGCCATCATCACCATCCTTGCGCTGGCAGGCCCGGCCGTCGCGACGGGAACGGGGGACACCTATTCGTTCCTGTTCCGGGAGGATCGGGGTGAATGGTGCGGGTTCCGGGATGCCGCCCCGTTCGATGATCTGGCGGCGGAACTGATCCCGCTGGAAAGCGGCAGGGTGTCCTACCTGCGATCGGGCAAGGTGTCGGAAATCATCGTTCAGACCCAACCGGAGAGTGGGGACTGGCTGGTTCTGGACACCTATGTTCCCAAAGTTGAAGGGGGGACCCTGGCCCGCACCATCACCTTCGCCCAGGATGGCGTCCGGATCGACCAGCAAGGCAATCTCGGCCGGGACGGGACGTTCAGCATGGCGTGGGTGAAGGCGCGGAAACCGGACGGTTCCAAGGTGGACACAGCCACGATCGACATTCCGGAGATCACCATTTACGGCGATCTCCGGCAAATCCCATTCATGAAGCTGGCGCAGCGGATGAAGGATCGATCACTGGCAACGTTGTGCGGCAAGGCGGATGGGCCATGATGGGCCTGAACCACCCCGCCCGAGGATCAGCGCAGCACCACCTTGTTATTATCCGACCACGGCTCCGCCACACCACCCTCCAGCACGACATCGACCGATGAGAGGCCGATGGGGGCCTTCAGGGTCACCTCGGCGGTCTTCGGCTTCAGGTCCAGCGGGGCCGGGATCGCCGGCAACGGCACTTCCGCGAGAACAGAACCATCGGCTGCCAGCAGGCGGACCCGGCCCTTCGGTGTCGGCACCGATCCTATATTATGCACTTTCACCGCCACCTTGCCCTTGGCCACCGTCACATCGCGGGCGGCGATAGCGGCATCGGGCCGTTTCGTCAGGTCCTGTTCCGGCCCGGCCAGTGCGAAGTCCAGCACCGTCGTGCGGCCGGGCGCCAGGGTGACGGGCACGCCCTGGCCCTCCCCGAACGCGACCTGGCGGGTGCTGCTAGTGCCGGCATCGGCGCCGTCATCGCCATCCGTATCCACCCCTTCCGTCACTTTCCAGTCGCCCGTGGCCACATCGGCCCCGATGATGGTGGCGGAAAGTGGCTGGTCGGACAGGTTATGGGCCAGGACGCGGAAGCCGGTGCGCGTCGGTTCCTTGACCAGAATGGCAAGCTTTTCCGCCCCGTCGGGATCGGCGAAGCGCCAGGCGATGCGATTGCCGCGCACGATGGAATTGCGGTAGAGCGCCACACCGCCCAGACGCTGGCGCTGCAATTCCTGTGTCGGCAACTCGACACGGTCGGTCCACCAATGGTCGCCGGTCATCATGTCCATGCGCAGGGCAGCCGTCTGACGCTGGCTGTCATATTGCTTGACCAGCCACTGCTTGTCGCCCGTGGCCACCCACGCCGTGTGCCAGCTATAGGGGCCGGCATAGCGGTCGGTCTTCGCCGCCTCCAGCACCGCGTTGCGCAGATCTGGCCGGTTCAGATCCAGTGCCAGATCGCTGCCGACGATGCCCGACAGCGACGGCAGCCCACCCTTGCGCAGCACCTGTTCGATGGGGCGAAGGTACTCGGGCCGCCCCGTCCAGCGATACGCCGCCCACATCAGCAGGTTGGTCTGTTCCGGGCCGGAAGTGCCGCGCGTGGCCCCGTCGGGCCAGTTGATCTCCGTGGGGAAGGTCCAGGCACCGTCGCTGCCCTGCTTGCCATGGGCCAGATAGCCGTCAGCCAGTTCCAGCAACAGCTTACGCGTCGCCGCATCGCCATTGATCTCCACCAGCCGGATGCCGGGATGGAAGATCAGATAGGAATAGGGCTTCGACCATTGCCACGGCGCTTCCTTGACGATGTGCCCGGCCCCGAAATAGTTGGAGACCAGCAGGCGGTGGCCCTTGGGGTTCACCTGCAGCAGATCGGGGAAGTTCGCCGCCGTCTCCATCAGCCGTTCGACCACCAGCGGATCACCGGGTGACAGCAGGGACATCTGCGACTGGGCGTTGATCCCTTCCTCATAGACATGCAGTTCGTCGGTGACGATGGTACCCAGCCCGTTGGTCATCATGCCATTGACATGCACCGCCTCGATCATGTCGGCGAGCGATGTGGTCAGCTTCTCCCGATCCGCGCCCATCAAAGCCAGGCCCGGCCATTGGTTGGTCAGGTCGGTATCGTCCGACAGGCCGCCGCCGAACTCGCCATCCACCTGACGATGGTCGATCCACCAGTTCACGAAGGACCGCACCTGCGCCAGATACTTTGTCTGGCCCCAGGCCCATTCCGGCACGCCGGCCGGCGCCTTGTCCAATTCCACCGGCGGCAGCGGCTGCTGCGGGTTCCATTCCGACCAATAGGCGTTGGCCACCTTGTTGTCGGGATCGATGCGCAGCAGGTCGGCCACATCCTCATAGAAGCGCTGGAACAGGCCCAGATTGCGGCTGCTCTGCCGCTCCTCCACCAGGAATCCGTAATTGTCCTGGATCTGGCGCTCGCGGTCGAAGGCATGCTCGGGCCGTGCCTCGGCCTTGGGCTTGAACACCAGGCGCAGCGACGCCCCATCCAGCTTGGCTACGGAGAAATCCGGGGCGGAGGCGGCGATACTCATATAGAGCGGCCGGTCCGACGGCAGGATGCGGTCGCGCGTATCCAGCCACAGGGTCCGCGCCTCCCCCGGCTTGACGGCGACATTGATGTCCAGCAGATCGCGTTCCGGCGTCAACGGGTCCTTGACGCGGATGTTCAGCGCTACCAGCCCGCCCTTGTGCGTGGGATTCACGTCCAGCGCCGGGATCACCAGTTCGATCCCGTCCAGCCCGCCAATATTCTCGAACCCTTCCGTGCTGGCGCGATAGAGTGGCAGGCCCGGTTCCTGGCGGCGGAAATCCATTGGGATGGCGATATGGGCCACAGGCCGGCCGGCGACCGGTGACTTGGTCCGCTTGCGCGTGGGCACACCGCCATCGGGGATGGCCACGATCAGGTCGCGTTCCCCCTCCGGATAGCGCCCGTCGATGAAGCGGCGCAGTGGTCGGATGGCGGTGAAGTCCGGCTCCGCCGCCAGACGCAGATTGAAATGGAAATCACCCAGGCCGGCCGGCGCCGTGCCGGGGCCGACATGATAGGCGCCGATCTCCTGGATCGGGGTTTCCTGCACCTCATTGACGAAGCGCAGGGCACCGCCGGTGGCATCCGCCTTCAGCCGCGTCGTGCTGCGTTCGATGCCCTGGCGCCGTTTGGACAGCAGGTCGCCATCCCCGGTGATCAGGCCATTGCCCTCGGGCAGCTTCGCCCCCTGCAGCCAGCCCAGCTTGCCGAAGGCCGCCCCCTGGATTTCCACCTGGTTGAACGGCTCGTCAGGCAGGAACCAGGTGCCCGACTTGCCGCCGGTTGAGTAGACGTTCCAGTCCGGCAGGGTGAAGTAATCGTGCCGCCCCTCCAGCCGGGAGCGGTTATAGACGCCGGGCCAGGTTGTCTCCCGCACCCCGTCATTGCCCTTCCACATGCGCTGCGCGATGTCGCGCTGTTCGGTGAATTCCACCTTGCGGATACGGGTGCTGGCATCGGCCAGATAAGGTGGCGGATCATCGGCACGGTCGAAACCGTTGCGATGCGCCCAGGCAGCCCAGCCATCGGGGGCAGCCGGCAATGACACCGGTTCCCTGCCCTGCGCCAGTTCCTTGACCCCCGCCGCATCCAGGGCACGGTCATGGACGCGGATATCGTCGATATCGCCGCCGCGCAGGAAATTGTACCGGCTCTGTACCTGGATTGGGCTGATGATGCGGCTGTGCGGGCCCAACTGGTCCAGGCTGGCATCCAGCGACGCCGGCTGATCCTTGCGCGCCACCAGGGCGCCGTTCACGTAAAGCTGCACGCCCGTCGCCTCATCCCAGGCAAAGGCGATATGGGTCCAGGCATCGGGTGCCGGCGGGGTCGGCATGGCCCAGGAGACGCGGACCCGCGACAGGTTGGTGTCGGTGACGAATCCATCGAAACCCTTGCCGTTCCAGTCCAGGCGCAGGAACACCATGTCCCAGCTGGAATGGTTGGCGAAGGACACGCGGAACAGCGGGAACTGGTTGCTGCCAACCGGATAGCGTGACCGCCAGAAGAAGCTGAGCGTGCCGCGCTGCGCCCTTATATTGCCGGGGGCGGCCCAGGCCAGCACCTGGTCATCGGCCGCCTGCAAATACGCACCGGCGGCCCCACCCTGCGGTACCACCGCAACCTTGTCGGCGAAGGTAGGGCTGGCCTGGCCCGTGGCCTTGTCGGCCACCAGCCCCTTGTCACCCGTCACCTGGAACAGCAGCCCGTCGGCCGCCACCGCTGGCAAAGCGCCCACCAGCAAGGCCAGGGCAGCCGCACCCGTCCGCAACCGCATCGCACGTGCCATGGATCGATATCCTTCCCTGCTGCCGGCGACGGTTTGCCCGCCTGCCGTCTTGTTTTGTTTTTCGGTGGGGCTTGCCTTCCCGATCAAACCATCGCATAGTTTGTTATGACACCGGTGGCAATTGGCAAGCAAAATCGCCGAGCATCGGTGCCACATCTAACGGGCGGGCAAACGGCACATCCATCCAAAGTGCTGAGTCCCGAACAGGAGGAGGAATCCCATGTCCAAGTCAGAACGCGGCCTGCGCCGTGCGATCCCCCATGGCGTCTCGACCTTGGCCCTGTCGCTGGCGGCATTGGCCGGCAGCCCGGCCCTGGCCCAGCAGGCCCCGTCCAGCGACACGGTGCTGGAGGAAATCGTCGTCACCGGCTTCCGCGCCAGCCTGGCCAATTCGCTGAACATCAAGCGGAACGAGGCCGGCGTCGTCGACGCGATCAGTGCCGAGGACATTGCCGACTTCCCCGACACCAACCTGGCCGAAAGCATCCAGCGCATTCCCGGCGTCTCCATCGACCGTGACGCGGGTGAAGGTCGTTCGCTGACCGTGCGCGGCCTGTCGTCGGAATTCACCCGCACCCGCATCAACGGCATCGAGGCGCAGGCGACGACCGGCGCCACCGACAGTTCCGGCGGCACCAACCGCGGCCGCGGCTTCGATTTCAATGTCTTCGCGTCCGAACTGTTCAACAACATCACGGTGCGCAAGACCGCGTCGGCGGATGTGGAGGAAGGGTCGCTGGGCGCCACGGTGGATCTGCGCACCTCCCGCCCCTTCGACTATAGCGGCTTCACCGCCGCCGCCTCGGCCCAGGGCGGCTATAACGACCTGTCGGAAAAGATCAATCCGCGCGGCGCCCTGCTTCTGTCCAACACCTGGCTGGATGATCAGGTGGGCGCCCTGCTGTCGGTGGCCTATTCCGAACGCGACCTGCTGGAGGAAGGGTTCAGTTCCGTGCGCTGGGGCCCGGCCAATGGCGATAACGGCTTCCAGAATCCCGCCGCTTTGCCCGGCGGTGCCTCTTCGGCTGGCGGTGTCTTCCATCCCCGCATCCCGCGCTATGGTCGTCTGGTCCATGACCAGGAACGCACTGGCGCCACCCTTTCCTTGCAGGCCAAGCCAGGTGAAGGCAACACCACCGTCAGCTTCGATGTGCTCTATTCCAAGCTGGACAGTACCCGGCAGGAGAATTTCCTGGAGGCCTGGTCGCTGAGCCGCAACGCCTCCCAGGGTGGCAAGCCCGAAGTGGATATTGTCCAGACGGTGGTCGATCCGCAGACGGGTGAGATGGTCTATGCCCGGCTGGATGACATGGACATCCGGTCCGAACAGCGCTTCGACATCCTGAAGACGGAATTCACCCAGTACACGCTGGATATCGACCATGAATTCAGCGAGAGCCTGCGCGCCAATCTGACGGGCGGCCGGTCCAAGTCGAAATTCGACAATCCCGTGCAGACCACGGTGCTGATGGATCGTCAGAACACCGACGGCTACAGCTGGGATTTCCGTGAGAACAGCAACCTGCCGCTGATCAATTACGGGTTCGATGTGACGAACCCGACCAGCTGGGTCATCACCGGCCCGACCGCCGCCCAGCCCCGGTCGGAAATCCGCATGAACCCGACCTTCCAGACCAATGTCTATGACACCGCGCAGGGCAGCCTGACCTGGGACGTCAACGACACCTTCACCGCCAAGGGCGGTGTCAACTGGAAGGAATTCAAGTCCGAAGCCAAGGCCTTCGCCCGCCCGTCGGCCACATCCAATGCCGCCCCCGCCCTGCCCGCTGGCACCACGCTGGCCAGCATGACCAAGCTGCTGACCGGTTTCGGCAAGGGGCTGAACCTGCCCACCGGTACGCCGACCAGCTGGCTGGTCCCCGATCTGGAGGCGTTCGAGCGGGTCTTCAACATCAACTGCAATTGCGACACCGGCGTGCCGGGCGGCGATTTCCGCAGCCAGGGGCTGGAGAACAGCGCCACGCTCGCCAACTGGCGTAATGTGACGGAGGAATCACTGGGCTTCTGGGCCCAGGTCGATTGGAACACCCAGCTGGGCGACATGCCGTTCCGTGGCAATGTCGGCATCCGTCAGGTGAAGACGGATGTGACGGCCACCGGCTATTCCTTCTTCAACAATGCCACCACGGCGGTGACCGGCAAGAACAGCTACAAGGACACGCTGCCCTCCATCAACATGTCGCTGGAGCCGGTGGATGATGTGATCCTGCGCGCAGCCGCCGCCAAGGTGCTGTCGCGTCCGCCCGTCACCAACCTGACGCCGGTCTTCACCCTGTCGGCGCTGAACGCCCCGAACCCCAGCGCGTCGTTGGGCAATACGGAGCTGGAGCCCTATCGCGCCGACACGGTGGATGTCTCGCTGGAATGGTACTTCGCCAAGGAATCGCTGATCTCCTTCGCCTGGTTCTACAAGGATATCTCGACCTTCGTGCAGACCACGCAGCAGACGATGACCTATGCCGAGCTGACGGCGCTGAACCCCGGTGCCTTCCCGGCTGGCGGTGGGCGTGATCCCAATCTGACCTACGTGTTCAGCACGCCGACCAACACGCCGGGCGGCCCGCTGAAGGGCTTCGAGGTCAGCTTCCAGGCGCCGTTCAGCTTCCTGCCCGACATGTTGTCGAATTTCGGCGTGCAGGCGAACTACACCCATGTCTCGTCCAAGATCGATTATTGCTCGACCTCGGCCTGTACGACCTATGTCACGGCCGATCTGGTCAACCTGTCGCCCGATGCCTGGAACGGCACGCTTTATTATGATGATGGGGAGACGTTCAACGCCCGCATCTCCGTCGCCTACCGTTCCGGCTATTACCAGCAGGTGCCGGCCGCCAATGCCGGCACGCGCGGCATCGTGGCCATCGGCAAGTCCGCCACCACCACGTTCGACGCGTCCGCCTCCTATAATGTGACGGAGAATTTCACCATCTCGCTGGAGGCGCTGAACCTGACGGATGAGGCCAACCGCCAGTACCATGGCGAATTGGACGGGGTGCGCAACTCCACCTATGTCTACCACCACACGGGCCGCCAGTTCTATCTGGGGGCGCGGTACAAGCTGTAAGCACCTGTCGCGATGAAGGGCCGGGGCGCCAACCGCACCCCGGCCCTTTTTCATTTATACTTTATGGATGCCGACGATGATGTTCTCCCGCCGCTCGCTCCTGGCCTCGCTCGCCGCCCTGCCGCTGGCCGGCTGTGCCGGGCGCCTGTCCGGCCGGGCCGGGGTGGTGGCGGAGACATTCGGCACCCTGCCGGACGGCCAGCCCGTCACGCTCTACACCCTGACCAATGGCAGCGGCGCCAGCCTGCGGGCCATGACCTATGGCGCCAGCGTCACCAACCTGGTCATGCCGGACAAGGCGGGAACCTTCGCCGATATCGTCCTGGGCTTGGATGATTTCGAGAGCTACCGCATCAGGTCACGCAATTTCGGCACCCTGGTCGGCCGCTATGCCGGCCGCATCGGCAATGGCCGCTTTCCCCTGGATGGGCGGGAGGTGCGGTTGGAAACCGGCGGGTCCAAACATTCCTCCCATGGCGGGCCGGACGGCTTTGCCAAGCGCAACTGGCATGCCCAGCCGCTGGACGGTGCGGCGGTGCGCATGACGCTGCTGTCGGCTGACGGGGACCAGGGGTTCCCCGGTGAACTGGCCATCGCCGTCACCTATCGTCTGACGCCCGACAACCGTTTCCGGATGGAGATCGAGGCAGTGACGACCAAACCCACGGTCCTGAACCCCACCCATCACGGCTATTTCAACCTGTCGGGTGTGCCGGGATCGCTGGTCCATGACCATGTGCTGACGATGGAGGCGGATGGCTTCACCGCCTTCGGTCCGGACAAGATGGTGACGGGCGATATCCGCCCCGTGGCCGGAACCGCATTGGATTTCCGCACACCCAAGCCCATCGGCCGTGACATTGCCTCAACGGAGGAACAGATGCGCATCGGCGGCGGCTATGACCATTGCTTCGTGATCCGCAGCACCCCGGATACCGGCCCCCGCAAGGCCGCCCGCCTGGAACATCCCGGCAGCGGCCGGGTGATGGAGCTTTGGACCACCGAACCGGGCGTGCAGCTTTTCACCGCCAATGGCGTGAATATGGCAGGCCGTGGCGGCGCGCCTTACAAGCCCCATTGCGGTGTGTGCCTGGAACCCCAGCATTTCCAGAACAGCCCCAACCAGCCCGGCTTTCCCGGCACGGTACTGCGCCCGGGGCAGCGGTTCCGGTCGGTCAGCGAGTACCGGTTCGGGGTGGCGTGATTTTACCTGCCTATCCGTTACTATCAGCGGATCGATGTGGCGGAGATTGGATATGATGGCTGAACTGAAACCCATCCGTACGGATGCCGACCATGAGGCGGCATTGGAAGAGGTTGCAAGCCTATGGGGAGCCGCCAACGGCACGCCCGAAGGAGATCGGCTGGAAATCCTGGGCACCCTGATCGACGCGTACGAGGCGGAACGCTATCCCATGGACCCGCCGGACCCGATCGAGGCCATCAAGTTCCGCATGGAACAGATGGGCCTGACCCGCAAGGATCTGGAGCCGATGATCGGCACCCGGACGCGGGTGGCAGAGGTATTGAACCGCCGTCGCGGCCTGTCGATCGGCATGATCCGACGGCTGCATGACCGGTTGGGAATCGCGGCGGAAATCCTTATCAGGCCATCGGAAGCGGAAGCATCGTTGACGGAACGCTGAAGCCCCTACCCCGCCACACCCACAACCTCCGCCGTAACGAACGCCGTCCACAGTGCCGGCAGCGGTTTCAGCGCCGCCGCAGCCCGCTTGCGCAGCGCGTCCGCCGCTGCCGGCTGGTCGATCTTGTCCAGCAGGGCCGCCGCCTTCATGTCGTCATCGGCCTGTTTCAAGGGCGTGCGCAGGGCGTCCACCGTACGCTGCAGCGGCGCCACCCGTTCCGCCGGCCAGACGGCGCGGCAGAAATCCAGATCATAGCGCAGCTTGCGCAGACGCTTATGCGCCTTGATGGCCGTAGCCACGTCGCCCGGCAGGCCCAGCGCCCGCAGCTTGTCCAGCCGGATGCGCAGCATGTCGCCGGCAATTTCCGCCAGGGTCGTGCCGAAGGGGCAGCCATGGGGCTGGCGGGCCCAGTCGCCCGTCTCCAGCCAGGCCGCGAATTCCAGCTGCCAGCCCGTCCAGGCGGGCGAGGCCAGCATGCGCATGGCCTTGTCCAACGCCAGGGCGCGGGCGGCGGAGACGGGGCCGACCGCCCCCTTGCGCGCCTCGGCCGGCAGCTCGGTCAGCGCCATGGCCAGCTTCTGCCAGTCGCGGGCCCTTTCCAGCTTGCGGCCCAGCTGCTTCAACTGGTCGCGCAGCGCATCGCCCTGGTCGGTATGGATCAGGTCGGCGAACAAGCCGTAAGCGGTGATCAGCCGGCGCACGGCCGACGCCATCTCCCGCAATGCCGCCGGGTCGCCCATCGCCTCGGTAAAAGCCGGCTGGTTGTCCAGCAGGTGGGCCAGGCCATTGCGCCCGATATGGCGGAACGCCTCCATCACCGTGGTGATGGGCGTGATGCCCAGCGGACGCACGGCATGGGCGCGCGGCTGGGCGCCGGTCAGCAGGGCCAGACCCAGATCGGCCTTGCTGCGCGTGGACAGGCGCAGCGGAATGCGGGCATGGATGTCGGCGGCCAGCCGGAACAGGTCCGCCACTTCCCCCTGCTGAAGCTCCAGTTCCACCTCGCTGACCGTGTGGCGGGCGGCGGGCTGGCCATCGGGCGCCATGACCAGGGCCTGGCCCAGGTCCAGGGCCAGTTCCACCCGCCCGTCGCTGCCGGCCCGCAGCATCAGCACCGTGCGCTGCACATCCGTGGTGAACAGCGGCGACAGGTTGTCCAGCGCCTCGCGCGGGATCAGTTCCGACAGGTCACCCTGGCGCAACAGGCCGGTATCCAGGCCATCGCCCGCCACCTCCCACCGCCATTCGCGCCGCACGGCGATGCCGGCGCCGTCGCCCGCCTCATGCGTGGACATGGTCTTCACCGACTGCTCGCGCCGCATGCCCTGGCGGCGCAGGCGCAGGGCCAGGCCGCGCTTGGCCAGGGCCAGCCCCGGCGTGTCGTAATAGGATGTGTGCAGGCGCACGGGATCGGCCTGCGCCACTAGCCGGTCGCGCACCAGGGCCAGGGCGGCAATGCGCGGTAAATCCGCCGCATCGGCCAGCAGCTTGATCTCCACCTCCCGTTCCGGGCGGGGCATGCGGGGGGCCTTGGGCTTGGCGTTCAAGGGGGCTCGCGCGTCGGTTCCGTCGGGAAATGAATATCTTTCACATACCGCAGTGCGGCAACGGACGGAAGCGACAAAGACCCGATCAGCGTTCTTCCAGATCGCGCGGCCGGGTGAAGCCAGCCAGCGTGCACGTTCCCCATTTCAGATCGCGCCAGGCCAAGCCATCAGGCACCGCGATCTCCAGGAAGGAACAGGTGGGCAGCTTGGAGGCGAGCGCCTGACGCAGGGCTAAATCCCCTTTCGCACAGAGATCGCGGGCCAGCAGCTGGAAATCCGGATTATGGCCCACGAACAGCGCCGTCCCCACCTCATCCGGCAGTGCCTTCACCCGGTCCAGCAGCATTTCCTCCCCGCACAGATAGATGGATCGGTCGAAGGTCGTGGGCGGCAGGTCGGTGCCC
Organism: Niveispirillum sp. KHB5.9; assembly: GCF_048066115.1. Taxonomy (NCBI): domain Bacteria; kingdom Pseudomonadati; phylum Pseudomonadota; class Alphaproteobacteria; order Rhodospirillales; family Azospirillaceae; genus Niveispirillum; species Niveispirillum sp. KHB5.9. Next base: position 196,772 of record NZ_JBLTYX010000006.1, on the reverse strand, counting down.
CAGGCGGCGGCTACGATCTCCAGCGTGGCCCGCGCCCGCATGGCGGTGGAGCAGACGACCAGGTCCGGGCGGGGCGGCCCGCCCTTGCGCGCCGCCCAATAATTCGCCATCGTCGCGGCGGCCCTGTGCCCACGCGGGTTCAGCGGGCGATCATGGTCGGCCAGTCGCGGGTCATCCCAGTCCGATTTGGCGTGCCGCAGCAGATAGAGTGTCTTCATGACGACCAGCAGCAAGGGAACGGGAAGTGGCTCCGGCACAGGGCAGCGTCGCCGCCCGCGCGGGACCCGTGTACCCGAAACCGTCACAGAAGCAACATATACTGCCGCGGCCCCAGAGGACCAGAAGGACGAAACCATCGTGACCGCCGCCCCTGACATGCTGCCCACCCCGGCCGACGCCACCGCGGCCAAGGCGATTGTGCAGGCAATCCCGCCCGGCATCGCGCATGACAGCCCGGAACGCTTCATCAACCGTGAACTGTCCTGGCTGGCCTTCAACCAGCGCGTCCTGGAAGAGGCGTACAACGCACAGCACCCGCTGCTGGAACGGCTGCGCTTCCTGTCCATCTCGGCCAGCAACCTGGACGAGTTCTACACGGTGCGCGTCGCTGGCCTGAAGGCCCAGGTGGCCGCCAAGGTCACGACTCCGTCCGACGACAATCTGACGCCCCAGCAGCAACTGGCGGCCATCAATTACCGCGTCACCGACGTCATGCGCGACCAGCAGGCCTGCTGGCTGATGCTGCGCAAGACCCTGCGCGCCAACGGCATCGCCGTGATAGATCCCGACGAGCTGACCGCCGGGGAGCATGACTGGCTGGAAGCCCGCTTCATCGATGAGATTTTCCCGGTCCTGACCCCCATCGCCGTCGATCCGGCCCACCCATTCCCCTTCGTGCCCAATGGCGGATTCGCGCTCGCCCTGCAGCTGTTCGACCCGCAGAAGGGGGCGGAGCTGGACGCCCTGGTGCTGCTGCCGCAACAGTTGGACCGGTTCATCCGCCTGCCCGGCACCGACACGCGCTATGTGCTGCTGGAACAGGTGGTGCTGACCTTCATTTCCCGCCTGTTCCCGCCCTTCGTGCTGAAGGGGCATGGCGTGTTCCGCGTCCTGCGCGACAGCGAGATGGAGATCGAGGAAGAAGCCGAGGACCTGGTCCGCACGTTCGAGAGCGCCCTGAAGCGCCGCAAGCGCGGCAGCGTCATTCGCCTCGCCGTCAATACCGGCATGTCGAACGACCTGCGCGACTTCCTGACCGACGAGCTGCATGTCAGCGCCGACGATGTGTTCGTGCTGGATGGGCTGATCGGGCTGGCCGATACCAAGCAGATCATCGGTGACGACCGGCCGGACCTGCTGTTCTCCCCCTACAATGCCCGCTTCCCGGAGCGTATCCGCGATTTCGGCGGCGATTGCTTCGCGGCCATCCGCCAGAAGGACATTGTCGTCCATCATCCGTTCGAAAGCTTCGATGTGGTGGTGCAGTTCCTGCGTCAGGCCGCTGCCGATCCCAACGTCCTGGCCATCAAGCAGACGCTGTACCGGACCTCGAAGAACAGCCCCATCGTCGCGGCCCTGATCGACGCGGCCGAACAGGGCAAGTCGGTCACGGCCCTGGTGGAACTGAAGGCGCGGTTCGACGAGGAGGCCAATATCCGCTGGGCCCGCGACATGGAACGCGCCGGTGTGCAGGTGGTCTATGGTTTCGTGGATTTGAAGACCCATGCCAAGGTGTCGCTGGTGGTGCGCCGCGAAAGCCACGGTCTGCGCACCTATGTGCATTTCGGCACGGGCAATTACCACCCGATCACCGCCAAGGTTTACACCGACCTATCCTTCTTCACCTGCGACGTGGCCCTGGGCCATGACGCGGCCCATATGTTCAATTACATGACGGGTTACGCCACGCCCAAGGCGCTGGAAAAGATCGCCATCGCCCCCACCACCCTGCGCCAGCGTCTGGTCGATCTGATCGACGCGGAGATCGCGCATGCCCATGCCGGCCGGCCGGCCCAGATCTGGGTCAAGCTGAACAGCTTGGTCGATGCCAAGCTGATCGACAAGCTGTACGAGGCATCGCAGAACGGCGTGAAGATCGAGCTGGTGATCCGCGGCATCTGCTGCCTGCGGCCCGGTGTGCCCGGCCTGTCGGACAATATCCATGTGAAGTCGATCGTCGGCCGGTTCCTGGAACATGGCCGCGTGATCTGCTTCGGCAACGGCCATGGCCTGCCCTCGGCCAAGGCCAGGGTATACATCTCCTCGGCCGACTGGATGCCCCGCAACCTGGACCGCCGCATCGAGACGCTGGTGCCCATCGAGAACCTGACGGTGCACCAGCAGGTGCTGGATCAGATCATGGTCGCCAACCTGAAGGACAATACGCAGAGCTGGGTCCTGCAACCCGACGCGACATACCGCCGCGTGGAGCCTTGCGTGGAAAGCTTCAACGCCCATACCTATTTCATGACGAACCCCAGCCTGTCCGGTCGTGGTAGCGCCACCAGCGAGGCGCGGCTACCCCCGAAACTGGTGTTGAGCAATTTCCCGTAACCCGGCATTCTCCCGATGTTGTCACTGAAAGTGGACCGACTGAACGTGGATCACGCCCATGCCGAGGACCGCTTGGCGGTCATCGATGTCGGTTCCAATTCGATGCGTTGCGTCGTCTATGAGAAACTGACACGTTCGCCCGTCGCCCTTTTCAATGAAAAGGTCCTGCCTGGCCTGGGCAAAACGGTGGAGCGGACCGGCAGGCTGAACCCCGAGGGGGTGGTGCTGGCGCTGGACAATCTGGTCCGCTTCCGCCGCCTGCTGGAAGGCATGCAGGTCGGCCGTGTTGATGTCCTGGCCACCGCCGCCGTGCGCGACGCGGCCGACGGCGCCGATTTCGTGGCGGAGATCACTCGCCGCACCGGCTTTCATGTCGATGTCCTGTCGGGTGAGGAAGAGGCGCGGCTGGCCGCACTCGGCGTGCTGTCCGGTGCACCCAATGCCGAAGGACTGGCCGGCGACCTGGGCGGCGGCAGCCTGGAACTGGTGCTGCTGGAAAAGGGTGAGATCGGGGCGCAGGTGACGACGCCGCTGGGCCCGCTGCGCTTGCTGGAGGCCACGGACGGCAAGCCCGGTCCCGCCGCCAAGCTGATCGACCAGCACCTGGGCAGGCTGGATTGGCTGGCGCGCGGCAAGGGCCGCACCTATTACCCGGTCGGCGGCGCCTGGCGTGCGCTGGCCAAGATGCATATGGAGCAGGTGAACCACCCGCTGCACATCATCCACCAGTACAGCGTGGATGCGGCGGCGATGGCGGAATTCGCCAGCACCGTGGCGCGGGCCGGCCGCAGCAACCTGGAGAAGATGCAGGGCGTGTCCAAGCGCCGCCTGGACACCCTGCCCCTGGCCGCCCTGGTCATGGAACGGGTGCTGAAGGCGGTACAGCCGGCGCGCGTCACCTTCTCCGCCTATGGTCTGCGTGAGGGCCATCTCTATGATCTGCTGGACAAGTCGGAACGACGGCAGGACCCCCTGATCACCGCGTGCGAAGATGTGGCCGAACGCATCGGCCGTTTCGGCCATGCCGAAATCCTGTCCGGCTGGACGGCACCTTTGTTCGTGGGCGAGGATCCGGTGGCCCGGCGCCTGCGCCAGGCGGCCTGCCTGCTGTCCGATCTGGGCTGGGCCGAACATCCCGATTACCGTGCCGAACATGCCTTCCTGCGCATCTTGCGCATGCCGTTCGCCGGTGTCGACCATGCCGAACGTGCCTTCCTGGCCACGGCCGTCCATGTCCGCTATGCCGGCACCATGGACCATCCCGTCCTGGCACCCGCCCGCGGGCTGCTGAAGGAGGGAGCGCTGGCCCGGGCCTATATACTGGGTCTGGCCCTGCGTCTGGCCCACACCCTGACCGGCGGTGCCGCCACCCTGCTGCAGCGAACCGTGCTGCGCCTGGGTGACCAGAAGCTGACCCTTATCCTGCCGGAGGATGCCGCCATGCTGACCGGCGACAGCGTGCAGCGCCGGGTGGAGGCCTTGTCCAAGGCGCTGAACCGCACGGGCGAGATCAACGTGCAGGCGGGGCCGAAGCTGGCGCGGTGATTACCTGACAGGTAATCGCGATGGGTTTTCCACCGGCCTAACCTCAACCTTGTCTTCAAGGTGGAGGGAGCGATGGGCGGAACCTGGTGCAAGACGGCGTGGATCATTCTGGCTTTGATCCATATCCTGCCCGCCTCGGTGCTGGTGGCGCCCGAACTGGCCTTGCGGCTTTATGGGGTCGATCCGCAGGGGCCGGTGGCGGTGCTCATCATCCATCGGGGCGCGCTGTTCCTGGCTGTAATGGTGGTTTCCCTGTTCGCGGTGTTCGATCCACCGTCACGCCGCGTCTGCTCGATCATCGTCGCCATCAGCATCCTGGGTTTCCTGGGCGTCTATACCCAGGCCGGGCTGCCGGAGGGACCGCTGCGGACCATCGCCCTGGTTGATCTTGCGGCGTTGCTGCCGCTGGTAATGGTGACTGTCGCCGCATGGCGACGCAGAATGGCTGATAGCCGTAGGTCAGGTCGAGCCGTAGGCAAGCCCTGACAGGGTTGGCAAATGGCTTTTCCGTCAGGGCTCGGCTTTCGCCTCGACCTGACCTACGGCAGCAACCATTCCCTACTCCCGCTCCATGACCTCCTTCACCTTCCCCGCCAGCTGTTTCAGGCTGAACGGTTTGGGCAGGAATTCCACCACCTCCCCGCCGCCGACGGAGCTGCGGAACCTTTCCTCGGCATAGCCGGAGATGAAGATCACCTTCACGTCGGGCATGAAGTCGCGCACGGCGCGGATCATGGCGGGGCCGTCCAGCTGCGGCATCACCACATCGGTGACGATCAGGTCCACATCGGGCCGGTCGGGCGCACGCAGCAGTTCCAGCGCCGCCTCCCCGCTCTTGGCCTCCACCACCTCGTACCCTTTGTTGCGCAGGGCGCGAGCGGAGAAGACGCGGACGGCATCCTCATCCTCCACCAGCAGGATACGGCCAGTGCCGGTCAGGTCGGCCGCCCCCTTCTCCGCCTTTTCCACGGCGGCGGCCTGGGCGCCATCCTCCTGGTAGCGGGGCAGGTAGATGGAGAATTTCGCCCCATCGCCCGGCGCGCTGTCGACGAAGACGAAGCCGCCCGTCTGGCGCACGATGCCATAGACGGTGGACAGGCCCAGGCCGGTGCCCGACCCCAGCTCCTTGGTGGAAAAGAACGGCTCGAAGATGCGCTGCAGGTTTTCCAACGGGATGCCCACGCCGGTATCGATGACCTCGATCACCACATAATCGCCGGGCGGCATGGTCTCCGTCGCCCGCTGCACCGGGTCGGCGACATGCAGGTTGGAGGTGACGACCGTCAGCCTTCCACCGGTGTCGATCATGGCGTCGCGGGCATTGACGCAGAGATTGATGATCACCTGCTCCAGCTGCCCCTGGTCAACCTTGACCAGGCCCAGATCGCGGCCATGCATCATGCGCAGTTCAATATTCTCACCGATCAGCCGGCGCAGCAGGTTCGACAGTTCGGCCAGCACATCGGTCACCGACAGGACGCGTGGCTGCAATGTCTGCTGGCGGGAGAAGGCCAGCAGCTGGCGCACCAGGTTGGCGGCGCGGTTGGCATTCTGCTTGATCTGCATGATATCGGTGAAGGAATGGTCGCCCGGCTTGTGCCGCAGCAGCAGCAGGTCGCAGAAACCGATCATCGCCGTCAGGAGATTGTTGAAATCATGCGCCACGCCGCCGGCCAGCTGGCCGATGGCCTGCATCTTCTGCGATTGGACGAACTGCGCCTCCAGGTTCTTCTGGTTGGTCATGTCCACCAGATGCAGGACCAGCCCTGCCCCGCCCTCTGGCCCACCCCCCGGCCCGCCATCGGCGCGGCGCGCATAGAGATGCACGATGGGCCCGTGGCTGCCGCGCAACTGCGCCTCATGCGCCGGGTGGCCGTCGGCCCCGTCGCGGATGGCGGTCAGACGCTGCTGGATGGCGTTGCGCTGGTCGCGCTTGAACAGGTTGGTGACCGGCCGGCCCTGCGCATCGTCACGCGACAGGCCGCTTAGCGCCAGGACGGTATCGTTGCATTCGGCCAGCCGGAAATCGGCATCGACCAGGGCGATGCCGATGGGCGCATAGTCGAAGAAGCGGCGGAACCGCTCCTCGATCCGCGCCAGCTCACCGCACAGCCGTTCCATTTCCGTGCTGTCGGCGGCAGGGATGGGTTCCGGCAATGGATCGGGTTCGGCGATGGCAGGCAGCGGAGCCAACGTCGCCTCCGCCTGCCAGACGGAATATCCGGGATTGCCATCCAGTGGCCGGGCGGTCAGCCGGAAATGACGCCCATCGCCGAAGGTCAGGATTGTGTCGGCGGCAATCCCCCGTTCCACCGCAGCTGTCAGGCGCTTGATCTCCAGCGGGGCCAGTCCCGTTCCGCCGGCGGCTCCCAGCGCATCCAACGGCAGCCGCGTTCCCGGCTGTGCCAGATCGCGGAAGGCCGGATTGTAATGCACGGCCCTTGCGTCCGGCCCCACGATGACCATGGGGACCGACGCCGCCTCCATCCCGCGGGCCAGAAGATGGCGGCGTTCCTCCGTGACCCCTGCCCGTGATGCCACGCCACGCACCAGCGTGATGCCGCCAAGCGCCAGCAGGCCACCGGCCAGCCACACCACGATGCCACCGCGCAAGCCCGCCGGCCATTCGGCCGGCGGCGGCCCGTCCAGCCGCGCCAGATAGACCATGGCGGCAATGGCCACCAGCACCAGCGCCAATGCCCACAAACCGGCGGCACGCGCGGTCGGGTTCAGGCCGGGGCGGGCAACGGGGCTGCTTTTGCGCATGAGGGACACCGGTGGGGGCTGGCGACGGACTTCACCAATCTACAACATCGGGATTGTCAGGCGCGACAGGCAGTTAGGAGGGTGACTATCGGGGGATGGGCTTGCGCTTCATCTTGAAGACGTAGGAGATGATCTCCGCCACCGCCTTGTAATGGTCGGCCGGGATTTCCTCGTTCACCTCGGCCGACGCATAGAGCGCGCGGGCCAGCGCCGGATTGGCGATCAGCGGCACATCGTTCTCCTCCGCGATCTCGCGGATGCGCATGGCAAGGTGATCCACGCCCTTGGCCACCACGGTGGGGGCGCCCATCAGGGCCGGGTCGTATTTCAGGGCCACGGCGTAATGGGTGGGGTTGGTCACCACCACGTCGGCGGTGGGAATATTGCCCATCATGCGGTTACGGGCGCGCTCCATGCGCAGCTGGCGAATCTTGCCCTTGATCAGGGGATCGCCTTCCGCCTGCTTGAACTCCTCCTTCACCTCCTGCTTGGTCATGCGCATCTGCTTCATGAAACTGAAGCGCTGGTAAAGGTAATCGGCCCCGCCCAGGACCAGCAGGACCAGCAGCACCGCGAAGATGATCTTCGCCGACAGATGCTGGGTTTCCTTGACGATATCGATCATCGACATGGCGATGAAATGATCGACCGAACCCCAGAGCGGCCGCAGCATGATGTAGATGACGATGCTGACGATGACCAGCTTGGCCAGTGACTTCAGAAACTCCACAAGGTTCTTCATGGAGAATTTCTGAGCCAGGGCTGGCAGCGGGTTCAGGCGGGAAAGGTCGAACTGGAACACTTTCTCCGTCGTGAACAGGAACCCGACCTGGACGACAGACGCCAGGACCACCGCCACCACCAGCATGATCAGCGGCACGGCCATGGAGATCACGACACTGGTCACCAGGTCCCGTAGGACATTTTCCAGCCCCCCGCCATCCATGATGATGGCGTGCGGCTGTTCGATGAAGGGCAGCAGGCTGACCGATATCCGCCCGAACGACCAGGGCAGGACCATGAGGATCAGGACCAGCGAGGCACCCAGCACGAAGAGATGGCTGAATTCCTGGGATTTCGGCACCTGGCCTTTGTCGCGCGCATCGGCCAGGCGCTTTCCGGTTGGGTCTTCTGTTTTGCTGTCATCATCCGTATCCTCGGCCATGCGCTACGCCTCACAGCTGCAGGATGTTGACGAGTTGCCCCTCGAACCGGGTCAGCCAGAAGGTCATCAGCGCCATCAGACTGAGGCCCAGCAGCAGCAGGCCCAGGATGATCTGGATGGGCACGCCCACGAAGAATACCTGGATCTGCGGCACCAGCCGCGAGATCAGGCCCAGGCCAAGGTAGAACAACAAGCCGATCACCGTAAAGGGTGCCGCCAGCTGCATGCCGATCAGGAAGCTGTCGGCCATGATGCGGGTCAGATGCTGGGCCACGTCGCCAATGGGCAGCCATTGCCCCGGCTGGAACAGACTGTAACTGTCCACCACGGCCAGCAGCAGCATATGGTGCATGTCGGTGGCAAAGATCAGCATCAGGGCCAGCACGCCCAGGATCGCGGAAACCGGATTGCCGGGTGACGACAGGGCCGGGTTGAAGGCCTGGGCCGCCGACAAGCCCACCTGGTTGGCGATCAGCATTCCCGCCGTTTCCAGTGCCGACATCAGCATGCGGGTGATGGTGCCCAGGAAGATGCCGATCATGGCTTCGGCAATGATCAGCAGGGTCAGGTCCGCCGGGCTGGGCGGTGACTTGGGCATCTGCGGCAGCAGGATGGGCAGAAGCAGGAAAGACACGGCCAGCGCGAACAGCAGCCGGATGCGCGGCGACACATATTGTTCGCCATAGCCCGGCATGATCAGGAAGGCGGAACCCAGGCGCACGAAGATCATCAGGAACGCATAGACCGACCCGCCCAGGACCGTGTCCAGCGACATCATCCGCCGCCATCCTGGCTGTCGACGCTGGTCCCCACCGCCACGATGCGGTCCATGATCCGCTCGGTGAAGGTCCGCAAGTGCCCGTTCATGAAGGGCAGCAGGAACACCATGGCCGTGAACAGGATCAGGATCTTGGGCACGAAGGTCAGGGTCTGTTCCTGCAGCTGTGTCAGCGCCTGGAACAGCGAAATGGCGAGACCGACCACCAGCGCGATCAGCATCAGCGGCAAGCTGACGATGATCGTGGTGAACAGCGCGTCGCGCACGATCTCAATGGCCTCGGCCTCGTTCATGATAAATCCCGGTTCCCGCCTTTCACGCCCCTCAATCGCCGTCGCCCACATCCGTGGGCTTGGCTTCGCGCCACGTGGCGCGCGGCGGCGGTTGCCGCCGTACCAATGGTCAAATATTTGACCATTGGTATCACATCGGCATGCGCAGGATTTCCTGATAGGCGGAGATCACCTTGTCACGGACATTGACCACGGCCTGCAAGGTCACCTCGGCATTGGTGACGGCGTTCACCACATCGGCCAGGTCGGCCTTGCCGACGATGCCCTTGGCCGTCATCTCCTCGCCCTTGTGCATGGTCTGGATCGACTGGGTCGCGGCACTTTCCAGCATGTCGCCGAAGGATGGCCCCTCGGCGGCACCCGATTTGGCGGGCGCGTTCAGGCCACGCGTGGCGGCACTGGCATAGGCGGCGGCGGCACCGCTGAAGGGAATGGCCATGGCTTAGTCCTTCCTGTCCGAAAACGAGGCTTAATCAGTTGGAACGCAGCAGGTCGACCGTGCGCATGATCATCGAACGCGTGGCGTCCAGCGTGTTCAAATTGGCCTCGTACGAACGCTGCGCCTCGCGCATGTCCATGCTTTCGACCAGGGAATTGACGTTGGGCAGCAGCACATAGCCGTCGGCATCGGCGGAGGGATGGCCGGGATCATAGCGGCGCTGGAAGTCGCTGCGATCCACGTCGATCTTCTTCACCTTGACCAGATCGGTTTCCATCTGCTTGTCCAGGGCGTTCTGGAACAGCACCACCTTGCGGCGATAGGGCAGGTCGCCCGGCGAGGGGGCGGTGGAATTGGCGTTGGCCAGGTTTTCGGCGATGACGCGCAGGCGCGTGCCCTGCACCTTCATGCCCGCGGCCGATGCCGCCATCGAATTCATCAGGTCCATGACCTCTCCTTCTCGTTCCCTCAGGCGCCGGGCGCCGCCAGATGGCGGCTTGGCTTGCGGCACCAAGTGGTGCCGGGCCGCCGGTTGGCGGCCTCCAGCGGTCACAAGCGACCGCTGGCCCTAACTCCATCCGCCTCAGCGCGGCGGCGTCATCGCGGTCTTCAGCATGCCCACCTGCTTGCGATACAGGTTGGTCACGGTCTGGTACTCCATGGCGTTCTGGCCGACCTTCATCATCTGTTCTTCCAGGACCACGGCATTGCCGGCGGGCGCGGTCTCATAGGGGCTACGTTCCTCCCCATCCTTGAAACCCGCCTTGTCGGGGATCGTGCCCTTCAGATGCCCGGATTCCGACCCCGCCAGCTGCATGCGCGCGGTATTGCGCAGCTGCTTCTTGAAGTCGAATTCCACCAGGTCGTGGGGACGGAATTCCGGCGTATCGGCGTTGGAGATGTTCTTGGACAGAACCTCCTGCCGCTGATTGTGCCAGGCCATCTTGTCCGACATCATGCGGAATATGCCGCTATCCTTCAGATCCATGGCGAAACCCTTCCATCCTCGACCCTGATCGGCGCCCGATTGAGTGCCATTTCCAGACCAAAATACATGCAATTTCCGCGCCACAAACTCGATTGCTGACGCCATTTCCGGGGCTGATTTTCAGGGGCCCGGCCCGCCTTTTGCGGGAAGCCGGTCATGGGACCGGGAGAACCGGATCGGTTTTCATTCCCATCATAGCGCAAGTGATGGCGCGAGGAACGTGAAATCGCACCTATCAAGCCGGCTGCACCGCACGATGTCATCTGCTAGGATGCTTTCAGCCGCAAGGGTGGTTTCGTGCCCGGAACGGCGTTTGTGGACGAGGCCATCCCTTTGCACCCGCCCCCCGACAGCCCCCCGCCCCCGCCCGCCCGCCGACAGGTGGCGGTGGCCCTGCGGCATGAACGGGGCGATCCCAACCTTCCGCGTGTGGTGGCCAGCGGTCGGGGTGCGGTGGCCGACCAGATCCTGGAACTGGCCTTCGCCCATGGGGTGAAGGTGCGCACCGATGCCGACCTGGCGGAAATCCTTGCCGCCGTTGATGTGGAAAGCGAAATTCCCATTGAAGCCATCGCCGCCGTGGCGGAAATCCTTGCCCATGTTTATCGTGCCAATGGCACGTTGGATAACAGTGCCAATGGAACCTGGCATGAACGCGCCGGGGAACTTGACCAGACGCCCCTGGATCAGCCGACGGGACCATGACAGAGAACCCCACCATCCCCACCCTGCCCGCCCCGGACGATATCGACCAGACGCTGGACAGCCTGCTTTCCCTGCTGACCGGCGGGGAGCAGACGCTGGCCGGGGGGGAGATGGTCGATCTCTACGGGCTGGAGCGTGAGGTGAAGCCGATCCTGGACACGATCCTGGCATTGCCGCCGGCCCAGGCGCGCTCACTGCTGCCCAAGCTGGAACAGGTGCTGACCGCCCTGGATCAGGTGGCGGGCACGCTGGAGCGTGTGCATGGCGACAAGCTGGGCGGGCGGGAGGCGCATGCCACCCGCATGCGCGCCACCCAGGCCTATCGCTCCAGCAAGGATTGAGGCATGGACGCGTCCAATTATGTGCGCCTTGTCCTGGCGCTGGGACTGGTGCTGGTGCTGATCGCGGGCTTCGCCCTGCTGCTGCGCCGCTATGGTCCCGCCGCCGGTCTGGCCGTGCGCCGCAAGGGTGACAAGCGGCTGAGTGTGGTGGAGGTGATGGCGCTGGATGCCCGCCGCCGGCTGGTGCTGGTGCGGCGCGACGGGGTGGAACATTTGTTGCTTCTGGGTACGGGTGAGGACCGGGTGGTGGAGACGGGGATCATTCCGCCGGCCGCCACGTCCGTTCCGGGTGATTTCAGGGCGGTGCTGGACCGCCAGGACAAGGTGGGTTCCGCATCATGACGATGGGCCGTTCGCTGAACCTGCTGTGCCGGCGCGCCCTGCCGCTTGCCGCCGCCATACTGTTGCTGGCGGAACCGGCGGCGGCACAGAGCCTGTCGCTGGACCTGGGTGACCAGGGGGCCAGCGGCACCGGCCGCATCATCCAGTTCGTCATGCTGCTGACGGTGCTGTCGCTGGCGCCCAGCATCCTGATCATGATGACCTGTTTCGTGCGCATCACCATCGTGCTCAGCTTCCTGCGCTCCGCCATGGGCACGATGCAGGTGCCGCCCAACCAGGTGCTGGTCAGCCTGGCCATGTTCCTGACCTTCTTCATCATGGCGCCGACCCTGCAGGCCTCGTACGAGCGCGGCATCCGCCCCCTGATCAATGAGGAGGTGGACGAGATCACCGCCTTCAAACGATCGGTGGAGCCGTTCCACGCCTTCATGATGCGCCATGTGCGCGAGCGCGACCTTCAGCTTTTCATGGACATGTCGAAGACCGCACCCGTGGCGGAGCCCAAGGATGTCCCCGTCCATGTGCTGATCCCCGCCTTCATGCTGTCGGAACTGAAGCGGTCGTTCGAGATCGGGTTCCTGGTCTTCGTGCCTTTCCTGGTGATCGACATGGTGGTGTCATCGGTGCTGATGGCCATGGGCATGATGATGCTGCCACCAGCGATGATATCACTGCCGTTCAAACTGATCTTCTTCGTGCTGATCGATGGCTGGTATCTGATCGTCGGGTCGCTGGTGCAGAGTTTCGGGGAGATATAGCGGGGTCTGTTGGGGTTCGGCTACGCCTCACCCCAACAGACCCCAGTTACCCTTGATTGTTCCGGCGCGCCAGGAAGGCCAGCCGTTCGAACAGGTGCACATCCTGCTCGTTCTTCAGCAAGGCGCCGTGCAGCGGCGGGATCAGCTTCTTCGGGTCACGCTGGCGCAATGTTTCCGGCGACACATCCTCCACCAGCAGCAGGCGGATCCAGTCCAGCAGTTCCGACGTGCTGGGCTTCTTTTTCAGGCCCGGCACCTCGCGCACCTCATAGAACAGGGTCAGCGCGTCGCGTAGCAATTCGGCCTTCAGGTCGGGGAAATGCACCTCCACGATGCGGGCCATCGTGTCGGCGTCGGGGAAGCGGATATAATGGAAGAAGCAGCGGCGCAGGAAGGCGTCGGGCAGTTCCTTCTCATTGTTCGACGTGATGATCACCACCGGGCGCTTGGCCGCCTTGATGGTCTCCCCCGTCTCGTAGACGAAGAATTCCATGCGGTCGAGTTCCTGCAGCAGGTCGTTGGGAAACTCGATATCGGCCTTGTCGATCTCGTCGATCAGCAGGACGGGCGGGTTCTCCGCCTCGAACGCCGTCCAGAGCGGGCCCTTGCGGATGTAATTCTTGATATCCTTGACGCGCGGATCGCCCAACTGGCTGTCACGCAAGCGGGACACGGCGTCATATTCGTAAAGCCCCTGCTGGGCCTTGGTCGTGGATTTGACGTTCCAGGACATCAGCGGCCGGCCAAGGGCCTTGGCCACCTCCTGCGCCAGCACGGTCTTGCCCGTCCCCGGCTCTCCCTTCACCAGCAGCGGCCGCTGCAAGGTGATCGCGGCATTCACGGCGACGCGAAGGTCATCGGTGGCGACGTAATCCTGGGTACCTTGGAAACGGGTCATGGGTCTTCGCTGGTCCGGCAATTGATCCGCGCGGCATCATTGCCGGAACGGTCCGGAATGGCTACCCTGAAATCAGCCAGCCAGGGGGACCGGACATGCGACAGGTTCTGCAGGACATCACGCCAGCGCAACTACCCGACATACTGATGCGGCTGGGCATCGAGCCGACACAGCGCCTGCGCATCACGCTGGAAACGCTGGACGAGGATGTAAGCCTGCCGGGCGACGAAGGCGATGAACGCGCCTTCGACTGGGCGCTGGAAGAGGTGGAGCGGGCGTGAACGTCAGGGGGATTTCACGATGCCGGTGAAATCCGACCAGCGGCAAACATCAACGATCCCGCGGATCATCAAGGATTTCGGACAGCCGATAATCCAGTTCTTCACCGCTTTCCACGACGCGGATGCGCATTGTGCGGTCACCGCCATCTAACTGACCGTCGGCTGAAAGCACCTCATAGACCGGCCCCAAGGGACCGAAACGGCGCCATGTGCCGATCAATGCCTGCGGGGTGGGCATCTGGCTGTCGATGGGAACCTCCTTTCTGTCAGGCGGCCAATCGTGAATAGTTCTGCAACAAGGTCAGTGCTTCGGCAATCACATCAGCATGTTTGCTGGCGAACTGGATATCGTAACCGACCGGTTCACCATCAGCACCCAGGTCGATGATGACGTCACGGGCATCATCGTAGCGCTGCCGGACGGACGTGCCGGGACGAATCTTTACATAAAGACTGTCCGTCGACTGGTCATAGGAGACGGCGTTGCTGCTCATGGCCTGAACTCCTCATCAACATAGTAGGTGTGGACCGTTCGGCCATCGCCCAGCGTGATGACGCTCAGATATCCGCCCAGTTCCCTGACCAGTCCCCAATATCGCACACGACCGTTGGGTTGCGCCAGCCTGCGGACTGGGCTGTCCAGAACGGACAGGATCATCTCAGGCATGATGGCACGCCGTTCAGCTCGGGCCATCACCTCGAACGCGCAATAACGTGTCCGCCAGAAAGGCGGCGGCGGAAAACTCTCCGGTTCATCCGCCGTCATTCTCCCTCAACCCGCTAAAGCCGCTTCCACCGCCGCGATGGCATCGGCCGCCTTGTCCCCGTCGGGACCGCCGGCCTGGGCCATGTCGGGGCGGCCGCCGCCGCCCTTGCCACCCAGGGCTGCCGCCGCGACGCGGACCAGGTCGACCGCGCTGGCCTTGCCCACCGCATCCTCGGTGACACCGACCACGACCGATGCCTTGCCATCGGCCACCGCGATGGCGACGACGACACCGGTGCCCACCTGCTTCTTCAGCTCATCGGCGAACGGCTTCAGATCCTTGGCCGGCAGGTCGGCGACGACACGGCCGATGAAGCCCAGACCGTTGATCTGCTTGACCTCGGCGGCCCCACCGGAACCACCGCCGCCCAGCGCCACCTGACGGCGCAGGTCGGCCAGTTCCTTTTCCATCTTGCGGCGTTCGTCCAGCAGGCTGGCGACCTTGGCCACCACCTCGCCGGCCGGCACCTTCAGCGCCTGGGCGGTGTCCAGCAGGCGGCCTTCCTGCTGCTCCAGATAGGCCAGCGCGCCCGCACCGGTCAGCGCCTCGATACGGCGGATACCGGCGGCAACCGCCCCTTCGGACACGATCTTGAACAGGCCGATATCGCCGGTGCGGCGGACATGCACGCCACCGCACAGTTCGACGGAGAATTCCTTGTTGGCGCCATCATCGGTGCCGCCCATGGAAACGACGCGCACCTCCTCCCCATACTTTTCCCCGAACAGGGCCATGGCGCCGACGGCGATGGCGGCATCCGGCGTCATCAGGCGGGTGGTGACCTCGCTATTGCCACGGATGCGGGCATTCACCGCCGCTTCGACATCGGCCACATCATTGGCGGCCAGCGGCGTGGGCTGGGAAATGTCGAAGCGCAGACGGTCGGCCGAGACCAGGGAGCCCTTCTGGGTGACATGATCACCAAGACGACGACGCAGCGCCTCATGCAGCAGGTGGGTAGCGGAATGGTTGGCGCGGATCGCACCACGACGGCCGCCATCGACCTTCAGCTCTACGGCATCGCCCACGGCCAGGCTGCCCTTGGTCACCGTGCCGATATGGACGAACACCGCGCCCAGCTTCTTCTGCACATCGCGGATGGCGACTTCCGCACCCTTGGCGGAGATCATCAGGCCGGCATCGCCGACCTGACCGCCGCTTTCGCCATAGAACGGGGTCTGGTTGACGACGACCAGAACTTCCGAACCCTCGGCGGCATTGGTGACGCGGTTGCCTTCCTTGTCCAGGATGGCGGTGACCGCACCCTCGGCGGCTTCGGTGTCGTAACCCAGGAACTCGGTGGCGCCCAGCTCGTCCTTCAGCTCGAACCAGACGCGTTCGGTTGCCGCTTCACCGGAGCCGGACCAGGCGGCACGGGCCTTCTTGCGCTGTTCCTCCATGGCGGCGTTGAAGCCCTCCACGTCGACCGGACGGTTGCGGGTGCGCAGCACGTCCTGGGTCAGATCCAGCGGGAAGCCGTAGGTATCGTACAGCGTAAAGGCGACATTGCCCGGCAGCGCCTGATCGGCGGCCAGCGGCGCCTCGGCCTCGTCCAGCAGCTTCAGACCACGGTCCAGCGTCTGCTTGAAGCGGGTCTCTTCCAGGCGCAGCGTCTCGGTGATCAGGGCCTGGGCGCGCACCAGCTCGGCATAATGGCCGCCCATCTCGCGCACCAGGGCCGGCACCAGACGGTGCATCACCGGATCCTTGGCGCCCAGCATATGGGCGTGACGCATTGCGCGACGCATAATGCGGCGCAGGACGTAACCGCGGCCCTCGTTCGACGGCATAACGCCATCGGCGATCAGGAAGGAGCAGGAGCGCAGATGGTCGGCGATGACCCGGTGCGAGGTGGCCTGCGGACCCTTCAGCGACGCGCCGGTCGCTTCGGCCGAGGCCTCCAGCAGGCCCTGGAACAGGTCGATATCGTAATTGTCGTGCACGCCCTGCATCACGGCGGCTAGGCGTTCCATGCCCATGCCGGTATCGATCGACGGCTTGGGCAGGGCCACCCGCTCGAACCCGCCATCCTTGGACGGCAGCTGTTCATACTGCATGAACACCAGGTTCCAAATCTCGATGAACCGGTCGCCATCCTGATCCGGGCTGCCCGGCGGGCCGCCGGGGATGTGCTCGCCATGGTCGAAGAAAATCTCGGAGCACGGGCCGCAGGGGCCGGTGTCGCCCATCATCCAGAAATTGTCCGAGGTCGGGATGCGGATGATGCGATCCTCCGGCAGGCCGGCGATCTTCTTCCACAGGTCGAACGCCTCGTCATCATTATGGAAGACGGTGGTGGTCAGCTTGTCGCCGGGGATGCCGAATTCCTTGGTGATCAGGTTCCAGGCCATCTCGATGGCGTCGGCCTTGAAATAATCACCGAAGGAGAAATTGCCCAGCATCTCGAAGAAGGTGTGATGGCGGGCCGTGAAGCCGACATTGTCCAGGTCGTTATGCTTGCCGCCGGCGCGCACACATTTCTGCGAGGTGGTGGCGCGGCTGTAGGGGCGCTGCTCCTGACCCGTGAAGACGTTCTTGAACTGCACCATGCCGGCGTTCGTGAACATCAGCGTCGGATCGTTGCGCGGAACCAGCGGCGAGCTGTCGACAATGGCGTGGCCGTTCTTCCCGAAATAGTCGAGGAACGTGGAACGGATTTCGTTGACGGTCTTCTTGGACATGGGGGAACGGCCTGACTTGGGATCACGACAATTGGGGTGTGGGTTTTACCGTGGGGAGGGACGGCCTGTCCATGCCCGGTACAGCGAAGCGGCCATGAACGCGTGCGTTTCTAGTCCCGTACCACCAGGGATCGGCCACCGGAGGGCTTTTCCTGCTCCAGGGTCGGTCCTTGCGGGCTTGCGCCGGAAGCATCCAGGAAGGACAGCAGCACCTCCCCGCCCCCCCTCGCCAGCAGGTCATCGGCCGCAACGCCATCGGGCCGGAATACCTGCAGCGGTGCCGTCACCAGCCGGTCCAGCCGCTGCCCCAGCGCCACCGGTATCTGCCGGTCCCCCCCCGCATGCAGGATCAGTGTGGGCGCCTGCACCTGGGCCAATATCGATGCCGCCTCAAACCGGTGGTGCAGCAGCGACCGCAACGGCAGAAAGGGCAGCCGCCGTTCCAGCAGCTCTGCCATCGAAGTGAACGGTGCCTCCAGCACCAGCCGTGCCACCGACCGTTCCGCCGCCAGCCCGGCCGCCAGCAAGGCACCTGTATCGCGCCCGTACAGCACCAGCCGCCCGCCCGATACGCCACGCTTTACCAGGAAATCGGCCCAAGCGCCTGCATCCTCCGCCCATTCCAACTGCCCTGCCGCGCCCGGATTGCCGCCCTGCCCGCGCAGGCCCGCCAGCAGCACCCCGAACCCGGCATCGGCCAGCAGCCTTGCCAATGGCCCGCAAGTGCCCGGATGTTGCAGCCGACCCGGTAAAATCAGGATCGTCGGCTTGGTAAACCCTTCCGCCGGCAGGTGCCAGCCTTCCAGCGATGTACCGCCGCCCGTCGACGTCCAGACATTGTGGAAATCGGGAATGCCAGCATCGGCCAGCACCATCGGGCGCCGGTCGGGCGGGAACAGGAAGCGTTCCTGCCCCCGCCGGAACCAGACGACATAGGCGATCCAGGCCAGCAGCGGGATCAGGATCATCATCAGCATCGATCGACCCGCCTCGGCTGGGAACCAGCGTTAGAAGGTATAGACCAGCGTCGCCCGGCTCAAGGTGTCGGTCTGCTTGCGATCGTCCGGCGGGTCTGTCTCATGCCGCAGGGTGACGGCCACGCGGGCGGAGAACAGGGCGTTGATGCGGGCCGTCAGGCTGCTCGTCGCCTCGATCGTCGTGTTCTTGGCGCCCAGCAGCGCCTTCACCGACTGGGCGAACTTGGCGCTGTCGGACAGGTCCTGGGTGAAATCGGCGGCGGCGCGGAAGACGACCTCATGTTCCACATTGGGCTCGTCCGGCGTGTCCACCAGGAACGTGTGCCGGGTACCGGGACCGCCTTCCACCGACAGGCGCCGCCCGTCACCACATAACCGGCACCCACCGTTTCCGTCACGCGGTGGCGGTAGCCGGCAAAGGTGTCGCGTTCCCAGCCCACTTCGGACGCGGCGTAGAAACGCGGATTGATGAAGTAGTTCGCCCCGTACCCGGCCTCGAATCGTTCCTTGGACGTCTCGCCTGCGGCGCGCTGCAGGTCCGCACCCGCCGTCACCTCATGCCGCCATTTCACCGTTTCCTTCAACAGGTCGACGCGCAGTGACAGGCTCTTGTCATCGCTGTTGCCGGTGGACAGCGACGCGCCGGCCTCCGCATCGCCCGACCATCCGGCGAACAGGCTGGAGGCCGCCTGACGCTTCACGGCGCGCTCGGCTTCCTTGCGGTCCTTGCGCAGGGCACCGGTCAGATCCAGGGCGGCACTGTCACGCCCGGCGGCCTGGCGCAGCATGGCCTCCACCCCGGCGGGCAATGCGGAATTCTGTGCGGCAACAGGGCTTACGACACAGGCGAAAAAAAATCAGCGCCGCGGAAAGCGGCGCTGTCTTGAACATCGACATTGGTAATTCGGTCTCCGACTATTCCAGCAGGGAACGCAGCATCCAGGCAGTCTTTTCGTGCACCTGCATGCGCTGGGTCAAGAGGTCGGCCGTCGGCTCGTCATTCGCCTCTTCAGCGATTGGGAACAGGGTACGGGCGGTACGGGCCACGGTCTCGTGGCCCGTAACAAGCTGCCGGATCATATCCTGGGCGTTGGGAACGTCGGGCTCCTCTTCCACCTTGGTCAGCTTGGCGAACTGGCCATAGCTGCCGGGCGCATGGAAGCCCAGGGCGCGGATACGTTCCGCCACCTCGTCCACGGCCGTGAACAGTTCCGTATACTGCGCCATGAACATGGCGTGCAGCGTGTTGAACATCGGGCCGGTGACGTTCCAATGGAAATTGTGGGTCTTCAGGAACAGCGTGTAGCTGTCCGCCAGCAGGCGCGACAGACCGTCGGCGATCTGGGCGCGGTTTTCGTCGGTGATGCCGATATTGATGGCGGGTGCCTTGGCCATTTTTTGCCTCTAGCTTGGTCTCGTGTCGAAGGACAGATGGGTAGTCTGACCGCAAAGCCAAGGGCATGCAAGGGGAGGATCGGCTTATAACCTGCTGAAAAATATGGGGGAGGCCGAAAGGCCGCATCTATGCGGTCCGGCCGTCCCCCAAGTAGCAGGGGCGTTACCACCCCCGTATGGCCCGGCTGAAGGCATGCGAATTCCCAGCCGGACCAAAGGTAAGCTGTCCCTCAATCGCCGGCGCCTACATAGGCGGGCTGGGGCTTACGCACCATGTGGCGCGCGGCGGCAGCCACCGCCAGAGCGGTTTTCCAGTCACTGGAAAACCGCTCTCGGGATCAAGCAGCCTGGCTGGTCGTGCTGCTGCTGTTGGCGCTGCTCTTGCTGGCATAGCTGTTGATGGCGGTCTGCAGCTGGCTGATCAGGGTGCTCAGCGGATCATCCTCATCCTCTTCACTGCTGGTGCTGCTGGAGAGCAGGCTGCTGACACTGTTGCTGTCGCTGCTGCCTTCGGCCTGCTGTCCGCCCTCACCGCCCGGCGGCGGACCACCCGGGGGCGGACCACCGGCCCCGCCACCCGGCGGCGGGCCACCGGGCGGGGGACCACCCGCACCCTGCGTGCCGCCGAATCCACCGGAGGATTCTTCCTGTGCGGCCAGCAGGGCGCCCTTGGTTTCCGAGCGCATGCTCTGGAACGCCGTCTCCATCTCCGTCTGGGTGAGGGAGCCGTCGCCATCGCTGTCCATCTTGGCGAACATTTCCTCGGCACTGGGGCGGTTGCCACCGCTCCGGCCGGCCTTGTCCGCATCCTTCGGTCCGGCCGCCTGGAATTCCTCCAGCGACAGTGCACCCGACTTGTCGGCGTCGGCCGCCTCGAACCGCTCCTGGGCTTTCTGCTGGCGGCTGACGCCGGCCGACGCATAGGCATTGCTGCTGATGCTGCTGATGCTGCTGATACTCATTAAGGTTGCTCCCTTCGGGTTTTGCCGGACCCATTCCTTCAACGGACGGGTCCGGCATCGCCTGTCGGCAGCTTTGCCAGGTTTTTTAGCCCCTCACATCACCGGCACGATACGCCGCACGATGCCGGCGGCGTTGACGGCGGCGGTGCGGGCGAAGGTGGGGAAATCCAGGTGACTGTCGCTGCCGGCCAGATCGGACAGGGCACGGACCACCACCAGCGGGGCGGCGAACCGGGCTGCCACCTGGGCCAGGGCCGCCCCCTCCATCTCCACCGCCTGTGCCTGGAACCGGGCATACAGGTCCTGACGCGTGTCGGCGCAGTTCAGGAAATGATCGCCGGTCAGCACCGTGCCGAAACGCCAGACCGGTACCCGCACCGATCCCGGCATGCCGGTCAGCGCAACCCCGTCCAGGGCCGTCGCGATGCGCGCCGCCATGCCATCGGCCAGCGGATAGCCATGGCTATCATCGAATCCCGGCAGCGGCGGCACGCCCGGCTGGTACGGCTTCAGCCGTCCGCCGGCCAGTGCCCCGTAATCATGCTGGACCAGCCGGTCGGCGATGACCACGTCACCCACTTCCAATGCCGGGTCCAGCCCGCCCGCCACACCGGAGAACAACAGGCCGCGCACACCGAACCGGTGCAGCAGCAGGGTCCCCACCACCGCGGCATTCACCTTGCCGATCCCGGCCTCGACCAGCACCACATCGCGTCCCGCCACCTGCCCGCGCAGGAAGCGGAACCCGGCCAGTTCCTCGGTGTCGCGATCATCGATCTCGTCGCGAAAATGCCCGATCTCCTCCGGCACCGCACAGATCAGACCCAGGGGAGCATCCATGCTCATAGCGAACCTCCCGCCCGCGGCCGGATATTCTTGGCAAGCGTGCGGATGCGTACCTCCAGCTGGGCGGCGCTGTAGGGCTTGACGATGAAGGCATCCACGCCCTGGGCGCGGGCGGCCAGCACATGGTCCTTGGTTCCGTGGCCCGTCTCCATGATGAAGGGCAAGTTGGGCCGCAGATTGCGCACCGATGCCAAAAGGTCCATGCCGTTCATGCGCGGCATCGCCCAGTCGCAGATGATCAGGTCCACCCCAGCCGGATCGCGATGCACGATGTCCAGCGCCTCCGACCCGTCATTGGCCGTCTGCACCTCGCGCACGCCCATCTGTTTCAGCACGTCGGCGATCCAGACGCGGGTCTGCTGCTGGTCTTCCACCACCAGGATGCGCAGGGACTTGATCGGGTCCTCCGGCATGTACATTCGGGTCATGCGCGTCTCCGCTTGGCCAGGGCATCCGCCACGGCCCGGCACAGGGTCTCAGGGTCGATGGGCTTGTAAAGCACGGGGATGTCGGGTGGCAAATCCTCAACCTCCACATGGCCGCGGCCGGGATATCCGGTCATGAACAGCACGACCACATCCGGGTCCAGTTCCGTTACCAGATGCGCCAGCCGCACCCCACCCAGGGCAGGCATCACCAGATCGGTCAGCAAGAGGTCGATGCCCCCCTCCTCGAACCGTTCCAGCGCCTCCACCCCGTCGGCGGCACGGCGCACCGCGTGGCCGTCGCGTTCCAGGAACCCCGACACCAGGGTAAGCAGTTCCGGCTCATCCTCCGCCACCAGGATGGTCGCCGGCCTCGCATCGGCCGCCGCGATCCGGGCGCTGGGCACCAGGGGAACGGTCGCCGCCGGTGCCGCCGACAAGGGCAGCCAGAGGGAGAAGCAGGTGCCCCGCCCCGGCTGGCTTTCCACCAGGATGGTGCCGCCCGCCTGCTTCACCGTGCCATAGACCATGGCCAGTCCCAGGCCCGTGCCCTGGCCCGGCGGCTTGGTGGTGAAGAACGGGTCGAAGATGCGGTCCAGCAGTTCCGGCGGCATGCCCGTCCCCCGGTCGGTGACCGACAGGATGGCGTAATCCCCGACCTCCAGCCCCGGCGGCGCCTGTCCTTCCACCTTTTCCAGCCGCACCGACAGCGGCCCACCGCCCGGCATGGCGTCACGGGCATTGATCGCCAGGTTCAGCAGGGCTTGGGCCGCCATGTCGGGATCGATGGCAACCCAGGCGGGCGCGTCCGGCACCTGCACCGACAGCTCGATCGTGGCCCCAAGCAGCGGCTTCAGCAGGAATTCCTGCCCGCGCAGAACCCCACCCAGGTCGATCACCTCCGTCCGCGCCACCTTCTGGCGGGAGAAGGTCAGCAATTCGCGGGTCAGGGCCGCAGCCCGTTCCACCCCCTGCCCGATCTTGGCCAGGTATCCGGCCTGCGCACTGTCCTTGGCCACGCCCTGCCTGGCCATGCCGGCATAACCGCCGATCACCGACAGGATATTGTTGAAATCATGCGCGATGCCGCCAGCCAGCTGTCCCAGCGCTTCCATCTTCTGGGCCTGGAGCAGCTGGCTCTCCAGCTTCTTCTGCTCCGTCACATCGGCGAACAAAACCACGAATCCGCCGCCCGGCATGGGGAAATGGCGGACCTGCAGCCAGGTGCCGTTGGGCCGCTGCCGCTCGTTGAAATAGATGCCGTCATGGCGGATGCGGTCGTAATCGGCGACGCTCTCCTCCACCGTCTCGCCCGGATATTCACCCTGCTGGGCCAGCAGGATCACCAGGTCGCGGTCCTTCAGCCCCGGCACCATGAAGCCCGGCGGGATGTCCAGCAGTTCCGATACCATGCGGTTGGCCACCAGCAGATGGCCGTCGGCGTCATAGACCTCGATGCCGATGCCGACATTGTCCATCATGCTGTCCAGGATGCGTGTCTTTTCCCATATCTCGCGCTCGGCCTGACGGCGTTCGGTGATGTCGCGCAGATAGGCGGTATAGCGCTGGCCCGGCCCCAGCGGCACCGCGGTGATGGCCAGTTCCACGGGGATCACTACCCCGTCGCGGCGCAGCGCCTCGATCTCCACGCGCCGGCCCAGCATGGTGCCGCTGCCACCATTCTTCAGCCGCGCCAAGCCGTTGTCATGGCCATCGCGATGCTGCGGCGGCACGATCAGGTCGCTCATCCGCCTGCCGACGGCGTCGCCCCGCTGCCAGCCGAACGTGCGCTCCGCCGCCGGGTTGAACTCCAGGATATAGCCGTC
This sequence comes from Niveispirillum sp. KHB5.9, assembly GCF_048066115.1. Lineage (NCBI taxonomy): Bacteria > Pseudomonadati > Pseudomonadota > Alphaproteobacteria > Rhodospirillales > Azospirillaceae > Niveispirillum > Niveispirillum sp. KHB5.9. The sequence goes on along the minus strand of NZ_JBLTYX010000006.1, from coordinate 173,041 downwards.
CTCGTCGATGGAAACGATGCAGTCCAGCGCGCTGTCCAGGATCGACCGGGCCCGCGCCTCGCTCTCGCGCAGGCGCAAGCTTGAGGCCGCCTCATGCGTGACGTCGCGGAACAGGCACATGACCAGCCGTTCCCCCCCACCCTGGAACGGCACGGCCGACAGGGCAACGGTCAGGTCGCGCCCATCCAGGCTGCGCAGATCGATGCGCATCTGGTGCAGCGGCTCCCCCCCTACCACCCGGCGCATCAGCATCTCGGCCAGGGGCCGCATCTCCTCGGTGGTGACATCCATGACGTTGAAGCCGGCCGCCGCTTCATCCGACCCGATGCCCAGAATGGCGCGCCCCGCCCGGTTGATGAAGCGGCCCCGCCCCTGTGCGTCATGCACGGCGATGCCGTCGGGTGACAGATCGACCAGCTGGCGATAGCGCTGTTCGCTGTCGCCCAGGTCCGACTCGCGGCGCTTCAGTTCGGTGATGTCGGTACGCATGCACAGGGTCCCGCCTTGCGGCAGCCGCTGGTCATGCACACGGATCCAGCGCCCGTCCGACAGCAGGAACTCCACCGGCACACCCGTGGGCTGGCGGAAATTGCGCATGCGGTCGGCGACATAGGCTTCCATGTCGCGGCCCTGGGCATGCAGATTGTCGCCCGCCTCGATGCCATAGCGCAGCAGCGTCTCGAACGACACGCCGGGCACCATCTGCGCCGCCGTGACCGGGAACAAAGCCTTGAAGGCGGGGTTGGCCAGGACCAGCCGTTCCCCGGCGTCGAACATCGCCACGCCGTCGGTCAGCATGTCGAAGGCCGTGGTCAGGCTGTTCAGGTCCAAGTCCGTCTCCGGCGATCATCATGGCGGGGCTGCAACGAGTGATGGTGCCCTGCCTGCCGCACCGGATCAAGCCGGCAGGGCCACGCCCACCCGCGCCACAACCCCGGCCCAGTCGCCGCAACCCTTCTGCCGGAACAGGCGCATGGACGGGTACCAGCCGGTCTTGGGCGATGCCTCCAGCCAGCGCCAGTCGGTATCCGTGGCGATCAGGGTCCAGACCGGCCGCCCCATGGCACCCGCCAGATGCGCCAGGGCGCTGTCGGGCGTGATCAGCAGGTCCAGGTGTGGCAGGATGGCGGCCGTATCGGCCCAGCTGCCGATCTCGGCGCCCAAGTCGGTGACATGGCCGGGCAGCTTGGTGTCGCGCAATTCCTCCCGCCCGCTGGCCACCTGCAGCGCATACCAGTCGGCCCCCGTCCGTGACAAAAGCGGCAGCAGCGACGCCAGCCCCGGCGTGCGCCAGAAATCCCCCGGATGGGCTGGGTTGCCGGCCCAGCTGATACCGATGCGCGGCCGGTTGCCCCGCCGCGCCAGCCTTTCACCCCAGATAGCGGTCAATTCCGCCTGCCCGGATATGTAAGGCCCCTCCCAGGGAATGGCGGATGGTTCCAGCCCCAGCAGGCCGGGCAGATCCAGCAGCGGCACCTGCATATCCACCGGCGGCACCTCGCCCCCCCGTTCCACCAATGTTCCATGCCGCCCATCGGCGAACAGGGGGCTCAACGCCGCCGGCGCCTCCAGCACCACCTGTGCCCCTGCCGCCATCAGCACGCGTACCAGACGCACACACATGATGGTGTCGCCGGCCCCCTGCTCGTCCCAAACCAGGATACGCCTGCCGACCGGGTTCTCCCCTTGCCAGACGGGTATCTGCTGATGCCGGGGTGGGCGGACGGCAACCGACCAGCGGTGGCGGTACCCCGCGAACCCCTCTCCCCAGCGCCCCAGCCGCAGCAGGGCCAGCGACCGGCCCAGCCCCGCCGCCGCATCACCCGGCGCCAGTTCCAGGCAGCGTTCGAACGCTGCCAGGGCACCGGCCGGATCGCCGGTCACCCGGCGCAGCAGGCCGATATCCCGCCAGACATAGGCGATGCCGGGCCCGCGCTCCGCCGCCACGGCCAGGTGGGCGCCTGCCTCGCCCGTCCGCCCCTCATGCAGCAGCAGGTTGGCCAGCGCGCAACGTGCGGGCACCAGCCCCGGTGCCGCCGCCACGGCGCGCGACAGCATTTCGTCCGCTTCCCGCGCGCGTCCGGCCCGCCGGGCCGCATCGCCCAGGCTCAGCAAGGCGATGGCATGGACAGGATCGGCCGCCAGCACCTGCCGCCACAGGGCCAGCGCCTGCGCCGCGTCACCCGTCGCTTCCGCCGCGCGAACCAGATCGGCAACCGCACTCACCATTGTTTCTCCGTCAGGGTCGGCTTGCCCTGCACCGTGCTGCTGATCGCCTCCGGCATGCGGACCAGCCGGTCGCTACGGATCACAGGCAGCGGGTCGGGATCGTAGATATCCTTCAGCCGGCGATATTCCTGGGCATGAAATTCCTGCTGTTCCTGGAAATCGGGTTCCCCGTCGCGGCGGCCCGTGACGATTACCTCCTGCTCCATGGCGGGCGGCGGCTTCGGCTTCTCCTGTTTGTTCTGCGCCCCGGCCGGCACGGTGCAGGCAAACGCCGCCAGGGCCGGCAGCAGCCAGCGCCCGGTCAAAGAGTGATTCCCGCCCGAAATCGACATGCCGTGGACCTGCCTGCCTTTATAGAGCCGCCAGCATAGGCGATTTCGCGCCCCATCGCATCTGAACTTTGTTCATGTTCTTACGGACAGGGCGGAACAAAGTGAACAGAATGAGAACATTTGCGCTTGGCGGACGAGAACAAAGAATGTACAACAGGTGCAGTTGAACGCGCATGCACATCCGTGCGAGAAGGAAGGGGACAATAATGTCGGCTGCTCCACTCCGTCTGGTTGAAACACCCATGGACAAACAAAAAGCTCTGGATGCCGCTCTGGGCCAGATCGAACGGGCCTTCGGCAAGGGCTCGATCATGAAGCTCGGTGCCAAGGAGGCATTGACGGAGACGGAGGTGGTTTCCACGGGCTCGCTCGGCCTCGACATCGCGCTGGGTATCGGCGGCCTTCCGCGTGGCCGCATCATCGAGATCTACGGGCCTGAAAGCTCGGGCAAGACCACGCTGGCCCTGCATGCCATCGCCCAGGCCCAGAAGAATGGCGGCGTCTGCGCCTTCGTCGATGCCGAACATGCGCTGGACCCCTCCTATGCCCGCAAGCTGGGCGTGGATGTGGACGAATTGCTGATCTCCCAGCCCGACGCCGGTGAACAGGCGCTGGAAATCGCCGACACGCTGGTGCGTTCCGGCGCCATCGACGTGCTGGTGGTGGACTCGGTCGCCGCCCTGGTGCCGCGCGCCGAACTGGAAGGCGAGATGGGCGACAGCCATGTCGGCCTGCATGCCCGCCTGATGAGCCAGGCGCTGCGCAAGCTGACCAGTTCCATCTCCAAGTCGCGCTGCCTGGTGATCTTCATCAACCAGATCCGCCTGAAGATCGGCGTGATGTTCGGCAACCCGGAAACGACGACGGGCGGCAACGCGCTGAAATTCTATGCTTCCGTCCGCCTGGATATTCGCCGCATCGGCGCCATCAAGGACCGGGAGACGGTGACGGGCAACCAGACCCGCGTGAAGGTGGTGAAGAACAAGATGGCCCCGCCCTTCCGGGTCGTCGAATTCGACATCATGTATGGCGAGGGCGTGTCGAAGGTCGGCGAACTGCTCGACCTGGGCATCCAGGCCGGCGTGGTCGACAAGTCCGGCTCCTGGTTCTCCTATGACGGGCAGCGCATCGGCCAGGGGCGTGAGAACGCCAAGACCTTCCTGCGCACCAACCCGGCCGTAGCCGACAGCATCGAACAGAAGATCCGTGCCAATGCCGGCATCGTGGCCGGCGCCATGATGGGCACGCCGGAAACCGACGGCGACGCCGCCAGCCCGGAATGATCCCGACAACCGCCCCGGAAGGTCCCCCTTCCGGGGCGGTTTGGTTTTGGGGTTACCACCGCCCTGTCGTCGCTGCCCAGCCCACGGCGATCGGCCGCCACACGCTGGGGCGCAGCAGTTCCGGTGCCAGCGGGTCGTACCCCGCCTTGCGCAGCCGGCCGAGATGATGACCGGCCAGCGTCGCCGGCAACAGGGCGGGCAATGCCGCCTTCGGCACCTGTCCGCGCAGGCGCCGTGCCTCGGCCAGCAGAGCATGGGCCGTATCGGCCACCCCTTCCACCACCTTGGCCAGACCCGGCTCCGGTTTCAGGTCGAACAGGGCCGGTTCCGTCACCCCGTTTTCCGCCATCAGCGTCAAAGGCAGGCGCGACCGGTGGCCGCGCGCCAGGAAGGGTGTGGCGCGCAGGATGCCGGTCAGGGCCCAGGCCGTGCCGACCAGCCTTGCCACCTCCATGGCCGTCTGGTCGCGCGCGCCCAGCACTTGGCAGGCCAGCCGGGTCAAAGGCGCGCCGGTCACCTGGGCGTAGCTGACCAGGCAATCTAGGTCGGCCGGCGCCTCGTCATCCAGATCGGCCTCGCGCCCATCGATCAGCAAATCGAACTGCGCACGGTCCAGCTGATGTCGGGCGATGGCGGCTGCCAGCGGCTCCACCACCTCATGCCGGCGGGGATTGCCTGCGAATGCACCCTCGATGCTCTCCCGCCACCATTGCAGGCGGATCTGCCCCAGGGTGGGTTCGGTCACCACCTCGCGGGTCTTCGCCACCTCATGGTTGAAGGCGTAAAGCGCGAACAGGTCCTCGCGGCTGGCGGCGGGGGCAAAAAGTGCTGCCAGAAACCGGTCATTATCATGCTTGCGGACCGCCTCGGCACAGGCGGACAGGGCGGGCGGCGCCATTATCGCTTTAATCCAATGGGGGGTGACGCCGCCTTATAGGCGTTATGGCCTTGGCCGGAAAGCCTATCCGCTCCCATGGTTGGTAGAACAATTATTCGGGGGTAGAGCGGGTTGACCGGTGCGCGGCGCGGTCGTATCTCTCATCTCCGTGTCCGGCCGCCCCCGCGTCAGGGGCGGCACAACCCCCAGAGAGAACAGGAGCCATCATCATGGCCTTCACCCTGCCGGCACTGACTTACGACACCGCGGCGCTGGAGCCGCATATCGACGCGCTGACCATGGCCACGCACCATGGCAAGCATCATCAGGCCTATATCAACAACCTGAACAATGCCCTGGCCGACCACAGCCAGCTGCAGGGCCTGTCGCTGGAAGACCTGCTGAAGCGCCTGGGCGAACTGCCGGAGAGCATCCGCACCGCAGTGCGCAACAATGGCGGCGGTCACGCCAACCATTCCATGTTCTGGTCGATCATGGGCCCCAATGGCGGCGGCGACCCGACCGGTGACGTGGGCAGCGCCATCACCCGCGATTTCGGCAGCTTCGAGGACTTCAAGAAGAAGTTCAACGAGGCCGGGACCAAGCAGTTCGGCTCCGGCTGGGTGTTCGTCACCGCCGATACCGCCGGCAAGCTGGCCATCGTCGCCCAGCCGAACCAGGACACGCCGCTGTTCAACGGCACGCCCGTCCTGTTCGGCAACGACGTGTGGGAACACGCCTATTACCTGAAGTACCAGAACCGCCGTCCGGACTATCTGGCCGCCTGGTGGAACACGGTCAATTGGGACGCCGTGAACGCCCGTCTGGCCAAGATCACCGCTGGCGCGGTTATTTAAGCTCCCTCAGGCGCCGGGCGGGCGCATCCGCGCCCTTGGCTTGCGCCGCACGTGCGGCGGGCCGGCAGTCGCCGGCCTCCGCCGGTCATGGAAATGACCGGCGGCTGCAAATCCGGACCTGAAGCATGATACAGCCCCGCCGGAGCCTTCCGGCGGGGTTTGTCATATCCCGACGATTACGCCGCATTATCGCCACTTCTACATGTCCCTTTGTCGTGGCAGAGTAGCCTCCCGACCGACGACAGAGCCCCGCCCGACCCATGGCCGAATTCCGCCTGTCCGCGCAGAACCCCGCCCAACCGGGCGATCCCGCCGCCCGCAAGGGCGCGGAGGGGGAGAATTTTCCGGTCGCTTCCCGGCTGATCCCGGCGCCCTATCGCCCGCATGTCATGGCGTTCTACGCCTTCGCGCGGCTTGCCGACGACATTGCCGACGACCCGCATGTCGATCCCGACATGAAGATCGCCCAGTTGGATGCGCTGGAACGCGCCCTGGTCAGCGGCATCGGCAACCAGCCCTGGCTGGCCCCGGCCCTGACCCTGAAGGCCACGCAGACCGCCACCGGCGTATCCGGCATCCATGCCCGCCAGCTTTTGCAGGCCTTCCGCCGCGACGCCATGGGCAGCCACTGCAAGACCTGGCAGGACCTGGTCCTTTATTGCCGCTATTCCGCCAACCCCGTGGGCCGCTTCCTCCTGGAACTGCATGGGGAGGGCATCAATGCCGCCCCCGCGTCGGATGCGCTGTGCACCGCTTTGCAGATCCTGAACCATATCCAGGATTGCCGGCATGACTGGGTGGAACTGGGCCGCTGCTATCTGCCCACCGCCTGGTTCAAGGAAGCGGGGGGATCAGTCGAACATCTGGTGGAAACGGAGGCGACGCCGCCGGTGCGCGCCGTCATCGACCGCACCCTGGACAATGTCGATTCGCTGCTGCGCCGGGCCAGCGCCCTGCCCCGCCTGATCGCCAATCCCGGCCTGCGCATGGAATCGGCGGTCATCGTGGAAATGGCCATTGCGCTTTCTAAGCAGTTGCGCCGCCGCGACCCGCTGGCCGGCAAGGTGCAGGTCGGCGCCTTCAGCCGGCTGGGGGCGGTGCTGCTGGGCGTGCTGCGCGGCATGTCGCGCCGCCCGCCACGCCTGTCGCCGGCGAGCGGTCTGGCCAAGGCCGGCAGCTATGGCACATCGACCTTCTACTGGCCCATGCGCCTGCTGGGCAAGCGCAAGCGCCGGGCGATGTTCGCCATCTATGGATTCTGCCGTGCGGTGGACGATATCGCCGACGGGACGGAGAATACCGAGGTCAAGCGCGGCTCGCTGACCGACTGGCAGCGCCGCATCGATGCCATGTACGGCATGCCCGCCACGGGCCGCCACCATGGCCGCCTGCGCGACCTGGCCGCCGCCGTACGCCGCTACAACCTGCCCCAGGCGGAATTCCAGGCCGTCATCGACGGCATGATGATGGATGTGGACGGGCCGATCCGCGCACCGTCTCTGGGCCAGCTGGCGCAATATTGCCGCCGGGTGGCCGGTGCCGTGGGCCTGCTGGCCGTGCGCGTCTTCGGCCGTGGCGATGCCAGCGCCGATGCCTTCGCCTTGGCCTTGGGTGAAGCGCTGCAGCTCACCAACATCCTGCGCGATGTGGAGGAGGATGCGCGCGACGGCCGCTGCTACCTGCCGGAGGAGATGCTGGAGGATGCCGGCATCGATGTCTATGCGGTGCAGTCCGACCCCGTCGCCCTGCTGTCCGATCCGGCCCTGCCGGAGGTCTGCGAGGCCATGGCCTGCAAGGCGGAGGCCGCCTTCGTCCAAGCCGCCGGCCTGCTGAAACAGCCGCACCGCAAGCTGTGGCCCGCCGCCGCGATGATGGTGCTGTATCATCGCATCCTGGTGCGCCTGCGCCAGCGCGGGTGGGGGCCGGACGCCCTGTCCCACCGCCCCCGCCTGGGCAAGTGGGAGAAGATCAGCGTGGCCCTGTCCTGCGCCCTGGGCCGCCCGCCGCGCCTGTGAACGGTCCAATGGGGGGAATTGTCCATGTCGTGGGCGCTGGCCTGTCGGGTCTGGCCTGTGCCACTGCCGTGGCAAAGGCCGGCCGCCGGGTGGTGCTGCACGAGGCTACCGACCATGCCGGTGGCCGCTGCCGGTCCTGGCACGACGGGCATTTGGACCGGATCATCGACAATGGCAACCATCTGATCCTGGGCGCGAACCGGGAATGTATGGCCTATCTGGATCGGATCGGCGGTCGTGACGGGTTGTTGACCTGGGATCCGGTGGACATTCCGTTCATGGAATTGCCCCCTTCTCTCCGTCATCCCGGCGAAAGCCGGGACCCAGGGGCCACAGGATCAAGCCTCTACGCCGCTTCGGGCAACGCTGTCGACGGGTCCGACATGCCGCCCCTGGGTTCCGGCTTTCGCCGGAATGACGGCAGAGATGAGACCCCCCATACGCTCTGGACCCTACGCCCCGGCTCCGGCCCTCTGCCCCTCTGGCTGGCCGATCCGTCCCGCCGTGTACCGGATACAAGCCTCACCGATTATCTGGCCGTGCTGAATCTGGCCTTCGCCGGGCGCACCCGTACCGTGGCCGACCTGCTGCCGGTCGATCATCCCTTGACCAAACGGCTGTGGAAGCCGTTTGCCGTCAGCATCCTCAATACGCCCTATACTGAAGGTTCCGCCCGGCTGCTCTGGTCCGTGTTCCGGCGTACCCTGCTGCGCGGGGCCGAGGCCTGCCGCCCTTGGATCGCGGGCCCCGGCGGTCTGTCCGCCGCGCTGGTCGATCCGGCTCTGGCTTTCCTGCTACGGCATGGGGCTGATATCCGGTTCGGCCAACGCCTGAAGACATTGCACCGCGCACAGGATGGCCTGGCCGTGGCACTGGATTTTGGAACCGATGGAATCGGTTTACGGGTGGACGACCATGTCGTCCTGGCTCTACCGCCGGAGGCGACGGCCCGCCTCTTGCCCGATCTACCAGTCCCCAATCGGTTCCATGCCATCATGAACGCCCATTTCCGGCTGGATCGGCCCGTCTGCCTGCCTGGTGGTCACCACCTGCTGGGACTAGTGGGCGGGATGGCGGAATGGCTGTTCCTGCGGGGCGACGTCGTGTCGGTGACGGTCAGCGCCGCCGACGCCATCATCGACCGTCCCACGGATGACCTGCTGGCTTTGCTCTGGCGCGATGTGGCCGGAGCACTCGGCCTTGACCCGGCCTCGCCCGACTCCGGCCGCATCGTGAAGGAAAAGCGCGCCACCTTCGCCGCCACGCCGGACCAGGAACGTCTCCGTCCCGGCCCGCGCCTGGCGCGCAACCTGTTCCTGGCCGGGGACTGGACCGATACCGGCCTGCCCGCCACCATCGAGGGGGCGGTGCAATCCGGGCATCGGGCGGCGGAACTGGTTACAGCCCGCCCTTCATGACCTCGCCACCCTTGACGACGACATCCACCTTTTCCAGCAGGCTGATATCGGTCAGCGGATCGCCCTTCACCGCGATCAGGTCACCATAGCGGCCGACCGCCAGCGTACCGATGTCTCCGGACGCCCCCAGCGCGTCGGCGGCGTTCACCGTGGCCGCCTGGATCGCCTGCATCGGCGTCATGCCGAAGGTCACCATGCGGGCGAACTGCATGCCATTGTCGCCATGGGGATAGACGCCGGCGTCGCTGCCGAACACCATCTTCACCCCGGCCTTCACGGCGCGAGTGAAGCTTTCACGCTGGGTCTTGCCGACCACGCGTTCCTTGGCCAGGCTTTCCGGCAGGAACCCCGCCGCCTCTCCCGCCGACAGGATGTATTCGGTGTTGTAGATATCCATGGACAGGTAGGTGCCGCGCTCCTTGGCCAGCTTGATGCCTTCATCGTCCAGGAAGCTAGCATGTTCCACCGTGTCCACCCCGGCGCGGATAGCGGCTTTGATGCCGGCCGTGCCATGGGCATGGGCGGCCACCTTCAGGCCCAGGCGTTTGGCCTCCGCCACGATGGCGTCCAGTTCCTCTTGCGCCAATTGCTGGGCGCCGACCTGCGTGCCCTTGGACAGCACGCCGCCGGTGGCGCAGATCTTGATCAGGTCGGCGCCATATTTCTTCACCTCGCGCACCTTCTTGACCACGCCCCAGGGGCCGTCGGCGGCCCCCTGGCTATGCGCCTCATATTCCGGCGGCAGCAGGTTGTTGTCGCAATGGCCGCCGGTGGCGCCGATGGACGGGCCGGAGACATAGAGGCGCGGGCCCTTCAGCCGGTTGTCGGCCAGCGCTCGGCGCAGGGCCACGTCGGTGAAGCCGGCAGCACCGAGGTTGCGCGCCGTAGTGAATCCGGCCAGCAGCGTCTTTTCGGCATGGATGACGCCGTTGATGGTCTCATCCCCTGTGGACTCGGCCAACCCTTCATAGCCGTGCATGTCGTGCCGGCCGGTCAGGTGGACATGCATGTCGATCAGGCCGGGCAGAATGGTCATGCCCGTCAGGTCCAGCCGTATCGCGCCCTCCGGCACCGCCACGGCCCCTTGCCCCCCCACCGCCGTGATGCGCCCATCGGTGATGATCAGGGCCGGCTTGTCCACGACCTTGCCGCTGGCCACATCGACCATACGGTCGGCCTGGACATAGGTGGTGGCCGCATGGGCCGATGACAGGGCGGTGAAGGCCAGCAGTACGGCGGTGATGGATCGCTTCAGGGGGAACGGCATGGAAGGACTGCCCTTTGTTGGTTTTGTCGCCAACAGGGGTAACACAGCACCCCGGCGGATGGGAGTACCACCCGCCGGGGCGTGAGGGGTTTACCCCCGGATGCCCGCCACGAACCGTTCCACCTGCCGGCGCAGCTCCACCGCCTGCTGTGACAGCGCGTCGGACGCCTGGCGCGCCTCGCTGGCCAGGCTGCCCGTCTCGCTGGCCGCCCGGGTCACGCCCTGGATGGTGTGCGACACTTCCTGCGTGCCCGTCGCCGCCTCCTGGACATTGCGGCTGATCTCCCGCGTGGCGGCACCCTGTTCCTCGGCGGCCGCCGCGATGGTGGTCACCGTCTCGCTGATACCCATCACCGTGCGGCCGATGGACTGGATGGCGACCACGGCATTGCCGGATACAGCCTGCATCTGGGCGATCTGGGCGGAGATATCCTCCGTCGCCTTGGCCGTCTGGTTGGCCAGGTTCTTCACCTCCGACGCAACCACGGCGAAGCCCTTGCCGGCCTCCCCGGCACGGGCCGCCTCGATGGTCGCATTCAGCGCCAGCAGATTGGTCTGGGCCGCGATCGACTGGATCAGGTTGACCACGTCGCCAATCTTCTGTGCTGCATCGGCCAGGCCGGCCACGGTGCTGTTGGTGCGCTCCACCTCATTCACCGCGTCGGTGGCCATGCGCGAGCTTTCGGTGATGCGCTGGTTGATCTCCTCGATCGACCGGGCCAGTTCCTCGGCCGCCGCCGCCACGGTCTGCACATTGGCATTGGCAATGTCGGCGGCGTTGGCCACGGCGGTGGCCTGGGAATTGGTCTGGGTGGCGATGGCCGACAAGGCCTCGGAATCGCCACGGATCTGTTCGGATTGCTCACCCACGGCCGTCACCACTTCCCCGACGGAGCCCTGGAAATCATCGGCCAGGCGGTTCAGTTCCTGGCGGCGACGGTCGGCCGCCTCCTGCTCGTCACGACGGCGCTGCTGTTCCATCTCCGCCACGCGGCCGGCATTCTCCTTGAACAGCTGCAGCGCCTGGTTGATGGCGCCGATCTCGTCCCCACGGTCGCGGTCCGTCACCTCCACCTGGTTGTTGCCTGTGGTCAACGCCTGCACCGTGTTGATGATGCGGCGCAACGGCAGCCCCACGATGGCCCGCGTCGACAAGAACAGGGCCAGCAGCAGCGCCAGGGTCAGCACCACCGCGCCGATCAGGATGACATCGCGCAATTCATGCTTGGGCTGCTCGATCTTGTTCATCGGCAGGTTGACCAGGATGGCCCAGGGCGTGGTGGCCGCACCGACGCGGATGGGCAGGAACAGCTGCCGCACCTCGGTCTGCAAGCTCTTGGAGAAGGAGAGCTGCTGGAATTCCTTGCCCTCCTTGATGGGGGCAAGCGCGTTCTTCAGCTTCTCGTTGGTCTCGACGATGGGTTTGCCCAGGGCCTCGCGGTTGGCATAGCCGACCCACTTGCCCTCGTTGGAGATCAGGAAGACGGCACCCGTACCGAACGGCTTGGCGGATTTCAGATCGTCCCAGATGCCATCGGTGGTCAGGTCGACACCCGCATTGCCGATGAACTTGCCATTCTCGATGATGGGCACGACCAACGACATCATCAGCACCGACTTGCCGCCCACATTGTAGATATAGGGCTCGATCACCACTTCCTTCAGCGACCGCTTCGCCAGCTGGTAATAATTGCCGTCCGGGCCGGGATCGTCATAGCTCACCAGGGGTTCCAGCGTGGCACTTCCCGTTCCCCGGTTCCAATAGGGAATGAAACGGCCGGTGGCGTCGCTGCCGGGGCTGTTGACGGAAGCCGCATCCTTGCCGTCCAGCGCGTTGGGCTCCATCCCCACCCATACACCCAGCAGGCCGGGATTGGTCTCCAGCAGGCCCTTTAGCCAGGCGTTCAACTGTACCCGGTTGGTCATCCCCACCGCCTTCATGCTCAGCACGGAGGAGGCCATGAAGCGGCTGACATCCATGGCGTCGTTCAGCCGGCGTTCGACCAGGGCGGCATTATGCTGCCCGATACCCTCGCCCACCTCCAACGACAGCTTGTCCGTATGGTCCCCGCTGGTGTCGGTGATGGCCAGCAACCCGGCCGTCAGCCCCACGATCAGCACGGCGGCGATCGCCAGGACCAGCTTGGTAACCAAAGGTAGACGCTTCAACATTTCCATCCCCGAACCTGCCCGTTTGCGTGCAGCGTACAACAAGCCCAGGAGTGGTTAAAAACTATTTAAGTATATTCTCCAGCTATTCGATGTCTCATATTCCGCAATGCACACAATTGTCAGCACACATAACGTTACAAAAATAAATATTAATGGCAGTTAACATTATTCAATATTCATTTATGATTTTTCCACAACTGGAAACGATTGGAAACGCCCCATAAAGCAAAACCCCTCCGTCCGATGGGCGAAGGGGTCTGCCTCAATCCACTTCGTGATCGGCGAATTTACTCCGCCGCCACCCGCGTGCGCGGCTGGCCGTCGCGGACGGCCTTCAGGCTTTCCGCGATCAGGAAGGCCAGTTCCAGCGACTGGCTGGCATTCAGGCGCGGATCGCAGGCGGTATGGTAACGCAGGGCCAGCGCATGGTCGGTGATGGCCTGGGCCCCACCCGTGCATTCCGTCACGTCCTGGCCCGTCATCTCGAAATGCACGCCGCCGGGATGGGCTCCCTCGGCGCGGATGACCTCCATGAAGCCCTTCACCTCGCCCAGAACCCGGTCGAACGGCCGGGTCTTGTAACCGGTGGAGGATTTGATGGTATTGCCATGCATCGGGTCGCAGGACCAGACGACCTGCCTTCCCTCGCGCAGCACCTTGCGCACCAGCGGGGCCAGCTTGTCGGCTACCTTGTCCGACCCCATGCGCACGATCAGGGTCAGGCGACCCGCCTCGTCCGCCGGGTTCAGGATGTCGATCAGGCGAATCAGATCATCCGGGTCCATGGTCGGCCCGCACTTCAGGCCGATCGGGTTCTTCACCCCGCGCAGGAATTCCACATGCGCGCCGTCATGCTGACGGGTGCGGTCGCCGATCCACAGCATATGAGCCGACACGTCGTACCAATCGCCGCTGGTGCTGTCGATGCGGGTCAGCGCCTGCTCATAGGGCAGCAGCAGCGCCTCATGGCTGGTGAACAGCTCCGTCTCGCGGATCTGCGGGGTGGTATCGCCGGTGATGCCGCAGGCGGCCATGAAGGACAGGGTCTCGTCCAGGCGGTTGGCCAGATCCTGATAGCGCTCGCCCTGCGGGCTCTTCTCCACGAAGCCCAGGTTCCACTGGTGCACCTTGTGCAGGTCGGCATAGCCGCCCTGGGCGAAGGCGCGCAGCAGGTTCAGCGTGCTGGCCGACTGGTTGTAGGCCTGGACCATGCGGTCCGGGTCGGGGATGCGCGCCTCGGGCGTGAAGTCGAAGCCGTTGATGATGTCGCCGCGATAGCTGGGCAGCTCCACGCCCTCGATCACTTCGGTATCGGCCGAACGCGGCTTGGCGAACTGGCCGGCCAGACGGCCCACCTTCACCACCGGCGTGGCCGCACCGAAGGTCAGCACCACGGCCATCTGCAACAGCACGCGGAACGTGTCGCGGATATTGTTGGGATGGAACTCGGCAAAGCTTTCGGCGCAATCGCCGCCCTGCAGCAGGAATGCCTCCCCGCGTGCCACCTTGCCCAGATGATCCTTCAGCCGCCGCGCCTCGCCCGCAAAAACCAGCGGCGGATAGGCCGCCAGCTTGGCTTCCGCGGCCTTCAACCGGGTTTCGTCGGGATATGAGGGGACCTGCCGGATCGGCTTGGCGCGCCAGCTGTCAGGCGTCCAGCGCCCAGCGGTCCCCACCTTCTGCGTATCCGTAGACATGACCCAGCCTCTTCCTTCTCAACATCCGATCACGGGGCCTCTTTCCCCGTCATGGGATCGTGCATATGGGTTGCCCAGCATCGGCTTTCACCGGTGGGTCGAACTTTGTAAGCGCAGGTGTGGGTATTTTCCAGTCCTATCCACCTGCGTTTTGCGCAATGTTCGTGCGCAAATAGGCCGCGCGGACCGCCAAGCCCTTGCCTATACTCGGGCATTCCTTTCCGCCCCCAACCCAGACAGGACCGCCCATGACGGCCACCGCAGCGAACCCGGCTCCCGAAAAGGCCCCCATCGGCTGGCGGCAGGTGCTGCGCTCGCTGCGGCAGCGCAAGGTGCTAGTCATGCTGCTGCTGGGCTTCTCGTCGGGCCTGCCCTTCCTGCTGACCGGCAATACGCTGGGCTTCTGGCTGCGCGAGGGCGGGGCCGATCTGGCCACCATCGGGTTCCTGTCCTGGATCGGGCTGGCCTATTCACTAAAGATGTTCTGGGCGCCGCTGGTCGACCGGCTGGATGCGCCCATCCTGGGGATGCTGGGGCGGCGGCGCGGCTGGATGGTGCTGTCGCAGCTTCTGGTCGGTGCCGGCCTGATCGGCATGGCGGCGGTGGGGCCGGATGGCGGCGACCTTTGGGTCTTGGGTGGTTTCGCCCTGCTGGCGGCCTTCGCGTCGGCCACCCAGGATATCGTCGTCGATGCTTGGCGCATCGAAAGTGCCCATGACGGGGCCGAACAGGGGCTGCTGTCCGCCGCCTACCAGACCGGCTACCGCGCCGCCATGCTAGCCACCGACAGTCTGATCCTGCTGCTGGCCGCCGGCATCGGCTGGCAATCCTCCTACGGGGTGGCGGGTGCGGTGATGGCGGTGGGCATCGTCGCCACGCTGATGGCCACGGAACCGATGCGCCACGCGCCGGCCGGCGACGCCTCGGCAGCCCCGCTCTGGACGCCGGTCGGGTTGTTCGACGCCATTGTCGGGCCGCTGCTCAGCTTTTTGCGTACCTATGGCGCGCTGTCGATCCTGATGCTGCTGGTGGTGATGACCTTCCGGCTGGGCGATTTCATGATCGGGCCGATGATCAACCCGTTCTATGTCGATCTGGGGCTGACCAAGGAGGTGGTGGGGGCCGTGCGCGCATCTGTCGGGCTCTGGGCCTCGCTGGCCGGGATCGCGCTGGGCGGGCTGGCGTCGGTGCGGCTGGGCTTCCGGCGTACCCTGGTGCTGGGGGCCGTGCTGGGCCCCTTCTCCAACCTGGCCTTCTCGGTCATGGCGTTCAGCGGGCCGGATATCGGCGTGTTCACGGCGGCCATCATCGTCGACAACATCGCCACCGGCTTCGCCGGCGTGGCGCTGACCGCCTATATGTCCAGCCTGACCAGCCTGGGCTATACCGCCACGCAATATGCCCTGCTGTCATCGCTTTATACTGTGCTGGGCAAGGTGCTGAAGGGCTTCTCCGGACAGATGGTGCAGGGGCTGGAACCCGTGGCCGGGCAGATGGGGGCCTATGCCCTGTTCTTCGCCGGCACGGCCGCCATCGGCATTCCGGTGGTGGCGCTCTGCCTGTTCCTGGATCGTGCCGCCAGCCGGCAGCGGGCGGCCTGAAAGACCGCCCGCCAATCATCAGAAGCCACAGGGGCAGGTACACATTGGCGGATTGGTCCCGCCGCCGGGCCCCGTGCCACCACCGCCGGGGTTCGTTCCACCGCCAGGGTTTGTCCCACCGCCGGGGTTCGTACCGCCGCCCGGATTGGTGCCGCCGCCGGGGTTCGTACCGCCGCCCGGATTGGTGCCGCCGCCAGGGTTCGTACCGCCACCCGGATTGGTGCCGCCGCCAGGGTTCGTACCGCCACCCGGATTGGTGCCGCCGCCAGGGTTCGTACCACCGCCCGGATTGGTGCCACCGCCGGGGTTCGTACCGCCGCCCGGATTGGTGCCACCGCCGGGGTTCGTACCGCCGCCCGGATTGGTGCCACCGCCGGGGTTCGTACCGCCGCCGGGGTTCGTACCGCCGCCCGGATTGGTGCCACCGCCGGGGTTCGTACCGCCACCCGGATCGGTCCCACCGCCGGGGTTCGTACCGCCGCCCGGATTGGTCCCACCGCCGGGGTTCGTACCGCCACCCGGATTGGTGCCGCCGCCAGGGTTCGTACCACCGCCCGGATCGATACCGCCGCCGGGATTTGTTCCCCCACCCGGAATACCCCCACCGCCCGGTATTCCACCTCCTCCGGGAATGCCGCCTCCTGGTATACCGCCGCCGGGGATTTCCCCACCGCCACCGGGCGTGCCACCGCCGCCGGGATTCGTCCCACCGCCGGGGTCACCGCCGCCTGGATTGGTGCCACCTCCCGGATCGCCGCCGCCGGGTCCACGGCCGCCACCACGACCACCGGAGCCGGTCACCACACCGCCAACACCTGCGGCCACGCCGGCCACAACGCCCGGCACGACGCCGGCGCCCACTCCCGCCGCCGTGGCACCCGCACCGGTGCCCGCCCCACCGCCGCCGCCCAGGCCTGAAGTGGCACCCTTGTCATCCTGGGCCACGACCTCCGCCACCTGCTGGTCGTCGCTGGAGCGGGAATTGATGTTGGTCAGCGTGTCGTCACCCAGGGCCACGACAGTGCGGCTGCCGGGATTGATCACTTCCCCGCCGATCAGCTGGATCTGGGTGTAAAGGCCGGTTGCAACGCCCATGGCCGTGGCGATGGCGCCCAGGTTCAGGGGCTGGTTGGCATAGATGACCGGGTTCTCCACCATGGCCACCAGCACCACGCGCCCGCGCAGCACGCTTTCCATCAGGTTGATGCCGACGCGCACCTTGGCCGCCGTCATTGCCGTGGCGGTGGCGCCCGCAGCACCGCTCCCGCCACCCACCGTCACCCGCAGGTCGCGGATCTCCAGTTCCGGCGGAAAGCCGCTGACCGATTCCGGTTCCGCGCGCACCCGGATGCCCCGCATGGAACCGTCATTCATGCTGGCCAGCGCCCTTTCCGCCCGGCCCGGAATATCGAAGGCGAACGGCGCCAGCAGCACCAGCAAGGCGGTGATGACGCTGGCATAGAGGATGAAGCGGAAAAACCAGCGGAGCGGCGTCAGCAGCAATCGCAACATGGCAGGCGGACCGGCAAGGGGGAGATGGCTGCATCCTACAGCGCCACCACCCCCAAAGTCTTGTGGCCGATACGCCCCACTGCCACCATAAATGGACAGGGTGGACAGAATTGCCGCGTGCCCGCATCCTCTGCCCCGGACCCAAGCCGCCACAGGTGCCCCGCCCCATGTCGCCGCCCGAACCCAAGCTCTTCATCTTCCGCTGGCGCAATGATGCCGGCAAGGAGACCGAACTGTCCTGCTGGGCCGCGACCGAGCGCGACGCGGAACAATCGGCGCTCCGCGCCGGCTGGCCGGGCCATGACGGCACCCGCATGGGCCGCTATCGCGCCCAGTTGAAACGCCACCTTCTGCGCGACGAGGATTTTTGAAAACAGGTGTTGACAGAGCGGGCGCAGTTTCATAAATAGCGGCTCCCGTTCGGGACCACCCGGACGGACCGGTTTCGGCACCGTAGCTCAGCGGTAGAGCAGGGGACTCATAAGCCCTTGGTCGGGTGTTCAAATCACCCCGGTGCCACCATATCGAACCCCGTCGGAGACACCTCCGGCGGGGTTTTGCTTTTCTGGCCCCTGCCCCATCCACAGAATCTCTCATGCGGCAGTGAACCACCGGCCGTTTCCAGGCATTATACTAACGGCACGAGACCTTGGGCTCGGGCCGAGGCCGGCGACTGCCGCCCCGGCGCTCGTGCGCCGTGAGCCAAGCCGCCGGATGGCGGCGCCCGGCGACTGAGGGAATGAGCAAGATTCAACCGGAGGCCCCATGAACCAACAGACACGGAAGAATATCGCACGCGCCGGCATGCTGCTGCTGCTGGCCGTCTGCGTCACGGCTTGCGCCAACCAGCCGGCCCCCACGGCGGTACAGCCGCTGCCGGGCATCCTCTGGGGCCTGATCCATGGGTTCCTGGCGCCCTTCACCTTCCTGGGCAGCCTGATCCTAGACATGCGTATGTACGCCTATCCCAATGACGGGCTCTGGTACGATTTCGGCTTCGTGCTGGGTTCCGGCATCCTGTTCGGTGGCGGCAGCCGAGCGGTATAGGCAAGAGACCGGCGCGTGATGATCATCGTGCGCTGGTACGGCGGCGATCGCCGCCGTGCGGCACGTGCCGCGTAAGCCAAGCCCACGGATGTGGGCGCCCGGCGCTTGAGGGAACAACTCACATGTGTACGGCGGCGACCGCCGCCGCGCGGCACGTGCCGCGTAAGCCAAGCCGCCGGATGGCGGCGCCCGGCGTTTGAGGGCGCGGCTTAAGCCGCGATCAGGCTGCCCGACGACAGGTTGGGGCCGATCTTCATTCCATAGCCGTTATTGACGTGGCCCTTGGCCTGTTCCTCACCATCGCTGTCGCGGGCGCCGGAACCGGTGCTGCGCTCCTTCTCATCCTCGTCCGATGATGGCAGGGCTAGGCTGTCCAGCATCATGATGGTGAAGGTGGAGATCGGTTCCTTGCCGGTGGCGGCGGAACGGGTACCGGTCAGCCAGGGCTGGGATGACGTATCTGCCGCCTGCACCGTGCCCAGCGTGGTGGAACCGGCAAATTGTGCCGGGGCATCATCGAACTTGGCGGCGAACCGGTCGAAGATCTGGCCCACCGACTTGGGCCGCGTGCCGTCATAGAAGACGTTCAGATTGGCCTTGGCCGCATCGGGCAGCAAGGAGGCGGCCGGCTGGTTGGGGTTCTTGTCCATGGCCTTCAGGAACTTGGCGGCCCCGCCGGCGCCCAGGAAATGGGCCATGTACAGCTCGGTATTACCCACCGGCCGGCCCAACTCGTTCTCCAGATAGCTCTTGTTGTCATTGGCCAGTTCGGCCGCGAAGATCGCCGACAGGCGCGGGTCCTTGCGCAGGTTCAAGATTTCCTTGCGCGTGGCGGGATCGGAGACGGAACCATTGTTGATCTTGTCGGCATAGACACCCAGCCCATACTTGGCCCCATGCTGTTCTACCATGTTCAGCCAAGTGCCCTCGGTGAACTGGAACAGGCCGGTGGCGCTGCTGGTCGATGCCTTGATGTCCGTGCGATAGCCGCTTTCAACCCCCGCCTTATCCATCAGATAGGCAAAATCGACCCCGGTGGCGTCGCTGGCCTGCTGGACGGCGCGGACGACATGGGCCGGTGCGTTGCGCGACGCGCCCTGGCTGGCGGTAGCGCTGCTTGCCTGCTGGTTCAGAAGGTTGAGGCTGCTGGTCGTCACGGCACTTTACTCCACACAGGGTACTGGTTCCGCCGGGAATAAAGCAATCGCCGTGCCAAGCCTCTTCCGCACCCCTGTGACATGCAAAGCCTGATGACAGGCGCCTCCCTTTTACGTTAACGTAAGCTTGAAGTCGCTACCGCCAGGGCTTGCCCGGCATGCGGTCGTGCGCGATCTTTGACTTGACGAATGGGGCGGGCGCTGGACCCTGTCCCCGATAAATCCGCTGGGAGGAAGCCTGACATGACCGCTTACAACGCACCGCTCCAGGATATGCGATTCACGCTGACCCACGTGGTCGGCCTGGATCAGGTGGCGAGCCTGCCTGGTTACGACGTGGTGACTCCGGACCTGGTCGACCAGGTCCTGGACGAGGCCGGCAAGCTGGCCCGCGACGTGCTGGCGCCGCTGAACCGCGTGGGCGACCAGAATGGGGCGAAGCTGGATAATGGCGTCGTGCGCACCTCCCCCGGCTTCAAGGATGCCTATCTGAAATATGCCGAGGGCGGCTGGAACGCCGTGCCGTTCGATCCGGAATATGGCGGCCAGGGCCTGCCCTGGACGCTCGCCCTGCCGATCCAGGAGATGTGGACCTCCGCCAACATGTCCTTCTCCCTCTGCCCAATGCTGAACCAGGGGGCGGTGGAGTTGCTGCAGGCCCACGGATCGGAGCAGCAGAAGCGCACCTATCTGGAAAAGCTGATCAGCGGCGAATGGACCGGCACCATGAACCTGACGGAGCCGCAGGCCGGTTCCGACGTGGGTGCCGTGCGCACCCGGGCCGTTCCGCAGGATGACGGTTCCTGGCTGATCACCGGGCAGAAGATCTTCATCACCTATGGTGAGCATGACTTCACCGACAATATCGTCCATCTGGTCCTGGCCCGCACCCCCACGGCCCCGGCCGGTGTGAAGGGCATCAGCCTGTTCGTGGTGCCCAAGTTCATGGTGAACGAGGATGGCAGCCTGGGTGCCCGCAACGACCTGCGCTGCGCCGGGCTGGAGCACAAGATGGGCATCCATGCCAGCCCGACGGCCGTCATGGCCTTCGGCGACAATGGCGGCGCGGTGGGCTTCCTGGTGGGCGAGGAGAATCGCGGCATCGAATACATGTTCACCATGATGAACAATGCCCGCCTGGGCGTTGGCCTTCAGGGCATGTCCATTGCCGAACGCGCCTATCAGCAGGCGGTGGACTATGCCAAGGGCCGGGTGCAGTCCCGCGCCCTGACCGGCAAGGACCCCGCCCCCGTCGCCATCATCAAGCATCCCGACGTGCGCCGTATGCTGATGGCCATGAAGTCGCAGATCGAGGCGGCGCGTGCCCTGGTCTATTTCACCGCCTCGGCCCTGGACAATGCCCACAGCAATCCGGACGCCGATGCCGCCAAGGCCGCCAACGCGCTGAACGATCTGCTGACCCCCATCACCAAGGCCTGGTGCACCGATCTGGGCGTGGAACTGACCAGCCTGGGCGTGCAGATCCATGGCGGCATGGGCTTCATCGAGGAAACGGGAGCCGCCCAGCATTACCGCGATGCCCGCATCGCCCCCATCTACGAGGGCACGAACGGCATCCAGGCCAACGACTTGGCCTTCCGCAAGGTGCTGCGTGATGGCGGCACTGCCGCCTTTGCCCTGATCGCGGAAATGCGGGAAACGGCGTCCGCCATCGCCGCCCAGCCGGGTGATGATATGGCCACCATGGGTGCGGGCCTGACCGATGCCATTGACGCCGTGGAAACGGCGACCAAGTGGGTGGTGGCAACCGGCAAGGGCGATCTGACGGCTGTGGCGTCGGGCGCGGTGAACTATCTGCGCATGTTCGGCGTCACCATCGGCGGCTATCTGACCGCCAAGGCGATGATCGCCGCCAACGGCCTGCTGCGTCAGCCCGGTGCCGATGCCAAGTTCCTGGACGCCAAGATCATCACCGGCCGTTTCTATGCCGACCAGATCCTGCCCCAGGCGCGCGGCCTGCTGAAGGTGGTGACCGACGGCCATCGCGCCGTCAACGCCCTGTCGGATGACCAGTTCTGATCGGATTGTTGCAAGGGGTGGGTGATCTTATACCCACCCCACCCGACAAAGGGCATAGGCCCAACGTTTGCGTGTCTAGGCTTTGCGTTAAATAGACTTTCCGATCGGTTGGGTTCCAAACTCATCCCACCAGACAGAGGGCGGGAGGAAACCCAATGACCGACGCGCCAACCAACGAGTTGCGCCAGCTGGCCGCAAAGATCGTGACGTCCTATGCCCAGGCAAACCCAGTTGGACCGGAACAGCTCACGGGCGTCATCCGCCTAGCCTATCAGGGCCTGCAGCGATGCATCACCCCGGTGCCGGTGGCGGCCCCCGCTGTCCAGCGGAAGAAGCGCCGTCGCGGCCGACCGTCGGCTTCGTAAATTCAAGCTGTCCTGCCAACGGTCATTTTCCGTGACCGTTGGCGGCCGGCGACTGCCGGCCCGCCGCTTGGTAGCGGCATAAACCAGGGGCGCGGATGCGCCCGCCCGGCGCTTGAGGAACACCTAATATACAAGTATACAAGCCGGTGACTGCCCCGGCCCGCGGCACATGCCGCGCAAGCCAAGCCCACGGAGTGGGCGCCCGGCGCCTGAGGGAACACTATAATCAAGCCCGGCCTTCAACCTCGCCATCCATCAGGCGGCGCAGCGTGCCACGGGCCCGCGACAGGCGGGACTTCACCGTGCCGACGGAAACATTGGCGTCGCGGGCGGCCTGTTCGTAGCTGACGCCGCGCAGCGCCACCATCACCACCATGTCACGCTGATCGGACGGCAGCCGGGCCATGGCGCGGCGCAGGTCGCGGATCTGCATGCGGCCCATCTGGCGGGCCGGAGCCCCACCCAGTTCCGCACCGTCGCAATCATCCAGGGCGACATGGTTGCGGTTGCGGCGCAGGCCGTTGATATGCAGGTTGCGCAGCATGGTGGACAGCCAGGCCCGCAGGTTGGTGCCTTCTTCCCACAGATGCAGGCGGGTCAGGGCGCGCTCCATGCATTCCTGGGCCAGATCGTCGGCCTGGGCGCCGTCGCGGCACAGGCCCAGCGCATAGCGGCGAAGATATTCGCGCTCGGCTGCCACCTGGCGGGCCAGATCGGGGCGGGCAGAAGCGGTGGTGATGCCGGTGATGCTGATAGCCATGTTCATCTCCTTCGTCCAGATGAGACGTAAGTTCTGCGAGACCATTGTCGAATATAGAACGATATCCGACCTATTAATGGTCTGACCCGAGTTCGGATCGACTTGTCGTCGAGGATTTCCTCGTTCGTGATTTAGGAAATCTTTACCCCGACGGTGTCATGATTGTGGCGGGAGCCGCCCAAGTCCCGTTCTCTTTAGTCGGAGCCGGATGGATATAGACCTTCCGCCCCACTCATGGCGCCCCATTGGAAAACCGGTGTGGATGCGCTATATCGACCGGACAGGTGGAGTATGGCGCGGACCGGTGCCGCCGGCGGGGCCTATAACCCTCCGGTTGGGTGGCGGTTCCGACGGCAAAGGCTTAGTGTCCGCGCATGCTGCGACGGAGCCGGCGCCCCCCGTGTCAACGACCCCGTCGCGCGCCTTTGCCCAAGGACACGTCATGTCGTCGCCCACCCACACCGACCCGTCCAAGACACCCACCACCCTGCGCCCCCTGACCGAGGCCACGGTGCTGTCCGTCGTGCTGCCCATGCATAACGAGGCGGACAATATCGACGCCCTGTTCGCACGGCTGCAACCCGTGCTGGAGCGGCTTGGCGTGCCGTATGAGGTGGTGTGCGTGGATGATGGTTCGCGCGACGATACCTGGGCCCGGCTGACGGCGGTGCATGCCGCCAACCCGCGTATCCGCCTGGTGCGGTTCAGCCGCAATTTCGGCAAGGAAATGGCCATGACCGCCGGTCTGCGCCATGCGTCGGGCCGGGCCGTAGTGCTTATGGACAGTGACCTGCAGCATCCGCCGGAAGTCATCGAGGAGTTCTATGCCCATTGGCAGGCGGGCGCCCAGGTGGTGTTCGGTGTACGCCGTTCGCGCGACACCGACCCGCCCTTGCGCCGCTTCCTGACCCGCCGTTTCTACAAGATGCTGGACGCGATGTCGGAAGTGCCGCTGCCGCGCGATGCCGGCGACTTCCGTCTGATGGACCGCGCGGTGGTCGACTCGTTGAACCTGATGGGCGAGCGCACGCGCTTCATGAAGGGACTTTATAGCTGGGTCGGGTTCCGTCAGGTGGCCGTACCGTTCGACACGGCGGAGCGCCATGCCGGCACCTCCACCTTCAGCACCTGGAAGCTGTTCCGCTTCGCCATGGACGGCATCGTCTCCTTCTCCACCCTGCCCCTGCGCGTCTGGTCCTGGCTGGGTCTGGCGGTGGCCGCCGTGGCCGTGCTGTATGGGGCGGTCATCCTGCTGAAGACGATGATCTTCGGCATCGACGTGCCGGGCTATGCCTCGCTGATGGTGGCCACCCTGTTCATCGGCGGCGTGCAACTGATCTGCCTGGGCGTGCTGGGCGATTATCTGGGCCGCGTCTTTACCGAGGTGAAGGGACGCCCGCTCTATCTCGTGGCCGACAGCGTGGGATTCGCCGTTGCCGCTGGGGTTGAGGAGGTGCGGACCGACCATCGCCATCATCACCATGCGCCTGCCCCTCTTCCCGCCGCCCTGCCCGACCGGCGCAGCAGCGGGACGAACTGATCGGCGCCATGGGCACTTCCCTGACACAGCAGGCGGGCACCGCGCCGTTCTGGGACGGCGTGGCGCAGGCGGCGCTGGCCGTGGCATTGCTGTTCGTGGCCGCCACATTCAAGCATTACGGCATCACCTGGGACGAGCCGCTGCATCTGGAGAACGGATGGCGGGCCCTGGACTGGTACCTGTCGCTGGGCGAGGACCAGCGGGTGCTGGGTTTCCAGAACCTTTATCTCTATGGCGCGCTCTATGACACGGTGACGGCCGCCGCTGGCGCCCTGTTCCCGTTCGATGCTTATGAGACACGGCGCCTGATCGGCGGCCTGGTGGGGGTGGCCGGGCTGGCGGCGGTGCGCGCCCAGGCCCGCATGCTGGCCGGCCCGCGTGCCGGGGCGCTGGCCGTCATCCTGTTGCTGCTGACCCCGGAATGGATGGGACAGGCCTTCGCCAATCCCAAGGATGTACCCTTCGCCACGGCCGCCGCCTGGATGGCCCTGTTCCAGATCCGCCTGATCCGCGACCTGCCGCGGCAGAAGGCCGGGACCCTGCTGGCCTATGGCTTCGCCTTCGGGGCGGCGCTGGGCATACGTGTGGGCGGGGTGGTGCTGATCGGCTCGCTGGGCATCGCGTGCCTCTATTGGCTGGCCCTGCGTTTGCGCCAGCGCCCGCCGGCGACAGCCCTGTGGGAGGGGGTCACCGCGGCTGCCCGCCTGATCCCGGCCTTCGCCCTGGCCTGGCTGATCATGCTGGCCTGCTGGCCCTGGGCGCAGGTGGAACCGTTCTCACGCCCGCTGGAGGCGCTGGCCGGATTCTCGCATTTCCCGCTGTCCTTCAGCTTCCCCTTCGCCGGCCAGACCCTGGTGACCACCGACCTGCCCTGGTGGTATGTGCCCGTGGCCTTCGGGGTGAAGCTGCCGGAGGTCACGCTGCTGGGCCTGGGCATCGCCGCCTACATGGCCATCCGCGCCCTTCGCCACCCGCTGTCGCTGCTGCCCGAACGGGTGGGGCTGGCCGCCGCGATCCTGCTGCCGCCGCTGATCGTCATCGTCACCGGTGCCGTGCTTTATGACGGCATCCGCCATATGCTGTTCCTGCTGCCGCCCTTGTCGGTGGCGGCGGGCATCGGGCTGGACCGGCTGGCGGAAAGGCTGCGCAGCCCCGCCGTGATCGAACGCCTGCCCGAGGCCACGCGGATCGCGGCGGCCCTGCTGGTGCTGTGGATGGGCTGGCAGTGCCTGACCATGGCCCGCCTGCACCCCTACCAGGCCATCTGGTACAATGCCCTGGCCGGCGGGGTCAGCGGGGCGGAGGGGCGGTTCGAACTGGATTACTGGGGCAGCCCCCTGTCGGAAGCGGCCGAGCGCCTGCGCAACCGCATCGTATCGGAAGAAGGTGGCGGCGCCATCGCCCATCCCTATCGCGTGCGCATCTGCGGCCCGCATGACAGCGCCCTGCACTTCCTGCCGCCCACCTGGAAGGCCCCGGCTGATGGCCAGGGCAAGGCCGATTTCTATCTGGCCTTCACCCGTGGCAATTGCGGTCCGGTGCCACCGGGCCGCGAGTTGCTGCGCGTGGAACGGATGGGCGTGACGCTGGCCTATGTGCTGGATCTGCGCCCCGATCGTAGGTCAGGTCGAGGCGAAGCCGAGCCCTGACAGAAAGACTTCGGCTTTTGCCGTCAGGGCTCGCCTGCGGCTCGACCTGACCTACGGGTTCAGAACCCCGCCGTCGCCTTCTCCGCCGGCATCGGCTCGTTCTGCAGCCGGTCAAGCTGCGCCACGACCCGTTCCGCCGCCTCCACCACCAGGGCGATTTCCCGGTTGGCACCGTCCTTGTCGCCTTGATTGAACAGTTCAACCGCCCGGATGCCATATTCATGCACCGACCGGTGCGGTACCTCCAGGCCCGCGAAGGCCGGGTGGTTGCGCATCGGCAGCGATCCGGCGCCGTAATACCATTTGCCCAGGCGGCAGGCATCGTGACGGACCAGATCCTCGACCTTCAGGGTCTGCAGGCCCACCACCATGTCGGCCAGCTTCTTCTTCCACAGGACGTGGTCGACCTTGGCGATCTTCACGATCTTGTTGGGGATGTCCTGCTTCATCAGGTCGGACAGCTGACGGCCCAGCAGCGATTCCACGCCCTTGGTGGCCTCCACGCTGCGCAGGATGGCTTTGCTGTTGCTGGCGGCGCGGGTGGCGATGTCGGTGACGCCCTGCTTCACCTCCTGCGCGGCTGCCGTCTGCTGCTGCAGGATCGATGCGATTTCCGCCATGCGCTCGGTGGTGGTGTCCACCCGCGCCGTCACGTCGTCGATGCGGGCCGACACTTCGCGCATCTGTTCCTGGCCCGAGGCCACGGCGCGCGTGCCTTCCTGCATGGAGCCGACGATGGCCCCCATCTCGGTGCGCAGGTGCGCCAGCCGGGAACGGATATCTTCCGTCGCCCGGCCCGTCTGGCTGGCCAGGTTCTTCACCTCGCCCGCCACCACGGCGAAGCCCTTGCCGGCTTCACCGGCCCGTGCCGCCTCGATCGTGGCGTTCAGGGCCAGCAGGTTGGTCTGGGCGGCGATGGCCTCGATGCTGGCCAGGATGTCCTGGATACGGTCCGACGCGTCGGACAGTTCCGACACGCGCGACACGCTGTCGGCCACGGCATGGGCGATTGCATCCATGCCGCGCACCGCATGCCCCACGGCCTCGCGCCCGCTTTCGGCCACGTCATGCGCCTCGGCCGCCAGTTGCGCCACCTCCTGGCTGCGCATGGAAATCTCGTGCACGCCGGCCACTGTCTGTTCGGTGGCGGCGGCGATGGCTTGGGCCTGGCCATCCACGGCCCGCAACTGCCCCACCATCTCGGCATTGGCGATGGAGGCGTCGTTGATGGCGGTGGCGGTGTCGACCGTGCGGTCCATCAGGTTGGTGACGAAGCCGGGCAGGTCGGGCACCTTCCTGCCCTCGACAACGGGCGGCGGGGCCAGCAAGGCGGCCAGCGCATCGGACAGCAGCATGCCCAGCAACCGCACCCCGTCGACGGCGGCGGCCGTACGCCAGCGGGAGGAGGCGACCAGGGCGGCCGACAATTCCGCCTGCGCCGTGGCGAAGGCGGCGGCGGCACTGGCCGGCGACTGGCCCGATGCCCGGAAGGCGGCGGCCAGGGCCTCGCGCTTTTCCGCGTCCAGCCCGCCCTCGACCAGGGGCCGCAGGGCTGCAACATCGATCCCCGCCACACCCAACCGGCGCTGCAGAGCCGTCAGCGCCGCGCCATAAGCATCGCCCGTGCGCGCCAGTACGGCGCGACCGTCACCCTTCGCCATCCCCGTCTTTCCTCCCCACCGCGCTTGCGCGCCTTTTGTTGCAGGGATGTGTAACAGGTTTGGCGACGGCTGGAAACGCGGGTTGCAGGCCCGCGTATCGCAACAATCGATGCTTCAGCGCAGCAATTCCAGGAAGCGCACGGTATGGGCCAGATCGGCGCGCTGGATGGCGCGGCGATCGGCCGCCTCGTAATCCTCGCCCCATTTCTCGATCTGGAAATTCTCGTCCAGCTGCGCCAGATCGAACGCCTGTTCCGCCGTCAGATGCCCATCGACCAGGGCCAGCGAGACCAGCAGCGATCCGGTGATGCCGATAACGTTCTGCAGCGCCGTCAGCCGCCATTCATCCAGCTCATCCACCCCCGCCCGCATCGCCTTCAGTGCATCGGTCGGCTGGGCACGATGGATGATGCCGCTGGTGACCAGCAACTGCGCGTCATAGCGGCGCGCGGCCCAGTCCAGCAGCGGGTTCCACAGCCTGGCTTGCCGCTCCACCAGTTCATCCGGCTCGTCCGCGCGGTAACAGACCAGCTCGCTCTCGCCATAAACGGCCGACGCTTCCGCCACCGCATCCAGGCGTCCGCGCACCCCGTCGATGCTGGTGCTGGCCAGCTGGGTCAGGGGCATGGTGGCGGGCTTCACCTCGTCGCCCTGCGCTTCCCATTCCGCCGCGATACCTTCGGCCAGGGCGCGGGTGGGCACGGCGAAGGGCAGCTTGGCCGGGGTGCGCACCGGCTTGGCATCCAGCGCCACGGAGAAGCCGCCATCGGCCTCTATCACCGCCACCTGTTTGTAGAAGCGCTTCATATCCGATCAACCCTTGTGCAGCAGGCCCGCCACCGCATCCGGCAGGGCCGCGTAATCATGCACCAGACGGTCGGCCCCCGCGGCCAGCAGTTCCGCCCCCTCATGGTATCCCCAGGAGACGCCGACGGAGCGCACCCGCGCGTTGCGGGCCATCATGATGTCGAAGCTTGTATCGCCGATGACCACGGTATTGGCCGCATCCGCCCCGCTTTCGGCCAAGGCGGCATAGACCATATCGGGGCTGGGCTTGCCCGCCACGCGGTCGCTGGTCTGCAAGGTGACGAACCGCGCCGTCAAGCCATGATGCAGCAAGGTGGCGTCCAGCCCGCGCCGGCTCTTGCCCGTGGCCACACCCAGCACGAACCCCGCCGCCTCCAGCGCGTCCAGGGCCGCCACCGTGCCCTCGAACAAAGGTTCCGGATGCGTGCCGGCCAGCCGGTTGCGATAGAAGGCCTGCTTGTACGCCTCCGATATCGCCTCATGCGCATCAAGGCCCAGCGCCGGGGCCAGCCGCGCCACGGCCTCCACCAGTTCCAGGCCCACCACCCGGCGCACATCGCGCGCCGGCGGCGGCACAAGCCCATGGGCGGTGAACCCCACCTCCATGGCGGCAATGATGGCATGCTGGCTGTCGACCAGCGTGCCGTCGCAATCGAACAGGGCAAGTTTCAGGGCCATGGGTCCATGCACAGCTAAGGTTTCCGGCCCTTGCTACTCTCCAGGACGGCAGGTGTCGATAGCCACGACGGCATGCGGCGCATGCCCTTCCCGGCGTTGGGAAAACGCTAACCTTTGGCCTTTAGAATGGTGTCTGCACTCGCAAGGAATCATACTTCCGCATGCTTCGCTTTCTGATCCTTATCCTGCTCTTCTTCTGCCTGGCGGCGCTTCCCGCGCAAGCCAGGGAGGATTACGGGGTCATTTACAGCGGTCAGAAGGATGACCGGGTGTTCAACTCCCTGGCGGTATCCGCCCTGTCGCGGTTCGAGGCGGAGAATGACGTGGCCTTCCGCCCACGGGTGATCGTGACACAGGAAGACAGCGCCACCGCCATCCGCGCTTTCGTCGAACGCGGCATCACCACCCTGGTGCTGGTGGGCTTCATCCACGAACAGGCGCTGCGTGAACTGGCGCCGCTTTATCCGCATGCGCGCTTCACCATCATCGACGGCGATGTGACCGGCCCCAATGTCCGGTCGATCCGATTCCGGGAGCAGGAGGCGGGTTTCCTGGCCGGGATGGCGGCGGCCTATGCCAGCCGGTCCGGCCGCGTCGCCTTCATGGGCGCCGTCGCCACGCCGCCGGTGCAGCGCTTCGGCTGCGGCTTCATCCAGGGCGTGCGCGAGGCGGGGCGTCCGGTACAGGTGACGGCCCGCTACATGACCACCGATCTGGACGGGTTCCGCGATCGCCGTCTGGCCCGCACCGTGGCGAACGAGATTCTGGCCGACGGCGCCGACGTGCTGTTCCCCGCCGCCGGTCTGGCCAGCCGCGACGCGCTGCTGATCGCCGCGCAGGCCGGCAAGTTCGGTATCGGAGTCGACAGCGACCAGGAGGAACTGGCCCCCGGCCATATTGTCACCACCGCCCTGAAACGTATCGATGTGGCCGTGACCACGGCGCTGCGTGAGTTGGTGGACGGGACCTGGGCACCCGGCAATCATGAACTGGGCGTGGCCGAACAGGGTGTGGATTGGGTCCGCCACGGGGCGGACCGTTTCCTGACGGCCAAGCAGATCAGTGCCATCGAAAAGGCCAAGGGCCGGATCGGGGCCGGCCGCCTGAAGATCGCCCTGGGCGACGCCGCCTGCGACAGGCCCGGCCTTAATCCAATGCCATGAAAGGATCTTCCTTCAGGTTCATACTGAACCCGAAATAATCCCAGGCTGGTCTCATATGTTCCGGAAGCGGAGCGGTTACATCGACGGTGCCGCCACGCGGATGCGGGATGATGATGCGGCGTGCATGCAGGTGCAGCTGCCGCTTCACCTCCGCCCCGCCGATGAACGCCTCTTGGCCCGCATATTTGCCGTCGCCCAGGATCGGCGTGCCGATGGCGTTCATATGCACGCGCAGCTGATGCGTACGCCCCGTGCGTGGCCACAAAGCCACGAAGGCCGCTTTGCGGTGGGCATGTTCCAGCACGGTGTAATAGGATTGGGCGCGCTGGCCGTTGCGCTCATCCACCATCATCCGCTCACCACCCGCCGCCATCTCCTTGGCGATGGACAGGTCGATACGGCCCTGGTGCGGTTCCGGCACGCCGACCGTGATGGCCCAATAGATCTTGCGCGCATCGCGGCCGCGGAAGCTTTCCGTCAGGCGGCTGGCGGCGAAGCTGTTGCGGGCCAGGACCAGGCAGCCGCTTGTATCCTTGTCCAGCCGGTGCACCAGCTTGGGCCGACCCTCCGCATCGAATTTCAGCAGGTCCAGCATCGCGTCCAGATGCTTGTCCTGGCCGGTGCCGCCCTGCACGGCCATGCCCGCCGGCTTGTCCAGCACGATGACGTCGGCGTCGCGATACAGCACGCAGGCGCGCAGCGCCGCGATCTCCTTGTCGCTGAATACCGGCTTGCGGGGCTTGTCCTCCACCGCGGCACCAGCCGCTACCGGGGCGGCATCGGGCAGCGGCGGGATGCGCACGCTCTGGCCCGGGGCCAGACGCGTATTGGCGTCGGCACGCTTGCCATCCACCCGCACCTGTCCCGTGCGCAGCAGCTTCTGCAGCGCGCCATGGCCCAATTCGGGGAAATGCCGCTTGAACCAACGGTCCAGGCGCACATCGGCCTCATCGTCCGCCACCAGCCTCGTCTCTACGATCTTTGCGGGACCGCGCGCATCACCGGCATCGCTCATGCCGCCACCATCCGTACCAAATAAAGCCCGGCAAACAGGCCGCCGAAGCCGATAACCAGGGACGACAGCACATAGGCCGCCGCCAGACCAATATCCCCCCGTTGCAGCATGTTCGCCGCATCCAGGGAGAAGCTGGAGAAGGTGGTGAACCCGCCCAGGATGCCCACCGTCAGGAAGGCGCGAACCTCCGGTGACGGTACCCAGGCCCCGGCCATCAATGCCGTCAGCAGCCCCATGATGAACGACCCGACGATATTCACCGTCAATGTCGCCCAGGGAAAGCCGCCATCGGTCCACCGTGCAAACCCCACCGCCGTCAGATACCGCGCCACGGAGCCGAACGCACCACCGATTGCGACATAGAAGACCATCTTCATGATACGCCGACCCCGAAAATCCAGCCCTCGCGCCCGGCGATGTCCGCCGTCAAACCGACCGGCGCCCAGGCCGACGCGTTCCCCGCCAGCCGCGACAGTCCGGCTGCGGTGATGATGGCATCCCCGATGTGATCGTCAAACTGTTCCGGCACCTCGTGCGACAGGGTGCAGCCGAAATGCGCCACCGCCGCTTCCATCGCCGCCCGTCCGGTGATCTTGCGCACCCCACCCAGCGCCTGTTTGCGGAACAGGGTGGGATAAATCTCCATCACCACGCTCTGCCCTGCCGCCGGCATCTCCACCGGCCAGACGGCCAGCCGATCCCCCAGCAGCCCGCGCAGGTACCGCAGCGTGCGCATCCCCGCCAGCGACGCCTTGCCGACCTGCTTGGACGCCGCCGCCAGCTTGAACAACGACACGGGCGTCCCCGCCCCGGTCTGGGCCGCCACGATCTCCACCCGCCGCCGCTTGGTCGACCCATCGCCCCAATGGGCGGGCATCGGCCCGTCGATCCAGAAACTGGGCGCCAGGCGCGGGTCGGCGACGGCCGCCCCGGCGAAATGATCCTCCCCCTGCCCGCCCGCCTGTTCCACCAGGTCCCACAGGGCGACCATGTCCGTCACGTCGGGCACCCGGCCATCCAGATAGCCCACCCCCTCCACCCAGGGCATGGCGAATCCGAAATCGAACCCGGCCAGCACGCGGGCCCCGCCCCGCACCTGTACCGCGATCCAGTCCGCCGCCTCCCGCCGTCCCCAATACCGGCCGGCGGGCCATACGGGCCGCACCAGACCGCCGGGATCGCAAGCGGCGACGGCCACGGCGCGGGCCGGCTGCGCTCCGGTCCAGTCGATGCCAACGAAAAGGTCGTACCCCATCCACACCCCTGCATTGCCAACCGCCCGCCACCGTCGCATGATCGCGCCCCAGGCCACCGGGAGGATTTTCATGACCAGCATCTATGACTTCACCGCCAAGACGCTCGACGGCAAGGATGTCTCATTGGGCGACTGGCAGGGCAAGGTGCTGCTGATCGTGAATACCGCCAGCAAGTGCGGCTTCACCTACCAATATGAGGGTCTGGAGAAGCTACACCGCGATTATGCGGCGCGCGGCCTGGTGGTTCTGGGCTTCCCCTGCAACCAGTTCCGCCAGCAGGAACCCGGCGACGCCGCCGAAATCGCCAATTTCTGCTCCCTGACCTATGATGTCAGCTTCCCGATGTTCGCCAAGATCGACGTCAATGGCGACGGCACCCACCCGCTCTATCAATGGCTGAAGACCCAGAAGCGCGGCTTCCTGGGCACCAGCGGCATCAAGTGGAACTTCACCAAGTTCCTGGTCGACCGCTCCGGCAAGGTGGTCGGCCGCTTCAGCCCGACGACGAAGCCCGAGGCGCTGACGGGGACGATCGAGAAGCTGTTGTAAACCTCACCCCGCGATCAACTGCGCCTGCCGGATCGCGAACCGGTCGGTCATCCCCGCGATATAATCCATCAGCGCGCGGGTCCAGCCCGACCGGTCATAGGGCACCTGCCGGATGCCCGGTATCGTCTCCAACAGCGAGGCGAAGCGGCGCGGCAGGTCGGCGCCCGGTCCCAGCTTTTCGCGCGCCAGCAGCGCCTCGCCATAGGCGTTCAGCAAAATGGTGACGGTGCGGGCGGCCACGATGTCGGTTTCGCACCGCTGATGGCCGCGATAGATCTGGGTATAGGACACGTCGGAAATATCCTTCAGCGCGTCCGTCCGCTCGATCATCTTCAACAGCGGGCCTACCGGCTTGCCCTCCATGATGTCGGGCAGCTTGTCCAGGAAGGCGGCCGCCGCATCGGTGACCAGCCGGTCGATGGCGCGGGCGCGCAAATAGATCAGGCGGCGATCCTCATCCTCGATCCCCTCATATTCGGCGCGGTCCCAATCGATCAGCGGCTCCAGCAGCTCCTCCGCATCGGCGAAGGACAGCATGCGCATCTTCACCGCATCCTCGATATCGACGACGGAGTAGCAGGCATCGTCCGCCGCCTCCACCAGATAGGCCAGCGGATGCCGGCACCAGCTATCGCGGCCGGTGGGCACCAGGCCCAGCTCATCCGCCACCTCGGCCATCAGTTCCGTCTCACTGCCCAGGAAGCCGTATTTGCGCTTGTGCGGCCGTTCCTCGCCCGCGAAGGCCGGGGCCGACCAGGGGTATTTGCCATAGGTGCCCAGCGTCGCGGCCGTCAGCTGCAGCCCGCCCTGCGCCCGCCAGCCCTGCAACCGGGTCAGCACGCGAAACCCCTGGGCATTGCCTTCGAAATTCGACAGCTCATTGGCCTGTTGCCCGTCCACCCCGGACAGGATTTCCCGGCCCAGTACCGTGCCGGCGAACCAGTCAGAGATGATGTCCTCGCCCGTATGGGCAAAGCACGGCGTGCCCAGATCGTGGGCCAGGGCACCGGCCGCCACCACATTGCCGATATCGGCGGCATTGGCCGGCACCTCGTCCTGACCATAGCGCCGGATGATCTCCGCGCCGGCCCAGCTGCCCAGCGAACGGCCGACGCGGGCCGCCTCCATCGAATGGGTCAGGCGCGAACGGACATAATCCGACCCGCCGATGCCATGCACCTGCTGCTTGTCCGACAGGCGCCGGAAGCTGGTGGAGAAGGTGATGCGGTCGATATCGATCTCATAGGCACTGCGATAAGGCAGTTCCGGCGCCAAACCGTCCTTCGCCAGGCGCTTGCGGGACAACAGGGTCTGCCAACGCATCATCGCGATACCTCCAATGCAGGGCACGCCCGCTTTGACGGACACGCCTTCGCCGCTTACATAGGGAGTAAGCGTTTGTCCAGTCGTTAGCAGACAGGAACCATTCGATGAGCACATCCACTACCGTCGCTGACGGCACCCGCACCCCGCCGCCCGAAGGCCGCGCCATGACCCTGTCCGCCAGTGCCGCCCGCCGCATCGCGAAGCTGGCGACGCTGGAGGGCAATCCCGACCAGATGTTGCGCCTGACCGTGTCGGGCGGCGGCTGTTCCGGATTCCAGTACGGCTTCTCCTTCGACACCAATACCAACGATGACGACCATGTCTTCACCCGCGACGGGGCGAAGCTGGTGGTGGATGATGTGTCGCTGGACCTGCTGGCCGGGGCGGAGCTTGATTTCGCCGAGGACCTGATGGGCAGCTATTTCAAGGTCGTCAATCCCAACGCCGCGTCGTCCTGCGGCTGCGGCACCTCGTTCTCCGTTTGAATTTTCGTAGCGCGGATTAGGCGTAGCCGTAATCCGCGGAAAGCCCGTTGCGGTGGTCCCGCGGATTACGCTGGCGCTAATCCGCGCTACGATCAGTCTTCAATCCCATCGGCCAAGAAGGCAGCAAGCCCGTGAAGATCGCCACCTGGAACGTGAATTCCGCCAAGGCCCGCCTGCCCAACATCACCGAATGGCTGGCGGCCGAAGCGCCCGACGTTGTGCTGTTCCAGGAGATCAAGTGCGAGACGGCCTCATTCCCGGCTGCTGCGTTCGAGGAGCTGGGATACGAGGTCCATGCTATGGGCCAGAAGGCCTATAATGGCGTGGCGCTTCTGTCCAAGCTGCCGGTCAACGACCTGCTGACCCGCCTGCCGGGAGAGCCGGAGGACGAACAGGCCCGCTATGTCGAGGGCACGGTGGGCGGCGTGCGCATCGCCAGCATCTACCTGCCCAACGGCAACCCGACCGGCAATGGCGACAGCGAGAAATATCTCTACAAGCTGCGCTGGATGGAACGGCTGCGCCTGCGCGCCGCTGAGCTGCTGGCCACGGGCCAGCCCGTGGTCCTGGCCGGTGATTACAATGTCATCCCCGCGCCGGAGGATGTGTACGACCCCATCGGCTGGCGCGAGGATGCGCTGTTCCGGCAGGAAACGCGTCTGAAATTCCAGGAGATCCTGGCGCTGGGCTATACGGAGGCGTTCCGCACCCTGCATCCGGGTGCGGTCCCCGCCTATACGTTCTGGGACTATCAGGCCGGTGCCTGGCCCCGCAACAATGGCCTGCGCATCGACCATTTCCTGCTGTCGCCCCAGGCCGCCGATCGCGTCATCGCATGCGAGATCGACAAGGGCCCAAGGGGCAGGGAAAAGGCGTCCGACCACACGCCCGTCGTGCTGACACTGGGCTGAGGTGGACCGCCAAGGTTGCATCTGACATATACCTGAATTCCTGTTATCCTTCGGCGCTTTGAACGCGCCGAAGGGGGAATGGGGTATGCGTCTGGTTTTGAGGATGGGCGTTGCCGCCCTGTGCCTGTCCGTCTGTCCCTCCGTCCTGGCGGATGAACTGCAAAACCCGCCCGACATGCGCAAGAATGGCGATGGCCCCTATGTGCTGATCGCGAAGACCGAGATTTATCCGTTCAACGGCACCCAGGTACAAACCCGCAGCTTCGTCACCGAAGGGGCGGACAAGTCGCCCAAGCGCCTGATCGCCCCCACCCTGCGCGCCCATCCGGGTGAGCATGTGCGCCTGAAGCTGCGCAACGACCTGACGCCGACCACCGCTATCGACATTCCGGGTAAGAAACAAGCCGCCGACCGCAAGGCGGAGGAGAAGGAGGCCGGTGATTTCTATCCCGAGGCGCCGAAGCTGGGCCATGGTCCCGGTTCCGGCACCTATGTCGATACGCTGCCGCACGGGTTCGACATCCTGAACCTGCATACCCATGGCCTGCATGTCTCACCGCTGGGCAACAGCGACAATGTGCTGCTGAACATCCTGCCCAAGGGGGCCACGGCGGATGACCTGAAGAAGGCCTGCCATATGGAAACCGACAAGGATGTGGCCCATCGCCATGTCTGCGTCGATGGCGAGTTCGACTTCGAATACAAGATCCCCGATGCGCATCCGTCCGGTACATACTGGTACCACCCGCACAAGCATGGCTCCGTGGCCATCCAGCTGGGCAGCGGCATGGCCGGCGCCCTGATCATCGAGGATGAGAAGCGCGGCATCGACAGCCTGCCCGCCGTGAAACACGCCAAGGCCTATGATGGCGAACGCATCCTGGTCATCCAGGAGATCAATTATTCCGCCGCCTTCTCCCCCGACGGCGCGCCGTCCAAGGCGCCCAACGCCGTCAATTGCTATGGCACCTATGGCGTGACCGTGTGCAACACGCTGGGTTACGATTATCCGACCGGCTATGCCCCGCCCATCAACGGGCAATTCTCCGTCAACGGCCAGGTCAACCCCACCATCTCCATGGCACCGGGAGAGGCCATGCTGTGGCGCGTGATCAACACCACGGTCGGCAATGTTCAGCCTTTCTGCGTCGTCCCTGCCAGCGGCACCACCACACCGGCTCCGGCCCTTTATGCCCTGGCCGCCGATGGCGTTCCCGTCCAGCGTCCGTTGAAGGCCGGCGCAACGGATCAGCCCTTCCTGCTGGGCCCGCCCGTCTACGACCTGACGACGGCAACGGCCGGCACCGATGTCATCACCAATGAACTGGTGCTGATGGCGCCCGGCCAGCGCATGGATCTGATGGTGCAGGCCCCGACGGCGGAAGGCCAGTATGTGATCTATCAGGCCCCGGCGCCGGCCACCGGCGCCAACGCGCAGAACCCTACCACCAGCCTGTGCGGCGCCACGCCGCCCAGCGGCACGCCAACGCTGCTCACCATCAATGTCACCAAGAAGCGCAAGGCCAAGAACCTGAACAAGGCCGTACCGACCCAAACGGCCCTGAACGCGCTCTATACGCCCATCGACCTGACGACCGCCAACGACGTGCCCGACGGTCCCACCCAGGGCGTGGTCTTCGGCTTCACCAACACCGAATACGCCCCGCCCGCCATTGGTGGTGCATCGGTGGTGAACGGCCGTCCCTTCAACCTGGAACGGGTGCAGCGCCGGCTGAAGCTGGGGCAGATGGATCGCTGGGGCGTGCAGAGCGCGTCCGACACCCACATGTTCCACATCCATATCAACTCGTTCCAGATCGTACAGCGCGGGGCCATCGCCTATGACTTCCCCGTCTGGCGCGACACGGCCCTGATCAACTGCGCGCCCGGCCCAGGCGGCTGCACCTTCCCGTTCGGCAACACCGCGCAGCCCAATGACAACCCGCCCGGCGGCAGTGGCGAGGTGCTGCAATTCCTGTCCCGCGCCCTGGATTTCCACGGCCCCATGGT
The DNA here is from genome assembly GCF_048066115.1 of Niveispirillum sp. KHB5.9. NCBI lineage: Bacteria > Pseudomonadati > Pseudomonadota > Alphaproteobacteria > Rhodospirillales > Azospirillaceae > Niveispirillum > Niveispirillum sp. KHB5.9. The sequence continues at coordinate 135,362 of NZ_JBLTYX010000006.1, read as the reverse complement.
CATGCACTGCCATAATGTGAACCATGAGGATAATGGCATGATGGAGCTGCTGGAACTGGTGAGGTAAGCCCTAAAACCAGATCCCGATGAGTTCAACTCATCGGGATCTGGTTCGGTGGCGACCGCCGCCGCGCCGCCCATGCGGCTTAGCCAAGCCAACGGATGTTGGCGCCGGCGATTGAGGTCGGTGATCGGTTCCGATCACCGAAATTTGGCATAAAAGCGCCATTATTTCCTTTCGCAGGTGGAACCAACCCATCGGGCCGGGCGTTTTCCATTCGTCCTTGAAGGCGAAAGGAGACAGCCATGACCGACGAAAGCCTGGTGCGGACGCGCGCCTTTCAACTGTGGGATATCAAGGGACGCCTGCCCGGATCGTTGAACGAATGCCTGGAGGAGGCACGCCGGGAACTGAACCAGCAGGCCATCCGCGACAGTCTGGCGGGTGATGCCACCGCACCGCCCCCCAGCCAGACCAGGCCCGGCCAGTTGTTCACCGATCCCGACGATGAACGGGCCTCCATCGACCGGCGTGGCCGGGATATCGAGGTGGAGGCGGAACCCAAGCTGATGCGGACGCAGACGCAGGGCGCGCCGGAGGAATGACCCCTTCCAGGCTGGCTCCCACGGGCGTGCCTTGCTATCAAGGCTGACGCAATCCGACCCTTGGGAGAAGCCAGGAATGAAGCACCCGGTCCGCCTCGCCGCCCTGATCCTGCTGGCGCTGGGCCTGTCGGCCTGCGCCACGAAACCGGCACAGGACAAGGCAGCCGCCGTCCGCCCCGCCTGGGCGCTGGCCATCCATGGCGGTGCCGGGGTGATGGACCGGGAAACGATGGGGCCGGAGACGGAGGCCTCATACCGCGCCGCCATGCATGCCGCCCTGGAGCGTGGCCGCACCGTCCTGGAAAAGGGTGGTACGGCACTGGATGCCGTGGTGGCCGTGGTCCGCGGGCTGGAGGATGATCCGCAGTTCAATGCCGGCAAGGGTGCGGTCTTTACCGCCGATGGCCGCAACGAGCTGGACGCCGCCATCATGGATGGTTCCAACCTGAAGGCCGGCGCCGTGGCCGGCATCACCGGCACGAAGAACCCGATCAGTCTGGCCCGCGCCGTCATGGAGGCGTCCCCCCATGTCATGCTGATCGGGGCCGGGGCGGAGAAGTTCGGGCAGCAGGCCAGCGTGGAACAGGCCGATGCCGCCTGGTTTTTCACCGAACGCCGCTGGCAGTCGCTGAAAAAGACCCTGAAGGAACGCGGCCTGCCCATTCCGGCCCGTCCGGCCGGCGTGGGGCCGGAGCCCGTGCCGCTGGCCGCCAGCCAGATGGCGTTCGAGGATCGCAAATACGGCACCGTCGGCGTGGTCGCTCTCGACAATGCCGGTCATATCGCAGCCGGCACATCGACCGGCGGCACCACGGCCAAACTGTGGGGCCGGGTCGGCGACGTGCCGATCATCGGCGCCGGCACCTATGCCAACGACAAGTCCTGCGCGGTGTCGGCCACGGGGACGGGTGAATATTTCATCCGCCTGGGCGTGGCGCGTGCCATCTGCGATCTGGTGGAACTGAAGGGGATGACCCTGCAAAAGGCCGCCGACGAGGTGATCCAGGCCCGCCTGACCGCGCTGGGCGGCGATGGGGGTATCGTCGCCGTCACCCCCGACGGGCAGGTTGCATGGTCCTTCAACACGTCCGGCATGTACCGCGCCCGTCAGGAGGCCGGCGGCGAACCATTGGTCGGTATCTTCAAAGGCGAGCCTTGAGCGCCCTCATACCAGCGGCATGAGTTTCATGCCGCTGGGGGCCGGCGACTGCCGGCCCGCCGCTCGTGTGGCGTAAGCCAAGCCGCCGGATGGCGGCGCCCGGCGCCTGAGGGACATATCAACAGGGCGGCTTGATGGCCTTTTCCAGCGTCTCCAGCTCCATGGAGACGCGGAAATCGCCGTAATCGACCAGCATGGACCGGACGATGCCGTTCTCCTGCAACACCATGTTGGTCTCATAATCGGGCAGCGGTTCACCCGGATTGATGGGGAAGAAGGCTAGCGACACCTGCCAAGCCTTGGCCACCAGGAGGTCGGCATCCTTCACCTTCATCGCCGCCGGCGACCGTATCTTGCCGACGATGGTGTTCACCGGGCTGGCGCCATCCGCCTCCGCCCCGTCGAACACCGGCACGGAGAACAGGTTCTCCGGCGACCCGGCCTGTTTCAGCACGCGTAGCGTATGGGCGGTGGGGAACATGGTGCCGGGCTTCAGCGGCATTGACCGCGTCTCCGGCTTGTCATAGCGGACATTGCCGCCGCCCATGCCGTCCAGCGTGGCGCCGCCGGACAGTTCCTCATCCACCTCGCCGTTCACCAGCTTGCGCACATTGAACCGGTAGGCGGAGCCATCCTTCGCCTCCCAGGTCGCATAATTGGTGATCAGGTTCATGTCCTCCCCCTCCGCGTAGGAGAAGGCGACCTGGAAACGCTGGTCGATGGTCCAGCCGTCGCAGGCATCGTTCCAGGAAAAGCTCATCTGTCCGCTGACATCGGTGATGCCGCTTTGCAGCCGCGCATGATCCAGCTTCAGCCGATATGTGGCCTTGTGCGGGGCGATATCGATGGCGGATCGGCCGAAAGCCGGCGCGGTACCGGCCGCACCCAATGCAATGGCAAGGGCGAAGGCGACGGCACGGCGCGAATGGGATTGAACGGTCACGTTGGGCACGGGCCTGGATCGTGGCTAGGGCCGTTATCTTGCGCCCCCTGGCGCCCCGCCGCAACGTCCATTCGCTCCATACCGCGGTGTGACAAATCTGCTCGGCAGCAACTGCCAGCGTTTCCCGGTGTTCACCCGGCAAGAACTGCCGCCCGGCAGGGGCCTCATGACGGGATCAGAACACAAACCCATGTTTTCAAAGGATTTTCCCTCTGGCACGGCCATTGCTGCTCCCAAGGCGGAGCAACAGCCCGTTTTGGGGAGCCAACCATGAGCCCGTTCGATGCCGTCCAGACCCGTCCGATGACGAAGTCCAGGGGACTGGACCGCGCCATGTCGTTCCCTCCCCAGCCTTCATCTGCCGCCAACAGCCTGCAATCCCTGGCTCGCGCCGTCGCCGGCGGCCTGGGTGGTGCCGTGTCGCCCGACCTGGGCCCCGTCTCCCTGCCTGCCGACACCTATGTCTACCTGTTGCAGGACACGATCATGCGGCTGCGCGAGGCCGAAGCGAAGATCACGGAGCAGAAGGAACGGATCGAGCATCTGGAAACCCTGTCCATGACGGACGAGCTGACCAGCCTGCTGAACCGCCGCGGCTTCGTCGATGCCTTCGGGCGTGAACTGGCCTCGTCGCGGCGCAACGGTGTGGGCGGCGTGCTGGTCATCATCGACCTGGACGGGTTCAAGGCGATCAACGACACGCATGGCCATCTCTGCGGCGACTGGTACCTGCGCCAGGTGGCCCGCACCCTGAAGGAAAATGTCCGCGCCCATGACATCGTGGCCCGGTTCGGCGGGGACGAATTCGCGGTGCTGCTGACCGACACCGACCAGGCCCAGGGCATGGCCCGCGCCGATGCCCTGTCCGCCATCTTCAACGCCGCCATCTGCCAGTGGCAGATGCTGGAACTGCCCCTGCGCGGCAGCTTCGGCACCCAGGCCTATGGCCCAGGCGACCAGGAGGAAGACGTGATCCGCCGCGCCGATGCCGGCATGTACCGCGCCAAGCGTCAGGCCAAGGCCGCCCGCTGAGCCTGCGGCTTGTTCGGCTGATCGCCGCCGCGTAGCATGGGGTGCCATGGCCCCCTACCGCGTCACCCCCCTTCTGGCGACCGCCACCGTCCGCGTGCTCGATGCCGTCTGCACCGGTGATTGCGACCATGATCCGGGCGTGGATTGCGCCCATTCCACCTATCTGGCCTTTCCGTACCGCGGCCTGTACCAGCGCCAAGCCGGCGATGATGTCGCCGTGGCCGAACCCAACCAGGTGGTCTTCTTCAACGCCGGTGAGCCGTTCCGCATCACCCATCCCGTGCCCGGCGGCGATGCCAGCCTGCTGCTGTTCATCGATCCGCATCTGCTGCGGGAACTGCCGCGACCGGAGATGCTGTGCCCCGGCGATCCGGTGCGCTTCACCCGCCAGCGCCTGCGCATCGATCCGCGCGCCACGGCCCTGACCGCGATGCTGCGCTACAGCCTGCTGACCGACACCGCCGAACCGCTGGAGGCGGAAAGCCTGGCCCTGACCCTGGCACAGCGCGCACTCGGCCCCCGCACCTCCCACGCCGCCGATGCCCGCCATGGGCAGCAGCGGCTGGTGGACCGGATCAAGCTGGCGCTGTCTGCCGACCTGTCGCGTCGCTGGACCCTGGCAGAGATCGCTGCGGAGGTCGGTGGCTCCCCCGTCTATCTGACCCAGCTGTTCCGGCAGGTGGAGGGGGTGCCGCTCTATCGCTATCAGACCAGGCTGCGGCTGGCCCGTGCCCTGGACCTGATCGCGGAATACGAGGATCTGACCGCGCTGGGCCTGGAGCTTGGCTTCTCCAGCCACAGCCATTTCACCGCCGCCTTCCGCCAGGCCTATGGCCGCTCCCCCACAGAGTTCCGGCAATCGGTGCTGAAGCGGCCCGGCGCTGGCTGATACCAGCAGGCCGGCGACCGCCGGCCCGGCGCTCGTGCGCCGTGAGCCGAGGACGCGGATGCGTCCGCCCGGCGCCTGAGGGAACAAAGTAAAAAACCTAAAGATTTCGACAGCGCAGATTCTGCGTCCCTGGTTACATCCGTCCATCGCAACCCGATGAACGGAAACCGGATCATGACCCAGAAGACCTGTGCCGCCTGCGACTGCGATCTGGACGACCGGCCCATCAAGGTGAAGGTCGGCGGCCGCACCGTGGAAGTCTGCTGCGAGGATTGCGCCCGCAAGCTGAACGAAGCCGACATTTCCGCCCAAGGCGACTGATCGCCCTACCAGGCCGGCGACACCGCCGACCTTTTTCTCAAAAATCCAAATCGAAGGAACCACGCCATGGCGGGGAACGGCGGCGCTTTGTCTTTCGGCATCCTGCTGCTCATCGGCATGCTGGCCACCCGAACGGCCAACGCCCATGATTTCTGGATACAGCCGCAATCGTTCCATACCCTCCCGGGCCAGGACCTGCCCGCCAACCTGATGGTGGGTGACCACGAGACACGCCAGCGCTCCCCCATCCGGGAAAAGCGCATCCTGGTGCTGAACAGCATCGGTCCCGCCGGCATCAGGGACCAGCGTCCCCACCTGTCTTTGGGGGCCGTCGATGCCGACATGCACCTTTCCCTGGACGGGGCCGGCACGCATCTGATCGTGCTGGAAACCAACCACGTCCCCATCACCCTGCCACCCGACCGGTTCAACGCCTATATCCGCGACGAAGGGCTAACCCCGGCCATCGCCTGGCGTGCCGCGAACAATGAAAGTGACCGGCCCGGCCGCGAACTCTATGGCCGCCGCGCCAAATCCATCATCCAGCAGGGCGCCGGCACCAGTGACATCACCCGGCCGGTGGGTCTCAGCCTGGAGATCGTGCCGGAAACCCATCCTGGCCTGCTGACGGCGGGCCAGCCCCTGCCCGTGCGCATCCTGTTCAACGGCGTCCCCCTGCCCGGCGCGCAACTGGTGCTGACCGACCTGCGCCCCGGTGGCGATGCGGTGGCACGGCAGGTGACCGACACGGCCGGCCATACCAGCCTGACCATCCCCCATGACGGCCCCTGGCTGCTCAGCACCGTCTGGACCAAGCCGCTGGCCGACCGCGCCATCGCCGATTTCGAGACGACTTTCTCCAGCCTGTCCTTCGCCATCGGCACCGCCCCTTAAGGACCATCCTATGCCCCGCATCCTGCAATGGCTCGCCCTGTCGCTGCTCCTGGCCCCGGCGGCCCAGGCCTCCGATCATCTCGACACGCCTTCTGTGATCGCCGATCCCCGCACCGATATCGGCGACCTTTTCGCCTGGATGTCACCGGACGCCAAACGGCTGAACCTGGTCATGGCCATTGTCGGCCACGGCTTTTCCGACACGGTCACCTACGAATTCCATATCGACAGCGGCCGCCGTTTTGGCACCACCCATCGGTCGACCAGCATCACCTGCCGTTTCCCGCAGCCGGATACGGTGGATTGCAAGCTGGGCCGCGATCGGGTGGCGGGGAATGCCGGCGTGGAACAGGGCCTGACCTCCCGCAAAGGCCTGTTCCGCGTCTTCGCTGGCCTGAGGGATGACCCGTTCTTCAACAATGTCGTCGGCACCCGCAACGCTTATCAGGCGGCTTTGGCTGCGCTGAAGGCCGGCACGCCGGTCGATGCCGGCCAATGCCCCGCCTTCGACACCAAAACCGTGGCGGAAATCCGCGACCGCTGGCGTCATGTCAATGACGGCCCGGCCTCGAACTTCCTGAAGGGCTGGACGCCCGCCTCCCTGGTCGTGTCCGTCGATATCGCCACCATCAATCAAGGCGGCTCCAATCTCGCCGTCTGGGCCACCACCGGCACGGACGAACGCTGGATCGACCGCATGGGCCGTCCCCTGACCGGTAATGCCCTGCTGGGCACCCTGGCCGGGGCGGAGGTGAGCAATCGGATGAAGGAAGAATACAACGCCGCCAAACCTGCCGAATGGCAGGGATTCGCGCCGGAGATCGCCCGCAATCTGGGCCTCTATGACGGGTTTGACGGCATCTGCGGCAACGGCTTCCTGGCCGATCGCGAGGCCGCCCCCGCCCGGCGTTACGACGCAACGGCCGCCCTGCTGGCCGACGACCGGCTATGGATCAACGCCGAGAGCGGCCAATGCCGGCACTTCGCCGCCGTCGAGCTGGCAGCGGTTGGCGGACGGGAAGACCTCGCCGGCGATTGCGGCGGCCGCACGCCCAATGTCGATGCCGTCGATATCTATCGTTCCCTGCTGGTCAATGGCACCGAGAACGGCATCGATGACGGTGTCGACCAGGATGAGAAGCCCCATTCCGACAGCGCCTTCCCCTTCCTGGCTCGCCCGTGACAAAAGGCGCAACCCATAAAGATGCATTTGCTTTGCCTCTTTATGGGTTGCAGCCCATCTTATGGCCGTAGCTTACGAGGATCGCCATGGATGACGCGCAACTGACCCGGCTGGTGGCAGCCTTTTACGCCAAGATACGGCAGGACCCGGACCTGGGCCCCGTCTTCAACGACATCATCACGGACTGGGACCACCACCTGAAGCTGCTGGCCGATTTCTGGTCGTCGGTGATGCTGACCAGCGGGCGGTATAAGGGCAACCCGATGGCCGCCCATCTGCGCCACCGCGACCAGCTGACCCCGGCCCGGTTCGAACGCTGGCTGGCCCTGTGGCAGGAAACGGCACACGAGGTGCTGTCACCCGACGATGCCGCCGCCGTCCGCGCCACCGCCGGCCGCATCGCCCGCAGCCTGCAGATGGGCATCCAATATATAGCGGCTTAGAGCGGTTTACGGGTGACCGTAAACCGCTCCGGCGGCGACCGCCGGCGCGCCCGCCCATGGGGGCGTAAGCCAAGCCGCGCATGCGGTGCCGGCGATTGAGGAACACGAAACGTTAGGCCTGTTTCCGGTCAGCCGGAAACAGGCCTAGCCGTGGGGACGGTGGGACGCAAATGCCAGGCGCGGCTCGATCGTACCTGTCCCCGACACCAGTCCGGCGACATGGCGGCCCATCGCGGGCCCATGCTTGAAGCCATGGCCGCTGCCGCCACCGACGATCCAGGCATTGGCCCAGGCCGGATGCCGGTCAATCAACAGATCGCCATTGTCACTGTTCTCATACTGGCAGACCCTGGCTTCGGCGAGCGGTCGCCTGGCCAGGCCCGGAAAGCGGCGTGCCAGATAATCCCGCACGTCCTGCAGCGCCTGGTCGTCGATCCGCCTGTCCATCACATCGGGATCGATGGCCGGGCCGTGCCTATCAAGCGCGATCTTGAAACCGCGGGATTCGATATCGGGGAACCCGTAATGCAGGTCCTTGCTGCCCGCATCCACCCAGGCCGGCAGATGCGCCCCATCGAACCGCGCGTCACCCGGTTCCGGTGCGAAGAAGAACACGTCCTGGCGTGTCGGCACGATCCTGGACCCCACGACATCGGGAAACAGCTTGGGCAACCACGGGCCGCAGGCGAAGACGAACTGATCGGCGCGCACCCTCTCCCCACCGCTGCCGGTGATCGCCTCCAGTGCCCCGCCGGTCGCTTGCGGCGGATCGATGGCGCATTGCCGGTAAAAACCGCCGGCCCGCACGAACTCACCCACCAGCGCCTGCACGCTGCGCCTGGCCATCAGTGCGCCCATGCCGGGCTGCAGAACCCCTACCATCACCCCGTCGAACCCGATCTGGGGCCAGCGTCGGGCCATATCTGAAACGGCAATCTTCTCGATCGCGATGCCCAGCGACCGCTGCAGGGCGATGCTGCGGTCGATCCCGGCACTGTCCTGCGGATAGAGATACAGCGCGCCGACCGGATGAAAGATCGGGCTTTCATGGCGTTGTGACAGGGCCTGCCATTCGGCCAGCGATTCCCAGGCCCAGCGCGTGTAGAGCGGATCACCGGCATATTCCGTACGGATCAGCCGCGTCTCCCCGCCCGACGATGCCCGCGTATGCGCCGGCCCCCAGGCATCGACCAGCAGCACTTTCCGGCCAAGGCGCTGCAGGTTCCAGGCGGTCCAGGCGCCGAAGACACCGGCGCCGACCACGACGACGTCCCATCCGCCTCCGCTGCGCGCCGGCGCCGATGCTTTTCCGGCCATGGTGCCGGACAAGGTGCCCACTGTCGCCATGCCCCCGATCATGGACCGCCGCGAAACCGGCGTCCCGAACCGGACGGAATGCGCCCCATCCCCATTGCCCAGATCAGCCATTCGCCACTCCCTCAAGAACAGGCCGGCCCTATGTTCCGATCGGCAATAGGAACGCGTGTCGCCCCGCCTCCGCCATGGGGGCGGCGGGTAACGGAAAAGGTATTCGGGTAACCCGCCCCGGAGGGCGGATGAAGATACAAAAAGGGCGGGACTCTCTGGGGAAACCCGCCCTTTTCTCACACATATGCTTCCGACCGCTGATCAGAACGGGATTTCGTCGTCCAGGTCGGCCGCCGGGCTGGGACGGCCACCGCCGCCACCGGAACCGCCGCGCGACCCGCCACCCCGGCTGCCGCTGCTGCTGCCCCCACCGTAATCGCCGCCACCACCGCCATAGGAGGCACCGCCCCCACCACTATAGCCGCCGCCGTAATCGCCGCCGCCGCCATAATCGCCACCGCCACCGCCGCCGCCTTCACGGCCATCCAGCAGCGTCAGCTCGCCACGGAACTGGCGCAGCACGACCTCGGTCGTATAGCGCTCCTGCCCCTGCTGGTCCTGCCACTTGCGGGTCTCAAGCTGGCCTTCGACATAAACCTTGCTGCCCTTCTTCAGGAAGCGTTCGGCGATACCGACCAGGTTTTCATTGAAGATGACGACGCTGTGCCACTGCGTGCGCTCCTGGCGCTCGCCCGTGCCGCGATCCTTCCAGGTCTCCGACGTGGCGATGCGCAGGGTGCACACCTTGCCGCCGTTCTGAAGCGACCGGACCTCCGGCTCCTTGCCCAGGTTGCCGATCAGGATGACCTTGTTGACGCTGCCCGCCATTGTGTCGCTCTTTCGCAAAAGGGTTCGACGGCGGAAGCCCTCAGCCCCGCCGGAATGGCCCGCAGCCTACACGCTGCCCGCTTCCCGTTTCTACAAGTTTAAAGGGAACAATACAAGAACATTGCATTCCCCTTCCGGACAGGGCATTGTCTGCCCCGTCCCATGACCAACCGGACGCGGCCATGAATGACCAGCCCTTCGCCGATGCCGAACAGGCGTTGAGAACCCATGCCCTTTCCCTGCCCGAAGCGGCGGAGGAATTCCCCTGGGGTGAACGCGTCATCAAGGTGCGGGGCAAGATCTTCATCTTCCTGAACCATTACCAGGGTGCCTTGCGCATCTCCCTGAAACTGCCGCATTCCCGCGACTTCGCGCTGGACATGCCCGGCGCCAGCCCCACCGGCTATGGCCTGGGCAAGGCCGGCTGGGTGACGTTCCGGTTCGAGGCGGGGGACGCAGCTGTGGATGTGGAACGGTTCCACCACTGGATGCTGGAAAGCTACCGTGCCGTGGCGCCCAAGCGCCTGTCGGCCCAGCTTCCGGCATAAGGCCCCCGCGCCAACGCGCCCTTTTCAAACCGGCGGCAACGCCTATCCTATTCGCACCGCAGCACGCATCCGCCCCACGGGCCAGAAAGCCGAAGACAGACCGCGATGAACAAGCATATTTCCGTCCGTGGCGCCCGCGAACATAACCTGAAGAATGTCGATGTCGATCTGCCGCGCGACAGTCTGGTGGTGATCACCGGCCTGTCGGGCTCCGGCAAATCCTCCCTGGCCTTCGACACGATCTATGCCGAGGGGCAGCGGCGCTATGTGGAAAGCCTGTCGGCCTATGCGCGCCAGTTCCTGGAACTGATGCAGAAGCCCGATGTCGACAGCATCGAGGGCCTGTCGCCCGCCATCTCCATCGAACAGAAGACCACCAGCCGCAATCCCCGCTCCACCGTCGGCACGGTGACGGAGATTTACGATTATATGCGTCTGCTGTTCGCGCGCATCGGCATCCCCTATTCGCCGGCCACCGGCCTGCCCATCGAAAGCCAGACGGTCAGCCAGATGGTCGACCGCATCATGGCGATGCCCGCCGACACCCGCCTCTACCTCCTGGCCCCCATCGCGCGCGGCAAGAAGGGGGAGTTCAAGAAGGAACTGGCGGAGCTGCGCAAGCGCGGCTTCCAGCGCGTGAAGATCAATGGCGAGATGTATGAGATCGAGGATGCGCCCACCCTCGACAAGAAGCTGAAGCATGATATCGAGGTGGTGGTCGACCGGCTGAAGATCCAGCCCGACCTGGGCAACCGCCTGGCCGATTCGATCGAGACGGGCCTGGAACTGTCCGACGGGCTGATCTTCACGGAGAATGCCGATAACGGTGAGCGCACCGTGTTCTCCGCCAAGTTCGCCTGCCCGGTCAGCGGCTTCACGATCGAGGAGGTGGAGCCCCGCCTGTTCTCCTTCAACAACCCGTTCGGCGCCTGCCCGGCCTGCGACGGGCTGGGATCGAAGCATTATTTCGACCCGATGCTGGTGGTCCCGGATGAACGGCTGAGCCTGAAGGAAGGCGCCATCGCCCCCTGGGCCGGTTCCACCTCGCAATATTACCTCCAGACCCTGGAAAGCATCTGCGCCCATTATGGCGCGGACATCAAGAAGCCCTGGGACAAGCTGGGCGAGGATGTGCGCAACTGCATCCTGTTCGGCTCGGGCAAGACGCCCATCACCATGCGCTATGATGACGGTTTGCGGTCGTATGAGACCAAGAAGCCGTTCGAGGGCGTGGTCAATAATCTCCAGCGCCGCTGGAAGGAGACGGAAAGCGCCCTGGTGCGCGAGGAACTGTCCAAGTACCAGTCGTCGCAGCCGTGCGAAGCCTGCAATGGGGCGCGTTTGAAGCCGGAGGCCCTGGCCGTCAAGGTGCGCGGCATGAACATCGCGGAGATCAGCCGCATGTCCATCCGCCAAGCCGGCGAATGGTTCCTGGACCTGGACCCTCACCTGACGCAGAAGCAGCGCGACATCGCCGTGCGCATCCTGAAGGAGATCAACGAGCGGCTGGGCTTCCTCAACAATGTCGGGCTGGAATATCTGGCCATGGACCGCGCGTCGGGCACCCTGTCGGGTGGCGAGAGCCAGCGCATCCGTCTGGCGTCACAGATCGGTTCGGGCCTGACCGGCGTGCTCTATGTGCTGGACGAACCGTCGATCGGCCTGCACCAGCGCGACAATGACCGGCTGCTGGCCACGCTGAAGCGCCTGCGCGACATCGGCAACACCGTCATCGTCGTCGAACATGACGAGGATGCCATCCGCATCGCCGATTATCTGGTCGATATGGGGCCGGGTGCCGGTGTGCATGGCGGCACGGTGGTGGCCCAGGGCACCCCGGCGGAGGTGATGGCCCATCCCGACAGCCTGACGGCGCAATACCTGTCCGGCCGCCGCCGCATCGAAATCCCGGCCGTGCGCCGCCCCGGCCATCCGGGACAGTTCCTGGAGGTCACGGGCTGCCGTACCAACAATCTGCGTAATGTCACGGCCAAGGTGCCGCTGGGCACCTTCACCTGCGTCACCGGCGTGTCGGGCGGCGGCAAATCCACCCTGGTGGTGGAGACGATGTACAAGGCCCTGGCCAAGCGCCTGATGGGTGCGCGCGAGCATCCGGGCGACCATGACGCCATCCATGGGCTGGAGAATATCGACAAGGTCATCGATATCGACCAGTCACCCATCGGCCGCACGCCGCGGTCGAACCCCGCCACCTATACCGGCTGCTTCACCCCCATCCGCGACTGGTTCGCCGGATTGCCCGAATCCAAGGCCCGCGGCTATGGTCCCGGCCGGTTCAGCTTCAACGTCAAGGGCGGGCGGTGCGAGGCGTGCCAGGGCGACGGCGTCATCAAGATCGAGATGCATTTCCTGCCCGACGTCTATGTCACCTGCGACGTCTGCCACGGCCACCGCTATAACCGCGAGACGCTGGAGGTCCATTACAAGGGCAAGAGTATCGCCCAGGTGCTGGACATGACGGTGGAGGAAGGGGCGGAATTCTTCCGCGCCGTGCCGTCCATCCGCGACAAGCTGGAAACCCTGGACCGGGTGGGCCTGGGCTATATCAAGATCGGCCAGCCGGCCACGACCTTGTCGGGTGGCGAGGCGCAGCGCGTGAAGCTGGCCAAGGAGCTGTCCCGCCGCTCCACCGGCCGCACCATCTACATCCTGGACGAACCCACCACCGGCCTGCATTTCGAGGATGTGCGCAAGCTGCTGGAAGTGCTGCACGCCCTGGTCGACCAGGGCAACACGGTGCTGGTCATCGAGCACAATCTGGAGGTCATCAAGACCGCCGATTGGGTGATCGACATGGGGCCCGAAGGCGGCAATGGCGGCGGCGAGATCGTGGCCGCCGGCACGCCGGAAGCGGTGGCCAAGGCGGCAAGGAGCCATACGGGGCACTATCTGGCACCGTATCTGAAGGTGGCGAAGGCGCGGAAGGCGGGGTGAGGGAGGGTCAGGTGCGGCTGGTCGGCCTGGGCCGTGGCCGCAACGCCTGAACGGCCTCTCTTACCTTCTCGAACAACTTGGCCGGCACCTCGCCATATTCATACTGGCGGGGTGCATCCGGCCTTGGCCGCAAATCATAGCCGGGCCATTCCGTCACATTCATATCGTCGATGATGATCCGGGATCGCTCGGCATCAAGCCCGAGATGCTCCTTCACCTTCAACGGTATCTCAACGCCGCGTCCCGCCGACGGTTCGCTGTGGGTGATGGGCAGCAGGAGGCCCTCTTGGGATTGTCATCCCGAACGGAGAGGAGGCGGGCCGGCCTTTCCGGCCCGCCTCCTCTCCGCGCTCGAATTCATGGCGCCAGAGATAGGAGAAATGGATGACAAGGCCCGGCCGGGGTATCGGCAGCGCCATCGTCATTCTTCCATGAGACGATCCAGTGCCCGCGCCGCCGCCGATGGCTGCGCCCGGTCGATCTCATCCCACAATTCGTCGGGCAGCTCGGACGGGTGATAGGCCTTGCGCGCCGCCTTGGCCTGCCGCAGCAACTCCCCATCCTCCGGCGAGATATAATGGCCGACCACCTTGCCATAGCTGGTGACGGTCACCGTCTCGCGCTGCACCTGTCGCTGGATGGTGCCGAACTGGCGAACGAACTCGGCGGAAGTGACGGTTCCCATGGCACGCTCCGTTACGGATATTCTGTATCTTACGTAAATTCTGCATTTGGGACAAGTCGCAGATCAGATCTTGGGTTGATAGATGAAGCATCGCTTTTGCAATACCATATGCCGTGAGATACTGATGTTCGGAATGTTTCGGATTGAATTCAATAACCACGAAGTCATTGGAGTGGCGAAATTGTCTGACATTCATGAACAGGATTTCAGCGACATCAAGCTTCTGATTGATGTATTTCGTGCAAGTGGTCATCCTTTCCATATATTTGACGAAGATGGAACCTCTCTTAACGCGGAATTGGCTGTTATATGGCTCATGGATGGGAAAGTGGAGAACATGCATATAGTCATCGAGGATGGCGAAAGAGGAGTATTGAAAAAGTATTTAATAGAACGAATAAATTCAAAAAAATATAGATTATTTAAGAGATTTTCTTACAAAAACCCGTATCAAATGCTACCAGAATTTATACAAAATCCAGGGTATTTCTTTCGAAGTTTATTCAAGAATAAAAGCAGATAGCCAAATTTCAACCTGACCACACCATCATGACACCACCCTCTACTCCACCTTATGCCCCTCCAAATCCCTCTTCGCCTTCTCCTCCTCCGCCCGCCGCTTCTGCTTCTCCGCCTTGGTCTGCCCGAAGCGCACGCGGTTCTCCGCCGCCTGCACCGCGCGGTCGGCCTTGGCTTTCGCCTTGCGGGCGCGGTTGAGATTCACGATTTCGCCCATTTCATTCCCTATCCTGCCGGCCGCCGGTTCTATAGGTTAAGACCCTGGAAGGGCTGGATGGCAAGAGGGATGGGCAAGGCGTGAAGCGGATTGCGGTGACCCTGGGGCTGACGCTGGCCCTGCTGATTCTGGTCGTGCTGGTGGGGCCCGCCCTGGTGCCCTGGAACGAGTTCCGATCCCGCGTGGCCGATGGGCTGGCGGGGCTGACGGGCCGGCAGGTGGTCATCGATGGCGATCTGAACCTCACCCTGCTGCCCGTCCCCACCCTGACCGCCGGTAATGTCCGCCTGCTAGATGCGGGCGAGCCTCTGGCGCAGATCGGCAGTGTCGCCATGCGCGTGCGGCCCTGGCGGTTATTGCAGGGGCAGGTGCAGATCGAGAAGCTGGCCCTGGATGATGCCGAAATGCGCGCCATCCTGCCCGCCGACGGCCCTGCCCGCTGGCCCGTCACCCTGTCGGCCCTGGGTGGGTCGGTGCAGGTAGAGGGAATGTCGCTGACCGACGGATCGCTGGTGCTCGAACGGCCGGGCGGCGACATTGTCCGGCTGGCGGGATTGTCGGGCGAGATGTCGGCCGGCGGTCCCGACGGGCCGTTCGAACTGACGGCCGCCGGTGCCCTGGACGGCACGCCCACCCGCCTGACCCTGAACGCCGCTCGTCGCGCCGCCAATGGCGCCATGCCCATCCGCGCCATCCTGTCGCTGACCGACGCCAAGGCCGACTTGCGCTTTACCGGCACGCTGCCGCCCGCCGGTGGGGAGACCAAGCTGGAGGGCGATATCGTCCTGCAGGGCCCCGACGCCGCCCCCGTCCTGCGACTGGTTCAGCATCTGGCCGGCGCCGATCTGCCGGGGGAAGCGGCGGAGACCAAGGGTCCCGCCCTGGCCCTGCGCGGCCGGCTAACCCTGTCCAAATCCGCCATCGGCCTGGACGGGATCGAACTGCAATGGGGCGATAGCCGCGCCACCGGCAATGTCGAGCTGCCACGCGTGCCGGAGGGGACGGGCGCCATCACTCTGGCCTTCACCGCCCTGGACCTGGATCGGCTGGGTGCCGACCTGTCCGGCCTGCGCGACTGGCTGCCCAAGGAGACAGTGGCGCTGGACGTGCTGGCCGACCAGGGGCGCTGGCGCAGCGATATCCTGCGCGACCTGCGGCTGGTGGGCCGTCTGGGTGGCGGCGTGCTGGGCGATGGCGAACTGTCCGGCACCCTGCCCGGCGGCACCGCCATCATTCTGAAGGGCGCCGCCGATTTCAGCAGCGAACAGCCGGTGCTGGGCGCCGATCTGGACCTGAAATCCGACAGTCTGCGCGACACGCTGGCCTGGGCCGGCCTGCCCATGGACAGCGTGCCGCCCGAACGGCTGCGCCAGGCCAAGCTGACCGGCCGCCTGACCGGCAAGCTGCTGGATTTCGCCCTGACCGATGCCGTGGGCAGCCTGGACACCACCCAGTTCAAGGGCGCCTTCACCCTGTCGCGGCGCGACCGCACGGGGCTGGGTTTGCGCATCGAACTGGACCGGCTGGACCTGGATGCCTATCGCAAGCCCGACGCACCCGACCTGTGGCCCGTGCTGAAACCGCTGCTGGATGGTGTCGACCTGACGCTGGAGGGCAAGGCTGGGCAACTGGTGGCGCGCGGCCTGCCGGCGGATGGGCTGGAGGTCGATGCCGGCTGGACCGGCGGCGCCCTGACCCTGCGCAACGCCGCCGCCAGTGCCGTGGCCGGCATCAATGTCAAGGCCAGCGGCCATCTGTCGGACAAGGAGGGGGAAAGTTCCCACCTGACAATGACAGCGGCCGGCCCCACCCTGGCCCCACTGCTGCGCGCCCTGGGCCGGCCCGATCCGGTGTTGGCCGAACGGTTGGGCAAGGTGGCTTTGGAGGCACGGCTGGTCGGCGATGCCGCGCGGCTGGCCGTCGATATCCGCGCCGACGCCTTGGGGGGGGCCACCCAACTGGGCGGTTCCATCGGCAACCCCACGGCCAAGGGCGAGGCACAGCTGGACGTGAAGCTGCGCAGCAGCGTGCCCGACACCGCCAACCTGCTGCGCCTGGTGCTCAGCGACTGGCGCCCCGCCGGGCCGCTGGGCCCGCTTGACCTGTACGCTTCCGTCACCGGACCCATGGGCGGCACCCTGGCGCTGAACGAGATCCAGGGCCAGTTCGCCGGCCATAATATCAATGGCGGCCTGACCTGGGTGCCGGCCCCGGCCGACGGCGGGGCCGCTCGGCTGGACGGCAAGCTGTCGCTGTCCGTGCTGGATGGCGATCTTCTGATCCCCGCCCTGACCCGCGATGGGGGCGCCTGGGACCTGGGCTGGACGCGCAAACTCAATGGTGGGCTGGACCTGAATGTGCCGCAGCTAACGCTGGGCGGGGAGAAGCTGCAATCGACCACCCTGCCGCTGACCATCGGCAATGGCCTGATCCGGCTGGAGAATGCCACCGCCCGCTGGCAGGGCGGCGATGTCACCCTGACCGGTGCCCTGGAACAGACCGAAGCCTCGCCACTCGCCACCGACGGCGACAATACGGATGGGCCTGCGCCTCTGTCGGGCAACCTGACCCTGGGCGTGAAGGATGCCGCCCTGCCCGACTGGCTGTCCGGCCCGTCGCTGGGGCTGAAGGGTGGGCGGTTCGACCTGTCGCTGACGGGCACCGGTTCCGGCCCCACGCCCAAGGCGCTGCTGTCAGCCCTGGCCGGCGACGGCAAGGCGAGTTTGCGCGACGGCACCCTCACCGGGCTGGACCTTGCCGGCACGTCCAAGCGCCTGGCCGAAGGCGGGCCACGTGGCCCGACACTGCTGCGCACCGCGCTGCGTGCCAAGGGCGATACCAGCTTCGACACCATGGCCCTGTCCTTCACCTTGGGCGACCATGCCGCAGCCTTGAGCGGGATCGAGGCGGCGGGGCCGCTGGGCAAGGCCAATGGTGCCGGCCGCTGGGCCTGGCGTGACCGGATGCTTGACCTGTCGCTGACCCTGACCCCGTCCAGCCCGTCGGGCGCCCCCACCCTGGGCCTGCGGCTGGCCGGCCCCGACCAGTCGGCCGTGCGCACCCTGGACGTGGCCGCCGCCGATGCCTGGTTGGGCAAGCGGGAAACGGAACGGCTGGCCAAACAGGCCCGCGAGGAGGAAGCGGCGGAGGCCGCCCCGCCGCCGGCGCCCAAGGTGAAGCCTTCCACGCCCGTGGTCAAACAGGCGGCCAAGCCCGCACCCCAGAAACCCGCACCGGCGAAACCGGCCCCCGACAATGCAGTGCAGGGAATCCTCGACCGGCTGAAACGGACCCCTTGATTTAAGAGTCGAACAGGTATTCAAGTTCCAGCCAACTACCATGAACCCCAGGAAGCGAGTGCCATCATGTTGAAGGGTAAGGTCGCCATCATCACCGGCTCCACCAGCGGCATCGGCCTGGGCATCGCCCGCCGGCTGGCGGCATCGGGGGCCAACGTGGTCCTGAACGGCTTCGGCGACGCGGCCGAGATCGAGGCGGTGCGGGCCGGGATCGAGGCGGAATTCGCCGTCAAGGCGCTCTACTCCCCCGCCGACATGACCAAGCCGGACCAGATCAAGGGCATGGTCGATCTGGCCGTCACCACGCTGGGGTCGGCCGACATCCTGGTCAACAATGCCGGCATCCAGCACACGGCCCCGATCACCGAATTCCCCGCCGAACGCTGGGACAGTGTCATCGCCATCAACCTGTCGGCCGTGTTCCACGGCATGCAGGCGGCGCTGCCGCATATGCAGGCCAAGGGCTGGGGCCGCATCGTCAATATCGCGTCCGCCCATGGGCTGGTGGCCAGCGTCAACAAGGCCGCCTATGTCGCGGCCAAGCATGGCGTGCTGGGCGTCACCAAGGTGGCCGCACTGGAGAATGCCGAAAGCGGCATCACCGTCAACGCCATCTGCCCCGGCTGGGTGCTGACCCCGCTGGTGCAGAAGCAGATCGACGCCCTGGCCGCCCGCGAGGGGATCAGCATCGCCGAGGCACAGGTGAAGCTTCTGTCGGAAAAGCAGCCCTCCAAGCAGTTCACCACGCCCGAACAGCTGGGCGATCTCACCGTCTTCCTGTGCAGCGATGCCGCCGCGAACATCAAGGGCGCATCGCTGCCCGTCGATGGTGGCTGGACCGCGCAGTAACACCAGAACCCGGTACCGGGTTCTGGTATGGCGGCGACCGCCGCCGCGCCGCACATGCGGCGTAGCCAAGGCGCCGGATGGCGCCGCCGGCAATTGAGGCCCGGTGATCGCTTACGATCACCGGGAACACGTATAATTGTTGAATTCGAACGCCCGTTTGGATCAACCTGCGATCAGTCTTTCCCGCCTCCCCAGTCAAAGTGCATCATGACCCGATCCAAAACCGCCCCCCGTCCCCGCCTTGGTCTTGCATTGCAGGGGGGCGGGTCACATGGCGCCTTCACCTGGGGGGTGCTGGACCGGCTGCTGGAGCTTGACCGGCTGGATGTGGAGGCCATTTCCGGCACCTCGGCCGGCGCCATTAATGGTGCCCTGCTGTCCTATGGCTGGCTGACGGGCGGGCCGCAGGCGGCGCGCGACCTGCTGTACCGGTTCTGGCGGCGCGTCGCCAAGGCCAACGCCTTCGGCCCGATGTCGCCGTCATTTCTGACCCAGCTGACCGGCAATCCCAATGTCGAGGCGCACCCCGTCTATGCGGGGTTCGACCTGATGATCCGCATGATGTCGCCCTATCAGTTCAACCCGCTGGGGCTGAACCCGCTGGCCGATGTGCTGGAAGGGCTGATCGATTTCAAGGTGTTGCAGGATGCCGAGCAGATGCGCCTGTTCGTCAGCGCCACCAATGTGGCGCGCGGCCGGCTGCGACTGTTCCAGGGCAAGGATCTGTCGGTGGACTGCCTGCTGGCCACCGCCTGCCTGCCCTTCCTGTTCCAGGCGGTGCGCATCGACGGGGAGCATTACTGGGATGGCGGCTATATGGGCAATCCCGTGCTGGACCCGCTGATCAAGCAAACCGACACCAACGACATCCTGATCGTGCAGGTGACGCCGATCGAACGGCCGGAGGTGCCCAAGGCGCCCACCGCCATCGTCGATCGCATCAACGAGATCAGCTTCAATTCCACCTTCGTGCGTGAGTTGCGGTCGATCGAGCTGGTCAACCATCTGCTGGCCAAGGGTGCAATGACGCCGGAAGGTTCCGGCATGCGGCCCATCCGCCTGCACCGGATCGAGGCGGAGGAACGGATGGGCCATCTGGGCGTGTCCAGCAAGCTGAACGCCGATTGGGGCTTCCTGTCCGACCTGCGTGACACCGGCCGGGCGGCGGCCGATGAATGGCTGGACCGGCACGAGAAGGACCTGGGCAAGCGCAGCAGCTTTGAAACCGGGCCGCTGTTCGTGGGGTGAAGGCTACCCCTGCAACCTTGCCAATGCCGCCACATCCGTCATGTCGAACCCGATCGGCGTCACGCTGACCTCCCGTCGGCGCAGGGCCGCGACATCGGTGTCGTCGCCCCCCGGCCGGGCCGGCGAGCGGCGCATTGACAGCCAGTGATAGGGAAAGCCGCGCGTATCCTCCCGCGTGTCCACATCCAGCGCCATGGTGCCCGGTGGCCCCTGGCGGGTGACGCTGAGCCCCGTCACCTCTTCCGGTTCCACATCCGGAAAATTCACGTTCAACACGCTGGTGGGGGCGCCGAAGCGGCGGACCACGGCGTCCAGGCCGCTGATCGCCGTGTGCCAGCGGACATTGTTGCGGTCGCGCCAAGCCTGGCTGACGGCATAGGCGGGCACGCCCGACAGCTGCGCCATCAGCGCCGCACTGACCGTACCGGAATACCCGACCTCTTCCGCCAGGTTGGCGCCCCGATTGATGCCGGAGAATACGATATCCGGCGGATTGTCGCGCAGCACATGGCGCAGGGCCACGATGACACAGTCGCTGGGCGTGCCCGACACGGCATAGCGCCGGAAGCCACGATCGAACAGGCGCAGCGGCGCATGCAGGCTGAGTGCCCGCGACACGCCCGACTGGTCATGTTCCGGTGCCACGATCCACACTTCCCGCGCCAGCGGCGTCACCGCCTCCACCAGGGCCGCCAGGCCCGACGCATCCACGCCATCATCGTTGGTCAGCAGGGCGCGGTTGAACAGCGGGGCGTCCGGGGCTTGCATCGGGGCATCCAACATGGTCGTTAGGAACGGACCCCATTCAAATCGAACAAGCGTTTGAAGTCGAGCGCGAACTAGGATCATCCTCATGGAAGAACGCCTGCCCACCCATCTTTTCGTGCAATCCCATCTCTGGCGCCTGTCGGCGGCGGGTGTGCCGGCCTATGTGCTGCGCAAGGGAGAACGGGAAAGTGGGCTGATCCTGCTGAAGGTGACGGTGGGGTTCCAGGGCAGCCGCATGTTCAGCCAAGGCCGCGACATCAATGGCAAGCTGGGTTGGGTGCCGGGTGCCAATGGCGGCATGATCGACGAAATGGAGGCCCAGGCCTTCGTTGAACGCCACGTGAAGCGCGACCCCGACCTGTGGGTGATCGAGGTGGAGACACGCGACGGATCGAATCCGTTCGAGGCGAACACATAGCTGCCCACCGCCGGCTTTTCCTTGCACGGAAATAAGATTTCGTGAATTCAGGCGCGGAACCCAGACCGAACCCCAGACATTGGTTCCGCAACCCATGCACACATCCCACCGCTTTTACGCCCGTATTCTGTCCGCGACGACCGCCCTTGTGGCCCTGTCGCTTCCCGCATCGGCCGAAACGGCGCTAGACGAGATCGTCGTCACCGCCACCCGTCGTGCCACCCAAATCCGCGATGTCCCCGCCAGCGTGTCGCGCGTCGACCGCACGGATTTCGAGGCCAAGGCCACCCGTTTCATCGGGGAGGAACTGCGCGGCCTGCCCGGTCTGGTCGTGAAGACCAACGACCAGGGTACCTATACCGACATCACCATCCGCGGCGTGCCCAACCGCGTCCATAACGACACGATCACCATCCTCATGGATGGCGTGCCCTTCGTCACCGGCGATGACGAGGTGGATATGGAACAGCTGCCCTTCGGCGTGGTCGGACAGGTGGATGTCGTGCGCGGCCCCACCAGCGCCCTGTATGGGCGCGGCGCCATTGCCGGCACCATCAATTACATCACCCGCGAAGTGACGGATGATCCCATCGCCCAGGCCCAGGCGGGCATCGGCTCCCATGGCTGGTGGAACGCCGCCACCATGGTCCAGCGGGCCACGGGAGATGTCGGTGCCATCCTGATCTCCGCCCAGGCCCAGGGTTCCGACGGCTGGCGCGACCGCACCGACCGCAAGGAACAGACCCTGTTCGTGAAACAGCGCCTGGACCTGGGCGAGGCCACGACACTCAACCTAACCGGCACCTATGTGAACACCGAGCAGGGCCTGGCCGGCGAATTGCCGACCGATGCCAACGGCATCCCCATACCCCTACCCGGTGGGCGCAAAGGCAACTGGAACCAGGATGATGCCGGTTTCGACAAGCGCATGTGGACGGGCACGGCCGTCCTGACCAGTGACTGGACCGACAGCGTCACCGGCACCACCCGCCTTCATGCCCGCCACGCCAACACAGCCGGCCGCCAAGGCTTCTTCAATGCCTACGACCCCGCCGCCGGAACGGTGGATTTCACCGGCTTCCGGGTCGACGGTTCCACCGACACGTACTTCGCCGAACAGCAGGTCGACGCGCGCATCGACGACACCTGGCGCCTGCTGGCCGGCATCTCGGCCGAACAGGTCAACGCCTTCCATGTCGAGACCTGGACCGGGGAGTTCGATTTTGGGCCCCGCTTCTACACCCAGCGCCGTGACGCCCTGACCGGTGCCCATGTCGATGCCGACCTGTGGCAGTCCGACCATTTGCTGAACGCCAAGGCCCGCAACCGCACCCAGGCAGCATTCGCGCAGCTTGACGCGGATTGGGGCGAGCTGGCGGCCAGCGTCGGCGCCCGCCTGGACCGGTTCCAGCGCAAGGTGCATTACGGCCCCTCGGGCAGCGGCTACGGCCCCGACCCGGAAGTCACCGTGAAGGACAGTGACAGCCATCTCAGCCCCAAGGCCTCGCTGCGCTGGCGCATGACCGATCTGGTCACCGCCTATGCCAGCTTCGGTGAGGGGTTCAGCCCCGGTTTCGGCCCCATCTGGTCGTTCCGCAACCGCGATACCGACCTGAACCCGGAAATCGCCCGCAATATCGAAGCGGGCGTGAAGGGTCAGACGGTGGATGGCCGCTTCACGGCCAGCGTGACGGCCTATCAGCTCCGCCGCTCCGACCTGCTGCAACTGCTGCCCGTGGGCGGCTCCGCCCGCACCATCAACAGCGGCAAGCAGCGTTCGCGCGGGATCGAGCTGGAGGCCAGCGCCGATCTGGGTAATGGCACCGGCCTGAACCTGTCTTATGGCTATACGCAGGCCATCTGGACGGAAAACGCCTTCCTGGAACCCGACACCAACCGGCCGTTCGACTTCACCGGCAACGACGTGGCCGGCGTGCCGCGCCATGCCGGACGGGTGGAACTTGTGCAGGCGGTGGAAGCAGCATCCCTGACCTTGCGCACCTGGGCCGACATTTCCGGCGACTATGCCTATGATGGTGCGAACAGCCGCAAGGCCGGTGGCTACATGCTGGCCAATGCCGCCATCACCTGGACCGGCATGGAGGGGTTGGACCTGACGCTGACCAGCCGCAACCTGTTCGACCGCAAGGTCAATAATGTCGTGGCCAACAATGACGGCCCCTACGCCTATTACCCGCAACAGCCGTTGCAATGGGTGTTGTCGGGGACGGTAAGGTTCTGATCCAAAAGCCGTAGGTCAGGTCGAGGGGTAAAGCCCCGAGCCCTGACAGTGCAGGTACCAAGCCTTTACTGTCAGGGCTCGCCTTCGGCTCGACCTGACCTACGGTTCCTGCCGCAATCCATGCTCCAGGCAACCGGGACACTCAAATGACACCGGTAGCATGATGGCACTAGGAAACCGGTGTCATCTATGCTCTACTCTGCTCAATGGTGGCCGGAAGAGCCGCCGCTGGAGTGAAGCCCGGAGACACCCGAAATGCCTTTCGCCGCGTTCAAGCGCGCCCTGATCTGCGCCTGCCTTCCGCTGGTGCTGTCCCTGCCCACCCAGGCCCAGACGGCCACCGCCGCAGCGCCCGCCGCGCAGGAGGCGGCGCAGGCGCCCAGCCGTGACACCATCCTGGCCACCATGAAGCGGGCCAGCCGGTTCATGGTGGAGGAAGCGGCGGTGAATGGCGGCTTCGTCTGGCAGTACTTGCCCGACTTCTCCCGCCGCTGGGGGGAGCTGGAGGCCAGCCCGACCATGATCTGGGTGCAGCCGCCGGGCACGCCGACCATGGGCAACCTGTTCCTGGATGCCTGGCACGCCACGGGCGACGCCTGGTATCTGGACGCCGCCATGAAAACCGCCACCGCCCTGATCAAGGGCCAGCTGGAAAGCGGCGGCTGGAACTATGTGATCGACACGGCGGGACCGGAGGCGGAACAGCGCTGGTACGCCACCTATGGCAAGAACGCCTGGCGGATGGAGGAATTCCATCACTATTACGGCAACGGCACCTTCGATGATGCCGGCACGGCGGAGGCCACGCAGTTCCTGCTGCGCCTTTATCTGGAGAAGAAGGACAAGGGCATCAGGAAGGCCCTGGACAATGCCCTGGGCTTCATCCTGAAGGCGCAATACCCCAATGGCGGCTGGCCGCAACGTTTCCCGCTGGTCAAGGATGGCGGCGTCCATGGCCGCCCGGATTATACCGGCTACATCACCTTCAACGATGATGTGGCGGGCGAGAACCTGGAGGTTCTGGTCTTTGCCTATCAGACCTTGGGCGACAAGAAGCTGCTGGACCCGATCCGGCGCGGCATGGACATCTTCCTGGCCACCCAGCAACCGCAGCCGCAACCCGCCTGGGGCCTGCAGCACCGCACCACCGACCTGAAGCCGGCTGGTGCCCGCACATACGAGCCGGAGGGTTTCGCCACCCACACCACGGCCAACAATATCAAGCAGCTACTGAATTTCTACCGCCTGACCGGCGATGCGAAATATCTGGCGCGCGTGCCCGACGCTTTGGACTGGCTGGACAAGGTGCAGTCACCCGCCAACCTGCGCAGCCAGGGCCGCACCCACCCGACCTTCATCACCATCGGGGAGGGCAAGCCGCTCTACCTGCATCGCCGCGGCTCCAACGTCGTCAATGGCGAATATTACACCAGCGACAGCCCGAACGAGATCATCGCCCATTACGGCTCCTTCCGCTCCATTAATACCGAGGCGCTGCGCAAGGAATATAAGGAGTTGGCGGCCACGGCCGGCGAGGCGGTTTCCAAGGGCTCGCCCCTGCTGGCCAAGCCCGGCACCTATGCCCTGCCCCGCTATTTCACCCTGCGCGATGTTGATGTCTTCGACATGATGAAGAAGGACGGGGCGGAGAAGGTGGCCGATGGCGGCAAGCTGGCGGAACTGGTCGGCGGGCTGAACAATCGCGGCTATTGGCCGGTGATGCTGACCACCATTTCCAACCCCTATATCGGCGATGGCCCGGCCACGCCGGTGGGTGGCGAATATCGCGCGACCCGCGTCGGCGATACCAGCGACACCTCCCCCTACACTACGGACACGCCCGTGGAGGGTATCTCCACGGCGGCATACGTGAAGAATATGGGGGAATTGATCAAGGCGCTGGGGAAGTAACCGTCAGATATCCAGGTCCACCTGATGATCGTCGGGCGTGACGGTCTTCAGGGCCTGGATGTAGGAGGCGATCTTCACTGCCTGCTCGCTGTGCAGGGCCATCAGGCGCTCGATCTCCTGTCCAAGCTGGTTGGCATCCATGCCATCCACCAGCTTAAGCGGCGCCAGCTCCTCCGCCGATATCACATCGTCCGTCTGCACGGAGATGGTCTGATCGGGTACCGGCGGCTCGACGCTGTCGATGACGGGCGTTGCCGCCTCGACCAAAGGCGGTGCAGCCGGCGGGGGTCCTCGTTCCATGGGTGTCGGGGGCAGCGGCGGCCGCTCGGCAAAACGGTCCAGATTGCGGCGGATTCGCTGCTTCTGCCGTACCGACAGGTCGGGAAGGCTCTCCACCTCCTCCATCAGCAGGTCGAGCAGGCGATGGCGCAGGCTGCGGCCGCCCTTGCGGCGGTCCTGATCCCCCTGGCGACGGTCCCCCACCGGCTGAACGCCGGTCACCGCTCGGTCCCGGTTGGGCGGGGTCACCGGCTGCGGCAGATTCTGCAGAGGGGGCGTGTAGAGTACCATATTGTCACTCTACCACGCCGTATCCTCCTGGAAATGTGCGGGTTCGGGGTATCTCCGATAGTCAGTCGCCCGCCTGCCGCATGGTGCGCCAATCAGATCGCAGCGCCGTAGGTCAGGTCGAGGGGCAAAGCCCCGAGCCCTGACATAAAAGGCTTCAAGCGATACTGTCAGGGCTCGCCTGCGGCTCGACCTGACCTACGGAAATCAATTCGGCCGTTTGACACCGAAGGCCGGATGCAGCAGCCGGTCACCCGGCCGGATGCCCAGCCTGCCCGCCAGTCCGCCATTGATTTCCAGGACGGCAATGGCCGGCCCGGCGGATGGCAGCGGCGTCAGGTCATGCGGCTTGCCATGCTGGATGTTCAGGATATAGCCATTGGCATCGACGAAGATGATATCCAGCGGGATCAGCGTGTTCTTCATCCAGAAGGCCAGCTTGCCCTCCTGATCGTTCAGGAACAGCATCCCGCGCTCATCCTCCATCTTCTGGACGAACATCAGGCCGATTTCCTGCTGCCGCGGGGTCAGGGCCAGATCGACATTGAAGGTGTGGCGATGCCCGCCCTTGCTTTCCACGACCAGCGTATCGCGGTTCAGGCCCGTCTGCGGCCCCATCTGGGCGGCGGCATCGGGGATCATGGCCGGCAGCATAGCCGGCGACAGGGACAGCAGCAGGGCAAAGACCAGACGGCGCAGCAGCATGATGGTTCCCGAAAAGGGTGGCGCTGATGCCTATCCTACCACAGATCGCGGACGCTTGCGGCTGCCTGCCGCACCATGTCGCGGATCGGGCCTTCATGCGGAGCATCGGCCAGGGTCTGGAACCAGCGCGCCGGCGGATTGCGCCCCTCCCGCCGGTCCCAGGTCAAGGATTTCAGCACCGCCCCGGCCTCCGGCGTCAGCTCGGCCTGCACCGGGTCGATGCCGTTCAGCACGGCCCAGATGCCGGCCCAGGCCCGGCCCACCGACCAGGGATTATAGCCGCCGCCGCCCACCACGATGGTGCGCGGCGCCAGCCCCACCAGATCGCCCACCGCCCGCCACAGGGCACGGTTGGACAGGGACAGGCGCGACAAGGGATCGTCGGCCAGGGCATCGGCGCCGGTCTGGATCATCATCGCCTGCGGGCGGAAGGCCACGGCCAGCGGGATGATCGCTTCCTCCACCACATGGCGGAATTCGTCATCGTTCAGCCCGGCGGGCAGCGGGATGTTGCGGGCCATGCCACCGGCCCGGTCCGCCAGCTTACCCGTATAGGGCCAACGCCCCTCCTCATGGGTGGAGATGGTCAGGACGCGTTCATCATCATGGAAGGCATCCTGCACCCCGTCGCCATGATGGGCATCCAGATCGACATAGAGGATACGGTCCAGCCCCTGGTCCAGCAGGGCCATCAGCCCCAGGACGGGCGCGTTGAAGAAGCAGAAGCCGCTAGCCCGGCCGGGCCGGGCATGGTGGGTACCGCTGGCCGGGGAATGCACCACCCCGCCATCGCGGACCAGATCGGCCGCCATTATGGCCGCCCCCGCCGCAATGGCCGGGCGCCGGTACATTTCCGGGAAGACCGGGTTTTCCAGCTTGCCCAACGCATAGCGCAGGGCCGTGTCCAGATCGACGCGCTGGTCGCGCTCCGCCCGCTGCACGGCGTCGATGTAATCGCGCTCATGGAACCGGGCCAGCTGTTCCGCCGTCGCCTGCGGGCTGTCCAGATATGCTGAATCCTCCAGCCAGCCCATGGCGCGGATCAGGTCGGTGGCGACCGTGACGCGCGGAATGGACAGCGGATGCTTCCTGCCATAGCTGGAATGGCGATAGATTTCCCCGCCCAGGTAAAGCGGTCGGGCCATCGCGTCGGGGCGCGATGCGGGGGCGGGGTCGGACAGGGCGGCGCTGTCGGGCATGATGGGCCGATCCTATGCCGCGACGCGGCATGGAACAAGTGCAGCGCACCACCCGCGACGTTATTTCACGGCCTCATGGTCATAGGAGAAGACGCGCGCCAGCTTCCAGCCATCGGGCTCCAGCCGCCAGAGCTGGGTGAAGCGGGCCTTGCCCACCAGCTTTTCCGGCCCGTCGCCCTTGCGCTCATAGAACACATGGTCGCCCTGTTCGATCACGCCGACACCGGCGATGGGATGCAGGGTCATGGTCCCGGCCACCAGTTCGCGGCGCGAGCGCCAGGCATCTGGCTTCTTTTTTTCCTCACAACCCTTCTGGTATTCCGCAACGAACGGGGCGGCCGACCGCGCCACCTCCCCGCCCTTGTCGTGGTACATCTCGAAATCCGGCATCAGCATCGCGGCGACACGGGTTGGATCGCAACCCTCGAAGAAGACCTTGAAGAACTCCGTATCGGCCTTCTCGATGGCCGCCTGCAGGGCCGGGCCTTCCGGCAGGGAGGCGGCTTGGGCGGGCAGCGCCAGGGCCGACAGGAAGGACGCGAGGATAAGGGGCTTGCGCATGGTATCTCCCGTTTCTGGCAAGGAAATTTGACACTTATCCATGCAGGTCTGCAAGGACTGTCCCCGGCCCCATGTAGGGTGCCAATGGCCTTGCGGGGCCGCCCTCTGTTTGCCATAACCAACCCACCTCACTGGGGGGAGCCGATGGTCGGCTGAGAGGTCCCGGACGGGACGACCCCTGGAACCTGATCCGGTTGAAACCGGCGTAGGGACAGTGACCCATGACCGATCCATCGGGGCCGCGCGCGGTCCCGTCCGCCCCTGCCATCCATGTCCGCGACGCCGCCATCGCCTTCGGCGGGCAGACGCTGTTCACGGGCCTGGACCTGACGGCACCGGCGGGGGCGACCACCTGCCTGCTGGGACCCAGCGGCGTGGGCAAATCCAGCCTGCTGCGCCGCATCGCCGGGCTGTTGCCGGGTGACGGCACCGTCACCGCCGATGATGATCTGCCCGTCGCCGGCCGCATCGCCTGGATGGGGCAGCAGGATCTGCTGCTGCCCTGGGCCAGTATCCTCGACAATGTCATGCTGGGGACGAAACTGCGCGGCGGCCGGATCGATGCCGCGATCCGCGATCGGGCCATGGACCTGTTGGCCGCCGTGGGGCTTGATGGCTGGGAAAAACAACGGCCCGACGCCCTGTCGGGCGGCATGCGCCAGCGCGCCGCCCTGGCCCGCACCCTGTTCGAGGATCGGCCCATCGTGCTGATGGACGAGCCCTTCTCCGCCCTGGACGCCATCACCCGCCTGGACATGCAGGATCTGGCCGCCCGCCTGCTGTCCAGCCGCACCCTGCTGATGGTCACCCATGACCCGATGGAGGCGCTGCGCCTGGGCCATCAGGTGCTGGTCCTGTCGGGCACGCCCGCACGCCTGTCCGACCCGATCACCCCGCCCGGCCCCACACCACGCGCCCCCGACCTGCCGGACCTGCTGGCGCTGCAGGGCCAATTGCTGTCCCGCCTGCGCGGAGGTGGCGCATGACCGGGCGTATCCTGCGGCCCATCATCACCCTGGCCGGACTGCTGCTGGCCTGGGCCCTGCTGGTCCGGCTCGCCGACCTGCCGCACTACATCCTTCCGGGTCCGGAATGGGTGGCCCTGCGCCTCTGGAACGACTGGGAACTGCTGGCCCACCATGCGGGATACACGGCGCTGGAGATCGTGCTGGGCCTGGTGCTGGGCACGCTCTGCGGCGGGCTGGCGGCCCTGGCCCTGACGGCGTCACAGGCGGCCCGCCGCTGGCTGCTGCCGCTGCTGCTGGCCAGCCAGGCGGTGCCCGTCTTCGCCATCGCCCCGCTGCTGGTGCTGTGGCTGGGCTATGGCATGGCGTCCAAGGTGGCCATGGCCACCCTGATCATCTTCTTCCCCGTCACGGCCAGCTTCTATGACGGCTTGCGGCGCACCGATCCCGGCTGGCTGGATCTGGCGCGCACCATGGGGGCCGGCCCCTGGGCGACCTTGCGCCATATCCGCGTGCCGGCGGCCTTGCCCGCCCTGGGCTCCGGCCTGCGCATGGCCGCCGCCGTGGCCCCCATCGGGGCGGTGGTGGGCGAATGGGTGGGGGCGTCCGCCGGCCTGGGTTATCTGATGCTGCATGCAACCGCACGGGTGCAGACCGACCTGACTTTCGCCGCCCTTTTCATCCTGGCGCTGCTGGCCGTTTGCCTGTGGCTGCTGGTGGACGTGATTTTGCGCCGGGCATTGCCCTGGCTTCCCGACAGCGTGATCAGCAAGGAAGACATGAGATGAAGATGCGTTGGATGCGGGCAATGGCCGTGGCCGCCGCCATGGCAAGTGCGGTGCCCGCCATGGCCCAGGACAAGCTGGAAGTCCTGCTGGACTGGTTCGTGAACCCCGACCATGGACCGCTCTATGTGGCCCAGGAACAGGGCTACTTCAAGGATGAAGGGCTGGCCGTCGACCTGATCGCCCCGGCCGATCCCAACGACCCGCCGCGCCTGGTGGCCGCCGGCCAGGGCGACATCGCCATCTCCTACCAGCCGCAGCTGCATTTGCAGGTCGATGCAGGATTGCCCGTGGTCCGCGTCGGCACACTGGTGGCCACGCCGCTGAATACCGTCATCGTGCTGAAGGATGGCCCCATCAAGTCCATCAAGGACCTGAAGGGCAAGAAGGTCGGCTTCTCCGTGGGCGGGTTCGAGGATGCGCTGCTGGGCGCCATGCTGGAAAAGCACGGGCTGTCGCTGAAGGACGTCACCCTGATCAATGTGAATTTCTCCCTGTCGCCGGCCCTGTTCGCGGGACAGGTGGATGCCATCGTCGGCGGCTACCGCAATTTCGAACTGAACCAGATGGCGATCGAGAAAAAGGAAGGCCGCGCCTTCTTCCCGGAGGAGGAAGGCGTTCCCGCCTATGACGAGCTGGTCTTCATCACCGCCAAGGGCAAGGTGAACGATCCGCGTATCGGCCGCTTCCTCTCCGCCGTGGAACGCGGCACCCAGTACCTGATCAATCATCCCGACGCCGCCTGGGCCCTGTTCATCAAGGGCCGCAAGGATCTGGATACCGAGTTGAACAAGCGCGCCTGGAAGGACAGCGTCGCCCGCTTCGCCCACAGCCCCCGCGCGCTCGACCGTGCCCGGTATGAGCGTTTCGCCCAGTTCCTGAAGGCCCGCGGGCTGGTGAAGACCACACCGGACATCGCCATTTACGCGGTCGAAGTGAAGTGACAGAATTCCCACGAACTTGACAGCCCCCACCGGCGCCCATGCGCTGTGAGCCAAGCCGCATAGCAGGGCCCGGTGATTGAGGGAACACGAATATTCCGGAATATCTCGGGGTCGATTTATGCCAATCAGTGACGCCCGTCTCCTTTACATCGACCTGATGAAAAAGTGTCTGATCGGCATGATCTATGAGGACCCGTCCTCGGGCCCTTTTGCCGCCGGGTATGAACCAACACGCCGCAGCTACGGTCTCGACTGGCCCCTGAAGGCCCACTCGATGATCGGCGAGAAGCGGATGGACAATCTCCGCGACGCGATCTTCCATGTGGTCGGGAAAGGGGTCGCGGGCGATTTCATCGAAACCGGCGTCTGGCGTGGAGGGGCCTGCATCTTCATGCGGGCTGTGCTGGCCGCCTATGGCATTACCGACCGGACGATCTGGGTCGCGGATTCCTTTGAAGGGCTGCCGCCGATCAATGCGGCGGAATATCCCGAGGATGCGAAATGCGATGACCTGTCGCAATTCAAGGAACTGGCTGTCAGCCTGGAACAGGTGAAGGCCAATTTCGAGAAATACGGGATGCTGGATGACCAGGTCCGGTTCCTGAAGGGCTGGTTCAAGGACACGCTGCCCACCGCCCCCATCGACAAGCTGGCCATCCTGCGCCTGGACGGCGACATGTACGAAAGCACCATGGATGCCCTGAAAAGCCTGTATCACAAGGTCTCGCCCGGCGGCGTGATCATCGTGGACGATTACAAGATGGTAGAGGCCTGCGCGAAGGCCATCCATGATTTCCGCGATGCCAATGCCATCACCGACCCTATCCGCCATATCGACCACTGCGCGGTCTATTGGATGAAGGGCACCGTATAGTCACCCGATCCCACGGATGTGGGCCGGCGGCACTATAAAGGCAATCGAACGACAGCCCGCAGCCCCTTCTGCGGGCTGTCGCGCAGGATGACGTCGCCACCATGGCGCCTTGCGATGTCGCGGGCGATGGTCAGGCCCAGGCCCACGCCGCCGGTCTTCTGGTTGCGCGACGGTTCCAGCCGGAAGAACGGACGGAACACGGCGTCGCGCTGATCGTCGGGAATACCGGGCCCGTCATCATCGATCAGGATTTCCACGAAATTCCCGCGCCGCTCCAGGCTCAGCCAGACATGGCGTCCATAGCGCGCGGCATTGCCGATCAAATTGTTCAGACACCGGCGCAGCGACAGCAGGCGCAGGGGCAGCACCACCGCTTCGCCCTGCGTCACCATCGGGTCCAGCGTCAGCCGCGCCCCTTCCCGGCGCGCATTGCCCGCGATCTCGGCCAGCAGCAGCGACAGGTCCACCTGCCGCTCCTCCTCCTCCCCGTCGCCACGCGCGAAGGAGAGATAGCCGTCGATCATCACCTGCATCTCGGCCACATCGGCCTTCAGCTCCTCCACCTCCGCCATGTCCGGCATCATGGCGAGCTGGAGTTTCATGCGGGTGAGCGGCGTGCGCAGATCATGGCTGACACCGGCCAGCATCTCTGTGCGCTGGGCGATCTGCCGGCGGATACGGTCGCGCATCAGCAGGAAGGCGTGCGCCGCCTGTCGCACCTCCACTGCCCCCTCCGGCCGGAAATCCGCCATGTCGCGGCCCTTGCCGAACGCGTCGGCCGCAACCGCCAATCGACGGATGGGCCTGATCTGGTTGCGCATGAACAAGGTGGCGATGGAGAACAGCACCAGGGAGCTGCCCAGCATCCAGATGATGAACAGATAGCTGGTGAAGCTGTACAGCCGCCGCTCTGGCGACAGCACCGACAGCACCCCGTCGGGCAGCTGCACCCTGATCTCGATCCATTTATGAGCGACATTGCTGTTGATGCGCCAGGGCCGGCGGACCCGGTCGTCCAGCGCCTGTCCCAGCGTCTCCTCCAGCCCGCCGCGCAGGCGGGCCGGCGGGTCGGGCAACTCCTCCCCCGGTGTCCAGGTGAACAGGATGTCGGTATTGCGGGCCGCCATGGACAGCGTTTCCTCCCGCGCGCCGTCATCCGGGTCGCGGGCCAGCTGTTCGATGACGAAGGCGATCTCGCCGGCCACCGAATT
Source organism: Niveispirillum sp. KHB5.9 (assembly GCF_048066115.1). Classification (NCBI taxonomy): domain Bacteria; kingdom Pseudomonadati; phylum Pseudomonadota; class Alphaproteobacteria; order Rhodospirillales; family Azospirillaceae; genus Niveispirillum; species Niveispirillum sp. KHB5.9. The sequence goes on along the minus strand of NZ_JBLTYX010000006.1, from coordinate 102,226 downwards.
GGCCAGGCGATTGGTCATCGTGTCCCAATGCCGGTCATAGAAGACGAAGGTGGCGATGGCCTGGGCCAGCACCACGGGCGTCATCATGATCAGCAGCGAGCGCGCGAACAGGGTCGCCGGCACGTAGCGTTTCGCCGCGCGCATCGGCCGGGGGCGCCGCCGCCACAGTTCCTGCAACCAGCCGTTCAATCGGGCCTCAACACATAGCCTTCGCCGCGCACCGTCTGAAGATAACGCGGCTCGCGCGGATCATCTTCCAATTTACGGCGCAGACGGGTGACCTGGACGTCGATGGTGCGCTCATTGCCCGCATCCACCCCCGCCTTTTCCACCAGCGCCTCCCGGCTCATCACCATACCGGGTTCGGCGGCCAGCACGCGCAGCAGGCTGGCTTCCATGGCGGTCAGGCGGATGATCTCCTCGCCGGTGCGCAACTCCTCCCGTTCCGCATCGAACAGATAACGGCCCAGGCGGATGGGCACCGCCCCCAGCGCGGCGCGCGGCGCGCGGCGCGCCGTACGGCGCAGGATGGCATTCAGGCGCAGCACCAGCTCGCGCGGCTCGAACGGCTTGGACAAATAATCATCGGCCCCGGCCTCCAGCCCGTGGATGCGCTCATCCGCCTCGCTGCGCGCCGTCAACATCAGGATGGGGGCGCCGCCCTTGCCCGACAGGTCGCGGCACAGTTCCAGCCCGCTTTCACCCGGCATCATCACGTCCAGCACGATCAGGTCGAATTCCAGCCCGGCCAGCTTGGCCCGCGCCTCCGCCGCATCGGCCGCCCCCGTCACCAGGAACCCGTTCTGGCCCAGATACCGGCGCAACGCCTCGCGCAGGCGCGTATCGTCATCGACGACCAATATATGCGGCTGCTCGGCGGGATCGGTGATCATGGCCCCTCACATAGCATGGACGGGGCCAATGGTCACCGCTTGCCCGGCGGCGGGAACTTGGCCCGGTCCTCCGGGTCGATGATGCCCAGCATGACGGTGCGGAACCCTTCCACCGACGCCGCCCCCGCCGCGCGATAGGCCTGGGCGATGCGGGCGCGCTGGGCGTCCGACAGGGCGCGTTCCAGTTCCACCCCCTTCTCCGTCAGGGTCAGCAGGCGCTGGCGCCGGTCCTTGGTGCCCGGACGCTGGGCGATATATTCCTGTTCCACCAGATCGGACAGCACGCGGCTCAGGCTCTGCTTGGTGATCTGCAGAATGCCCAGCAGTTCCGTCACCGTGATCGACGGATAGCGGCCCACGAAATAGACGACGCGGTGATGCGCCCGCCCCAGCCCGATCTTCGCCAGCATGGCGTCGGGCTCCGCCGTGAAGTCGCGATAGGCGTAGAACAGCAGTTCGATGCCCTGGCGAAGATCCTCCTCACGCAGGAAAAGCGGGTTCGGTCCCGATTTTATGTCAGCCATGTTGACTTATTTCCGCAATTCCGTATCGTGGATGGAGTTATACGCGACATAAAAAAACAAGGAAGCCCAAATGACGATCATCCCCTTCCATGACCGTGACGGCCATATCTGGTTCGACGGGGCACTGGTCCCCTGGCGTGAGGCGCAGGTGCATGTGCTTACCCACGGCCTGCACTATGCAAGCTGTGTATTTGAGGGGGAGCGCATTTACAATGGCGTGATCTTCAAGTCGCACGAACATTCGCTGCGCCTGCGCCGCTCAGCGGAACTGATGGGCTTCGATATTCCTTACAGCGCCGAGGAGATCGACGCTGCCAAGCGGGAGGTCTGCAAAGCCGCCGGCCTGCGTGACGGCTACCTGCGCCCCGTCGCCTGGCGGGGCAGCGAGATGATGGGTGTCGCCGCGCAGGCCAACAAAATCCACCTGGCCGTCGCCTGCTGGGAATGGCCCAGCTATTTCACCCCGGAAGCCCGGATGAAGGGCATTTCGCTGGAAATCGCCCGCTGGCGCCGCCCCGCCCCGGACACCGCCCCGACGGAGGCCAAGGCCGCCGGCCTCTACATGATCTGCACCATTTCCAAGCATGAGGCGGAGCGCAACGGCCGCCAGGACGCGCTGATGCTGGATTACCGGGGCTATGTGGCCGAGGCGACGGGCGCGAATTTCTTCATGGTGAAGGATGGGGTGATCCACACCCCCATCCCCGACTGTTTCCTGGATGGGCTCACCCGCCGGACGATCATCGATCTGGCCAAGCGCCGGGGCTATAGCGTGGTGGAGCGCCATTTCACCCTGGATGAGGTGAAGGACGCGTCGGAGATTTTCCTGACCGGATCGGCCGCCGAGGTGACGCCGGTCAGCCGCATCGGCGACTGGACCTTCACGCCGGGCGATGTCTGCCGGACGATGATCGCGGATTACAGTGACCTTGTTCATGGCCGCCTGAACACGGCAGCCGCGGCGTAGGTCAGGTCGAGCCGTAGGCAAGCCCTGACAGCAATGGATTGAAAGCCTTATCTGTCAGGGCTCGGGCTTGCGCCCTCGACCCTGACCTACGCCCCACCCTGCAACATCTGGAACCGCGCATAGGCCCCGCCCTGGGCCAACAGCTGCTCATGCGTCCCCTGCTCCACCACCCGGCCCGCATCCATCACATAGATGTGATCGGCATCGGCGATGGTGGACAGGCGGTGGGCGATGACCAGGGTCGTGCGCCCGGCCTGCAACCGGCGCAACGCCTCCTGCACCGCCCGTTCCGACGCGCTGTCCAGGGCCGATGTCGCCTCGTCCAGCAGCAGGATGGGCGCGTTCTTCAGCATGGCGCGGGCGATGGCGATGCGTTGGCGCTGCCCGCCCGACAGCTTCAGCCCCATCTCCCCCACGACCGTGTCATACCCGTCGGGCAGGTCCAGGATGAAATCATGCGCGGCGGCGTCGCGGGCGGCGGCCTCCACCTCAGCGCGTGACGCGCCCGGCCGGCCATAGGCGATGTTGGCCAGGATCGTATCATCGAACAAAGCCGTCTCCTGGCTGACCAGGGCGATGGAGGCACGCAAGCTGGCCAGCGTCAGGTCGCGCACATCCTGGTCGGCCACGGTGACCGCCCCCTCGGTCACCTCATAGAAACGCGGGATCAGGTTCAGCACCGTGGTCTTGCCCGACCCGGACGCCCCCACCAGGGCCACAGTGCGCCCGGCCGGCACCTCTATATCCACGCCTTCCAGCGCCTCCTTCTCCCCATCATAGGAGAAGCGGACGCCGGTGAAGCGGATATCGTGCCGGCTGTCCGGCGGCAGGACCTTGGCCCCCGGCCGGTCGGTAATGCGCGGCGGCGCATCCAGCACCGACAGCACCCTGTCGGCCGCCGCCAGCCCCACCTGCAACTGCGCGTTCAGCTTGGTCAGGGCCTTCATCGGCTGATAGGCCAGCATGAAGGCGCCGATGAAGCTGACCAGCTGGCCGGCCGTGCGCGTGCCGTCTGCGATGGCCAGACCGCCATAGACGATGACGCCGACCACGGCGGCACCGCTGAAAATCTCGTTGATGGGCAGCATGGAGGCGCCGGTGCGATAGCTTTTCGCCGTCAGCTTGCGCAGCCGGTCGATGGTGCCACCGACGCGCGCCTCCTCATACGCCTCCATGCCATAGGCCTTCACATGGCGCGCGCCCTGGAAGGTCTGGCCCAGCACGGCGGAGAAATTGCCCAGCTCCGTCTGCTGGCTGGCGGCGATGCGGCGCAGCCGCTTGCCCAGGCGCCCCAGGAACCAGCCCGAGACCGGGAACACGGTGAAGGCGATCAGGCCCAGGCGCCAATCCTGATAGAACATCATGCAGACCAGCACGACCAGCGTCAGCCCGTGATTGACCGCCCCGGTCAGGCATTCCGACACGGCCAGCCGCATCTGGTTCACGTCATTGACCAGATGCGAAATCCACTGCCCCGACGCGCGCCCGTGCAGATAGGCCAGGTCGGATCGGATCAGGTGGCCATAGACCTGGCCCTGGATGCGGGCTACGATGCGCTGGCCTACATGGTTGACCAGCACCGAATGGCCATAGGCCGCCGTGCCGCGCACCACGAAGGCCGCCATGATCAGGGCGGCGAACGGCAGCAGGAAACCGTGATTGTCCGGCTGGAACGCCCGGTCCAGCAGCGGCTGGAACCCCCAGGCCACCGCCCCCGTCCCCGCCGCTTCCAGCGCCATCAGCAGCAAGGCCACCGCCAGCTTGGATTTGTAGGGCCCCAGATAGGCCGCCGATAACCGGCCGAGCAGGGCGCGGGTCCGGGTGGCCTTTTTCGGGGCGGCATCGGTGGTCAGGGCCAAGATCGGTTTCCGTCAGGGGTAAAGACCATAGGACATGGACCGCCGGCCACGCCGACGCAAGACTTGCCGGCGTAACCCTCCCATACCTGCCTTTACTCCGGGACGGGGCTCAACCCCTTGGCCCAGCCGGCGACGATGGCACCGACCCCGTCGCGGGAGAACTCGATGCCGATTCCCAGTTCCGTCCGCCGCACCACACGGGCATCGGTGGACAGCGCGATCTGCGGGATTTCCAGCACGGTCATGGTGCCGATCGGCAGGTTGGGTGCGTCCACCAGCAAGGCGCCCGACGGGGAAACGTCGCGCATATCGCAGTCGTAGGTCTGGCCACCCGCCTGCAGGCGGATGCCGAACTGCACCGCATGCCGGTCGAAACGCCGGCGGTTGGGCTTGAACAGGCCCTTTATCCAATCGATGGGAGACATCACAGGCATGGTCACACCCTGCTGATGCAAATGGCCGTCAGGTCGTCGGCCAACGGCCGCGCCGCCATAGTGTCGAAGGAGGCGAGCAATCGCGCAAGCCTGTTCTCGCCTCCGGGGAAACATTGCCGAACCAGACGCAGCAATCCATCCTCCCCGATCAGGTGCCCGGCCTGGTCATCGGCCTCCGTCATCGCATCGGAATAGACCAGCAGCGAGGCGCCGCGCGGAAACGGCACCGTGTCGGCCGTGAAGGACGGGTTGTTGGTCACGCCCAGCATCAGGCCGCTGGCATCCAGCATCGTCACCTGGCCGTTATGGAACAGCATCGGGCTGGGCGCGCCGGCGGCGGCATAGGACAAGGTGCCAAGCCGGCTGTCGATGATGCCATAGAAGCAGGTGGCGAACTGCCCGACCGGCAGCAGATCCTTCAGCGGCCGATTCAGCATGGTCAGCCATTCCGCCGGTTCCAGCCCGTTGGGCGGAATACGCTCGATCAGCGTATGGAAGCGGAAGGTGTTGATGGCCGCCGATATGCCATGGCCGGAAAAATCCGCCGACATCAGGCCCAGTTGATCGTCGCCCAGGTCGAACAGGGTCCAGAAATCGCCCCCCAGCTCGTCCGACGGCTCGAAATGCCCTTCGATCGACAGATTGTGCCGGGCACCGGCCGCCGCGATCACCCGCGCCGCCGGGATCAGCGAGGTCTGCATCGACCGCGCCAGCTTCAGGTCGCTTTGCAGGCGGCGGTGGAAATCCGACAGGTTTCGGAAAAAGAACTGCTTTTCCAGATGCAGGCGGACGCGCGCCATGCATTCGCCGGGATTGATCGGCTTGGTGATGATGTCGCTGGCCCCGGCCTCGAAACATTTCACCCCGGCCGGGTCGTTGGCCGCCGATGTCTGCATCAGCACGGGCAGGTCGGCCCAGGCCGGCTCCTCCCGGATGCGGCGGCACAGGCTCAGCCCGTCCAGCACCGGCATGCCGATATCCAGCACGACAAGGTCGTAACTGGTGGCCCGCAGCCGGGCCAGCCCCTCCTCCCCGTCGGCGGCGAAATCGACCTTGCCGATACCGACCCAATGCATGAAGCGCGACAGGATTTCCCGGTTGAAGCGGCTGTCATCGACGATCAGGACGCGGCAATCGGCGAAGCTGATGCGGTTCGGCCCCTGGCCGGATGGGATCGTGCCGGCCTCGCTCATCGGCGGAAATACAGGTTGGCGGTGCGGCCGGCATCAGTGAAGGACACGCGATCGGCCATTTCCCCCATGATGCGGATACCGCGTCCGGATTTCGCCTCCAGCTTCTCGATGCTGGCCGGCACATGGCCGGGATGGCCCCGCCCCTCATCCTTGATGCGCAGGCACAGTTCATCCGCCCCGGCCACCGCCTCCACCGTCACCCGCCGGCTGGCATGGGCGCGGTCGGCCAGCCTGTCCTGCACGGCGCGGAAGAAACCGTCAAAGGCACCGGCATCGGCCGAAGGGCCATGATGGATGTCCAGATTGCCATGGACAATGGCGTTGCTGACCGCCTCATGCAGGCAGATTTCCGCATCCGACCGCCGGTGCGGGTCCAGCCAGCCACGCGCCACCAGCGTGGTGCAAAGCAGCGGGGCCATGTCCAGGCTGAAGCTGGTGACGGTAGACAGCGACAGGTGCAGGCCGGGCGGACCCGCCAGCAGCGGCAGAAGGCCGGGCGGCAATTCCCCGTCATCACCCAGTTCGACATAGGCGCAGGCCCCCAGCGCCAGGGCCGCCTCCATCTCCCGCGTGCTGCCGCGCAGCGTGACCAGGATGGCGGGGGCGGCGGTCAGGGTGCCTGCCTCGGCCGCCTCCACCGCCCAATCGGCCTGGATCAGCCCATGGGACATGACCAGCCGGCGCAACAGGCCGGACGCCACCTCCCCGCCGATGGACGGCGGCGGGCCGGCAGCGGGGTGCGGGGCGGTGGACACCATGGCGGCGGCCCCTGGATCAGGGCGTGACGCGGAACAGGGTCTGGAACTTGGCGATCTGCAGGATGCGTTTCACCGATTCCTGCGCGCCGAACAGCTCGATCTCCATCTTCTTGGGCATGGCCACGTCGCGGGCGATCAGGAACATGCCCAGCCCCGAACTGTCGACGAATTCCAGCTTCGTCAGGTCGAAGATGCAGACCGTCCCTTCCGCCTTCTCGATCGCATCAACGACGTTGCGGAACTTTTCATGGTCGATCAGCGTCATACGGCCCGACAGGGTGACGCGCAACCCATCAGCGGCGGTGTGGACGGTGTAGTCCATCGCAAGTCTCCGTTAAGTCAGTCGAACAGATTGTCGATTTCGGATTGGTCCAGCGGGTTCGGCGGCTCTTCGTCCGCCGCGGCAGACGCCGGAGCCTGTTTCTTGGGCGGCGGCGGCGGTGCCGGGGCACGCGGCGCAGGCGCGGCACCGGACAGCAACGCATCCACATCGCTCTGGTTCACGCCATCGTCGCGCGGACCGCCCAGCAGATGGGCGTCGGGGCGGGTATCGACGGGGCCGTCCGGCGGGGCCGCCTTGACGCTGTCGATATTCCAGATGGAGATCATGGCATTGACGCGCTGTTCGACATAGCGCAGCGCATTCACCACCTTGCTGGTCCGCTGCCCCGTCAGGTCCTGGAACGAACAGGCGGTGAAGATATTGGTGACCTCGTTCTCGATATCGGCGACCAGATCGGCATCGGCACCTAAGCGCTTCAGCCGTCCCGCCACCTCCATCAGCCGCTCGGCCGATTGCAGGATGTCGATCGACGCGCGCTCCGTGGTGGAGACGATGGCGTCCAGCTCGTTCGTGGCGATATCCAGGCGGTTGTTGGAGGAATCCTTGGGCCGCAGGGCCGCGATCTCGCGCCGCGCCTGTTCGATCGACGCCGCCATCTCCATCAGCTCGCTGCGCAGAACCTCGGCCCGGCCGGACGTCTGCAACAGGCCCGTCTGGCTTTCGAACAGGATGCGCAGGTCGCGCATCGCCGCTTCCACCCGCGTCTGGCCCGCCTCGCCCGCTCGGCGCGCATGCTCACGCAGGAAGGCAAGACCTTGCGGCGACTGTGCGATTCGGTCGTAAAGGGCGGCGTAATCCCCCTCGGACAGACCCGGAATGTTCCCCATTTCGTGCAAGATGCCGCACCATTCCCTTGTCGAGCCGCTACCGGTCCGTCCGCCCCACGCGGCAGGCATGCCCGGCCCGCCTTATTGCTACCACCATCGGGGCAAGCGCAGCAATTGATTGCACCGCCACGCGCAGCGGTTTTTCACCACCGCCGGCAAATCATGGATAGGTGGGGGCCAAACCAGAGCCACCCGTCCTTGATCTTCCCATCCCGGTCACCCACACAACCGATGGGCAATGAGAGCCCGGTTTTCCACCGGTTTCCCGTTAATACACCAGTTCGATTACGCGCGTATGTCATGCTGCTTGCAGTGGTGATAGCGCTACTTACCGCCTGACCATCGGGATGTGCCGCCGCACTGGACTTGAAGGCCGAGACTGCTATGCTGGCCGTCCAATATGGACGGTTGGCGCATGCTGGATCTGGTGAAACTGGGCAAGGTGCTGGCCCTGGTCGACAGCTCGAACGAGGGCGAGGCGGCGGCCGCCATTGAAAGCGCGCGGCGCCTGCTGGCCCGTGATGGCAAGCGCTTCGCCGACCTGGCCACCATGCTGATGGAGACGGGTACGCCCGCCCCACCGGCCCCGCCACCGGCCCCTGCCCCACCGCCTTCCCCTCCTCCGTCCCCCGCTCCCGCCCCGACCGCCGCCCCGCCGCCCCGTCCCGACTTCCGGGGCCGGCGGACACGCACCGGTATCCCCGATCCGCAGGTGGTGCTGGGCCGCCATGGCGGGCGCGATGCGGTGCTAGCGCCCTGTTCGCGGGAAAAGCTGCTGCGCACCGCCGTGGCCCGCTGGTCGGTGGCCCAGGATGCCCCCAATGAGCGCTGGACGCGCAGCCTGTCTGGCTGGACCAGCGCCAGCCTGCCGCGCCACATGCCGCCGGAAATCCGCCGCGCGGTGGAAACCGCCTATTCCCTGCCAACCAGTGTCGCCGGCGCCATGGCGGAACTGGAATATTGGGAACGGCGGGGGGCGGAGATCGCATCGATGCGCGGCATGGACGGGCAGGTTGTGGCCGACGATGTCGACCCCACCCTGCATCTGGACCTGCCGGCCTATGCCCGCGCCATCGCCATCCGCCGGCTGGTCGAACATGGGCTGCGCGCCGCCAATATCCAGGACGCGCTGGCCCGCGCCGAATATTGGCGCGCGCATAGCGGGCGCGGCAGCTGGGTCGAGGCGGCGATCCTGGCCGACCTGCGCCACTTGGCCGGGCTGGACCGCGCCGCCCGCGGTCAGGACGGCAACGACGCCGATGGCGGGCAGCCCAGCCATTTCCGCACCGCCTCGGAACGGCGGGAGGAAGTGATCCGCATCCTGGCCGATCCCGCCATGGCCGCCCTGCCCGACCGGGAGATCGCACGCCGCGTCGGTGTCTCTCCCCAAACCGTGGGCAATCTCCGCCGCCGCGTGACCGATGGCGGCCATCACCAGGACAATGCCTGATGCAAAGCCGCCTCATCCCCCTGCTGCTGGCCCTCGGCCTGATGACACCGGTGTCCACCACAGCGCAGGAAGCGCCCTTCGCCGTCGCCCCCGGCCTGTTCGATGCCACCCGACCCGGCGATCTGGGCCTGAAGCCGGCACCCGGTACCGAAACCTTCACCATCCATGCCCCCAGCGCCGGCAGCGACCTGTTCCATAACGGCGTCGTGCTGGTGGCATTCAACGGCCGCCTCCATGCGCAATGGCAGGTGTCGCAGCGCGATGAGGATACGCTGGACACCTGGATCGCCCACAGCCACAGCGATGATGGCGGCAGGACCTGGACCCCGCCCGCCATCCTGTCGCCGCCGGCCACCGTGCCGGGACAGATGCGGTCCAACGGCGGCTGGTGGACGGACGGGCAAAGGCTGGTCGCCTTCACCAATGTCTGGCCCACCGGCTTCCAGTCCGGCGATGGCGGCTATGCCGAATACCGGATCAGCGAGGATGGGGAAAACTGGTCCCCGCCCCGCCGCGTCATGGGCCAGGATGGCAAGCCGGTCGAGGGCATCATCGAACAGGACCCGCACGCCCTGCCCGGCGGGCGCATCATCACCGCCTTCCATCAACGGCCGGGCATGATCGTCGCCCCCTTCTACACCGACGACCCGCTGGCCGTGTCCGGCTGGGTGCGCGGAAGGTTCGAAAATTTGCCGCATGAGGGGCGGGTCAGCCGCGAACTGGAACCCAGCCTGTTCCTTCACGGCGCCTGCGCCACCATGGTGTTCCGCGATCAGGCCGAAAGCTTCCGCACGCTCGCCTCGGAAAGCTGCGATGGCGGGGAAAGCTGGTCACAGCCCACTTTGACCGACATGCCCGATGCACGGGCCAAGCAGAGTGCCGGCAACCTGCCCGACGGCACCGCCTTCCTGGCCACCGCCGTCAGCCATGACAAGGCGCGTATCCCGCTAGCCCTGACCCTGTCCACCGACGGCAAGCTGTTCACCCGCGCCTTCCTGCTGCGCGGCACGGCCGACCTGCAGCCGCTGCGCTTCGCCGGCCGGTACAAGCGGCCGGGCTTCCATTATCCCAAGAGCCTCGTCTGGAACGGCCATCTCTATGTCGCCTACACCACCAACAAGGAGGATGTGCAGGTGACACGGGTGCCGGTGGCGGCCCTGCGCTGAAACCGGTTGCGACTTCCCATTACCGGCACGGCTGATCTATCGTGCCGCCGCCGTTCAGACTCAAAGGCGGGGATCGCATCCGTAAATGACGGAAGCAATAGCGCAGCAGGCGGAAACACCGTCCCACGACCAGGGCTATTATTTCAGCAGCAATGACGTGGCCCTGTTCGATGTCGAACCGGGATGCGAGCCGGTCTCCCTCGTCGCCATCGCCAATGGCCGGGCACTGGATGTGCTGCATGGCCTGTCCCTGCGCATGCCCATCCGGCAGGTGCTGTTCCTGGATATCAATCCGGCACAGGTGGAACATCTGCGCCGCATCATCGCGTTGATCGCACAGAGCGCCGACCGGCGGGATTTCCTGTCGCGGTTGCTGTGCCTGCACGCCCCCGCGGCGGCGTGGGAGGCGCTGGACCAGGCATCGTTCGACGATACCAACAGCGCCGGCACCCCGCTGGATGCGGCCCTGCATGGCGAACGCGAACGGCATTTCTGGTCGCTGGCCTGTTTCGATGGTACCGCCTTTCGCGACCGGTACGGGCTGAATGCCAGCATCACCGCCGATGGGTTGCGCATCGATGCGGCGGTGATGGGCGGGTTCGACCGCTATCTGCTGACCCTGCTGCCTTTACCGGACAGCCACGACACCACCGGACCGGCGGTTTTCGGCCTGGGATATGGCCAGGGTTTCCTGGGCAGCGAGGACAGCTTCACCCGGATGCGCACCCTGCTGGCCACGCTGCCTTTGTCGTTCCTGTGCGGCGATGCGGCCACGATGCTGGAACCCGCCCTGATGCGCTGGCGCTACGAGCCGACGGTGCTCTGGGCGTCCAACCTGTTCAATCCCGGATTCGTGCGGCGCCACCCGCCCTTGGGAGCGCTCTGGCAGCGGCTGGTGGAACTGGGCTGCGGCCCGCTCGACCTGCGCATCATGATGGACCAGCGCGGCCGCCGGCCCCTGCCGCCACAGGTGCGCAGCAACCGCCGGCCGGGTTGGAAACGCTTTACCGACCATGTCCTGTCCTTCCGCGCCGTGGCGCGATGGCTGGACGGGGCCGACGGGCTGCACATCACCGCGCGGGACGAAACGCCCTCCACCCTGCCCGGCCTGCGCACCGTGCCATTGGCGCGCTTTCTGGCTGAAGGGCCACCACCGTCCCGTGTTCCCGCCATCTTCCTGCACCTGCTGCATGGCTATGGCAGCCCCATCGACGTATTCAACCGGATATTGCCGCTGGCGGCGGCCGCCTGCGACCGGCTGGTGGTACTGGAACATCACCGGCAATCGCCCGATTTCACCGATGGCACCGCCACGCTGACCCCCGCCGACATCCGCGCCGTGCTGGGACCGGAGATCGGGTCGGAGGCGGTGATCGGCGGGCGCGGGGGGCTGCGCAACCTTGTCATGGCCTATGGCGGCGCGCGCCCCGCCTGGGCCGCCGGCCTGCCGCCGGAGGCATCGGTCACGCGGATGCCCTCATCCCCCGCCCTTGATGACGAACCGATGGATGGGGAACAGCGCATCCATCATCTGGAATTGCGCCAGCACCAGGTCGAACAGGCCGGCCTTGCCGCCATGCAGGCATGGCTGGCGCAAGATCCCGATGCCGGAGAGGCGGCGGGCGATTTCTATCGCGGGCAGGTCGACAAGCGTAGCCTGTTCAACCGCGTCCACACGGCCATGGCCCGCTATCTGGTCGAAACCGCCGGGGCCGGGGACATGGTGGTGGAGGTGGGCAGCGGCCTGGGCCCCCTCTGCTGGCTGCTGGCCGCCTGCGGGCTGCGCGTGACGGGGTACGAGTGCAACAACCGGCGGCACGCCGCCGCCCAGGACCTGACCGGGCCGGCGCTGGCCGCCTGGCCCGATGCCGCATCACGGGTCCGCTTCATTTCCGGCCTGTTCCCCTTCGCCTTCGATGGGGGGATGCTGTCAGGGGGCGGGCGACGCCTGCTGGTTTGCACCGACATCGTGAACGGGCTGACGGCACAACATGCCGACGCCATCCTGCGCATGTTCTTCCTGTTCGACCGCGTCATAATCAATCTGCGGACCTTCGGCGTGCTGCGCGACCGGGAGGGCCAGCAGGCCCTGCTGGACCGTTTGCGCAATGCCGGCTTCACCCTGGAACGCACCTTGCTGTCCGACAATGCCGGCCTGTGCATCGTGCTGTGCCCGCCATCGCTGACGGCGTCCGACCCGTCATGACGGCGTTCACACCTGCTCCACCGGTGCCGCCAGTATCGCCTTCACATCCGCGACCAGCGACGCCGCGGTGAAGGGCTTGCCGATGAACCCGTCCATGCCCGCCGCCGCCAGCACCGGCCAGGTACGGCCGCGATCCTCCGCCGTCATGGCGATGATGCGGACGTCGCGGGCGGCACCTGGCAGCGCCCGGATGCGGCGCGTCGCCTCCATCCCGTCCATGCCCGGCATCTGCACATCCATCAGCACCGCGTCGAAAGCGATGTCCGCCACGGCATCCACCGCATCCTGCCCCGAAGCCGCCTGGGTGATGCGGTAGCCAGCCCGCTTCAACAGGCTGCCCACCAGCGCCAGGTTCAGGTCGCTGTCATCCACGACCAGCAGGTGCTGGCCGTCGGCGGCAGCCGGAGCCGCAGGGGGGGCTACCTCCGGCGCCGGCCGTTGCGCCAGCCTGGCCAGGATGGATGACAGCCGGTCCAGCATGGTATCGGCGGCATCGGCCCAACCCGCCTCCCCCTCGCGTGCCCGGCTTTCCACGTCGCGGGCGGTCTCGCCCAGGTCGGCGGCGCCGATGCTGGCCGATGTTCCGGCCAGGGCGTGCAGGATGGGCAGCGCCTTGGCGATATCCCCGCCCTGGATCGCGGCGCGCAGATGCGGGAAGTCCCGGCCCTGCTGGCGGGCGAACCCGTCCAGCAGCCGCAGCAGCAGATCGGGATTGCCCCCCGCCCGCTTCAGCGCGTCCCCCACATCCAGCAGTGGCGGCAGGTCGCGCAGGAAGGGCGGCAACGGCCTGGCTCCCGGCGCGGCGGGTTTCTGCCCCGCCCCCGGCATGTTCCGGCGCGGCAGCCAGGCCAGCAACGCCTCCACCAGTTCCTCCACCACCACCGGCTTGGTGACATGCCCGTCCATGCCGGCCTCGCGGCAGCGCTGGCGGTCGCTCTGCAGCGCATGCGCCGTCATGGCCAGGATGGGCACGCGCGGCGCTCCGGAAATGGCCAAGGCCTCCTCCCGGATGGCGCGGGTGGCCTGGTACCCGTCCATCACCGGCATCTGGATATCCATCAGCACCAGGTCGAAGCGCTTGGCCCGCACCTTGTCGGCGGCCTGGCTGCCATCCTCGGCCAGGGTGACGTTCATGCCCCAGCGATGCAGCATGTCCAGCGCCACCTGCTGGTTCAGCGGATTATCCTCCACCAGCAATATCTCCGCCCCCGCCACGGATGCCAGCCGTTCCTCCGGCGTGGCGCCGAAGCCGCCGGGTCCCCGCGCATGGCCGAAGGCTTGGCGCAACGCCTCGCGTAGGGCCACCGGCGTCACCGGCTTGGCCAGGATCTGGCGCACCGGCGTGCCCGCCGTCAGGGCGGCCAGTTCGTCCACGTCATAGGCGGACACCATCAACAGCGGCGGCGGCACAGCGGCGGCGGCCATGATGCTGCGGCACAGATCCAGACCGTCGGCACCCGGCATGCGCCAATCGGTGATGACCAGGTCGTAATGCGCCTCCCTCGCCTCGGCCTGGCGCAGACAGGCCAGCGCCTCGTCCACCGTGCGCACGCCGTCCACCTGCAGCCCGTACTGGTCCAGCATGGTGGTCAGCACGTCGATGGCCAGCGCGCTGTCATCGACCAGCAGGGCGCGCCGGCCCGTCAGGTCGACATCGCCATGCGCATGCTCGCCGGCCGCCGCCGGGCGCCAGCGCAGCGGCAGGCTGAAATGGAAGCGGCTGCCCTCGCCCACCCGGCTCTCCACGCTGATGGCGCCGCCCATCATCTCCACCAGTTGCCGGCTGATGGCCAGGCCCAGGCCGGTGCCGCCATAGCGGCGGGTGGTGGAGGTGTCGGCCTGGGAGAAGCTGACGAACAGCCGTTCCATCTGGTCCGCACTCATGCCGATGCCCGTATCCTCCACCTGCACCGACAGGCGCAGCGCCTCGTTCTCCACCGCCTCGAACCCGACGGTGAGGGTAACGCCCCCCTCATGGGTGAATTTCAGGGCGTTGGCCACCAGGTTGCTGATCACCTGGGTCAGGCGCAGCGGATCGCCCAGCAGCACGCGCGGCGTGCCCGTGGGCCGGCGCAGGATGAATTGCAGCCCCTTGCGCCGCGCCTCGTCGCCATGCAGCGAGGTGATGCCGTCCAGCAACTCGTCCAGCAGGAAATCCACGCATTCGATATTGACGCGGCCCGCCTCGATCTTCGACAGGTCCAGGACACTGTTGATGATGCCCAGCAGCGACTTGCCCGCCTCCTCGATCCGCAGCAGATATTCGCGCGCCTTGGGCGGCACCTCGGTGCGCAGCGCCAGATAGCTCATGCCGATCACGGCATTCATCGGGGTGCGGATCTCATGGCTCATATTGGCCAGGAATTCCGACTTGGCGCGGCTGGCGGCCTCGGCGGCCAGCTTGGCCTCGCCCAGCGCCTCGGCCAGCCGCTTCTGCTCCTCCTCGCGCTGGCGCGCCTCGGTGACGTCGGAATATGACGTCACGAATCCGCCGCCCGGCATGGGGTTGCCATGCACCTCCAGCACCGACCCGTCCGGCCGCCTCAGTTCGAACCGGTGCGGCGCATTCTGGTCGTTGACGGCCAGCCTCTCATCCACCAGGAACTCCACGCCACCCGGCGGCACGGGGCCATATTCCTCGCGCAGCGCCTTCCAGCGGATCAGCTCACGTACCGCCGCCCCCGGCCGGCACAGGCCGGGCGGCAGTCCATGCATGGAGACGAAGCGGGTATTGAAGGCCAGGACACGCAGGTCGGCGTCAAACGCGATGATCCCCTGATCCACCGTGTCCAGCACCGTGGCCAGCATCGCCTCGCGCGAACGGGCCGTCTCCCGCGCTTCCTCCAGCGGGGTGACGTCCTGGAACGTGCGGACCCATTGCACGACGCGGCCATTGTCGTTCAGGACCGGCGCGCTTTCCTCGCGAATCCAGCGCCGCGTCCCGTCAGGCAGGGCCAGGCGGCACAGCCGGTTGACCACGCCGTCGGCGGTGCGCAACGGTTCACCCTCCGCCCCCGCCTCCATCCGGCCGGCGATCAGCGATGGCAGCTTGTCCGACCGCAAGGTCTCCAGCACCGTCAGGCCCATCAGCCGGGGCAGATTGCCCGATATCTCGCAGCTGCCGCCGTCGATATCCTCCACCAGCCAGGCCAGGTTGGCCACGCGCTGGGCGGCGGCCATGCGTTCCTCACCCCAGCGCAGGGTGCGGAACCCTTCCCAATTGCCGCGCAGGAACAGGATCTGCCCCAGGGTCATCAGCCCCATCAGCAAGGTCATGCCCAGCCAGAGCGGGTCCTGCCGGTCGGCGATGCTCAGCACCAGGGCGGCCCCCATCATCGGGGCCGCATAGGCCAGACAGGCCTGCGGAACGACGGAAAGTGCCGCATTCGCACCCACCGCCAGGAAGGCACAGCCGCCCAGCAGCAGCGCCTTGGCCGCCGACGGCGCCTGGAACAGGTAGAACAGCATCATGCCGCCCCAATAGAGGCCCATGATGGCGGAACTGATGATGATCGCCCGGATGCGCCGCCGCGACGCCCCGCGCGTGGGCCGGCGGCTGCGGCTGCGCCACAGGCCGCGGATGGCGGGCAGCATCAGCAGCGGCACACCGGCCAGCAGCGGCAGCAGTTCCAGCAGTGTGAAATGGTCCTTCAGCACCACGGCGCCGATCCAGGCACCCAGCAGGTTGCCCAGGATGATCATCGGCAATTGCCGCACGAAGGCCGCCGACTGCGCCGCCCTGATCGTCTCGTCTTCCTGGATACGGTACCAAGGGCTCAGCACAGGTGCGTCCGTCCACCAAGAGAAGCGGAACCCTCCGCCCCTCGCGCCCTACGCCAGGGCGCCATCGACGGTGGAAGGTTTCCGTACGGCGATTATGTTCGGGACCGCCGGTTCAACGCAATCACCGGCGTGGGTCCATGCGGATATGACCATTCAGATATGGGATTCAGTCGGTTGCCGCCGCTGCAAGGCCGCAAACGAAAAGGCCCGGAAAACATCCGGGCCTTGTCATGTCCATGCGGGCGGAATGGTGATTCCGGTGGGATTCGAACCCACGACCCCATGATTAAAAGTCACGTGCTCTACCGACTGAGCTACGGAATCTTACCCGCGAGGTGGCGCGCACCATAGGGAAGCAGGCGCCCCTCGTCAACAGCGGGAATGCGGCACCGCACCCCTATTCCACGCAAGGCTTCAAGACGGGCTCGTTGCCTTTTCGGCATCGAAACGAGCCTGGAGGCTGCTAGCCACGCGCGGGCTGACGAACTGGCTGATATCGCCGCCCAACCGCCCGATCTCCTTCACGAAGCGCGAGGAGATGAACTGGTGCTTGTCCGACGCCATCAGGAAGACCGTATCGACCGCCGGATTCAGGCGCGCGTTCATGCCGGCCATCTGGAATTCGTATTCGAAGTCCGACACGGCGCGCAGGCCGCGGATGATGACGCTGGCCCCGCAATCCACCGCGAATTTCATCAGCAGCTTGTCGAAGGGCCGCACCTCCACGCTGAACCCCTGCTGGTTCAGCGTCGCCAGTTCCCCCGCCACCAGAGCCACGCGTTCCCCGGTGCTGTAGAGGGGGCCCTTGCCGGCATTGCTGGCCACGCCCACGATCAGATGATCCACCATGCGGGCGGCGCGCTGGATGATGTCTAAATGGCCGTTGGTAATCGGGTCGAATGTCCCCGGATACACGCCGATACGCGATCCCGCCATGATCCTCTCTTCCCCTCTCTAGGCTTCGCACCGGCCGTCCCGGGTCCATGGCCCGAAGACTTGTACCGGAACCGCCCGGGGGTCTCTTGCCCCGGGCGGTCGCTCGCATCGTTACTCGGGCACGGCCTCGCCGGCCGCACCGTCCGCTTCCGAACCGTCATCCTCCAGCCGGGCCACGGACACCACCTTCTCCTCGCCCGACAGGCGGAACAGGGTGACGCCCTTGCTCTTGCGGCCCGTCAGGCGGATGTCGTGCACGGGCATGCGGATGACCTGGCCACCATCGCTGACCATCATCAGCTGGTCGCTCTCATGGATGGGGAAGACGGCCGCGATGGCCTTGTTGCGGTCGCCCATATCCATGTTCCAGATGCCCTGACCGCCACGACCGGTCAGCCGGTATTCATAGGCCGAGGTGCGCTTGCCGAAGCCCTGCTCGGACACGGTCAGGATCATCTCCTCCCGCGCCTGCATCTCGGCGAACTGTTCGGCCGACAGGGTCGCCTCGCCCACCGGCTCGGCATCCACATCCACCGCGTCGTCCGTATCCTCACCTTCCGCCCGGCGCAGCTCGCGCGCCTGCTTCAGATAGGCGGCACGTTCTTCCATGCTGTAATCGGTATGGTGCAGGATCGACATGCCGATCACCGCATCGCCGCCGCCCAGCCGGATGCCACGCACACCGGTGGACGTACGGCCGCTGAACACGCGGACCTCCGTCACCGGGAAGCGGATGCAGCGCCCAAGGTGCGTGGAAAGCAGCACATCATCCTGATCGGTGCAGGTGCGGACGGAAATCAGTGTCTCCCCCTCCTCCTCCAGCTTCATGGCGATCAGGCCGTTGGCGCGGATATTCTGGAAGTCCGACAGCTTGTTGCGACGGATGCCGCCCTTGGACGTGGCGAACACGATCTCCAGATCGCCCCAGGTACCCTCATCCTCCGGCATCGGCATGACGGTGGAGATGGTCTCCCCTTCCTCCAGCGGCAGCAGGTTGACCAGGGCCTTGCCGCGCGTCTGCGGCGTGCCCTGCGGCAGACGCCAGACCTTCAGCTTGTGCACGATGCCGCGGCTGGTGAAGAACAGCATCGGCGTATGGGTGTTCGACACGAACAGGTCGGAGACCTGATCCTCCGCCTTCAGCTGCATGCCCGAGCGGCCCTTGCCGCCGCGTGCCTGCGCCCGGTAGGTGGACAGCGGCACGCGCTTGATATAGCCGCCCTGGGTGACGATGACGACCATGTCCTCGCGCTGGATCAGATCCTCGATATCGGACTCGAACTCCGATTCCTCGATCTGGGTGCGGCGCGGCGTGGCGAAACGGGCCTTCATCTCGCCCAGCTCGTTGCGGATCACGTCCAGCAACAGGAAACGATCGGCCAGGATGGCCAGGAAATTCTTGATCTGGTCGGTGACGCCGGTCAGCTCGTCGCCGATCTTGTCGCGCTCCAGCCCGGTCAGGCGGTGCAGGCGCAGGTCCAGGATGGCGCGGGCCTGGGCTTCCGACACGCGGTAGGCACCGGCCTCCGACAGGCCACGCCCCGGCTCATCGATCAGCGCGATCAGCGGGGCCACATCGGCGGCGGGCCAGTCGCGGGCCATCATCTGCTCGCGCGCCGTCTGCGGATCGGGCGCGCTGCGGATGAGCGCGATCATGTCGTCCAGGTTGGCAACCGCAACCGCCAAGCCGACCAGGATATGGGCGCGTTCACGCGCCTTGCCCAGCTCGAACTCCGTGCGCCGCGTCACCACCTGCTCGCGGAAGCGGACGAAGGCGGCGATGATGGTCTTCAGGTCCATCAGCTCCGGCCGGCCGCCATTCAGTGCCAGGGTATTCACGCCGAAACTGGTCTGCAGCGCCGTATGGCGGAACAGCTGCGCCAGCACCACCTCGGGCACGGCGTCGCGCTTCAGTTCCACCACCACGCGCACGCCGTCGCGGTCCGACTCGTCGCGGACATCGCTGATGCCCTCGACCAGCTTCTCGTTCACGCATTCGGCGATGCGTTCCAGCAGCTTGCTCTTGTTGACCTGGAACGGGATCTCGGTGGCGACGATGGCCCAGCGATCCTTGCGGATCTCCTCCACCTCCGTCTTGGCGCGCATGATCACGCTGCCACGGCCCGTGTGGAAGGCCGAGCGGATGCCCGACCGGCCCAGGATCAGCGCACCGGTGGGAAAATCCGGACCCGGAACGATCTCGATCAGTTCATCGATGGAGATGTCGGGATTGTCGATATAGGCCAGGCAGGCATCGATCACCTCGCCCAGATTATGGGGCGGGATGTTGGTGGCCATGCCCACGGCGATGCCGCCGGCGCCATTGACCAGCAAATTGGGGAACTTGGCAGGCAGAACCGTCGGCTCTTCTTCCGACTCGTCATAGTTCGGCTGGAAATCGACGGTTTCCTTGTCGATATCGTCCAGCATGAATTCCGCCACCTTGGCCAGACGGGCCTCGGTGTAACGCATGGCCGCCGCGGCGTCGCCATCCATGGAGCCGTAATTGCCCTGACCATCGATCAGCGGCAGGCGCATGGAGAAATCCTGCGCCATGCGGACCATGGCGTCATAGATCGCGCTGTCGCCATGCGGATGGTACTTACCCATCACGTCGCCGACGATACGCGCCGACTTCTTGTAAGGCTTAGTGCTGTCGTACCCGCCTTCCTTCATGGCGAACAGGATGCGGCGATGCACGGGTTTCAGCCCGTCGCGCACATCCGGCAGGGCCCGGCTGACGATCACGCTCATCGCGTAATCGAGATAGGATCGCCGCATCTCATCTTCGATGGTGATGGGCGTGATATCGGACGGCAGAGCGGGCGTGGAAGTCACCGAGCGGAACTCGTCATTACGGGTCACAAGGACGCCCTTGTAGCATCATTCGCGGGTGCGAACAACGAAACGGGCTTGGACGCTGTCTCCCCACCTCATCCCTTGCGCGACAGCCACCAGAACCGCGTGGTCAGGAACGTCACCGACACGAAGCTGGCAATGAAGATGCCGCCATAAAGCCCCGTCACCCCATAGCCCGCCTTGAAGGCCAGCAGCCAGGCCACGGGGATCATCACCCCGTAATAGCTGAAGAAATGCAGCACCGTGGGCACCCAGGTATCGTTGCGCGCCCGCAGCGCATGGGCCATCACCACCTGCCCGCCATCGGCGACCAGCAGCCAGGCCGCGATGACCAGCAGCGGTGCCGCCAGCGCCACCACCGCCGGATCATGGCTGAACTGCCCGGCGATGAAGCCGGAGAAGGACAGCAGGAACACCCCGACAACCGACAGCCCCGCCGCCGCCACGCCCAGCCCCGTCCAGCCGGCAAAGCGCGTCTCCCGCCGGTCGCCCGCACCGAACGCATTGCCCACCCGCACCGACGTCGCCGATGCCAGCCCCAGCGCGCACATGAAGGGCAGCGCCGTCAGATAGAGCGCGATGGTGTACGCCCCCATCGCCGCCGCCCCCAGCCAGCCCGCGAACAGGCCGAGGGCGGCAAAGGCCGAGCCCTCCAGCCCGTTGGACAGGCCGGCGGCATAGCCCACCCGGCGCTGTTCCCCCGCATCGCGCCACCAGCGGCCAAACCCACCCCGGATGCCCCACACCTCGCGCATCGGATGCCACCAGACATAGGTGATCAGGCCTATGGCCCCCAGCCAGCGCAGGATGGTGGTGGCCCAGGCCGCCCCCGCCGCGCCCATCGCCGGAAAGCCCCAATGGCCCCAGACCAGCAGCCAGCACAGGCCGACATTCAGGACATTGCCGATCAGCATGGCCACCATGCCGGGGATCGGCCGTTTCATGCCCTCCAGATACAGGCTGGTGGCCAGATGCAGCCCGGCCGCCGGCAGCCCCGCCGCCACGATGAACATCACCCGCCCGCCGCCCGCCGCCAGTTCCGGCGTCTGGCCCATGGCCAGCAGGAATTCCTCCCCCCACAGGCTGCCCACGCCGATCACACCACCGATCAGCAGGGCATAGGGCAGCGACCGGCGCCAGATGGTGCCCGTCAGATGCGCCTCCCCCCGGCCCACCGCCTGGGCCGACAGGATCAGCACCCCCATCAGCAGGCCGATCATCACCGCGATCATCACGCCGACCGGTATGTTGGCCAGCCCGAAATAGGCCAGCTCCCGCGCGTCGTACCGCCCCACCATCAGTGTGTCGACCAGCGCCATGGTGATCACGCCCGCCTGCGCCACGATCACCGGCACGGCCAGCCGCACCAACTCACGCACATGGCGCTTCACCCGGCAGGGCATTCTCTCATCGGCAAAGGCGATCGCGGTCATGATGGCAACAGGATTCGTTCAGGGCCCGGCACAATACATCCGATATCGGAAATGTCCAGCCGCCCGAATACACAGGAACAATCCCCCCGCCGGCGGGTTCAGACAGGGACAGCAACGAAGGAGAACCATCATGGGCATCGTCCCCCCGCTCCCCGGCTCCACCCCGCCCGACCAGACGGAGGTCCCGCCCCCCGGCGAGGAGCCCACCCCCCAGCCCGGCGGCCCGCCCGACCGCGAACTGCCCCCCACCGACCCGCCGCATGAGCCGGAACCGCAGCGGTTGGGGTGAGGCTGGGGCGCCTACAGACTCAACTCACTTTGCCAGGGTTCATCGGCTGACGCCGACATCAACACTTGCACAATGCTGCCTCCCCCGCGAAAGCGGGGGCCCAGGGGCCGCTTGGAACCACCGTCGGGCCTGTGGCCCCTGGATCCCCGCCTTCGCGGGGAAAGCATGGAGAGGCAATGGGTTAAATGGTTTCCTCCAAGGATGATGGAGGGAGCAACCGACAACAATTCCACCCTCAGCACTTGACGTCCGCGCCGCGCCGCGCCAAACCCTGCGCCATGACCCAGCACAAACCCATCCACGTCATCGGCGCCGGCATGGCCGGCAGCGAAGCCGCCTGGCAGATCGCCCAGGCCGGCATCCCCGTCATCCTGCACGAGATGCGCCCGGTGGTGAAAACCGACGCGCATCAGACGGAGCATTTCGCGGAGCTGGTCTGTTCCAACTCCTTCCGCTCCGACGATGCGGAATTCAACGCCGTCGGCCTGCTGCATGAAGAGATGCGGCGCTGCGGATCGCTGATCCTGACATCGGCCGACACGCACAAGGTACCGGCCGGCGGGGCGCTGGCCGTGGACCGCGACCATTTCGCCGAACATGTCACCGCCACCCTGACCAGCCACCCGCTGGTCACCGTGGAACGCGGAGAGGTCGCCGGCATCCCGCCGGAAGAGTGGGACAGCGTGATCATCGCCACCGGCCCGCTGACCAGCATGAAGCTGGGCGAGGCCATCCGCGCCTTCACCGGCGAGGAGCAGCTCAGCTTCTTCGACGCCATCGCCCCCATCATCCATACCGACAGCATCGACCTGTCCAAGGCCTGGTTCCAGTCGCGCTACGACAAGGTCGGGCCCGGCGGCACCGGCAAGGACTATATCAACTGCGCCATGGACAAGGAGCAGTATCAGGCCTTCATCCAGGCGCTGATCGATGGCGAGAAGGGTGACTTCAAGGAATGGGAGAAGAACACCCCCTATTTCGAAGGCTGCCTGCCGATCGAGGTGATGGCCGAACGCGGTGTCGACACATTGCGTTACGGCCCCATGAAGCCCGTGGGCCTGACCAACCCGCATACCGGCGGCCGTTCCCACGCCGTGGTGCAGCTGCGCCAGGATAACGCCCTGGGCACGCTCTATAATCTGGTCGGGTTCCAGACCAAGCTGAAATATGCCGAACAGGTCCGGGTATTCCGCATGATCCCCGGCCTGGAAAATGCCGAGTTCGCCAGGCTTGGCGGCCTGCACCGCAACACCTTCATCAACTCCCCGCGCCTGCTGGACGGTGCCCTGCGCCTGAAGGCCATGCCCCGCCTGCGCTTCGCCGGCCAGATCACCGGCTGCGAGGGCTATGTGGAAAGCGCCGCCGTCGGCATGCTGGCCGGCCGCTTCGCCGCTGCCGACCGGCTGGGCACCGAGCCCTCCCTGCCCCCGCGCACCACGGCGCTGGGCGCCCTCCTGGCCCATATCACGGGCGGCGCCGAGGCCGAGACGTTCCAGCCGATGAACGTCAATTTCGGCCTGTTCCCGCCGATCACGGAACGGCAGGCCAACGGCAAGGAACTGCACGGCAAGGACCGGAAGAAGGCGTACACGTCGCGGGCGCTGGTGGATTTGGGCGGGTGGCTGCAACCGGCCGCCGAATGACCCCAGACCCTGACGAACAACGCGCCGCATCGGCCTGGATCGGCGGCATGGTCGCGATGCTGGCTGGCGGCGTGTTGGGTTGGTACCTGGAAGGACGCGGCCTGGGCTTCGCCTTCGGCATGCTGGGCGGCATGGGCCTGTTCTGGTTGGGTGTAGGCGCTGCTGGCGTCAAGGCGCAGGATGAGTTCCTGCTTTACGAGGGCTGGAAGGTTCGCGTCTTGGGGCTGGGGTTTACGGTGCTGTCGGGGTTTCTGCTGTTCGGGTGATCGGCAGATAGAGTGACATGAACCCGCTGTTCTGAATGCATCCATCATGCAAATAATATAGGCATTCTCTACCACAAGCTCCGCTGCTATATTTAGAAACTGCGAACATTTCTACAGCTTATGGGCACTTCCGATGTGGGGCTTCATCCGATCGCCTTTTCTAGCAATCATTCTTCTTAGCATCGCATTGGTGGCGACGTGCACAGCCATCGTTTGGAACGGTCAAAGCATATATGACCTGTCCATCGCGAACAGTCTGTCGCGGCATCAGTCGTTGATCGCCGGAACATTTTCAATCGTTGCAGCACTGATTGGCTTTGCGGCCGTCATCTGGTCGAACCAACAGATCGCACTGCGCGCGAAGGAAGAGCGCGATGCTAAAGCACATCGGGAGGACGAACTGGCCAGGGCTGAACATGCACGGGCCATCCGCAAGCAGCAGTACGACGTCGCCAGCCGTTACACCTATCGCATGCAACTGTTGCTAACGGCCTGCGCCCATCGCAAGGCCTCTCTCCGGCTTACCGAATCCACACTTTTGTCCATTGGCCAACTCAATATCGGCTATTTCGGGGAGCGTTTCGCTGGCTCGGAAGTCAGAACGGAAGTGGATGATGCAGATGTACCAATCCTGAATAGCTTCGGCCCTAATCTCATGAACACCCTGTCACAACTGGATATGTTCGAGGTTCGATACAGAAATGAACTGCTGCTGGTACGTGAAGATTTGCAGGATGATTCCCCCACCCCACCCTTGCCCACAGGTGCCGTTAACAACTTAATGAAGTCGATTGCTGACTTATGTAACCGGCTAGAACAGATCGAAGCGCAAGCAGCCACTATTGCAAAGCACCTGCGGTCGATCTGCGTAGAGCGAGCTGATGTCACTATGCCGAATGTCACACAGCCCGTGCCTTAAAACTCTCGCAAAGCGGCAATACTATCCTGCTCCACACGCTACATTGCACCCAGCATATATCATGATAGATACCACCTGCCGGGAGACGAGGATCATGACCCAAACCGCCAAGCTGTTCACCAATGGCCGCAGTCAGGCGGTGCGCTTGCCGGCCGCCTTTCGGTTCGATGCGAAAGAGGTGTTCATCCGCCAGGACCCTGAGACGGGCGACGTCATCCTGTCGCGCAAGCCGGCGGATTGGACCGGCTTTCTCACCGCGTTGAAAGGTGCCGACATGCCGGCCGATTTCCTCGGCCCTGCCGACCGTAATCAGGGCATCCAGGCCCGCGATCCCTTTCAGGGGTTGGACGATTGACGCGCTATATGCTGGACACCAACACCGTCAGCCATCTGCTGAGGGAACATCCGGCTGTTGTCGGCGGATGACGACCACCCCTATGGCCTCGCTGTGCCTCTCCGCTGTCACCGAAGCGGAACTGCGCTACGGGCTGCACCTTGGTCAGCAACGATCAGCCATTCACTCACCTGACCGGTCTGGCGCTTGAGGACTGGACCCTGGAATGAAGGCGGCCCCGCCGCCCGCCTTTCCAGGCATCACCGCGCCAACCGCTGACTTTTCCATCCCCGCGTGCTAAAATCCAACCATCAACAGCATTCTTGCGTTCTGGCCAGAGAGACACCGGTGAAACGGTGGCTGGTAACGGGGCATACCTTTTCAGAGCGGGCCAATCCGCTCCTCTGAAACAGGCGCGTTTTTGTGTTGCACTCTGTTTCACATCATTCGGAACTGGCACCCAACCACCTCTGAAACACCACCGAACGAACGTCGCAGAACGTTTCACATCATCCGGAGTTGGCACCCCCGACCTCTGAAACCCTGCCCCCATGTCGCACAGCGTTTCACAGCACCCTCAGATCACCCCGTCCTTCAGCAACCCCACCGCGCGGTTCGCCGCCCGCGCCGTCAGGGCCATGTAGGTCAAGGACGGGTTCTGCGTGCCGGTGGAGGCCATGCAGGCACCATCGGTGACGAACAGGTTGGGCACCTCATGCGCCTGGTTCCATCCATTGAGGACCGAACTCGCCGGATCGCGCCCCATGCGGGCCGTGCCCATCTCATGGGTCTTGGCCCCCACCGGCGTGTCGAAGCGGGCGTAAGGGCTGACATCCTCGCACCCACCGGCGCGCAGGATGTCCGCCGCCTCGTCCCGCGCCCGGGCGATCATCGCCTTCTCATTGTCGCGCAAGGTGCAGTCCAGATGGGCCAGCGGGATGCCCCAGCGGTCTTTCTTGCTGGGGTGCAGGGTCAGGCGGTTGTCGGGATGGGGCAGCATCTCCCCGAAGACGGTCAAATGCATATGCCAGGCACCATGCGTCAGGGCCGCCTGCTTGGCGCCCGCCCCCATTCCCGGCCGCTGCCCCGCCCCGGCCAGCGGCCGGCCGCGCCCGGCCCCGCCCTGGAAGCCGAAGCCGCGCAGGAAAGTGTCGCCCGGCTTCTGCGCCCTTGTGCGGTAATTGGGGACATAGATGTCGTTGGGCCGCCGGCCGAATTCGTACCGGTCCAGCATCCCCGGCACCCGGCCGGACGCGCCGGCCCCGCCGACATGGTCCATGACATACCGGCCCAGCGCGTCGGACCCGTTGGCCAGCCCGCGCGGATGAGCTTCGCTGCGGGAATTCAGCATGATCTGGGCCGAGGCAATGGTGGAGGCACACAGGAAAACCATGCGCCCCCGGTGGGTGCTGGCGGTCATGGTATTGGCATCGATCACCCGCACGCCGGTGACGCGGCCCGTGGCCGGGTCATGCTCCAGGCTGTGGGCGATCTGGTCGGTCAGCACGGTCAGGTTGCCGGTGTTGTGCGCGGCTGGCAGGGTGGCCGACAGGCTGCTGAAATAAGCGCCATAGGAACAGCCGCGGCTGCAATGCATCCGCGCCTGGCACCGGCCACGGCCCAGCGCCTCATGCTCCGCCGTCGGCTGGGTCATGTTGGCGGTGCGGCCGATGATCATATGCACGCCGGGCATGGTGCGCTTCAGGGTGCGGGAGACCTGCTTTTCCGCGCAATTCATCTCGAACGGCGGCTGGAAGATGCCGTCGGGCAGCTCCTCCAGCCCCTCCAGCGACCCGGAAATGCCCGCGAACCGCTCGACATGGTCGTACCAGGGCGCCAGGTCGGCATAGCGGATGGGCCAGTCCACCCCGTGCCCGTCGCGCAGGTTGGCGGTGAAATCCGCCTCGCTCCAGCGATAGGACTGGCGATACCAGGTCAGCGACCGTCCGCCCAACTGGTAACCGCGTGTCCAGATGAAGGGCCGGTCCTCGGGATGGGAGAAAGGATAGGTCCTGGTATCGGCGAAGAATTGCAGATGCTGCATCTTGTAGATCCAGTCACCCTTGTCCTTCAGATATTGCCAGCCATTGCCGGCATAGCTTTCCGGCACCAGATTGCGGAACTCGATCTCCCACGGTGCCTGGAAATCGGTGTATTCCGGTCCGGCATGCTCGACATTGCGCCCGCGCTCAATCACCAGGGTCTTCAGCCCCTTCTCGCACAATTCCTTGGCCGCCCAGCCGCCGGTAATGCCGGAGCCGACGACGATCGCATCCCATTCCATCAGCGCCGCTCCTCCACCAGATGGCGGTATTCGGCCTTGGACAGGTCGCCGCGATAATCACCGGGCACGGCAACATAATCGGGATCGGCGCCCTGGCTGGTGAAATAGGCGTACCAGATCAATTGCTTCAGCCTTCGCCAGCCCTGGTCCTCCGGCCGCTTGCCGCTGAAGGCGGCGATGTCGATACCGGTCAGCAATGCCGCCCGCTCCGCCGGTGCCAGGGCCAGGAAGGGTCGCGGCCCCTTGCCATCGATACCGGCCAGGACGGCGCGGAACTGGGCTTGGGTCTGCGGCTCCGCCCAATCGACCATCAACCCATCGACCACGCCATGGACATTGGCGTCCCTGGCGCCCGGCGTGTCGGTGGCCGGGATCATGATCTCCGCCACTTCCGCCAGCAGCGCCATTTCGGGGCCGGAGAAGAAGCGGCCGACCGGCCCCTTCGTCCCCTCATAGGCCCAGGCCGGCAGCGGCACCGTCGCCGCCCCCCCGACCAGGGCGATGGCGGCCAGCAGGGCCTGTCGCCGGTTCATCATCGGGGTTCTCACAAGGGCCGGATGCGGATGGACCGGAAGGACAGGCGGCCCGCACCGGGGCGCAGCGATACCGGCCCCGATGCCGGCAGGCCGAACCCGGCCCGGCTGCCCGCCACCAGCTTCGACCCGTTCAGCCAATGTTCGACCCGGTCACCCTGGACCAGGATGCGCACGCGGTTCCAATGGCCGGCGGGCTTCATGCTGGGCTTGTCCGGGTTGGGATCGGTCAGGTTGCTAGCCCCCACCTTGCCCTCCAGGCTGCCGCTGGCCGTCTCCCCCTGCCCCTGCGACCCCTGGGCCAGACGATAGAAGGCACCGCCCAGGTACCCCACGGCCCCGTCGGCCCCCTCCACCGCCTGCACATCCAGTTCCAGGTCGAAATCGCCGAACCGGTCGGCACTAACGATGGCGCCCTCTGCCCCCTCGCGGATGATGGCGCCATCGGCGATGGACCAGCCCCTACCCGACAGGCCAGACCACCCGCCCGCCCCCTTGCCATCCCACAGCAGCCGCCAGCCCAAAGCCACCCGCTCCCTGGTCAGGTGGTTGGCGATGAAATCCTGCTCATCCGTCACGTCCAGCGGGCGGCGCGTATAGCGGCCGGGGTCATCGGTGATCACCCGCAGGTCCTTGAACCGCACCTCCAGCCCGGCATTGGCCGGATCGGGCCCGACATCATGTACCTGCAGCCCGAAGAACCCGCGCGGCGTCATGTCATCCACGACATTGGCGGCGGGCAGACCGTTCAGCCAGGTGCGGATGCGGGTCCCCACCGCCTCCACCCTGATATGGTTCCAGTCGCCGGATTTGAAGCTGGCCTGGGTGTCCGGCCGGTGGGCGGGTGTGGCCAGCCACAGGCGCCGCTGCTCGTCATAAATCCCGCCGGTCCAGCGCCGCGCGGCATGATCGATCTCCACCTGATAGCCATGGACGACGCCGTCGCGATAGTCGGGCTTGGATTCCGACCGGATCATGATGCCGGTATTCAGGCGCGGATCGGTCTTCACCTGGCATTCCAGGATGAAATCATCGAACAGCTCGTCACTGACCAGGAAGCTGTTGCGCGATTTCTCAACGGAGGTCCCGATGATCTCCCCCTTCTCCAGCCGGTAGGGCGCATGCCCGCCCAGCCGCCGCCAGCCGGGGATCGACCCGTCCGGGGCCGGCGTCGCCGGGATCAGGGGCCGCCAGGGCAGCGGGCTCGACGCGCGAGCATCGGGGATAAGCGGCAAGGCAGCGGCACCGGCCAGCAGGGCCAGGGATGCGCGCCGGGAAAGGGGCTTCGCCATCGTGGATCCTCCCGAACATATAGGTCCGGGCTTGATTGGGATGCCCGGTTGCTGTCGCTTGTGACAACCTTGTCATAGCGCATTATCGGGGGGAAGGAAAGCCCGCTACCGCCCCGGCGCCACCCGGCGATAGGACAGCGCTTCGGCCACATGCAGGCGGCGCACGCCATCGGCCCCTTCCATGTCGGCCAGCGTCCGGGCCACGCGCAGGACGCGGTGATATCCACGGGCCGACAGTTTCAGCCGTTCCGCCGCCTCGGTCAGCAATTGCCGTCCCTGCACGTCGGGGCCGGCCACCTTCTCCAGCACCTCGCCATCGGCCTCGGCATTGGTGCGGATGGGCGGGTGGCCGGGGGGCAGCAGGCCGGCATAGCGCGCTCGCTGCCGGTCGCGGGCGCTGGCCACGCGGGCCGCCACCTCCGCCGTGCCCTCGCGCGGGGGCGGCAGCGACAGGTCGGCGGCACTGACCGCCGGCACATCGACATGCAGGTCGATCCGGTCGAACAGCGGGCCGCTGATCTTCGACTGGTAGTCCGACGCGCATTTCGGCGCCCGGCCGCAGGCCAGGGCGGCATCGTCCAGATGACCGCAGCGGCAGGGATTCATCGCCGCCACCAGCTGGAACCGCGCCGGATAGGTCACATGGTGGTTGGCCCGGCTGACCGTGGCGCGGCCGGTCTCCAGCGGCTGGCGCAGCGCCTCCAGGCTGCCGCGGGCGAATTCGGGCAACTCGTCCAGGAACAGCACGCCATGATGGGCCAGGCTGATCTCCCCCGGCCGTGCCCGCGTACCGCCGCCGACCATGGCGGCCAGGGTGGCGGAATGATGTACTTCGCGAAACGGTCTTGTCCGGATCAGCCGCCCACCCTCCAGCCCGCCGGCAATGGAATGGACCATGGAGACCTCCAGCGCCTCCGTCGCGTCCAGGCGCGGCAGCAGGCCCGGCAGGCGCGCGGCCAGCATCGACTTGCCCGATCCCGGCGGGCCCAGCATCAGCATATTGTGACCACCGCTGGCCGCCACCTCCAGCACCCGTTTTGCCGTCTCCTGGCCCTTGACGTCACGCAGGTCCCGAATGCTGCCGGGTGCCTCCACTTGCAGCTTCGGTTCCGGGCGGGACAGAAGCTGCGTGCCCTTGAAATGGTTGATCAGCGCCAGCAAGGATGGTGGCGCCAGAATCTCCAGCCCCTCGCCGGCCCAGGCCGCCTCCCCCCCGCTGGCCGCCGGGCAGATCAGGCCCTTGCCGCCGGCCACGGCGTTAATGGCGGCGGGCAAAACACCGGCAACGGTGGTGATGGACCCGTCCAGCCCCAGCTCGCCCAGCGACTGGTACCCCGCCATGGCATCGTCGGGCAGGATGCCCATCAGCACCAACAGGGCCAGCGCGATCGGCAAATCGAAATGGCTTCCTTCTTTCAGAACATCCGCTGGCGCCAGATTGACCATCAGCCGTTGTGCCGGCAGGGCGATGCCCAGCGCGTGCAGGGCGCCGCGCACCCGTTCCCGGCTTTCCGCCACCGCCTTGTCGGGAAGGCCGACGACGGTGAAGGTGATGGGCCCGCCCGTCATCTGCACCTGCACGTCGATGTCCAGCACATCTATGCCTTGAAAGGCCACCGTCCAAACACGCGCTGCCATCCCATCCCCGCCCGCACTCGTCTTCCGGTGAGTATAGGCGATTAGACTTGCAGGCGGAAAGGGTCCTGCGGGGCGGTTGCGGACAAGATTCGCCTGGGCTGTACTGTACAAGTTATCCTCGATATATCCTGATGAATATAACGATCACGCCAAGTACATGCGTCGCCCATCCCATATGAAATGAAATGATCGAAATCTGGAAGACTTCCAAAGCCCTACCCCGCCATTCTCGGCTCCGAACGCGGGCTTGGCGAGGGCCCGGCGCATTTCATTCTTGATTGAGGTCAGCGATGATAAGCCTGGAGATCAACGGCAAGGTCCGCGAAGTGGACGTGCCGGAGGACATGCCGCTGCTGTGGGTCCTGCGCGATGAACTGAACATGACCGGCACCAAGTTCGGCTGCGGCGTGGCCCAGTGCGGCGCCTGCACCGTGCATGTCGACGGTCAGCCCACCCGGTCCTGCCAGTTGCCGGCATCCGCCGCCGTAGGATCGAAGATCACCACGATCGAGGGGATTTCCGGCAAGGCCGCCGCCGCCGTGCAGAAGGCCTGGGCCGATCTGGACGTAGTGCAGTGCGGATATTGCCAATCGGGTCAGGTGATGGCGGCCACGGCCCTGATCGCCGAGAACCAGAACCCCAGCGATGCCGATATCGAAGCGGCGATGGACGGCAATGTCTGCCGCTGCGCGACCTATGTGCGGATCAAGGCGGCCGTGAAAGTGGCCGCCAAGCTGGCGAGGACCTGAGCCATGATGCTGCGTCAATTGCTGCGCCAGGCCGCGTCCAACGTGGCCGAACCCGCCCCCACCCGCCGCGCCTTCCTGAAGGGCACCGGCGGCGCCCTGATCATCAGCGCCACCGTGCCGCTGGCCGGTTTCGCGGCCGAAACGGCGGCTCCGGCCATCGTCGGCCCCGCCGACCCGCGCCCCAACGTCTTCGTGCGCGTGGCCAAGGACAACACCGTCACCGTGCTGGTCAAGCATCTGGACAAGGGCCAGGGCATCATGACCGGCCTGACCACCATCGTGGCGGAAGAACTGGACGCCGACTGGGCCCAGATGCGCGGTGAGCATGCGCCCGCCGACAGCAAGCTGTACGCCAACCACGCCTTCGGCCTGCAGGGCACCGGCGGTTCCACCGCCGTGGCCAACAGCTGGGACGAGCTGCGCATGGCCGGTGCCGCCGCCCGCGTTATGCTGGTGAACGCCGCCGCCGCCCAGTGGAAGGTGCCCGCCGACCAGATCACCGTCGCCAAGGGTGTGGTCAGCCACAAGGCCTCGGGCAAGTCCGCCACCTTCGGTCAGCTGGCCGAAGCTGCTTCCAAGCAGCCGATCCCCGCCAAGGTGACGCTGAAGGATCCCAGCCAGTACAGCCTGATCGGCAACGAGACGCTGCACCGGCTGGACCATGTGTCCAAGACCAACGGCACCGCCATCTTCGCTCTGGATATCCGCCGCCCGGGTCAGGTGACGGCGGTGATCGCCCGCAGCCCGCGTTTCGGCGGCACCCTGAAATTGGTGGACGACAAGGCGGCCCGCGCCGTACCCGGCGTCATCGATGTTTTGTCCCTGCCGGTGGGCGTGGCCGTGGTGGCCAAGAACACCTGGGCCGCCATCAAGGGGCGCGAGGCGCTGACCATCCAGTGGGATGACAGCAAGGCGGAAAAGCGCGGCACCGACCAGATGCTGGCCGAATACCGCGCCCAGGCCCTGAAGCCCGGCGCCAAGGCCGCCCGCAAGGGCGACACCGACGCCGCCTTCAAAGCTGCCGCCAAGGTGGTGGAGGCGGAATACAGCTTCCCCTATCTGGCGCACGCGCCGATGGAGCCGCTGAACGCCACCATCGAACTGACCGCCGATGGTGGGGCGGAGATCTGGGCCGGATCGCAGTTCCAGGGCGTGGAACAGATGGTCCTGTCCCATATCCTGGGCACCACCCCGGACAAGATCAAGATCAACACCCTGTGGGCCGGCGGCAGCTTCGGCCGCCGCGCCACCACCACTGCCGACTACATGGCCGAAGCAGCATTGGTCGCCAAGGCCTTGGCCGCCAAGGGCAGCAAGGTGCCGGTGCATCTGGTCTGGACGCGTGAGGATGATATCCAGGGCGGCATGTACCGGCCGCTGGTGGTGCATCACGTCAAGGCCGGTCTGGACAAGGCGGGCAAGGTCACGGCCTGGCAGCAGGCCATCGTGGCCCAGTCCTTCATGGCCGGCACCCCGTTCGAGGCGGTGATGGTCAAGGATGGCGTCGATGCCACGGCGGTGGAAGGCGCGTCGGACATGGCCTATGCCGTGCCCAACCTGTCCGTCGATTTCCACCTGATGAAGTCGCCGGTGACGACCCTGTGGTGGCGGTCTGTGGGCCATACCCACACCGCCTATGCCAAGGAGGCCTTCATCGACGAGTTGGCGGCCGCGGCCGGCAAGGATCCGGTGGCTTTCCGCCTGGAATTGCTGGGCGACGCGCATCCGCGCCTGACCGGCGTGCTGAAGCTGGCGGCCGACAAGGCCGGCTGGTCCAAGCCGCTGGCTGCCGGTCCCGCCGGCACCAAGCGGGCACGCGGCGTGGCCGTGCATGAAAGCTTCCAGAGCTATGTCGCCCATGTCGCGGAAGTGACGGTGGACGCGTCCGGCAAGGTCAAGGTCGACCGGGTCGTGGTGGCGGTGGATTGCGGCGTGCCCGTGAACCCCAACGTCATCAAGGCGCAGATCGAAGGCGGCACCGGCTTCGCCATCGGCCATGCGCTGCGCGACCAGATCACCCTGACCGACGGCTTGGTCGACCAGAGCAATTTCGACGGGTACGAACCCCTGCGCTTCTCCGACATGCCGGCGGTGGAAGTGCATATCGTGCCCTCGAAGGCCCGGCCCACAGGCGTGGGCGAACCCGGCGTGCCAACAGCGGCGCCCGCCGTCGCCAACGCCGTGTTCAAGGCCACGGGCCAGAAGCTGCACGACCTGCCCTTTGCCAAGGCGGGCGTGGTTTAAGACCAATTCCTGATGAAATCAGCTCATCGGGAATTGCTACAGGAGATGAAGGGGGCCGGTTCGCCGGTCCCCTTTTTTTCATTTCGGATGAGGCAGCCCCAGAAAGGGCCGGTATTCCGGTTCCACATCCTGCGGCAGGCGGATGGAGGCCGAGGCCCTTTTCAAATCGGCTTCCGATATAAGCCCGCCCTTGGGCACGCCGACGGTGATGTGGTAGCGGGTGGCATAGCCCTTGATGGCCAGATCGCGGCGGTCGCGGGCGAAATAGTGGAAAGTATATTCCGACACGAGGCCATATTCGATGCGGCCATGTTCGACCAGACGGAAAACATTCTCCTCCGTCCGCACATCGCGCCGCCCCGATCTGCCCTCGGCCAGCGCCCGGCCCACCCGCTCGCCATATTCATAACCGATGACCGTGGCCAGTTCCGCCGGCAGCGCGCACTTCCCGCAAATTTCCTTCGCCGCCCTGGGCCCGATAATGACGACATCGGCGCTGTAGAGCGGGCGGCCGAACCACAGATCGTCGGGGGTGGTATACCATTCGGGCGATACGTGGCAGAGCATGTCGGCCTCCCCAGCCCGCATCAGTTCCGGCACCCGCCTTGGCGGCGCCAGCCGGACGGTGGTGGCATAATCCAGGCGTCCTGCCACTTTGCGGCACAGCGCGATGGCCAGGCCAGCCGGTTCCGCCTGCCCGTCTTCCCGGATAAGATAGGGTGGTGGCAAGCTGTCGGCAACCAGCAGGCGCAGGACAGGGGCGGGCTCTGCTGCCCGAACCATTGAGGCGCCGGCCAGCAGGCACAGGAAGGCCGCAGCCAGCCAGCGCACATCCACCCCGTTCCCGACCGGACCACCCATTGTCACTGCCCGCTATAATCCAAAAGAGATATAGCCACGAAGCCAAGGTCTTGGGGAGGGTGGACTTGTTGGTCAGGCGCCGGCTGTGAGAGGTTGTTCACCTAACCCTTGTCCGGAGGATGCGATGGCGGCGGTGCTGGGATTGGGTGGATTGTTCATCAAGACGGCCGATCCGGCCGCCATGGGCGAATGGTACCGGCGGGTGCTGGGTATCGATTGGGGCGATTTCGGCGCCATGTTCGCCCATCCCGACCGCGGCTTCACCCTGCTCAGCGGGTTCAAGGACACGACAAAATATTTCGACCCGTCGCCGCTGCCGGTGATGCTGAACCTGATCGTCGATGATCTGGACGGGATGCTGGCGCGGGCGGAGGAGGCCGGGGTGGAACCGCTGGGACGCGATGACAGCGACCCGAACGGCCGCTTCGGCTGGCTGATCGAT
The DNA here is from genome assembly GCF_048066115.1 of Niveispirillum sp. KHB5.9. NCBI lineage: Bacteria > Pseudomonadati > Pseudomonadota > Alphaproteobacteria > Rhodospirillales > Azospirillaceae > Niveispirillum > Niveispirillum sp. KHB5.9. The sequence goes on along the minus strand of NZ_JBLTYX010000006.1, from coordinate 67,101 downwards.
CCCTGGGGATTGAAGATCGAATTGTGGGAAGCGCCGCCGGCAGCCGATAAAAACTAGATTCGTTTTCCCCCGGGACGCGGCGCGTGGCGCGGGTCGGTATAGGCCTTTGTCGCCTCTTCCGGCTTTCTCAGGTTTTCCATCAAGGTCATGGCGAAGCGCCCCCCATCGTTGCGCGACCGCAGGAAGGCGGCCACCACCTCGCGCGCGGCATCCTTGTCATAGGGCACCTGATCGGGCGGCAGGGTGCGCGCCGCCTCCGCCGCTTCGGCCGCCTTCTGGGCACGGGCCAGCACATCGGGATCGATGCGCCGACGGATGGTGCGGATCTGGCGCAGCAGCTCGGCTTTCGCGTCGGTGGTCATGGCCCTGGTCCCGGTTGGCAGGGCTTCAGGATGCGCGCAACCGGGCCTTCGGGGCAAGCGGCAATCAAATCAGCCGGATGGGTGAATGGATGGTTGCACGAACCGATCCTTTGCCTATCTTGGGCGTCCAGTTGCTGGCTTTCCGTGCGATTCACGCTTGGAAACGTAAACGTTCCAAGCGATCGCACTCCAGTGCCTGGAGAAACACGGGAGAAACCCATGGATCGCGTTGACGCCGAAGCCCAGTGCCTGCTGTCCCCCCTCAATCCCACGCTTTCACGACGGATGTTCGCCATGACGACGCTGGCGGGCGGCTTCGCGCTGTCCACCCTGCCGGTCTCCGCCCAGACCATCAACACGCCCACCGACGGGCTGGTGGCCGGTGAGGTGCAGATCCCGGTGGAAGGCGGCACCCTGCCGGCCTATCGCGCCAAGCCGGCCGGCAAGGGCCCCTTCCCCATCGTCATGGTGGTGCAGGAAATCTTCGGCGTGCATGAGCATATCAAGGATGTCTGCCGCCGCTTCGCCAAGGAAGGCTATCTGGCTGTGGCGACAGAGCTTTATGCCCGCCAGGGCAATGCCGCTTCCTTCACCGACACCGGCGCCCTGATCCGTGACCTGGTGAACAAGGTTCCGGACAAGCAGGTGCTGGCCGACCTGGATGCCACCGCTGCCTGGGCCGCCAAGGATGGCGGTGATGCGGACAAGCTGGGCATCACCGGTTTCTGCTGGGGCGGACGCGCCACCTGGCTCTATGCGGCGCATAATCCCAAACTCAAGGCAGGTGTCGCCTGGTATGGCCGCCTGACCAGCGCGCCCACGGAATTGCAGCCGCTGGTGCCGGTCAATCTGGTGCAGAAGATGACCGCGCCCGTGCTGGGCCTTTATGGCGGCAAGGATGGCGGCATTCCCATGGCTGATGTGGAACGCATGCAGAAGGCGCTGGAAGCCGTGCATTCGCGCAGCACATTCCATGTCTATCCGGAAGCCCCCCACGCCTTCCACGCCGATTACCGGCCCAGCTACCGGCCCGACGATGCCAAGGATGGCTGGAAGCGCTGCCTGGAATGGTTCCGCAAAAATGGAGTTTAGTTTTCCTCAAACGCCGGCGCCGCATCCGCGGCTTGGCTTCACGCCGCACGTGCGGCGCGGCGGCAGCCGCTGCCGGAGCGGCTTCAGCTGTTAGCTGAAACCGCTCTCCCCCATCAAGCTCATGCCGGACCGGCCGTTCTGACGCTTGCCAGGGCGGGGGCGGGACACCATAGTCCCGCCCCGCCGATCCACGCCGCCAGCAGAGAGCACGCCCCATGGCCGCCCATCCGCACGATATCGACGCCCGCGCCGAGACGTTCAATCATCGTCACCTGCTGGGGATCGAGGGGCTGACGGCGCCGGAGATCAATCTGCTGCTGGACACGGCCGACCGCTATGTCGAACAGAACCGGGGCGACAACAAGGTCACGGCCAAGCTGTCCGGCAAGACCATCGTCAACCTGTTCTTCGAGAATTCCACCCGCACCCGCACCAGCTTCGAACTGGCCGCCCGCCGCCTGGGTGCGGACGCCATCAACATGTCGGTGGATGGCAGCTCCGTGAAGAAGGGCGAAACCCTGATCGACACGGCGATGACGCTGAACGCCATGCATCTGGACGCGCTGGTGGTCCGCCATCAGGAATCGGGTGCGCCCAAGCTGCTGGCCAGCAAGGTCAATTGCGCCGTCATCAATGCCGGTGACGGGCAGCATGAACACCCGACCCAGGCGCTGCTGGACGCGCTGACCATCCGCCGCCGCCTGGGCACGCTGAAGGGCCTGACCGTCGCCATCTGCGGCGACATCCTGCATAGCCGCGTGGCCCGGTCCAACATCCACCTGCTGAACATCATGGGGGCCAATGTCCGCGTCGTCGCCCCGCCCACCCTGATCCCCGGTGCGGTCGACCGGATGGGGGTGGAGGTGCATCATTCCATGGCCACCGGCCTGAAGGACGCCGACATCGTCATGATGCTGCGTTTGCAGCTGGAGCGCATGCAGGGCCAGTTCCTGCCCAGCCAGCGGGAATATTTCCGCTTCTTCGGCCTGGATTACGACAAGCTGTCCGTGGCCAAGCCCGGCGCCCTGATCATGCATCCCGGCCCGATGAATCGCGGCGTGGAGATCGACAGCCTGGTGGCCGACGATATCCATCGTTCGGTGATCCTCCAGCAGGTGGAACTGGGTGTGGCCGTGCGCATGGCCTGCCTGGATTTGCTGACTGCCGCGCGCAAGGCGGATTGAGGGAACCCGCGTTCCTCTCATCCGTTATGGGTGGAAAGCAACCATCCGGATGGAGGAGAGGGTGAGGACCCAACTGACGGCACTGGCCCTTTGCACCCTGCTGGCGGCTCCCGCACAGGCCCAGGGCGCTCTGTTCCGGCCGGACATCGTCGATTACGACGTACAGGTCGACAGCAAGGACGGCATGGTCACCTGCGGCTACAGCTACCGCGCCGTTTACAAGGACAATAACGGCAAGACCCAGGCCGCCATGGGGACCGTCAACCTGGTCTATAGCGGCGGCAAGGAACCCTCACTCTATTCTCACAAGAGCATCGCCGCCAGCTACAGCGACAGCCGGTACGAGATCAAGCGCCGGCCGGTGCTGCATTCCGCCATCGCGTCCAGGGATCTGAAGGTCAGCAGCCGCAAGGCCGACGGGCAGCGGGTGGAGGATTATTATCTCGCCACCCGCAACCTGAAGGACAGGGACTTCATTGAACTGTTCAGCAGTTCCATGGAAGGCTTCGTGCTGTCCCTGACGCTGGAAGGCGTGTCCGACGATCCGCAGATCCAGATGCCCTCCTTCCGGGAGATCGGCAAACCCGTCATCGGCGACCAGATCGCCCGCTGCATGCAGTCGGCCTCCGCGCGCGGGAAGTAAATACCACGGTCAAAATGTTTGACCGAAGGTAGGGCGGCGACCGCCGCCGCGCCGCACGTGCGGCGTAGCCAAGCCACGGATGTGGGCGCCGACGGTATAACCGCAAGGATCGGAATGCACCGGATCGGCGACCGGGCCATCATTGGCCATCGGTAACCATCCGGGGGCATGATGATGGAAGAGATGGCGGAACGGGTCGGGCGGTATGATTGGCCCGCTCTGGCGCGTGAACTGGATGCACAGGGCTGTGCCGTGCTGCCGGGGCTGCTGTCCCCGGCGGAGTGCGGGTCATTGGCCGGGCTCTATCCCGATGAGGGGCATTTCCGCAGCCATGTGGTGATGGCCCGGCACGGGTTCGGGCGCGGCGAATACCGCTATTTCCGCTATCCGCTGCCGGCCCCGCTCCAGGGGCTGCGCACAGCACTTTATCCGCGGCTGGTTCCCATCGCCAATGGCTGGTGCGACCGGATGGGGCTGGAAACCCGCTATCCTGCCGAACATGCGGATTTCCTGGCCCGCTGCCACCAGGCCGGCCAGACACGGCCGACGCCGCTGCTGCTGCAATATCAGCCCGGCGACTATAATTGCCTGCACCAGGATCTTTATGGCGACCTGTCCTTCCCCGTACAGACGGCCGTGCTGCTGTCGCAACCGGGGCGTGATTTCACCGGTGGGGAATTCGTCCTGACCGAACAGCGCCCGCGCATGCAGAGCCGGGCAGAGGTGGTGGCCCTGAACCAGGGCGACGCCGTGATCTTCGCCGTGCATGAACGCCCGGTGCAAGGCAGCCGTGGTCCCTATCGTGTGAACATGCGCCACGGGGTCAGCCGCATCCGCACCGGCATGCGGCATACGCTGGGCATCATCTTCCATGATGCGCGATAGGGCGGAAATACGGGGGAAACCGCGTGATCTGCCGGGATTCGCCACCCCTGGCGTCGCAAATAACAGACCACAGGCCATTTTCCTGCAAAAGGTGTCGTGCTATAAGCTAAACACAACCTAACTTAGAGGTGGCGATATGTCTGATAGCCCGACCCCTGCCGCTTCCGGCCAGCGGATTCCCACTTCCACCCTGCTGGCCGCTGCGCAAGCGGACGGTGCGGTGCAGATCCCCCTCCTCTATATCCCGCTGGGCGACAGCGCCAAGGTGGCCATCAAGGTGCAGGTGTCGGTCGATGGCTGGAACAACGGCCAGCCGGTCACGCAATTCTACGAGTTCGACACGGGCGGCAAGGGCTTCTGGCTGGATTCCACGACAATCTCCACCAGCGGGGTCACCTCGCCCGGCACGGTGGAAACCCTTTATACCAGCGGCAACTATTATTCGGGCCCGGCGGCGGCGGCCACCGTGTCCTTCCCCGGTGCGGTGGTACCGACAGGGACCGGGACGCCGGCCATCACGGCAGAGGTCGGCCTGATCACGACCTTCGACCAGTACCCGCAGGGCTCCATGATCCAGAGCACCGACCCGCTGGTGGTGGTGTCCCGCGCCACGGGGAAGCAGGTGTATCCCAAGGCAGCTTCCTTTCCCATCTTCACCGAATGCTATGGCGATTTCGGCGCCTCGCTGAACCCGACGGCCGGGCCGCCATCGCTGTCAAACCCGACGGCCGGCTTCCCCTCGCTTCTGAGTGTCCTGGCGCAATATCTGCCCACGAGAAGCGGCCTGGAGACGGGTTTCATCGTTTCCGTTCCCACAGGCGAGGGCGACACGGGCTGGCTGATCCTGGGCGTCGGCAGCCAGCTTTCGGCGCTGTTCACCACGGTCGTCACCATGAACCCCGGCACGCCGGACAGCTTCACCCTGCCCAACGGCAGCACCGTGCCCACCTATTCGGAACAGGTGATCAATGCGGACGTGACGCTTGGCAAACAGAACCTGCCCTCGCTGGGGATTTGCCTGGATACCGGCTGCCCGCATGTGGTGCTGCACGGGGGAACAAGCCTGGTCATCACCAATGCCGGCCAGAATATGGGGCCGCTGACCATCACCGTCGGCGCGACGCAGCTGATGCAAACCGACACTTACGCCACCATGCCCAGCCCGGCGACGCCCGATGGACCCGGCTATATCAATACCGGGGTGCAGAACTTCATGCCCTTCCAGGTGCTGTATAACATCGCCACCGGCAAGCTGTATCTCAGCTAGGGAGGTGCGAAATGCGTGGGGCACGGGGAAGGGCTGGCGGAAGCGGTGGGATTCGAACCCACGGTGAGTTGCCCCACGGCGGTTTTCAAGACCGCTGCCTTAAACCACTCGGCCACACTTCCTTAGTCCAGGGCCACACGCCTAGCCCAAACGCGCCCCAGGGGCAAGTCTCCTGAAGCGTTCGCGTGGGAAATGGACACAGGGCCTTGATATGCTTACCCTGGGATACGGACCGGACGCATTGACGCAGGACGGATGGTTAACGTTGCGTTTACAATTCGCTCCGCATAGTGCGCCCGCATGAATGACAGGGAAGGTCGTGCTTTCATGGGTGGGGATGATGCCGATGACCTGTTCGCGCCCGAAGAGGATGAGGTACCCCCCGGTGCGCCCGCCGGGCTGAACGGTTCTGCCCCCGCCGAACCGCCACCGCCGGCCCCCTGGCCCGTCCTGGTCGTCGATGACGATGAGGAGGTGCACATCATGACGCGGCTGGTCCTGTCCAAGCTGCGTTACAAGGACCGGCCATTGGAATTGCTGACCGCCCGGTCGGGGCCGGAGGCGGATGCCATCTTCCGCCAGCGCGAGGATATCGCCGTCGCCCTGCTGGACATTGTGATGGAGACCGACGATGCCGGCCTGCGGCTGGCGCGGCGTATCCGCGAGGAACATGGCAACAGCGACACCCGCCTGATCCTGCGCACGGGCCAGCCGGGCCAGGCGCCGGTGCGCGACGTCATCGTCAATTACGACATCAACGACTATAAATCGAAGACCGAGCTGACCTCGGAAAAGCTGTTCATCACCATCGTCACCGGCCTGCGCTCCTATGACAATATCCGCAGTGCCCGCATGGCGGAGAGCGCGTCCAAGCTGAAATCCAGCTTCCTGGCCGCCATGAGCCATGAGATCCGCACCCCGATGAACGGGGTGCTGGGCATGCTGGAACTGCTGGGCCATAGCAGCCTGGACGGCGACCAGCGCGACATGCTGCTGACCGCGCAGGATTCGGCCGGCGCCCTGCTGCGCATCATCGACGACATCCTGGATTTCTCCAAGATCGAGGCCGGGCGCATGGATATCGACCGGCATCCGGTCGATCTGGGCGCGGTGATCGAAGGCGTGGCCGACACGCTGGCCCCGGCGGCGCGCAAGAAGGGCCTGTCCTTCGACATCCATGTCGACCCCGCCATTCCCGCCGCCTTGATGGGCGATCCGGTGCGGCTGCGCCAGATCCTGTTCAACCTGACGGGCAATGCCATCAAGTTCACCGAACGCGGCGGCGTCACCGTCCGGGCCGAACGGCATCCGGATCCTGCCCCCGGTACGGCACGGGTGCGGGTGGCCATCACCGATACCGGCATCGGCATCGGCCCGGATCAGCAGGCCAAACTGTTCCAGCCCTTCGCCCAGGCGGAGGTTTCCACCAGCCGCCGCTTCGGTGGTACGGGCCTGGGCCTGTCCATCAGCCGGCGTCTGGTCGATCTGATGAAGGGTCATATCGGGCTGGACAGCGTGGCCAGCCACGGCTCCACCTTCTGGTTCACCCTGGACCTGGAAATCGCCGACGGCACCGCGACCGATTCGGCTACCGGCGCCGATATTTCCGGCCTGTCGGTGGCGCTCGACGTGGCGGAACCGGAACTGGCGCAGACGGTCGGCGTCTATCTGGCCAAGGCCGGGGCTGTACCCGTGGCGGCGGATGATCCGACCGCCGCCCTCATCATCTGCGCCGGGCGCAGCGGGGCCAGCTGGCCCGTGTCCGACAGCCCCCTGCCCGCCGTGCTGATCGCCGACGCGGATTCGCGCCGTCCGGCGGAGATGCCGGCCGCCACGCAGCTGGTGGCCCGGCCATTGCGCCGCACGGCCCTGCTGCGTGCCGTGGCGCTGGCCGCCGGTCGTGCCGTGGGTGCGACCGCCGCCCAGCCCACCATCCGCGCCGCTGCGCATGCACCGACACCGGAGGAAGCGGCGGCCGCCGGCCGCCTGATCCTGGTGGCGGAGGACCAGCGCGTGAACCAGATGGTCATCCGCCGGCAGCTTTCCATCCTGGGCTTCGCGGCGGAGATACATCCCGACGGGGCCACCGCCCTGGCCGCTTGGCGGCCGGGTGCGCACGGGCTGCTGCTGACCGACTGCAACATGCCGGAGATGGACGGATATGAACTGACGGCCGCCATCCGGGCGCAGGAGACGGCGCAGGGCCTGCCCCGCCTGCCCATCGTCGCCCTGACCGCCAATGCCATGGCCGGGGAGGATCAGCGCTGCATCAATGCCGGCATGGATGATTTCCTGGCCAAGCCGCTGGATCTGGCGCATCTGGAGCGCTGCCTGGGCCGCTGGCTGGGCGTTTCCCCGGCCGCCACCCCCGCGGCACCGGCGGCGGAGCCGGTGGCAGCCTCCCTCTTCGATCCCAGCATGACCATCGACCTGTTCGGCGGGCTGGAGGGGGAGGCGCGCGGATTTCTGGGCGAATTCACCGACAGCCTGCGCAGCCTGGGCCGGGAGGCGGAAGCCGCCTTCGCCGACGACGATATGGAAACCGCGCGGGCCCGCGTGCATGCCCTGGCCGGCGTGGCCAAGAATGGCGGCTCGCCCGCGCTCGGCGCCCTGGCCGACGGGGTGGAGAAGGCCCTGAAGGCCGGCCAGCATGCGGATGCGCGCATGAGTGCCCTGAAAATACCCGGCATGATTGATCGGGTTGTTGCCGCCATCGACGCTCTGTAGTCAACTATCTGCGGCCATGGTCGCAAGACTCAGGCTACATGCGCGTCGATGGGGAAGTTTGCGATGGTGGCCTATACCAGCTTCAGTCGGATGAATGCCCTGATCGTGGAGGATCAGGCCTTTATCCGCACTGTCGTGTCCCGCATCCTGAAGCAGCTGGAATTCAACCAGATCTGGGAAGCGGATGAGGGTACGGGCGGCCTGACCCTGGCGCTGGAACGCAAGCCCGACATCATCATCTGCGATATCGAAATGGCGCCCATGGACGGGCTGACCTTCCTGCAGCAGCTGCGGCAGCGGGAGGATCTCGGGCGGCGCACGCCAGTGGTCTTCCTGACCAACCACGCCCAGAAGGACATGGTGCTGAAGGCCAAGGATCTGGGCGTCAACGCCTTCATCGCCAAGCCGGTCACCGTCGTCGGCCTGCGCGACAAGCTGGCCGTATTGCTGAACAGCCGGCGGTGAAAGCCGTTTCGTGTTCCCTCAGGCGCCGGGCGGGCGCATCCGCGCCCTTGGCTCATGGCACCATGAGGTGCCGGGCCGGCAGTCGCCGGCCTTCAGCGGTCATCTCCGATGATCGCTGACTTGACCTTCACCTGGCAGCGGTTCAGCGATTTCGACATCGCCAGCCTCTACGCCATGCTGCGCTTCCGCCAGGATGTGTTCATCGTGGAGCAGCAATCACCCTATCCCGACCTGGATGGGCTGGACCCCGATTGCCACCATCTGCTGGTGCGGGATGTGGACGGCAATCTGGTCGCGTACCTGCGGGCGCGGGGTGCTACGAGCGACAGCCACGCCTTCATCGGCCGCATCGTGGTAGGGCCCGCCGGGCGCGGCACCGGCCTGGGCCGCCGGCTGGTGGCGGAAGGCCTGTCCTTCATGGATGCGACATATCCCGGTCACCCTATAGAGATCGGCGCCCAGCAGCATCTGGCTGATTTCTATGCCGGTTTCGGTTTCGTCACCGACGGCGCGCCCTATGATGATGGCGGCATCCCGCATGTGACGATGTGGCGGCGCTGACGCCCGGTTGAAATCCGGCGGCAATTATGGTCCGTTCACTATCCAAGATAGAAGAACGAGGCGCTGATCGTGCGGATACCGGTGCGGCACCTGCTGTTCTATGTGGCGGCCATCACGGCCGTCATCACCTTCCTGTGGCTGCAGGTGGCCGAAGCCAACCGGCGCCTGGAGGAACAGCGGCAGACGGCCCGCATCGACGTGGCGCGGCGGGTGGAACAGGCCGTGGGCACGGCGCTGGACTTCCTGGAACTGATGCATGCGCAGATGGAGGAAGGGCTGGTGCGGGCCGTGCCCGGCGCCCCGCCCTCCCCCCTGCGTCGCGCCATGGGCGAAGACCCGGACGGCGCCTACCGCCTGGAGATCCCGCCGCCGCCCTATGAAAAGGACCTTGTCGGCAACCTGACGGGCCTGGGCGGGTTGAAGAACCGCGGCGCCGGTTTCGAGGCTGAGGTGGAGGCGGCGCTGTCGCTGCACACCGCCTTCGCCCAGGCGCAGCGGCGCCTGCCCAACATTCCCTGGGTCTATTACATCTCCGCCAGCCGGTTCGAGTTCGTCTATCCCTGGGTGTCGTCGGGCGAGCTGCATTTCGCCGACAAGGACCTGGACATGGAATATTTCCAGGCCTCCCTGCCCGCCAGCAACCCGTCCGGCGAACTGTTCTTCTCCAAACTGTACGAGGATGATGGCGGCAAGGGCATGATGGCCACCATCGGCATGCCGGTCTATCAGGGCGACCGGCACCTGGGTGTGGTCGCCCTGGACATGACTGTGGGCTATCTCTCCTCCCTGCTGGATGGTTTCCCGGCCGGGTTCGGCACCTTGGTGCTGGTGGCACCTGACGGACAGGTACTGGGCCGGTCGGGCGGTGAAGGCCGCCGGCATCCGCCGGATACCGCCATGCAGGCCGCGATCACGGAAACGATCAGCCGCGACGGGCCCATGCGACTGGAAAAGGATGGCTGGACCTTCACCAGCCATATCCTGCGCAAATCACCCTGGCGCATGGTCATGGCCCAGGATGGGGCCGGGCACCTGCAATCGGTGGCGCGGGAAAGCACCCCGCCCATCCTGGTGGCGCTGATGCTGCTGGGCCTGATCGGTGGCATGGAATTCCGCCGCCGCACGGGGGCCCGCATCCGCCGCCAATCCAGGGATCTGGCCGCCACCAACCTGGATCTGGCCCGCGCCCGGGACGAGGCGGAACAGGCTACCCGTGCCAAATCCACCTTCCTGGCCACCATGAGCCATGAAATCCGCACGCCGATGAACGGCGTGCTGGCCATGGCGGAGATGGTGGCCGACACGCCCCTGAACGAGGATCAGCAGGGCATGGTCAAGGTGATCCGCGACAGCGGCGGTGCCTTGCTGACCATCATCAACGACATCCTGGACTTCTCCAAGATCGAGGCGGGGAAGCTGGATATCGAATGGATCGATACCGACATCCTGGCCCTGGCCGAGGGGGTGGGCGACCTGCTGGCGCGGCGGTCAGAGGAAAAGGGCCTGGCGCTGACCATCGATGTCGACCCCGCCCTGCCCCGCCATCTGGTGGCCGATCCCACCCGCCTGCGCCAGGTGCTGCTGAACCTGACCGGCAATGCCATCAAATTCACCGAGCATGGCGGCGTCACCCTGCGCCTACGCCGCCTGGACGACACCGGCGACGGCAAGGTGGGCCTGCGCGCCAAGATCATTGATACGGGCATCGGCCTGACCCCGGAACAGCAGGGCAAGCTGTTCCAGCCCTTCGCCCAGGCCGACGGGTCCACCGCCCGGCGCTTCGGTGGCACGGGCCTGGGCCTGTCCATCTGCCGCCGGCTGGTGGAACTGATGGAGGGCGAGATCGGGGTCACGTCGGAAGCCGGCGAAGGATCGACCTTCTGGGTCGAATTGCGGCTGGCCGAAGGGGCGGTGGATGAGACCGTCGTGGACGAACCCTCACTCTGGGGAATGCGCGTGCTGCTGCTGGGCGGGCTGCCGGCGGAACGGGCGGCACTGACCCGCACCCTGGCAGCGCGGGAGGCGGAGGTGGTTGAGGCCATCGACGAGGCCGGGGCCCTGGCCACCCTGCGCGCCGCCGCCGATGAGGGCATGCCGTTCCATGCCGTGCTGGTCGATGCCTATCCCGGCGACGGGGTGGGGCTGGACATTGCCCGCCGCCTGGGCCTAACCGATGGGACGGGCGGAGCCCGGACGGTGCTTGTCGCCCCCGTCTCGCTGGTCTCCACCCTGTCGGAGGCGGGTCGTGCCAAGGGCATTTTCGCCGCCATCCCCAAGCCGGTGCGGCAGGCGCGGCTGGTCAAGGTGGTGGCCGCATCCGACGGCCGCGCCTCGCTGGACGTCACGGCCACCATGGGCAGCAGCGAAACCGCCTGGCAGGCGCCGGAAACGGATGATGCCGTGGCTGCCGGCGCCCTGGTGCTGGTGGTGGAGGATAACGCCACCAACCAGATCGTCATCCGCCAGGCCATGCGCAAGCTGGGCTTCGCGGCGGAGATCGCGGGCAATGGGCTAGAGGGGCTGGCCGCCTGGCGCACGGGCCGGTTCGGTGTCGTGGTCACCGACTGCCACATGCCGGAACTGGACGGGTACGACATGACCCGTGCCATCCGCGTGGATGAGGGTGCCGCCGGGGAGGGCCGGCACGTCCCTGTCATTGCCCTGTCCGCCGATGCCGTCAGCGACGCCGCCCAGAAATGCCGCGATGCCGGCATGGATGATTATCTGACCAAGCCCATCGAACTGGCCAAGCTGGAGGCCGCCATCCTGCGCTGGGTACCGGCGACGGGCGGCTTGCGCCAGCGCGTGTCGGCGAAGCATGCCCCGCCGGTGGCGCCAGTTGCAGCCCCACCCGCCGCACCCCAGACCAACCCCGAAATCTTCGATCCCGCGCGGCTGAAGGAGATGTTCGGGCATCTGGATGCTGAAGCCCTGGGCCTGCTGGATGATTTCATGGTCCAGGCGGAGGAACGGGCGGCCGCCGTGGAAGCGGCGCTGAACCAGAGTGACCTGAAAGCCGCCAAGGACGGATCACATTCCCTGAAGGGCTCCGCCAACGGCGTCGGCGCGGTGGCCCTGGGCGACCTGTTCGCCCGGATCGAGGCGGCGTTGAAGCAGGATGACGAGGATACGGCTCAAGACCTGCGCTGGCACATCGCCGCCGCGTTCGAGGCGCTGCGCCACCAGATACGGATTTTGAAAGGCTGAGCAAACCCATGGCGGATGTCGATTTCACCAAGCTGAAGGTGCTGATCGTCGATGACGACCAGTTCTACCGCGGCATCCTGAAGCGTCTGCTGCTCCAGGTCGGGGTGCGCATGATCGCGGAGGCCGAGAATGGGGAGACCGCCCTGACCTCCATCACAAGGCTGAAGCCGGATGCCGTGCTGTGCGATATCGAGATGGAACCGGTGAACGGCATCGAGGTACTGCGTCGCGTCCGCACCTCGGACACGCCCCAGGTCGCCGACACCCCCATCGTCATGGTCACCAGCCATGCCACCAGCGACCTGGTGAAACAGGCCGTGGAGAACCAGGCATCCGGTTATCTGGTGAAGCCGGTATCGCTGACCGACATCCAGAAGCGGCTGACGGTGGCGGTACAGACACGCCGCGCAGTTTAAAGCGATCATCAGATCGCTTCGGCGGCGCCGGCGCTTGAGGAACATGAAGCCTGGACAACATATCATACAACTTGTTACTTGGCAGGCGCGGGCAAAGACCCCACATTGCGGACAAACCAATGTTTCAATGAAAGAAACCGCGCCGATGTCCCTGATGAAGAACACCCTGGCCGCCCTTGCCGTCACCCTGCTGACCGGCACCACCGCCGTCGCGGCACCCCAGGAGTTCACCACCTTCCCCGCGCCGAAGGCGCGGCATGATGTGAAGGTGACGGTCGTGGCCGACGGGTTGGACACGCCCTGGGCCATCGCCTTCATGCCGGACGGGCGCATCCTGGTCACCGAACGCACGGGCAAGGTCCGCGTCGTCAAGGACGGCAAGCTGCTGCCCGACGCCATCGCCGGCCTGCCGAAGATCGAGGAGGAGCGTCAGGGCGGCCTGCTGGACATCGCGCTGGACCCCGACTATGCCCAGAACAAGTACGTTTACCTGTCCTTCATGGAAAAAGCGGTGAAGGGCCCGGATGCCAAGCCGCGCGACCAGGACAAGGGCAACCGCACCGTCATCGCCCGCTTCACCGATGACGGCACGTCCTTCAAGGACATGAAGGTGCTGTTCAAGGGCGCCCTGGTTGATAGCGGCCTGCATTTCGGCAGCCGTTTCGCCTTCGACAAGGAAGGCCACATCTATTTCGGCATTGGCGAGCGTGGACAGCAGGATCGGGCACAGGATGTGCTGGACGCCGCCGGCAAGGTGTTCCGCCTGAACCGTGACGGCAGCGTGCCGACCGACAACCCGTTCGCGGGCCGCACCGACGCGCTGCCGGAGGTGTTCACCTATGGCAACCGCAACCCCCAGGGTCTGGCGACCCAGCCAAGCACCGGCCTGATCTGGGAAAGCGAACATGGCCCGCAGGGCGGGGATGAGATCAACATCATCCGGTCCGGCACCAACTATGGCTGGCCGGTCATCACCTATGGCAAGACCTACGGCCTGGGCCTGAAGATCGGCGAGGGCACGGAAAAGGCGGGGATGGCGCAGCCGGAACTGTATTTCGTGCCGTCGCTGGCGCTGGCCGGCATGACCTTCTATGAGGGCGGCGCCCTACCCTTCTGGCGCGGTGACCTGATCGTCGGCCTGCTGGCCGGCGGCATCGCCCGGCTGGATGTGGAAGGCGACAAGGTGGTGGCCACCGAACGGCTGCTGACCGACGAACTACCCCGCACCCGCGACGTGGCCGTGGGTCCCGACGGCCGCCTCTATGCCCTGATCGAGGCACCGGGCACGGATGGCAAGCTGGTGCGCATCGACCGGAAGTAAGTGGGATTGACGTTCATGGCGGGGCCGGATAGTTTCGGTCCCGCAGTGGCGCTGCTTTCCGATGTCGGGACTAAATCTACGCCCCTTTCCGTACCGGTGAACGGGAAACAGGGGACGTACGCCATGACCAATCACGACCAGACCATTTCCACCAATGAAGCCGGCTATGACCGCTGGTCGCGCCTTTACGACGCCTATCCCAACCCGACAGTGGCGGCCGACGATCTGGCCTTCCCACCCTTCTGGGCGCATCTGTCCGGCCTGAATGTGCTGGAGATCGGCTGCGGCACGGGGCGGCATACGGTGAAGCTGGCCCGGGCCGGCAACCGCGTGACAGGCATCGACCTGTCGCCGGGCATGCTGGAACAGGCCCGTGCCAAGCTGGCGGGATACCCCGTGACACTGGTGCAGGGCGATGTGATGGCCGGCACCGACATCCCTGGCGGACCGTTCGACGCGGCAATGACCGCGCTCGTCATCGAGCATATCGGCAATCTGACGGGCTTCTTCACGCGGGTGAAGGCACTGCTGAAGCCGGGTGCCGCCTTCTATATCTCCGAAATCCATCCCGACCGCACCGCCGCCGGCACCTTCGCCCATTTCAAGGATGAGCATGGGCAGGAGGTGGCGCTGGCCGGGTACCCGCACAGTGCTGCGGATGTGGAGGATGCGGTGCGCACCGCCGGCCTGATGGTGGAAGACAGCCGCGATGTGCCGGGCAATGCCGCCCTGGCAGCGCTGAACCCAAAATGGGAACGCCACCAGGGTAAGCCGATGCTGAAAATCTGGGTGCTGCGGGGATGATAGAGGCCGTAGGTCAGCCCGAGCCCTGACAAGCGACGGTGCCAATGATTGTCAGGGCTCGCCTTCGGCTCGACCTGACCTACGGCATTTACGCCCCCAACGCCTCCACCAACGGCAGATGCCGCAACCGCTTGCCGACCGCCGCCGACAACGCATTGGCCACGGCCGGGAAGGTCGGGGGCAGGCCCGGTTCACCCACACCGCCCAGCGCCTCACCGGAATTGATGAAATGCACATCGATGGTGGGCGGCGCTTCGGAATGGCGCATCAGGCGGTAGGTGTCGAAATTGCGCTGTTCCGCGTGGCCATCCTTCACCGTCACCGCCTCATACAGGCCCGCCGACAGGGCCATGATCACCCCACCTTCCATCTGGCTGCGTGCGCCGTCGGGCAGCACCACATCACCGCAATCCAGCACGGTGGTGACGTGATGAACCTTCGGCTGTCCGTCGGACACCGACGCTTCCACGACATGGGCGGACAGCGACCCGAAGCTGGCGAAGAAGCCGATGCCCTGGGCATGGCCGGCCGGCAGCTTCTTCTTGCCCCAACCCGACTTCTCCGCCACCAGATCGATCACCGCCAGCGCCCGCTTGTTGCCGGCCAGAAGCTGGCGACGGAAGGCCACCGGGTCCTTGCCGGCGGCCGCCGCCAGTTCATCGATGAAACATTCCAGGAAGAAGGCGTTGTGCGTGGCGCCCACGGCCCGCCAGGGGGACGCGGTAACCCGCACATGCCGACGCGCCCAGTCCAGCTTGAAATTGGGGAACTTGTAGGGAAGGTTCGACAGGTCCTGGACCGAGGATGTGTCCAGATCGTCCTCCTTGATGCTGCCCGGCGTGAATTCCGACCGCATGGAGGGGCCGGCAATGCGGATGGCCATGCCCGTCACCTCCCCCTTCGCGTCCAGCGACGCGGTCAGGCGGGCCATCTGCGCGGGACGGTAATAGCCACGGTCGAACTCATCCTCCCGCCGCCAGAAGAACTTTACCGGCGTGCCGGCCATGTCCTTGGCCACCTGGGCGGCACCGGGAATGCCGTCATCCATCAGGCGCCGGCCGAAGCCGCCACCCAGCAGCAGGGTGTTGACCGTCACCGCCTCGGCATCGATGCCGATGGTGCCGGCCGCCGTGCGGCGGGACCGGTCCTGCACCTGGGTCGGGGCCCAAAGCTCCAGCTTGCCATCCTTGAACAGGCCGGTGCAGTTCCACACCTCCATCGGCGAATGGCAGATATAGGGCACGCCGTAATCGGCGGTCACCGTCTTGGCGGCGGACTTGAAGGCAGCGGCCACATCGCCGGTGGAAGTGGCCGGAATGGCCTTTTCCGCGCCCAGCCCTTCGCGCATGGCGGCAGCCAGATCGGTGCTGTTGATCCCATCCTGCGGCGATGGCGCCATGGTGACGGTGACGGCATCGGCGCCTTTCATCGCGGCCCAGACGCTGTCGGCCACCACGGCCACGCCGCCCTGGATCTTCACCACCTTCTTCACGCCCTTGACCTTCAGGGCCGGGGCGGCATCGAAACTGGCGATATCGCCATGGAACACCGGGTTCAGCCGGGCGCAGGCGTACAGCATGCCGGGCAGGCGGAAATCCATGGAATAGATGGTTTCGCCGCGCGTCTTGGGCGGGATGTCCAGGCGCGGCACGCCCTTGCCGACATAGCGGCGGGTCTTGGGATCGCGCAGCACCGGGCTTTCCGGCGGGGTCAGCTTGGCGGCATCGGCCGCCACCTCCCCGATGCCCAGGCTGCGCTTGCTGGGCGCATGCGTCAGGCGGCCATTCTCCAGGCCGATACTGGCCGGATCGACCTTCCAGCGGTCGGCAGCCGCCTGCACCAGCAGGGCGCGGGCCTGGGCCGCCCCTTTGCGCAGATGATCGTTCCAGCGGCGCACGCCCTGGCTGCCACCCGACCCCATCGACCCGCCCCAGCGATAGGCATCGGCGGGGATGGCGGTTTCCACGCTCACATCCTTGAAATCCACCCCCACCTCATCGGCGATGATGGCAGCATGGGCCGTGTGCGTGCCCTGGCCCATCTCCGTGGTGGGGGAGACGATGACGACCTTGCCGTCCGGCTTCACCACCAGATGCGCCGTGACCATGCCGGCCCGCGCATTGGCGCCGGCCGCAGCGGCCCCCAGCGGCGGTGGTGCCGGCGGTGCATTCTGCGCACGCCCCGGCAGCGGCAGGGCGATGGCCACCGCCAAGCCACCCATACCGGCCAGGATGGCGCGGCGGGAAAGGTCGGATGCAAGGGTGATGTCGTGGTTCATTCTGTCCATGGCTCGATCCCCTTCCCGCTTACGACACGCCGGCGGCGCGCTTGATGGCGGCCTTGATGCGCGGATAGGTGCCGCAGCGGCAGAGATTGCCATCCATGGCCGCATCGATATCGGCATCGGTCGGCTTGGGCGTGTCGTTCAGCAGGGCCGCCGCCGACATGATCTGGCCGGACTGGCAGTAACCGCATTGCGGCACCTGCATCTCCTCCCACGTCTTCTGCAGGACATGGTTGCCGCCCAGCCCCTCGATCGTCGTGACCTTCGATCCGGCCACCGCCTCCAGCGGGATGGAACAGGAACGGGTGGCCACCCCGTCGACATGCACGGTACAGGCCCCGCACTGGGCCACACCGCAGCCGAACTTGGTGCCCGTCAGCCCGACAAGGTCCCGGATGGCCCAGAGCAGCGGCATGTCCGGATCGGCATCCAGCTTCTGCACCTTGCCATTGATGGTCAGTTCGATCATCGCCTCAATCCTTCCGCCAAGGATATTATTTGCCGACAGGATAATGATAACACCGGTGTCAGAGGCCGGGCATTTTGTTTCGGGTCGGTAAATGACATGTCAAAACTTGTCAGCGCAACGCTATATTCAGATGAATATTACGATCGATTGCGCGCCTGCAATCCCCTCGCCATTGCCAGGCAAAAACTGTACGTTTCCGGACAGTTCGTTCCCTGACTTGGTGGATCATGGCCGACCAGCCGCGCGTTCTGATCGTTGACGATGACGAGGATATCCTGGTCGCCGCCCGCCTGATGCTGAAGCGCGAAGGCATACTCTGCCACACCGAAACACGGCCCGACCGCATTCCGCAGCTTTTGAAGGACGGCAGTTTCGATGCCGTGCTGCTGGATATGAATTTCGCCATCGGCGCCAATACGGGGCGCGAAGGCTTCCAGTGGCTGAAGCGCATTGTGGAGATCGACGCGACCCTGTCGGTGGTGCTGATCACCGCCTATGGCGATGTCGGCACGGCGGTGGAGGCGATGAAGCAGGGGGCGGCCGATTTCGTGCTGAAGCCCTGGCAGAATGAACGGCTGCTGGCCACGCTGTCCTCCGCCCTGAAACTGACCGCGTCGCGGCGCGAGGCGCAGCAATCCGCCGCCACGACCAAGGAACTGGCCAGCGCCGTCATGGACGGCACGCCCAATACCATTGTGGGTTCGGCCCCCGCCATGGCCCGCATCTTCGCCCTGCTGGACCGCGCCGCCCCCACCGAAGCCAACGTTCTGATCCTGGGGGAGAACGGTACCGGCAAGGAGGTGATCGCGCGGGAAATCCACCGCCGGTCCAAGCGCCGCGATCAGGTGTTCGTGTCCGTCGATCTGGGCTCCGTCTCCGAAAGCCTGTTCGAGAGCGAGTTGTTCGGCCACAAGAAGGGCGCCTTCACCGACGCCAAGGAGGATCGGGTCGGCCGTCTGGTCGCCGCCAATGGCGGCACCCTGTTCCTGGACGAGATCGGCAATCTGCCGCTCTATCTGCAATCCAAGCTGCTGTCGGTGCTGGAACAGCGCGTCGTGATCCCCGTGGGCGGCACAAAGCCCATCGCCATCGATGTGCGGCTGGTCAGTGCCACCAACATGCCGCTGGACCAGCTGGGGCGGGAGGGTGTGTTCAGGCAGGATCTGCTCTACCGTATCAACACGGTGGAATTGCATCTGCCGCCCCTGCGCGACCGGGCCGACGACATCCCGGCCCTGGTGGAGCATTTCGTCGCCATCTATGCCCGCAAATACAATATGCCGGCCAAGAAGGTGGCACCGGCGGCTCTGCCCCGGCTGATGGCCTATCGCTGGCCCGGCAATGTCCGCGCCCTGCGTCATGCCGTGGAACGCGCCATGATCCTGTCGGGTGGGGCGCTGCTGGAAGCCGAGGATTTCTCCCTGCCATCGACCAGCGGTCAGGCCCCGGCGGCCGCCCCCGTCTCGGCAGCACCGGCCGCCAACGGCGCCCTGGTGCTGGACACGCTGGACCTGGAGGCGGTGGAGCGCGAGGCGATCCGCCGGGCGCTGGCCAAGCACCAGGGCAATATCAGCCACGCGGCCCAGGATCTGGGCATCACCCGCGCCTCCCTCTATCGCCGGATGGAAAAGCATGGGCTATAGGCGGTTCGAGCTGAATGTCACGCTGCGCGTGGCGATGCTGGCGCTTTCCTCCATGCTGCTGGGCATCATGCTGGTGGAGACGACCTATCGCGCCACCAGCTTCCTGGTGGGTCTCGCCATCCTGGCCCAGGTCGGCGGCCTGCTGCGCACCGTCACCAAGACCAACCGCGAGGTGGCGCGGTTCCTGGGTGCCATCGCCCATTCCGATTTCAGCCAGACCTTCCGCCAGTTGGACCAGGGGTCGGCATTCGATGAGCTTGGCGCCTCCATCACCCAGGTGATGGACAAGTTCCGCGCCAGCCGCGCCAATTCCGAAAAGCAGGCGGACTATCTGAACGCCATGCTGAACCAGGTCCCCGTGGCGCTCGCCGCCGTTTACGAGGATAACCGCGTCGAACTCTTGAACAATTTCGCCCACCGGCTGCTGGGGCCGGAGGAGCTGAGCCGGCGGACAACCGACGGGCAGTTGATCGCCGACGCGCTGCGCAGTCTGGCACCGGGGACGCGTACCCTGATCCGCGTGGCGGCGGGCACCACCGTCGGGCCGCAGCAACTGACCGTGACGGCCACCCGCCTGATCCTGGGTGGAGAATCCCGCTTGCTGCTGTCCCTGCAGAACATCGCCGGCGATCTGGAGGCAACGGAGGTCCGGGCGTGGCAGGACCTTGTGCGCGTCCTGACGCATGAGATGATGAATTCGCTGACCCCCATTTCGTCGCTCACCCGCACCGCGCAGGGCGTGCTGGCCGACCTGAAACAGAAGGTGGAGGGCAAGCCGGAACTGGTGGAGGAGATGCAGGACGCGGAAATGGCCATCGACACCGTGGCCCGCCGGTCCAACAGCCTGCTGCGCTTCGTGGAGCGTTACCGCCAGTTCACCTCGGTGCCCAAGCCGCAATTGTCGCGCATCAAGGTGAAAGAGATCACCGAGCGCCTGCAGCGCCTGATGGCCCCGGCAACGGAAAGCCACGGGGTTTCCATGGAGGTGCTGGTGCTGCCGCCGCAGCTGGAACTGCTGGCCGATGCCGACATGGTGGAACAGATACTGATCAACCTGCTGAAGAACGCGGTGGAGGCCATGCGCGACATGGGGGAGGCACGCGACGGCGGCCACCGCATCCGCCTGACCGCCCACCTGGACGAAGGCGGGCATGTCATCGTCAATGTCGGCGACAATGGCCCCGGCATCGCATCCGACGTGGCGGAGAAGATCTTCATCCCCTTCTACACCACCAAGCGCGAAGGCTCCGGTGTGGGCCTGTCGCTGGCAAGGCAGGTGATGCTGGCCCATGGCGGGTCGATCAACCTGACGCCAGACCCCGATGGCGGGTCGGTGTTCACCCTGCGGTTTTAGGGTATCAGCCCCATCCCTACCCACCGTCATCCTCGCGCATGCGGGGATCCAGCATAAGTGGCGTCTGCCGCGACATGGGCCTTATCGGCGCTGACCGCGCCTCACGCTGGATCCCCGCATGCGCGAGGATGACGGTGGAAGAGGCGGGCAAGGAAGCAAGGAGCGCATTCGCACGCCAATTGATCCGTGGTAGGATGCGTTATCCTCATGTCCCGCCGGTGAAACCCATGAACCTGACAGCACTTCTGATCTTCATCGGCATCTATGCCGTCGCCGTCGCCTCCCCCGGTCCCGGCGTGGCCGCCGTGGTCGCACGTGCCATGGGCACGGGCACGCGGCGTACCCTGCCCTTCATTGCCGGCATCGTGCTGGGCGACCTCACCTGGTTCGCGCTGGTGGTCGGCGGTCTGGCCGTGCTGGCACAGAGCTTCCAGATCGTCTTCACCATCATCAAGTATGCCGGTGCCGCCTATCTGCTCTACATGGCCTGGAAGCTGTGGCGCGCCCCCGCCCGGGGGATCGAGGAACAGCCGCAGGTGAAGGGCGAAGGGTTCAAGCTGGTGCTGGGTGGCCTGGGCATGACGCTGGGCAATCCCAAGACCATGGTGTTCTTCCTGGCCATCCTGCCGCAGGTGATCTCGATCTCCGCCATGACGCCGCTGGCCATCGCCGAACTGTGCTTTGTGATGGTGGTGGTGCTGAGCGCGATCATGACCGGTTATGCGATGCTGGCCGACAGCGCCCGCCGCTTCATCGCCACGCCGGAACGCATGCGCGCCGTGAACCGCGCCACGGGTGGGGTCATGGCGGGTGTCGCCGTGGCAGTGGCTGCCCGGTAACCCCTTCCCCCACAAAACCTATCCTTCCGAAAGGCCGGCGATGCCCCGCATCCCGGCCTTTTCCTTGCCTGGACGCCCCGAATAGGCTATTTTCCGCTTACGTAAACGTTAATAACAAAGCTTTGAGGATGCCATGACCATCGACCAGATCGAAGCCCAGATGAAGGCCCGCGCCATGAATTTCGTGGGCCTGGGCGCTTTGGTGAAGTTCGACCTGGGCGGCGGTGAGGCTTTGTTCATCGATGGCCGCAAGACCCCGCCCACCATCGCCCGCGAGGGTGCCACCCCCGACACGACCCTGACCATTTCCAGCGACAACCTGATCAAGCTGGCCGAAGGCAAGCTGGCCCCGACGCTGGCCTTCATGACCGGCAAGCTGAAGGTCAGCGGCAACATGGGCATCGCCATGAAGCTGTCCAACATGCTGGAAGATTGATCTCTTCCTCGGCGGTTACATCAGCCAGTATTCGTCGGACGGCACATCCGCCTGTCCGACGATGCTGGCCACCGGCTCCGCAGGCGCCGCTGCCGCCGCAGCGGCGATCTTGTCCGTCACCACCGACACGGTGATGCGGTAATTGCGGGCGCTGGAACTATAGGCCGCCAGTTCCAGATAGACGTCCTCCGCCTCCTGCGTGAAGAACTCCATCGTTACCGATGGATAGCGGCCATATTCGTAATCCACGACGACATTGTCCTGCCCGCGCAGGCTCAGTTCCGCCAGCGTGGTGGTGCTGTTGCCCGACTGGTTCAGGAATTCCAGCACCACCTTGTAATTCGTATAGGCCTCCCCCCGGAACAGGAACCAGTCGCCGTCGCTGGTGTCGGTGAAGGCGTCCGTCGTGGCCGTGCCCACCACCAGCCGGTGATTGGTCTGGTCGGTGCCGAACGGCGTGCCGGCCGTGCGGTTGCCGGCCAGATATTGCTTGGTGGCCTGCATCTGCCAATCGTCGCCGGTGATACTGTTGGCCATCGCATAGGCGGTGACATCGAAGGAACCCGTGCTGCGGCCTTCCGCAAAGCCGTTGGTCAGGTAATGGCGGGTCAAGGCCGCCACGTCATAGCCCAGCACGTTGACCAGATCCGGGTTGGACCCGGCATAATCATAGGCGTTGAACCGCTGGTACGACCGCCCCTCCGCGGCACCATAGTTGAAGTAATGGCTGTAGGCCGCATCCAGATTATAGCCGAAGGCACGGATCAGATCGGGGTTCGACGCCAGATACTGGGCCGCATCGAACCGCACCTCCCGATATTCCTTCACCCCGTAATTCAGGTAATGCGACAGGCCGGCGGATGGGTTCATGCCGAAAGCGGCGCGCAGGTCGGCATAGGATGCGATATAGGCCAGGCCGCTGAAGGTGATCGAGGCACCCTTGGTGTATCCGTTCTGCACATAATCCAGCATCCCGCCCACGGCGCTGACACCGATCGTATCGATGCGCGCCGTGTCGCTGGCGATATAGGACAGCGCGTCGAACCCGCCCAGCGGCCGGCCTTCCTTGTAGCCATATGTGATGTAGTGGCGGGTGGCCGCCCCGAAATCCAGGCCGAAGGCGGCGATCAAATCCTTGTTGCTGGCCAGATAGTCCAGCGGATTGAAACTGTCCAGGCTGCGCCCCTCATGCTGCCCGAATGTCAGCCAATGCGCCTTGCCCGCCACGGGGTCGGCACCGAAGGCATTGATCAGATCGGGGTTGGAGGCGACATAGAGCAGCCCGTTGAAATCCAGCGCCGCCACCTGGTCCCTGGTCAGTGTCTGGCCGGCCCCGGCGGTGAAGACGAAGCTTTCGACATTGCCGACCAGCAGGCTGCCCGTCGGGCCCTTCAGGGTCAGGGTGCCGTCGGCATTGGTGGTGGTGCGATAGACGTCGCTGCCGCCCAGCAGGCGCAGCGTATCGGTGCCGGCCCCGCCATCGACACTGTCATTGCCGCCACCGGCCAGGATGATCAGATCGTCGCCGGCCCCGGTGACGATGCGGTTGGCCAGCCCATTATCGCGCACCGTGTCGGTGCCCGACCCCGTGGTCACGTCGGCGATATAGGTGGCAAAGGCGATGGACAGGTTGCGGGTCAGGCCCGCCGCATCGGAGAAGGAACCGGGCCGCAGATCGACATTCGACGTGGCCGTAAAGCCCGACAGGTCGAGCGTGTTGCGCCCGCCGCCATCCCAGATGGTGACCACCGGCTGGGTATTGACCGTGAAATCCAGCACAGAGCGCCCGGCCGTGCTGTTGAAGCCATAGACCGTGTCGCCGGAACGGGTGGCATAGTTGCGGCCATAGAAATCCTGCACGGCCAGCACATCATAGATCAGCGGCGTGGCCGCATATTTGCGGGCGTGGCTGGCGCCCGTCTCCGACGCGGAGAAATAGGACATGATGGTGTATTGCCGGCTATCCTGCATGAAGTCGGCATTGTTGGCGTAGGTGACCTCCGTGTTGCCATCGTCGGACGCGTTGTAATCGCCCGGATGCAACAGGCCCAGCGCATGCCCGATCTCATGCAGCAAGGCGGAGAAATCGTAATTGCCCGGCGTGCGCCCGCCCCATATGTCGGTGGCGCTGTCGAAATTCACCCAGACCGGGCGGTTGCTGCCCGACGTGAAGGCGAAGCCCCACACCCCCTCCCCGATCGTGTCGGAATTGGAGAAGGTGATCTGCCCCTGCCGGGCCGATGACGTGGCATTTTCCGAAAAGCGCAGATTGGCCACGTCCGACCAGAGGCTGAACGCCAGGCGCACCGATTCCTTCTGCGCGTCGGTGAAGGGGTTGAAGCCGGTATAGTCGGAACCATTGCTGCCCGACGGCTTGGTGGTGGGGAAGCTGAAACCGATGGTCTGATAGGGCGCCCAGGCGCCGCCATCGGCATCCTGCAGGCGTTCGATGAAATCGGCGTCCGACAATACTGGTTTGCCGCCTGCCGCCGCCGCACTGGCCGCCAGTTCAGCCGTGGTGATGGCGTGGATCTCCTCGGGTCGGCCGCACAGAACGCACATGATGTCCCACACCCCACTAGAGACGAACCTGTGGAAAGCCTATCAGATGCACGTGATCGGGTGACAGCAGTGCATAAGGATGGCCCCGATCTTATCACGCTGCCCATGGCATCGGCCCAGCGTTCGCCTTTAATTTCAACCAACGTCCGCGAAATCAGCAAGCCGCCCGCCGCCCGCCTCTGGTAAAGAACCCCGACGCCGCCAGGGAGACCATCCGCCATGACCCAGCCCGTGCTTTACCGCAATGCCCGTCTGATCGACCCGGCCAGCGGGTTGGACCAGATCGGCGACCTGCTGACGGTGGGCGAAGAGATCGCAGCACTCGGCCCCGATGCCGCATCCCGGGGCGTGCCCGACGGTGCGGAAATCGTCGATGCCACCGGTCTGGTCCTGGCCCCCGGTCTGGTCGATCTGCGCGCCCAGGTGGGGGAGCCGGGGCTGGAGCATAACGAGACCCTGCAGACCGCCAGCCGCAGTGCAGCGGCCGGCGGCATCACCGCGCTGGCGGCATTGCCCAATACCGATCCGGTCATCGATGACGAGGCCGGTCTGGAATTCATCGCGCGCCGGGCGCGCGAGGTCAAACTGGTGAAGATCTTCGCCTATGGCACCGTGACGCGGGAAACGGCGGGCAAGGAGATCGCGGAGATCGGCCTGCTGGCAGAGGCCGGCGCCGTGGGCTTCACCGATGGCGGCCCCATCGCCGACCCGGCCCTGATGCGCCGCGCGCTCGCCTATGCCGGCGGCTTCGGCCAGACCATTTTCCAGCACCCCAGCGAGCCGCGTTTGGCCGGCGGGGTGATGAACAGCGGCGAGCTGGCCACCCGCCTGGGCCTGGCCGGCATTCCCGCCATGGCGGAAGTCATCATGCTGGAGCGCGATCTGCGGCTGGTGGAGATGACGGGCGGGCGCTACCACGCCGCCAACATCTCCACGGCCGAATCCGTCGCCGTCATCCGCCGTGCCAAGCAGCGCGGGCTGAAGATCACCTGCGACACCGCCCCGCCCTATTTCGCCCTGACCGAAGTGGATGTCGGCGATTACCGCACCTTCTTCAAGCTGTCGCCGCCGCTGCGGGGCGAGATGGACCGCCGCGCCATCATCGAGGGGCTGGCCGACGGCACCATCGACGCCATCGCGTCCGACCACCAGCCGCACGACCAGGACAGCAAGCGCGTGCCCTTCGCCCAGGCGGCGTTCGGCGCCGTGGGGCTGGAGACGCTGCTGCCTTTGACGCTGGAACTGGTGCACAAGGGGGCCCTGCCCCTGTCCCGCGCGCTGGCGGCCGTGACCTCGATTCCCGCCAATATCCTGGGCCTGGGCAAGCTCGGGCGCCTGTCGGTGGGTGGTCCTGCCGATCTGGTGCTGTTCGATGCCGACCGGCCCTGGTGCGTGGAGGCCGAGAAACTGGCGTCCAAATCCAAGAACAGCTGCTTCGACCGCCGCCCGGTACAGGGCATGGTCTTGCGCACGGTCGTGGATGGGCGCACGGTGTTCGCCCGTACCGTGTGACGCATCTAAACAAGAAGAAATGACCATGGCCGAACTGTCTCCCCTGGTGCTGATCATCGCCCTTGTCGGCGGCTATCTGCTGGGGTCCATCCCCTTCGGCCTGGTCCTCACCCGCCTGGGCGGTTATGGCGATATCCGCAAGATCGGCAGCGGCAATATCGGCGCCACCAATGTGCTGCGCACCGGCAACAAGCCGCTGGCACTAGCCACCCTGCTGCTGGACAGCGGCAAGGGCGCCATCGCCACGCTGATCGCGCTCTATCTGGCGGGTACCGAAGCCGGAATCGCCGCGGCGGCCGGCTCCATGCTGGGCCACAGCTTCCCCATCTGGCTGGGCTTCAAGGGCGGCAAGGGGGTTGCCACCTCGCTGGGCGTGCTGCTGGCCATTTCCTGGCCCGTGGGTCTGGCGGCCTGCGTCACCTGGCTGCTGGCGGCGGCGATCTTCCGCATCTCCTCGCTTTCGGCCCTGATCGCCGTGGGCTTGAGCCCGGTGGTCGCCTGGTTCCTGGCCGGTCCCGCCATCGCCGGGCTGGCTTTGTTCATCGCCGTCCTGGTCTATATCCGCCACAAGGACAATATCGCCCGGCTGCTGAAGGGCCAGGAGCCGAAGATCGGGGCGAAGAAGAAGGACGCGTAAGCCAGATGGAAAAACTTAATCCCGGCAGTTGCCTGTGCGGTGCCGTGCGTTTTCAGATTTCCGGCGACTTCCAGAGCTTCTTCCTCTGCCATTGCTCGCGCTGCCGCAAGAATACCGGCTCCGCCCACGCCGCCAACCTGTTCTCCACCAGTGCGACGATCAACTGGCTGTCCGGTCTGGACCATATCAGGGGATATCGCGTCCCCGACACCCGCCACGAACGCTGCTTCTGCGACATGTGCGGATCGGCCCTGCCCATTCAGCAGATCGGCGGCGCCCTGCTGGTCGTGCCGGCGGGAAGCCTGGATGGGCTGGTCGATATCAAACCCACCGCCCATATCTGCTATGGCAGTCGCGCCGATTGGGATGAGGAGTTGGGCGCCGTACCGGTGCTGGACGGGCTTCCGGGCTGACGCCCCTCACGCAATTGCGTCCCGATACGCCCGCATCGCCGTCCTTGTCGATACCGTCAGCGGCCCCGGCAATGCGTCCAGGCTGAACCAGCCCCAATCGGCCATGGCATCGGGTTCCATCACCCGCGGTTCCCCCACCACGATGCGCGCCTTGTGCACGGGGTTCACCCAATGGCTGCCGGCATCGGCGTCGATCTGATCGACGACGCAGAGCAGGCCGGTCAGTTCGATCTCCACCCCCAGCTCCTCCCGGATTTCCCGCACGATGGTGACAGGCACCGGCTCCAGGAAATCAACCTTGCCGCCGGGCAGGCCCCAATGGTCCGCCTCCGGATTGCGGCGGCGCTTGACCAGCAGCAGGCGCCCTTGCCCATCGGTGATGAAGGCACCGCAGCCGACGCGGATCGTTGTCATGAAATTCCTTCCAGCATGCACAGCTAAATAGCGTAAAAATATTAACACATTAAACTATTGATCGCATTTCACGATATTACTAACCTCCTTGAATGTTCACGCCGGAACCGTGCAGCAACGCCGGACGATATGGCGTTTTTTGACCATAGGAGCTGGTGATTGATCAATCAACTCGACACATATTTTACCGGAACTGTTCTTCATGTCGGGTTTACCCGCACACCATCGGGCTGGGAGCCGTGCGCCGGCCAGCACAAGCAGGTTCGGGACAATATGGGGATCGCCTTCATGATGGGGGTCAGCGATCAAAGGGATTTGGCGCTGCCCAACCTCATGCAGGACCCATCCACACCCACAGGACTGATCCCCATCATCAATCTCTCAGGCGTGATCAAGGGCCGGCAATCGGGAGGTGCCGTACCCGCGGCCAGCGAGGTTCCGGCGCTGACCGGACAGATCCTCTATGTCGCGGCAACCTACCCTGCCGATGGCTGGGCCATATGCGACGGATCGCTGTTGCCGGTGAACAGATATTGGCCGCTGTTCAACCTGCTGGGCACCCGCTTCGGCGGAGACGGGGTGACGAATTTCGCCCTGCCCAACCTTGTCGGCCTATCCACCACCCCCAAGGGCCTGTTGCCCCTCATCTGCGTGAACGGCACCCAGCCGCAGGCCGCTCCGCCGGGAATTGACGGCTGGCCGCAGATCGACGCCTATTTCGCTCAAGTGATTTACCTGGCGTTCGACAGCCCGGTTGAAGGCTGGGCGCGTTGCGATGGCAGGTTGCTGCCGGTCGACTATAACGCGGTTCTGTTCAGCCTGCTGGGGTACCGCTTCGGCGGCGATGGAAAGCAGAGTTTCGCCCTGCCCAACCTGATGAACGCACCGACCACGCCGCCGGGCCTCGTTCCGGTCATGGCGCTGAACGGCACCTATCCGACGTAACGGCCTTGAGCCTCACCGCATCGGCACGGTGGTGCGCTTGGCCACCGTGCGCAGGGTGAAGCTGGACCGTACCCGCGCCACGCCCGGCAGGCGGGTCAGCGTCTGGGTATGCAGCCGCTCATAATCGCTGCCATCGGCCACGACGACGCGCAGCATGAAATCGGCATCGCCCGCCATCAGATAGCATTCCATCACTTCCGGGCATTCCATCACCTTGGCCTCGAACGCCCGCAAATCCTGATCCTGTTGCCGGTCCAGGGTGATCTGCACGAAAACCGACGTGCCGCGCCCCAATGCCGCCGGGCTGACCAGCGCCACATAGCCCTCGATCACGCCTTCATCCTCCAGCCTTTTCAGGCGGCGGTGACAGGCGGATGGCGACAATCCCACATGGTCGGCCAGGTCGGCGACGGAGATGCGGCCATCGGCCTGTACCTGGGTCAGAATCTTACGATCAATGGCGTCAAGGTCGGCTGGCCGCATATTCCACCACAAATGCCGGAATTCATGCACGAAACGGCCAAATAGGGCCATGGCGAACCCGGTCTTTGCAAGGACATTCACCGGCCTTCGGGCGTATTCTTCCCCCACATCCGAACAGGGAGAAAAAACATGCTCATCGGCGTTCCGAAAGAGATCAAGAATCACGAGTACCGCGTCGGCCTGATCCCCGGCAACGTGCGTCAGCTGGTGGTCCATGGCCATCAGGTGATCGTCCAGAAGGACGCCGGCACCGCCATCGGCCTGACCGACGATCAGTATGTCGCCGCCGGCGCCACCATCGTGGACAATGCCGCCGACATCTTCGCCCGTGCCGACATGGTGGTGAAGGTCAAGGAGCCGCAGCCGCAGGAATGCAAGATGCTGCGCCCCGGTCAGGTGCTGTTCACCTATCTGCACCTGGCGCCCGATCCGGAGCAGACCAAGCTGTTGCAGGAAAGCGGCGCCATCTGCATCGCGTACGAGACCGTGACCGACCGCAATGGCGGCCTGCCCCTGCTGGCGCCGATGTCGGAAGTGGCCGGCCGCATGTCCATCCAGGCCGGCGCCCACTGCCTGGAGAAATCCTATGGCGGCATCGGCATCCTGCTGGGCGGCGTGCCCGGCACGGCCCCGGCCAAGGTCGCCATCATCGGCGGCGGTGTGGTCGGCACCAATGCCGCCCGCATGGCCATGGGCCTGGAAGCCCATGTCACCGTCCTGGACAAGTCGCTGGACCGGCTGCGTCAGTTGGACCAGCAGTTCGGCCGCCGCCTGAACACCGTCTATGCCAATGTCGAAACGATCGAGCAGGCCGTGCTTGAGGCCGACCTGGTGATCGGCGCCGTGCTGGTGCCGGGTGCCGAGGCGCCGAAGGTCGTCACCCGCGATCTGGTCAGCCGCATGAAGAAGGGTGCGGTGCTGGTCGACGTCGCCATCGACCAGGGCGGCTGCTTCGAGACCAGCCACGCCACCACCCATGCCGACCCGACCTATGTCGTGGATGGCGTCATCCATTACTGCGTGGCCAACATGCCGGGTGCCGTCGCCCGTACCTCCACCTTCGCCCTGAACAACGCCACCGCCCCCTTCGTGCTGGCGCTCGCCGACAAGGGCTGGGTGCAGGCGCTGAAGGACGATGTGCATCTGCGCAACGGCCTGAACGTCGCCAAGGGTGCGCTCACATATCCCGGCATCGCGCATCTGGGCCAGATCGTCACGGCCGAGAGCGTGCTGGGCTGACGCCCGGACGCTTACCGGTGACTTAAAAAGAACGGCCGGGTCCTGTCGCGGGACCCGGCCTTTTCCATTGCCCCCTGTGGAGAGGCGGGAAACTGTTTTCAGAGCGGACGTTCGGCCACCTGCACATTGGCGCGGGCGGTGCGTACGGCACCGGCGTACTGCTGGCGGGCATTGCTCAGGTCATAGGCGCTGCGGCTCAACCGGCCGGCGATGACCGCCTGCTCGCTCTGCGTCAGGCTGGCACGGCGGCTGCGCAGTTCGGCGTTCAGGCAATCCTGATAGGCAGTGATGGCGGCGGCATAGGCGTCCACCGCCTTGGCATGGTCGGCCAGCGAAGCCGGAGCACCCGGCGCCGGCAGGGCGACACAGGCGCGGTCCAGACGGACCGCCAGATCATCGGCGGGAGCAGCATGGGCCGGCAGGGACAGGGCGGCGGCCAACAGCAGGGCGCCGACGGACAGGACCGTTTTCATGGCGTTTCTCTTCGCATGCTTGGGGTGGGGGCCTTCGTGCCCTCGTCATGTCGCTACTTATGCCGCACTGCCGAAAAAGCGGCTGTGATGCGCCCCACAGAACCCAGGACGGTTTGACGGGACAGTCATGCGGTCAGCACATCACCCGCCTACAGCAAGCGCGCCTGCCGCTCCTCCTGCGGGTGCAGCAATTCCGGCACCGCCTCCTCCAGCAACTCGTTCACCGCCTCGTCCAGCAGGGCATCGATGGCGCTGCCCTGCACCTGCTCCCGTCCGATCTCCAGGATCACCGGCACGGCCAGGGGGGAGATGCGGTCCAGGCGGCGATGATTGATGCGCCCCTGCACACGGGCCAGCATGCCGGCCACGCGGCGCACATCGGTCAGACCCGCCGCCGCATCGGCCCGCGTGGCGCGCAGCAGCACATGGCCCGGCTCATGCCGGCGCAGCACGTCATAGATCAGTTCGGCACTGAACATCACCTGCCGCCCCGTCTTCTCCTGCCCCGGATGACGGCGTTCGATCAGACCTGAAATGACTGCCACATACCGGAACAGGCGTTTCAGCATGGATGATTCCTCCATCCATGCTTCCAGATCATCGCCCAGCATATCCTGGTCGAACAGCAGATCCAGATTGGTCGCCGGCTTCAGCGACCAGATGGCCAGCACATAATCGGTGGCGACAAAGCCCAGCGGATGCAGCCCCGCCCGTTCCATCCGCCGCGTCAGCAGCATGCCCAGCGTCTGATGCGCGTTGCGCCCCTCGAAGCAATAGGCGACTAGATATTCCTTGTCGTTGCGCGGAAAGCTTTCCACCAGCAGGCCGCTCGCATCGGGCAGCACGGATTTATACTGCTGCAGGCGCAGCCATTCCTGCACGGCGTCGGGAAACCCGCCCCATTGGCGCGGGTCGGACAGCAATGCCCGCACCCGGTCGGCCAGATGGGTGGACAGCGGCAGCCGCCCGCCGGCATAGGCCGGCACCTTGGGCGTGCCGTCGCCACCCTTGGCGGCGATCACGTCATTGTCACGGATGCCGACGAATTTCAGCAGTTGGCCCGCGAAGATGAACGTATCGCCCGGCGCCAGGCCATTGACGAAATATTCCTCCACCCGCCCCAGCACCTGCCCCCGGTTCAGCCGTACGGTCAGCATCACCTCTTCCACAATGGTGCCGACATTCAGGCGGAACTGCCGCTGCACCAGCGGGCTGGCGATCTGCCACAGGCCGGTTTCCGGGTCCTGGGCCAGCCGCTTGAACTTCTCATAGGCACCCAGGGCATAGCCGCCCGTGGCCACGAAATCGAAGACATCGTCGAATTCGTCACGCGACAG
This sequence comes from Niveispirillum sp. KHB5.9, assembly GCF_048066115.1. Lineage (NCBI taxonomy): Bacteria > Pseudomonadati > Pseudomonadota > Alphaproteobacteria > Rhodospirillales > Azospirillaceae > Niveispirillum > Niveispirillum sp. KHB5.9. The sequence goes on along the minus strand of NZ_JBLTYX010000006.1, from coordinate 35,127 downwards.
ATCGGCATAGGGGGCCGCCCGCACCGTCTCCGCATACAGCGCATCGGCACTGAAGGGTGCGGAACAGGCGACACCGGTAATGTGCTGGGCCAGCACGTCCAGCGCGCCCGGGCGCGGGGGATCGCCGTCCAGGGTACCGGCCTTGATCGCGGCCACCGCCGCCTCGCATTCCAGCACCTCGAACCGGTTGCCGGGCACCAGCAAGGCCTTGGACGCCTCGTCCAGCCGGTGGTTGGCACGGCCGATCCGCTGCAGCAGACGCGACACGCCCTTGGGTGCCCCCACCTGCACCACCAGATCGATCCCCGCCCAGTCGATACCCAGGTCGAGTGAGGAGGTGGCGACCACGGCGCGCAGCTTGCCGGCCGCCATCGCCGCCTCCACCTTGCGCCGCTGTTCAACGGCCAGCGACCCGTGATGCAGGGCGATGGGCAGGTTGTCGGCATTCAGGCGCCATAGTTCCTGGAACACCAGTTCCGCCTGGGCGCGGGTATTCACGAAGACCAGGGTGGTGCCATGGTCGCGGATGCGCTGATGCACCTCCCCCATCGCATGCAGGGCCATATGGCCGGCCCAGGGTAGATGCTCCTTGGTGGCCAGGATCTCCACATTCGGCGGCGCCCCCGGCCGGCCGCGCACCACCCGCACCGGCGCCAACTCCCCCGCATCATCATGCAGCCGCCCCGTGGGCGACAGCCAGGCGGTCAGCCCGTCGGGATCGGCCACCGTCGCCGACAGACCGGCACGCAGGGCCAGCGGCGCCAGGGCGGACAGCCGCGCCAGCCCCAGGGCCAGCTGGTCCCCGCGCTTGGTGCCGGCCAGGGCATGCAACTCATCGATGACGATGCGGCGCAGCGGCCGGAAAATCTCCGCCGCCTCCGGATAGGAGAGCATCAGCGCCAGGCTCTCCACCGTCGTCATCAGGATGTGCGGCGGGCGGGTGCGCTGGCGTGCCCGTTTGGCTTCCGGCGTGTCGCCCGTCCGCGTCTCCGCCCGGATGGGCAGGCGCAAACTGGCAATGGGTGCTTCCAAGTTACGCTGGATATCGACGGCCAGCGCCTTCAGCGGCGAGATATAGAGCGTATGCAGCCCCTCGCGCGGGCGTTCGGACAGGTCGATCAGACTGGGCAGGAACCCCGCCAGCGTCTTGCCCGCACCTGTTGGTGCGATCAGCAGCGCATGCATGCCGTCGCGTGCCGCCTGCACCATCCCCAGCTGGTGCGGTCGCGGGCTCCAGCCCTGGGCCCGGAACCAGCCGGCGATGCCAGGGGGGATCAGGTCGTCAGGGAGGGTATCGGGCGGGGAGCTGTCCATCTTACAATGTGCCGGAACAAAAAATGAACATACAAGGATTTGCACCCAGTATCAACCGGACGAAATATGATACTATCCGCGAACGCCGATGTGGAACGCTGCCATGCCTGTCCATCTGACCATCCATGACGCGCCTGACGAACTGATCGCCCGCGTGAAGCACCAAGCCCAACGGCACCGGCGCAGCCTTCAGGGCGAAGTATTGGCCATACTTGAAGAAGCCGTGCCATCGCAGGCGCCCGAACTGTCCATCGAGGATCTGACACAAGCCGTCCGTGCCCTGGGCCTGACGGGACCGTCGGAAGCGGCAGAGCTGATCCGGGCGGACAGGAATGCCCGATAAGGTCATAGATGCATCGGCCATTGCGGCGCTGTTGTTCGGAGAGCCCGAAGGGCAGACAATTGCCGGCCTTCTGAAGGGCTGTGGGTTGGTGGCGCCCAAGTTGCTGCGGTACGAAATCGGCAATATCTGCTGGAAGAAAATCCGGCGTACGCCTAGCCAGCGCGACGCCCTGGAAGCCGCATTCGACCTATTCACCCGTTTGCGCGTGGACTACCGGCCTATTGACGCCATTGAAGTCTTGGCCATGGCAACCGCAAAGCATCTGACTTTCTATGATGCGACATATGTCTGGCTGGCGAAAGCGCACGGGCTGGAACTGGTGACGCTCGACAAGCCGCTTGGACTCAAAGCTAGTTCAATGGTCACCGTTTTGCCGACACCGACACCCCGCCGTGTAGGGACCCTGGAAGGGAAGTACACCATACCCGACGATTTCGACGAAATGGGTCGTGCGGAAATCGGAGCCATGGTCTATGGCGAGGATGAGAAATGACTCCCTCCTGATTGGTTCACCATCCATGATCCGCCCCGCCGCCGAAGCCGACATCCCCGAATTGATGCGTATCCGTGCCGCCGTGCAGGAGAACCGGTTGTCCGATCCGGCCCGTGTGCCGGCTTCGGCCTATCTGGATTTCCTGACCTTCAGCCGCATCTGGCTGTTCGAGGATGAAGGCGGCATCCTTGGCTTCACCGCCGCCGATCCGCGTGACGGCAGCATCTGGGCCCTGTTCACCGACCCGGCGGCGGAAGGGCGTGGCATCGGCAAGGCGCTGCTGCTCCATGCGTTGGACGATCTGCGCTCCACCGGCTGGGAGGAGGCGCGCCTGTCCACCGCCCCGGGCACCCGCGCCGACGCCTTCTACCGTCGCCAGGGATGGCAGCCCTCCCACATGACCGAAGGCGGGGAACAGGGCTTCACGAAGGCGCTGTGACCCCACCCGCGCGTGGCAACAGGATCAGGCGCTTACCCGGATAGTCGAAGGTGACGTTCCAGCGGCGCAGCGCGCCCGCCCCGATGGTGCCGATGCTGCCGCCCATCTTCAGGCTGCCGGGCGGGCTGTAGAGGCTGGGCACGGCCGGCATGGCCGCACCCGCGGCGCGCAGGACAACGGCATCCCCTTCCCGCTGTTCCTCCAGCCCGTTGATATAGCAGGCATGGCGGGTCTTACCGCCGGCCGGCGGCATCAGGAAGGCCGGGTCAGTGCCCACGCGCAGCAGCAGGGCGGTGTTCTTGCCGCTGTCGACATGGAACAGCCCATCGGCCTGGCGCCCGTCCGGCAGGGTGACGCCCGCCTGGACATAGATGTGCCCGTCCTTGAATTCCAACGGCAGGATGGTGGCGCCCGATGGCGGCGCCCAGCCCTTGGGATCATGCAAGCGCAGGCGGTCGGCATCGAAATCCGCCTCCACCACATAATGGCGCAGCAGGTCGGCCCCGACGATGCCGCGCACGCCCATTTTGTCCAGCCGGTCACGGCAGGGCATGGTGTCGATGGGCACGGCGATCATCGGCAGGTCGCGCAGGGCCACCGGCCCCATATCCACGGTGAAGCCGAAGCGGAAGGACCCGATAGGGCTGGCCGGGCTGTCACCCAGCTTCTGCGCGTCCGAGAGGTCCAGGCCCAACGGCGCCGTCTCCGCCCCCGCCAGCAGGACGGAGACCGGGGCGCCCGTGTCCAGGGCGAACAGCAGGTCAGCCTTGCCATTCACCTTGGCCGGAAAAGTGATCAAGCCATCCATGTCCTGCATGGGCAGTTCCAGCGGCAACGGGCCGGCCGGCACGGCCATGGCCGCATCACGCGCCTGCTGGAACCGCATACTGTCCACCACCAGACAACCCGGCAACAGCGCCAGGGCCGCCACCATCATCCATCCCAAACCTGTCTTCATGATCCCAACCGCCTTGATTTTCTCCCACCAGCCATGAACCAAGGTGGCAATCCCGGCAATGTCGCTTGGCCCCCTGCACATGGGGCCAATTCGCCCCACCGCCCATCCCTGCCCTGGCATCGCCCCGCCCCGTCCGATAAGGTCGGCACCGGACCCGATGAACCCCACGCATGGGACGCGCGATGACGGACAATCTTACCCGCCTGCTGGACATCATGGCCCGGCTGCGCGACCCCGATGGCGGCTGCCCCTGGGACCTGGAGCAGGATTTCGCCACCATCGCCCCACACACCATCGAGGAAGCCTATGAGGTGGCGGACGCCATCCAGTCCGGCGACATGATGGCGGTGAAGGACGAACTGGGCGATCTGCTGTTCCAGACCGTGTTCTATGCCCAGATGGGCAAGGAGCGCGGGCTGTTTGATTTCAATGCCATCGCCGGCCATATCGCCGACAAGATGATCCGCCGCCACCCCCATGTGTTCGGCGAGGTATCGGTGAACACGGCCGACGACCAGGTGAAGCATTGGGAGGAGTTGAAGGCGCGCGAACGGGCCGAAAAGGCCGCCGCCAGCGGCATCCCACCATCGGCCCTGGACGGCGTGACGCCCGGCCTGCCCGCCCTGACGCGGGCGGTGAAATTACAGAAGCGCGCCGCCCGCGTCGGCTTCGATTGGACCCGCGCCGACGAGATCCTGGACAAGATCGAAGAGGAGATCGGGGAGCTGCGGACAGAGATCAAGGCGCTGCAACAGGACAAGGCCCGCGTGCAGGACGAGATGGGCGACCTGCTGTTCGCGCTGGTCAATCTGGCCCGCCGGCTGGATGTCGACCCCGAAACCGCCCTGCGCGGTACCAATTCCAAGTTCGACCGACGGTTCCGCTTTGTCGAACAAGCGCTTGCCGGACAGGGCAAAAACCCGACGGACAGCACATTGGACGAGATGGAAGCGCTGTGGGTCGATGCGAAAAAGACCGAGCGCGGTATTTGATCAGGACTGGGAGAGACTGAAGATGACGAACGTCCCCTACGCCCCCAAGGTGGTGATGATCACCGGTGCCACCGGCGCTTTCGGTGCCGCGTTCGCCCGGCGCTTCGCGGAACTGGGGTCCAGGTTGATCCTGACAGGCCGTGACCTGAACAAGTTCAAGGACTTGCTGGACGAGGTGAAGGTACCCGTCCATCTGATGAAGTTCGATGTGCGCGACCGCAAGGCGGTGGAGGCGGAACTGGCCGTCCTGCCGGCGGAATTCCGCGATATCGACCTGCTGGTCAACAATGCCGGTCTGGCGCTGGGCGCCGATCCCGCCTTCAAGGCCAATCTGGATGATTGGGAGGTGATGATCGACACCAATGACAAGGCGCTGGCCATCATCACCGGCCTGATCCTGCCGGGCATGGTGGAACGCGGCCATGGCCATATCATCAATATCAGCTCCACGGCCGGGTCGTACCCGTACCCCGGCGGCCATGTCTATTGCGCGTCAAAGGCCTTCGTCACCCAGTTCAGCCTGGCCCTGCGCGCCGACCTGATCGGCACGGGCGTGCGCGTCACCTCGGTCGAACCGGGCATGGTGCAGACCGATTTCAGCCTGGTGCGCTTCAAGGGCGATGCGGAAAAGGCCGCCAAGGTCTATGCCGACACCGTGCCACTGACGGCGGAAGATGTAGCGGAAACAGTGACCTGGGCCGCGACCCTGCCACCGCGCTTCAACGTGAACCGGGTGGAGATCATGCCCACGACCCAGGGGCCAGGGGCACTGGGCGTGTATCGCACGCCGAAGGGAGCGTAGTCAGGTCGAGCCGAAGTGCAGCGGACGGATAACCTTTGGCGCCGCTATGGCGACGGCGCAGTTGTGGGGGCGTTGGACGACGGGCACGGCTGAGCGTCTTCAATCCAGTCGAAACCCAGGCGGCCCGGCCGGACAACGACCCGCACGCAACCACCCAATGTCACAAATCCCTTGCGTGCCTCAGAGACCTGAAGATCGGCTTCCCATCCTGTCCCAGGGTCACGCAATCTATAGGTCTCAATTTTAGTAACGGCACGCGATGTGGACACGCTTCTCATGCCGACAACGTTCATGTTGTGGATCGAATATTCAGCCACATCGTAAGCGTTGAACCAGACCGCGAAGCCCAGAGGCCAGAAGATCAGCGCAAAGCCGCTGACAATCGCCCATACCCACTTCCACGCCGCAGAAAAGCTTAAACGGCTGTCCCGACCTCGTTTCTTGCTCAGGGGGTGGCATCGCCAGGTAAAAATCCCTATGACGAACACAGGCAGGATGTATGTGCCCCACCGCATATTCACGAAATCCGTTTGATATGATCCGGGCAAATACGCCAGTGGAGTAAACGCGACAGCGGCGCCCAATATGAAGGCGACAATCAGCACGATGATCCAGCCGATACCTCGGCCGATCTTTGCAAAAAAATCCTTCATCCTGGAGGCGCCGATATTTGGTCGATCACGAGGTGCCCGCAGCGACGGTGGTCAAAGTGTTTGCATCGTTGGCGGTGTGCATCCAGCCGGGATCACTGCCCGTCCGGGATCAGGAATATCTGGCCCGGATAGATCAGGTCGGCATCGCGGATCTGGGCCTGGTTGGCCTCGAAGATCACGGTATAGCGGATACCGTCGCCATAGGAACGCCGGGCGATGGCCCAGAGATTGTTGCCCGGCACCACCACCACGGCGCGGCCGGCCAGGGCCTGTTCGGGGATCGGCTTCTTGTCGAAATTCACCTCGGCCCGGCTGATCACCTTGCTGTCGGCACCGACCTGATCGACACGCAGACTGTACTGGCCGTCATCGAAGATGCGGTCGGGCGTGATGGACCAGCGGCCGTCATTATCCGCCTTGGTACGGCCGGCCAGATTGTTCTGGAGATAAAGCATCACCTCCGTCCCCGGCTTGGCCTGCCCACCGACGCTGACCTTGCCGCCGCGATCGTAATCGACCGTGTCGATGGTCACCTCCCCCGCCGGACGCGGAGCGCCGCCCTGCGACAGGGACCGGGGCGCCTGCAGCACCCGGCTGCCATCGCTGCCCGACAGCACGGCCAGCGCATCGCCCTCCCCGCGCCGGCCAGCCAGATCGCGGTCACGCTCGGGCACGGCCAGGACGACGGTCGATTCCCCGCGGGTCAGGGCGCCATCGGCCCCCACCTGCTCCAGTCGCAGTTCCCGCGCACCGGGCGGCAATGCGTCGGACGGCAGAAACACCCATTCGCCACGCGCATCGGCCACGACACTGCCCAGCAGCTTGTCCCCGTCCAGGATATTGACCTTGGCTCCTGGCACAGCCCGGCCGGCGATGACGGCGCTGCCCGTCGGTTCCACCCGCACCACATCGAAGGATGGCAGGCTGGCCTTCTTTGCCGCCGGGGCTTGGGCCGCCTGCTTGGCAGAGCCACCGGTACCCGGCGACTGCAATTGCCAGGCGGCGATACCGACGATGGCGACGGCCAGGACGGCGATGGGGATCAGGATCTTGCGGTTCACGGGAAACATGACCTTTCAGGCGAAGCTGACCAGTGCCCAGATGGTGGTGGCCGATATTGCCGCGACAACCAAGGCGCGGACAAGGGAAACGATCCGGGGCGCGGGGTGGCTGGCCGGGAGGGTTACCCATCCCGTCACCATGGGCCGCACCAGATCCAGCCGCTTCCATAGGGCATAGACCAGGATGGCCACGATATGCAGGCCGGCGATCGCCAGCAGGATGTTGAAATTGTTCAGATGGATGGTGCGCATCAGCGACGCCGTAGCACCACTGACATGTTCCACCAGCGGCCCGTCGGTCATGATGCCGTCACTGGTGAACAGGCCCGACACGGCCTGCATGCCGACGACCAGCAGCAGGCCCAGCACGGCCAACGCGCCCAGGGCATTGTGTCCGGCATGCGGGGCCAGGCGGCCGGGGGCCCGCAATTCCCTTATATGATGCAGGATGGCGGCAGGGCCGCGCACAAACTGGATGAAACGCGCCGTGTCGGACCCGATCAGGCCCCAGAGGATGCGGAACAGCACCAGCCCCAGCACGCCATAGCCGAAGCGCATGTGCCAGTCGAACGCCCCCTTCTCGCCCGTGATCCAGGCACCCGCGATGCAAAGAACCAACAGCCAGTGGAACAGCCGCGTGGGCAGGTCCCAGATCAATGTCTTGCGCATGGGCCGATCTCCGTCGGCTGCGGGAAGGAAGGCCCCCGCACCGCCAGGCACGGGGGCCGCACGAACTTTCTTATTCGCGATAGGCTTCGTGGCAGGCCTTGCAGGTGCCGCCGACCTTGCCAAGCTGCGCACCGATGGCGGCCTTGTCGCCGCCGGCCGCCACCTGGACCAGGGTCGCCGCTTCGGTCTGGAACGAAGCGGCCTTGGCCTTGAAATCATCCATCTTGGCCCAGATCTCGGGCTTGGCCTCGCTCTTGGCCACGCCCACGGCAGTGCCGGCTGGCCACCAGCCGGGGAAGGCCTTGGCCACGCCATCGATCGTCGCGGCGGCGGCCTGGACATCGGCCACGGTGCCGGTGCCCTCCTTCAGGAAGCCGCCGATGGCCTTCATGGCACCACCGGCCTTCTTCAGTTCGGCCTTGCGGGCGTCGATCACCGCCGTCGGGTCCTGCGCCTGGGCAGTGACGACGAAACCGGTCAGGCTGGCCGCGGCGATGATGCCGGCCGCAAGCGCGCCATAACGATGCTTCATTACTCAACTCCTCCGTCTGCGGTGCCGGGGCGCGGGGGTGGTCCCGGCTGGGGGTAGAGTGGGGTCCTTCGAATGGAAGGTCACCACACAGGAGATTGGGGTGCGCTTGTGTCCGATCAACATATGGTGTAGGGCCGAAGGGATCGACAGCGTACCCTTATCGCACCTGCGGGAGAGTGCCCGTTGTCGGGGTCCATTTGCAAGCCGTGCCAGGAGGCGCGGGCCCGTCCGTCTGTTCAGGAAAGTGTCACCCATGTCGTCCATCCGTACCGTCTGTGTCTATTGCGGCTCCTCCGATTTCGTTGCCGACAGCTTCAAGGAGGCCGCCCGCCAAACCGGCGAAAAGCTGGCCGAGAACGGCTATGACATCGTCTATGGTGGCGGGCGCGTGGGTTTGATGGGCATCGTGGCCGATGCCGGCCTGAAGGGCGGGGCCAAGGTCGTGGGCATCATCCCCGACCATATCAAGCGCTATGAGGTCGACCATACCGGCCTGTCCGAACTGATCGTCGTGGAGAGCATGCATATCCGCAAGCAGATGATGGTGGAGCGTTCCGACGCCTTCGTCATCCTGCCCGGCGGCATCGGCACCCTGGACGAGATGTTCGAGATCATCACCTGGCGCCAGCTGCGCCTGCACGGCAAGCCCGTGGTCATCGTCAACACGGACGGGTTCTGGAACCCGCTGGTGGCGCTGATGGAGCACATGACGGAGACCGGTTTCATGCGCAAGCCGAACCTGCCGGGCGCTGAGGACCGCCTCTACCATGTGGTGGACAGCGTCGAAGACGCCGTCAGCCTGCTTGCCCGCCTGAAGGAGGCGGCGCATAAGGTTCAAACCGATCGGATGTGAAGGCCAGGGCATTGTTTTTGTCGCAGCCCAGCCCCGCATCTTGAATGAAAATTACCCGGTAGCGTCTGGTTGCGACCGGCTCGCGAATGGGCTTTATTGACCAATGCCGGGCCGGACGCTGGATCGCCGCCGGCACCCTTCTTACCCTGGGAGAGCGCCCCCATGTCGAAGATCAAAGTCGTCAATCCCATCGTGGAACTCGACGGCGACGAAATGACCCGCGTGATCTGGCAGTTCATCAAGGACCGCCTGATCCTTCCGTACCTGGACGTTGACCTGAAATACTATGATCTGGGCGTCGAGCATCGCGACGCCACGGACGACAAGGTCACCGTGGAGTCCGCCGAGGCCATCAAGCATTACGGCGTGGGCGTGAAGTGCGCCACCATCACCCCGGACGAAGACCGGGTGAAGGAATTCAAGCTGAAGCAGATGTGGAAGTCGCCCAACGGCACGATCCGCAACATCCTGGGCGGCACCGTGTTCCGCGAGCCGATCATCTGCAAGAACGTGCCGCGCCTGGTGCCGGGCTGGACCCAGCCCATCGTCATCGGCCGTCACGCCTTCGGTGACCAGTACAAGGCCACGGACTTCATCATCCCCGGTGCGGGCCGCCTGTCGATCACCTTCACCAGCGCCGATGGCACCAGCAACATCCGCCACACCGTCTTCGACTTTGACGGGCCGGGCGTTGCCATGGGCATGTACAATGTCGACGAGTCGATCCGCGGCTTCGCCCGGGCCTGCATGAATTACGGCCTGCTGCGCAACTACCCGGTCTATCTGTCGACCAAGAACACGATCCTGAAGGCCTATGACGGCCGCTTCAAGGACCTGTTCCAGGAAGTGTTCGACGCCGAGTTCGCCGACAAGTTCAAGGCCGCCGGCATCACCTATGAACACCGCCTGATCGACGACATGGTCGCTTCGGCCCTGAAGTGGTCCGGTAATTTCCTGTGGGCCGCCAAGAACTATGACGGCGACGTGCAGTCCGATCTGGTGGCGCAGGGCTTCGGCTCGCTGGGCCTGATGACGTCGGTCCTGATGACGCCCGACGGCAAGACGGTGGAAGCGGAAGCCGCCCACGGCACCGTGACCCGCCATTACCGCGAGCACCAGAAGGGCAAGCCCACCTCCACCAACCCGATCGCCAGCATCTTCGCCTGGACCCAGGGCCTGACCTATCGCGGCAAGTTCGACGAGACGCCGGACGTGGTGGATTTCGCCAAGACCCTGGAACGCGTCTGCGTGGACACGGTTGAGTCGGGCTACATGACCAAGGACCTGGCCACCCTGATCGGTCCGGACCAGAAGTGGCTGACCACCCAGGACTTCCTGGCCAAGCTGGACGAGAACCTGCAGGCCGCCCGCGCCAAGTAAGGCCGGACGGACCACAAGGTTCCGAGAGTATAAGGAAACCCCGGCCGTGGCGACGCGGCCGGGGTTTTCGTTTGGGGCACGCCCCTTCGTCATCCCGGCGAAAGCCGGGACCCAGGGGCCTCAGGCTCTACGGTGCGGTTCTCCTTGCCAAACGCGGCCGAGAGGTCGGGCGTTTGGCCCCTGGGTCCCGGCTTTCGCCGGGATGACGGGGAAAATGATACCGTTTAATCAGAAAGGCCTTAAAACAGCGTACCGTAAATCTCCGGCTTGAAGCCCACGGTCAGGGTGCCGTCACGATCCAGCACTGGCCGCTTGATCATCGAGGGCTGTTCCAGCATCAGGGCGATGGCGCGGTCGCGGTCAATGCCCTGCCTGGCCTCGTCTGGCAGCTTCTTGAAGGTCGTGCCGGCGCGGTTAAGCACGATCTCCCAGCCCAGCGCATCCACCCAGGCCGACAGGCGGTCGCGATCGATGCCCGACACCTTGTAGTCATGGAACTGGTAGGCGACGCCCTTGGCATCCAGCCAGTCACGGGCCTTCTTCATCGTGTCGCAGTTCTTGATGCCGTAAAGGGTGATCGGCATGGGGCCGCTCCGTCAGGTCGTATATGATGGCCGGGTGTAACCCGCCCGTCCCGCCGGTTCAAGCCGCGCGGCGGGCGGCCATTTCCTCATACCGTGCGTAAAGGATCGCCTCCTCCTTGTGCCAGCGCGACTGCAGCAGCGCGTGCATGCGGCCGAAATCGATGGCGAATTCCATGCCCGAGCCGCCATCCTGATACTTGTCGAAGAAGCCCAGGATCTGGTCGCCCAGCGCCACCATCTCCTGGCTGAACTGGTCGGCCGTGGCGGCGCGGGCGGGGTCCTGGCGGGCCAATTCGCGGTAATCGGGATAGAATTCCTCATTCTCCCGCCGGATATGGTCGACGAACAGTTCGCGCGCCGCCATCAGCGTCTGGCGCCCTTCCGCCGTGCCGATCCCCTGCTGGCGCACACGGTCCAGAACGATGCGCAGTTCGGCATGGTCATGCTTCAGTTGCGGGACGATGCGGCTCATGATGCGATCTCCATAAAAATGTATTTAAAATGCATCTTATTGCCGGATCGGCGGGCGAACCATGTGGCGGGGTGTCGCGGCGGGGCTTGCCTGACACAGGGTAGACAGGCATCATTGTCCACCGGTTACCATAAGAATAATCCGAGGGATGGACATGTCGGTTTCGCGGCGCGGCTGGTTGCGCGGGGCGGGTTTGATGGCGATAACGGCAGCGTTACCAGCGGTGGCCCTGGCCGATACGCCCGACGTGCTGGAAATCTGGCCCGGCGGCGTCGCCCCCGGATCGAAGGGCACGGCCCTGGTGCAGAAGATGGTGGAACGCAGCCAGGACCCGGCCCGGCCCGACCGCTATATGGAGGGGATTACCCGCCCCTATCTGACCATTCACCGCCCCGCCAGGCCGGATGGCCGCGCCCTGCTGATCATGCCGGGCGGCGGGTACCAGCGGGTGGTGGTGGACAAGGAAGGGGGCGAGCTGGCGCCGCTGCTGACCGCCCAGGGCTTCACGATATTCGTGCTGACCTATCGCCTGCCGGGGGAGGCACCGCAGCATGGGCCGACGGTGGCGTTGCAGGATGCGCAGCGGGCCATGCGGGTGATCCGGCAGAAGGCCAAGGGGTTCAGGATCGATCCGGACCGGCTGGGCGTCATGGGCTTTTCCGCCGGCGGGCATGTGGCCGCCACCCTGGGCACGAAATTCGCGGAAACGGTTTACGAGCCAGTGGATGCGGCCGACACGCAGTCGGCGAAGCCGGACAAGCTGGCCCTTGTCTATCCGGTCATCGATATGGGGCTGGCGGCGCATACCGGATCACGTGACCGGATGCTGGGGCCGAACCCGTCGGAGGAGGCGGTGGCGCGTTTTTCCGTCGACCGCAACGTGACGGCCCAAACGCCACCGACCTTCCTGCTGCATGCGGCGGACGATACCGCCGTGCCGGTGGAAAACAGCCTGTTGTTCCATGCCGCCTGCCGCAAGGTGGGGGTGGCGGTGGAGATGCATATCTATGCCAGGGGCGGCCACGGCTTCGGCCATGGGGCGAGGATCGCGGCGGACAACCCGCTGAAGCGGTGGCCGGAGCTGTTCGTGGAGTGGTACGGGCGGGGGTGAAGTTGCCGCAAAAGCCGTAGGTCAGGTCGAGCGGAGCGAGCCCTGACAAGGACGGTGCCAGTGAGTGTCAGGGCTCGGCCTTCGCCTCGACCTGACCTACGGCACCATCACGGTTAAGGGGTGCGACCTCAGCCCCGCTTCCAGGTCGTGCCCTTGGGGCCATCCTCCAGAATGACGCCTTGGGCAGCCAAGTCGTTGCGGATGCGGTCGGCCTCGGCGAAGTTCTTGGCCTTGCGGGCGGCAAGGCGATCGGCGATGGCCTGTTCGATGGCCGCGTCGGGGTCACCCTGTAGCCAGACCTTCGGTTCTTGGGTCAAGAAACCCAGCAAGTTGGCCGCCGCCTTAAGACGAGCAGCGGCATCTGCCGCCCCAGCTTTATCACCTTTAATATCAGCCCCGTAATAGGCGTTCACCTGTTCATACAAGACCGAAATAGCTTTTGGCGTATTTAGATCATCCATCAACGCCGCAAGAAATTCTGCTGGTACTTCGGCAGTCGGCAGATCACCAGCCTCTTTCGCTTTATCAAGAACACCGTACCACTTGTCCAGAGCCGCACGGGCCTGTTCAACCTTGTCCTTGCTGAAATCCAGCGGCTGGCGGTAATGGGCCGACAGGATGGCCAGACGCAGCGCCTCCCCCGGATATTCATCCAGCAGTTCGCGCACGGTGTAGAAGTTGCCCAGGGACTTGGACATCTTGTCGCCGGCGATGGTCAGGAAGCCGGAATGCATCCAGACATTGGCCATGACCTGGGTGCCATGGGCGCAACGGCTCTGCGCGATCTCGTTCTCATGGTGCGGGAAGATCAGGTCCAGACCGCCGCCATGGATGTCGAACACCTCACCCAAATGCGCCGCCGTCATGGCGGAGCATTCGATATGCCAGCCGGGACGGCCGGAACCCCAGGGGCTGGGCCAGCCGGGCTCCCCCTCCTTGGCGGGCTTCCACAGCACGAAGTCGGCGGGCGACTTCTTATAGGGGGCGACTTCCACGCGGGCACCGGCGATCAGCTCGTCCTGGCTGCGGCGCGACAGCTGGCCGTAATCCGACATGGCAGGCACGTTGAACAGGACGTGGCCTTCGGCGGCATAGGCGAAGCCCTTTTCGATCAGGGTTTCGATCATCGCCACCATGTCGCCGATATGGCGGGTGGCGCGCGGTTCGATATCCGGGCGCAGCAGGCCCAGATCATCCATGTCGGCATGGAACTGCGCGGTGGTGCGGGCCGTGACGCTGTCGATCGGTTCGCCGGAAAGGTTCGACCGCTCGATGATCTTGTCATCCACGTCGGTGATGTTCCGGGCGTAGGTGACCTTCGGGTAGAGGTGCTTCAGCAGCCGGGCCAGCAGGTCGAAGGCGCTGAAGGTCCGGGCATTGCCGATATGGGCATAGTCATAGACGGTGGGGCCGCAGACATAGAGCTTCACATGACCCGGGTCGATGGGCGCGAACGCTTCCTTGGTCCGCAGCAGCGTGTTGTAGAGCGACAGGGTCATGGGAGGCAGCTTTCCGTCAGCAGAAAGATCGTCATTAGAGATAGCGGGGCCGGGTCAGGCCGTACAGCCCGACAGCCGCGCCAGGGCCCGTTCCCGCCCGATCAGCGGCAGCAGGGTTTTCAGTTCCGGCCCATGATCATGGGCCGTCAGCGCCCGGCGCAGCGGCAGGAACAGGGCCTTGCCCTTGGCCCCCGTCGCGGCGCCGACCGCCTTGGTCCAGATACCCCAGGTGGTCTCGTTCCACGCCCCTTCGGGCAGCAGTTCGGCGGCCTTGGCCAGGAACCCGGCATCATCGACCAGCGGCGTGACGGCCGCATGGGTCACAGCCCACCATTCCTTCGCGTCCGACAGACGCGACAGGTTGGGGCGCACGGCCAGCCAGAATGCCTCGTCCGCGCCCGCCATGTCCAAGGCTGCGAAACGGTCGACCACGGCGGCGAAGGGGGCCGCGTGCAGAACCTGGGCGTTCAGGCGCATCAGCTCATCAGCGTCGAACTTGGGCGTGCCGCGTCCGAACTTGCCGAAATCAAATCCTTGCGCCAGTTCGTCCAGGCTGCCGGCGGCGGCGATGGCATCGGACGTGCCCAGGCGGGCCAGATAGGCGCTGAGCGCCAGCGGCTCCACCCCTTCCTCGGTGCGCAGCGAACGGACGGACAGCGAACCCAGGCGCTTGGACAGGCCCTCGCCTTCCGATCCGGCTATCAGGGGAAGGTGGGCGAAGGTGGGAACCGCCCCCTGCCCCTCTATCCCCATCAATGCCTGGAACAGTTGCACCTGCACGGCGGTGTTGGTGACATGGTCCTCACCGCGCACGATATGCGTGATGGCGAAATCCAGGTCGTCGACGACGGAGGTCAGGGTATAGAGCGGGCGCGCATCCTCCCGGATCAGCACCGGGTCGGACAGGTCGGCACCGCGGAAATGCTTATGCCCCTGGACCAGATCGTCCCAGGTGATGTCCGCATGGTCCAGCTTGAAGCGCCAATGCGGACGCCGTCCCTCCCCCTCCAGCCGGGCGCGGTCGGCATCGGTCAGGCGCAGGGCGGTGCGGTCATAGATGGGCGGGCGATGCTGGGCCAGCATGGCCTTGCGCTTCAGGCCCAGTTCCTCCGGCGTCTCATAGCAGGGGTAGAGCCGGCCGGCCTTCTTCAAGGCCTCGGCAGCTTCGCCATAGCGCGCGTAGCGATCGGATTCGCGCGCATAGCGGTCCCAGGTCAGGCCCAGCCAGGTCAGATCCTCGGCGATGCCATCCGCAAAGGCCTGGGTGGAGCGTTCCTCGTCCGTGTCGTCCAGGCGGAACATGAAGCTGCCGCCATGACGCTTCGCGAACAGCCAGTTCACGATGGCGGTGCGGACATTACCGATATGCAGGTTGCCGGTCGGGCTGGGCGCGAAGCGGACGGCGACGGTCATTTTACAAGATCGCATAGGGGAAGAGAAAGCCGGGCAGCGATAGCATGGCCGCCATCAACAGGGCACGAAAATCTCTTCCGGATGTACCAGCCCACGGACAGGATGCACCCCCACCGACCGCATGGCCCGGCCGGAGCAGCCGGCAAAGGCGGTGGAGACGACGAAATGACTGTCCAGCACCTTGGCCACTTCCAGCAGCCGGCTGGCCAGGTTCACGGCGGGGCCGACGACGGTGAAATCCAGCCGGCGCTTGCCGCCGATATTGCCAAAGGCGACATGACCCAAATGCAGGGACAGGCCGTAATCGATGCGGGTCTGGCCGTTGGGGCAGGCCTCGTTCCACTCGGTGACGGCATCATGCAGGGTGGCGGCGGCGGCCAGGGCATGGCCGCAGGCCTCACGCGGGTTCAGCATATCGGCCGGGAAGATGGCCAGCATGCCATCACCCATGAATTTCAGCACTTCGCCGCCATGGGCCTCCACCGCGTCCACGGCCAGGTCGAACCAATGGTTCAGCCGCTCCAGCACGGAAGCCGACAGATTGTCGGCGGTGAAGCTGGTAAAGCCGCGCAGGTCGCAGAACAGGATGGCGGCGAAGATATTGTCGGCATCGCCACGCGAGATCTGGCCGGCATAGACTCGGTCGCCGGCGCCGGCACCCAGGTAGGTGGCCAGCAGGTCGCGCGCGATGTTGCGCACCACGCGGGCCTCCAGGATCGGCGATACGGCGGCCACGATATGGGTCAGGTCGGCAATGTCCTGGTCGGTGAAGGGCCGGTACTTGGCAGCGAACGACATAGCCGCCGACCGGTGCTTGTCCTGCACCTGGATGGGGGCGATGAAATAATCATGGAACCCCTCCCGCTTCAGCCGGGCCAGGAGCGGCATTTCCGTCTCCTCCTCCGCCAGGCGGACACGATAGGGCTCCCCCGTTTCATCGACGCGGTGCACCGGGCTATTGAGATATTCGCCCATGTCCGTGTCGACACGGTTCAGCCGGTGGGTGCCCGTCGTCTGGCCGCAGACCCAGACCCGGCCCTCCCCCACCACTTCGGGATGGAGCAGTTCCAGGTTGAGAGAGACGCGGCCGATGGGAATGCCCGACTTGGCGACGCGGTCCACCAGCTGGGCGAACAGCTGGTCGATATCGAACAGCTGGTTGCCCTCGATCAGCAACCAGTCGGCGATGGGTCGGACACGGTCGGACAGGATGAAGGTCAAGGGGCGGGCACTCCGGCATCAAGCGCCCATAGAGTGGGGTGCGGGCCGCCCCGGCGCAAGGCCCGCTTACGCAGGCGTGGCCCGACCAAATCAGATGTAACCGGCCGTATGGACGCGGAAATTCCGGATGCGCAGATGGCTTTGCGTCGTCCGCAGGGCGAAATGGCCCTGGGTCAGCGGGGCGGGGTCGAGGAAATCGAACAGCAGCCGATCGTCGCGCCAATACCGGATGCGGGGGCCGACCGCCGCCAGGGTGATGGTCTGCCAGACATTGCCGACCAGCATGTCGGCCGGCAGGCGGCGATCGTTCTCCGGCAGCAGCGGCCGGTCGCCGGCCCGGCCCGTATAGCGGCGGAATCTGGTGGTGGTGTTGGTATTGCCGCCCTGGCCCACATAATAGAGTACCAGATCGTCATAATCCTCGAACTTGCCCGACCGCGGCTTGGCCAACGCGTCGCCATCGGGGGCGGTCGGGTCGGTGGCCATCCAGAAGGCGTTCAGGTCGGACAACCGGTCGTTCGGCTCGCCCTGGGCCACCATCAAAGCCTCATACCGGATGGCGATGGCACCGGACAGGCGGCGCCGGAACCAGAGGGAGGTGCCGGCGGGCACGTCGATATCGAGGATGCCGTCGGCGGCCGTGACCGTGCCGGGCCGGTGGGCCTGGACCAGCCAGTTATCCAGGCCGGCGCGGAAATCATCCGCATGCAGGACCTCGCCCAGGGACAGGCCGGGCGGGGTGGTGGCGGTTGCTGGGCGCGATGCGGACAGGGCAGCGAGGCCGGCGGCGGCGGTGAGGAAGGCGCGGCGATGCATGGACATGGAATCCGTCATGTCAAAGATCACGCCCCGCCCTTCTCCGCCCGCAGTCGCGCCCAGTAATCCAGGCGCTTCTTGATCTCCCGCTCGAACCCGCGTTCCACGGGGCGGTAGAAATCGCGACGTCCCATCTCCTCGGGGAAATAGTTCTGGCCGCTGAAACCCTCGGCCGTGTCATGGTCGTAATTATAGCCATGGCCATAGCCCAGCTGCTTCATCAGCTTGGTGGGGGCGTTCAGGATATGCTTGGGCGGGGACAGGCTGCCCGTCTCCTTGGCCGACCGCACGGCATCCTTGTAGGCGGTATAGGCGGCGTTGGATTTGGGTGCGGTGCCCAGATAGATCACCAGCTGGGCGATGGCCAGCTCCCCTTCCGGGCTGCCCAGCCGTTCATAGGCTTCCCAGGCGGCCGTCGCCTGGGTCAGGGCCGCCGGGTCGGCCATGCCGATATCCTCCACCGCGAAGCGGGTCAGGCGGCGGGCGATGTAACGGGGGTCTTCGCCACCGGCCAGCATGCGGGCATACCAGTAGAGGGCCGCGTCGGTGTCCGACCCGCGCAGGGATTTGTGCAGGGCGGAGATCAGGTTGTAATGGCCTTCCTGCGCCTTGTCGTAAAGTGGCATGCGCCGCTGCACGGCGGCGGCCAGGGCGTTGGTGTCCAGAACCTTGTCGGCCGGCAGGGCAAACAGTTCCTCGCACAGGTTCAGGCAATAGCGGCCATCGCCATCGGCCAGCGCCTTGACCGAGGCGCGGGCATCGGCGTCCAGCGGCAGGGGGCGGCCTTCCTCTTCCTCCGCCCGGACCAGCAGCTTTTCCAATGCCGCATCGTCCAGGCGGTTCAGGACGAAGACCTGGGCGCGGGACAGCAGTGCGGCATTCAGCTCGAAACTGGGATTTTCCGTGGTGGCACCCACCAGGGTGACGGTCCCATCCTCCACATAGGGCAGGAAGCCATCCTGCTGCGACCGGTTGAAACGATGGATCTCATCGATGAACAGCAGGGTGCCCTGACCGCCCAGGCGCCGCGCCTTCGCCGCCTCGAACACCTTGCGCAGGTCGGCCACGCCGCTGAAGATCGCCGACAGCGGTTCGAAATGCAGGTCGGTGGTCTGGGCCAGCAGGCGGGCCAAGGTGGTCTTGCCGCAGCCGGGCGGACCCCACAGGATCATGGAGACCAGCCGGCGGGACCCGATCATGCGACCGATGGGGCCGTCGGCGCGCAGCAGATGATCCTGGCCCACCATCTGGTCCAGGCTCTGCGGCCGCAACCGGTCGGCCAGGGGGCGGGGCGCCTGTGCTTCGAACAAACCCGACAATTGGCAAATCCCTGAGCAGCCGATCCCGTTCCGTTCCTATTATCCCAGATGGGCAGCCGGCGACGCAATGTCCATGGGCGCGCACCCGGCGCCACCCACCGACCGGCCCATTTCTTGAGTATATGACTTATATTGCTGATAAATTGAATATCATATGATTTCATACCGTAAAAATCGATCGCTGGGAGTGACCATGACGCCGATGCCGCAGATCAAGCATGTCATCTACTACATGCTGGAGAACCGATCCTTCGACAATATCCTGGGCTGGCTGTACGAGGATGGCGCGGAACCGGAACATGTCATCGGCAGGCAGCAACAGCCCCGCTTCCATGGTCTGTGGGGCGGCAATCATTCCAATTGCTTCGATAGCGCCCCTGACGATCCGCAACCGGTAAGGCGCGGCGTGTCCCAAGATGGCGTCCCGATGTTCGATCCGCATGAGCCGTTCGAACATGTGAATGTCCAGCTGTTCGGCTCGGGCATTGCGACACCCGTTCCGCCCGACACCCCACTCACCATGCAGGGCTTCCTTCAGGATTTCTCCACCGCGCTGACGGGAACGCTGGCACCGGTTGCCGATATGGGCGGCCTTCTGGGCACGCTGGCCAAGGACCTCTGCCACCAGATTACACCGGGCGAAGCCCTGCAGATCCTGGAGACCAACAGTCCGGAGAACCCGCCGATCCTGAACGGGCTGGCGCGCAATTTCGCGGTGTCGGACCTGTGGTTCGCATCGGTGCCGACCCAGACCTTTTCCAACCGGGCCTTTTCCGTCTGCGGCAATTCCATGGGCTTTGTCGATAATCAGACGACGCTGCTGGGCTATAAGCCTGACAGGTTCAAGACGCCCAGCATCTGGGATGTGCTGTCCGCCAATGGCCATGACCTGGCATCCGACTGGATGATCTATCACCAGACGCGGCAGCTGGGCGTCTATTGCCTGACGGAATGCGCCTTCGACATTCCCGATCCGGACACCCATCTCACCCATGCGGATGCGCTGTTCACCGCCATCGAGGATGATGCGCTGCCGCGCTTCAGCTATCTGGAACCGGCCTGGCTGCGCCACGACCTGCACAGCAACGGCAATTCCTTCCATCCGCCGGGGGAGAATGGGCCGGGAGAGGATTATCTGAAGCGGCTCTATGACAAGCTGACATCGAACCGGAAGGTCTGGGAAAAGACCCTGCTGATCGTCAGCTTCGACGAACATGGCGGCACCTATGACCATGTGCCCCCGCCCTGGGGTGCCACGCCGCCCTGGGGTGACGGCCAGCCGCCCTATGACCTGGAACAGAAGTTCGGGTTCGACCGGTTCGGTGTGCGGGTGCAGACCCTGTTCGTTTCCCCCTGGATCAAGGCGCAGACGGTGATCCGGTCACCCACCGATGTGCCGTTCGACCATACCTCCATCATCGCCACGATCCTGACCTGGATGGGCGTGCCGCGGGAGAAATGGGGCCTGGGTGCGCGTGTGGACAATGCCCCGACCTTCGAAGCGGTGATCAATGGCGACACGCCACGGCAGGATGTACCCGATATCCGGCTGTCGCCACCGCATGCCGCCATCCTGCGCAACCCGCCACCGCCGGAGGCCTGCCCGATCACGCCGTTGCAGCTGAAGGTGCTGCCCCTGCTGCTGCAACGCCTGCATGACTACAAGCTGACCAGCGTGACGCTGGATCTGGCCATGATGCGGGTGCTGGAGCACGGCCATACGGTCGATGGCCTGATCAAGGGCATCGAAGCGGAAATCGAACGGGTGAAGCAGGGATAGGGGTTACGACGGTGGCTGTGTCGGGGCGGCCGCCGGCTGGCCTGCCGGCGGCGGGGTCGCCGCTTCCTGGCGCGTGGTGCGGTAATTGTCCAGGAAGCTGCGGAACAGGTCGATCTCGGTGATGCGCTGGCGGATGGTGTTGGCATCGGCCAGCCCCGCCGATTCCTCCGGTCGGGTCAGCAGGCGGAAGAAGGAAGCATCCTTGCCCTGTTCCATCGCCGGCCCGAAATCACGACGCAACGCGTCCAGCCCAGCATTGTCACCGGCCAGCGACAGGGCCGTGGCCCGGTTGACCACCAGATTGGAAACCTGCGGGTCCAGGGCCGTGCCGGCAGTGGGCGGCGCGCCGATGACATCCGCCAGGGCCTGGGCCGCCGCCTTCCACTGTTTGTCGCGCATGGCGATGTCGATGCGCAGCAGGTTGGCGTTGCGCGACTGGTCGGCGGCCAGCAGCTGCACCGCTTCGCCGCCCTTGTTGATCTGTGACAGGGCGCGGGCGCGCAGCAGCTTGCGCTCCTCCGCCAGTTCCGGGGTGATCTCCGGCACCACACTCTTGTCCAGGGCGGCCACCGCGTCCTCCGGCTTGCCGTCCAGCAGGCGGATGCCGGCCAGACGCGTGCCGACCTGGGCCTTTTCCAGACCGGTCAGCCGGTACTGCACCTGATGGTCCAGCAGCTGGGCGGCGCGATCCAGCAGATCGATCTCCACCAGCCGTTCGGCCAGCTTGCGGATGATGCGGTCGCCATCGGGACCGGGCGGGGTCAGTTCGCGATAGGCTTCATACAGCCCCATGGCCTCCAGCGGCGACATCTTGGCCGCCCCGTCCGTGGCGAACAGGTCGGTGAAGGTGCGGGTCATATCGGCGGCGATCTCTTTCGCCTCCGGCGTATCGGGGAAGGCGGAGATGGTATCGCGCATCGTGTCGAAGGCGCGCGGATAATTGCCGGCGATGGCATGCACCTCCCCGATGCGGCGCAGGTTGGACAGTTCCAGCGCATCGCCGCGCCAGGCGAAGCGCATCGTCTCCATCTGTTTGGCGGCCTCCTTGGGCGGCATCTTGCCGGCGGCCAGCGAGGTGTCGATGAAGTCGCGCTTGGCGCGCATGGCATAGAGCCGGTCGCGGCCGGCCTGTGCCTGCTTGAAATAGGAGATGGCCTTGTCATTGTCGCCGAGCGCGCGGAAGACGGCGCCGCGGAAATATTGGACGGCGGCGGCCTGGTTGCCGCTTTCCCCACCGCGCTTGGCCAGCTTGTCCATGGTGATGGCCGCCGCTTCCGGCTGGCCGGTCCGCAGGGCGGCGTCGGCCGCCGCCAGGGCCAGCGGCGTATAGAACGGCTCCGGATAATGGTCCAGCATGTCCTTGTTGGCCTGGAAGGCGGCATGGGCACCGGCATAGTCGCCCTGTCCGGCCAGAGCACCCGCCCGCCACAGGGCGGCGTCGGGTTCGGTCGCCAGCGGCCGGCTGGACAGGTCGGCGGCGGCCCCGGCGTAATCACCGGTCAGCACGCGGGCGATGCCGCGCACCGCCAGGAATTCCGGCCGGCGGTCCACGTCCGGCTGCAAACCCTGCACGCGGGTCAGCATGCCCTGCGCCTCGTATCCCATGCCATTGGCCAGGTAGAAGCGGGCCACATCCAGGCGGCCGCGGGTCTTCTCCTCCTCCGGCAGGGCGGTCAGGCGGTCCCAGCGGGCTTGGCGGGTCTTCAGGTAATCCTTGCCCGCCACCTGGCCCCAGCGCTTGAAATCGAACAGTTTTTCCTGTTCCACCGGCGGCGGGGGCGGCGGGGTGGCCACGGCCACATCGGCCGGCGGCGACAGGCGCAGGCCGCCCGGCACCGTCACCTCCACCCCCTCGCGCACCGGCTGCACCGACAGCCGGTCGTCAAGCGCGCGGATGACCAGACCCTGCAAGGTGGGCAGGAACTGCGCCTCCGTATAGCGCAGCGGCGCCTGCACATGCTGGCCCGGCAGCGGCAGGGGCACGATGGACAGCGTGTCGCCCACCACCGGATCCTTGAAGGCGATCACCCGTTCGGCATCCGTGGCCGGCACGACCAGACGGGGGCCTAGGGCGAAATCGGGATCCGGGCGCGGCTGGATGGAGGTACCCGACACATCGCGCGGGGCACTGTCGCTGGCCCGTGACAGGATCACCTGCCAGGCGGTGCCGTCACGCTTCACGGCGGCCTGCAGCACGGCCGGCATGGGCAGGCGGAATCCGCCGCCGCCCTCCACCGCCACCGGCTCTATCGAGACCTGAAGTTCCGGCGGCACGGCGGGCGCGGTTTCCGGCGATACCGGATCGCCGAACAGCACATAGAGATAGCCCGCCCGTTCGAAGATCGCCGCCGTCCGCGCCGCCTTGGGATCGAAGGACAGCATGATGGGCGACATCACCGGTTCGGCCGGCGTGACCGGGGCCGCGGCATCGGCGGCCAGCGGCAGAGCCTGGGTCGCGGCCGGACCGGGTGGGGGCGGCGGTGCTGGGGTGCGGTTCGCGGCGGTCGCAATGGGGGTGGCGGCCGGCGGCGTCTGTGCCGGGGCGGGCGGCGGTGGAGACGTGGCCGGGGCCGGCGTCAGCGCCGTGGGCGCGCCGGTAGCCGCCGGCGCACCTGTGGCCGCCGTCTGGTTGCCGCGCAGCTGATAGAGCGGGGAACCTTCCTTGGCCGGGCGCGGATCGACAGGTTTGGGCGGGGTCTGCTGCGCCGTCGCGGCCGGGGCTTGGGCCGGCGGGGTGGTGGTAGCGGCCGCCGTCTGCGCCGGGGGCGGCGGTGGTGGACTGGCGGGGGCCGGGGTAGCGCCGGGCGGGGCCTTGTCCAGCACATCGACCAGGATGCGGGTGCCGGCGCGGCCATGCTTGATGCCGGCCCCGGCGGGAATATCGAAGCGCACCGTCACCGCACCGTCGGATGCGGTCTGGGTCAGGCCGGTGACACGGATGGGTTTGGCGCGCAGCACGCCGGCCAGATCGACCTGGGCCGCAACCGGGAAGCGGATGGTTACCGCCGCACCGCTCTGTTCCACGGTGTACGGCACCTCGCGCGGCCAATCGAAGACCAGGCGGCTGTAATCGGGATGCACGCCGCTGCGCACGGGTACACGGGTGGCGGCAGGTGCTGCGGCGGCCGGGGCGGGCTGCTGCGCCATCGATGCGGGCAGCAGCGCCGATGCCGCCACCGACAGCGCCAGGGTACCGGCCAGGAGACGGGCGATGCTCATGGCGCACCGCCATGTTCGCGCACGACCAGATCGACGCGGCGCGCCGCCTCGCTCACGGCACCGCCCGACTGGCCATCGCCATGGCCACGCACGGTGATGTCGCGCAGATACCCCGCCTCGTGCAGGGCGTCGGCCACCGTCCGGGCGCGGGCCAGCGACAGTTCCCAATTGCTGGCCCAGTTCGGTCCGGCGGGCGACGCGTCGGCATGGCCCACCACATCCACGGCATTGCCGATATTGGCCGCCACACCGCCCATGGTGAACAGGGCCGCCCGCCCCTTCTCCGACAAGGTGGCATCGCCCGGCGCGAACAGCAGGTCGGACGGCAGGGACAGGATCAGCGTGCCCTCCACCCGCCGGATGGTGACATCGGCCAGTTCGGGATTGGCCGCCATCTGGCTTTCGAAGACACGGCCCAGATAGCCCAGTTCAATCGCCTTGCCCCGATCCAGGCTGGCGGCGGAAAAGGCGGCCTCCGGCCGCGCATCGCCCTGCTGGTCAAGCTTCGCCCCCGGTGCACCCGCCGCCAGCGCCTTGTACCGGGCGGGGTCGGGTTCCGACATGGCGTAGAGCATGACGAAGAAGGTCAGCAGCAGGCAGACCAGATCGGTGAAGGTCAGCAGCCAGGTCTTGCCCGCCGGGGTGGCAGGTGACGCGAAGCTGAAGGGCGAGAAGCGGACAGGGGCGGCCATCAGGTCCCCTCCCCCGGCGGCAGGGTGAACAGCAGGCGCACCTGCCCCGCCTCATCACCCGTTTCCAGCCCCACGGACAGTGACGCGGGATCGGCGCCCAGCGCCGTGACGGCGCGGGCCAGCGCCCCGGCCCGCGCCACCAGGGGGGCCTGATCGACGGCATCCTTCGTGGCGAACAGGAATTCCCCGCGCACGGCGATGCCACGCGGCCGGGCCTCCAGCGTCCGGGCCACCCGATCCATCAGGGTCTGTTGAGCGGGACGGATGGTCAGGCCATCGCCGGCAAACAGGCTGGCGGCCGGCATGGTGATGTGCAGCGTGCCCGTCTGCGTCCCCGCCTCCACCTTGGCCAGCGGCAGTTCGGCCCGGATCAGGTCGCCCAGATCGGCAAGTGCCCGCGCCGCGTCGCGCCGCGCCTGCTGCCGGTCGCCCGCCGCACCCGTCAGCAGGGATTGGGCGGAAAACGCGTCATCGACGCTGCGCATGACCGCGCCCACCTTCTCGTCATGGAAATGCGAGATGGAGTTCAGCAGGATGAAGAAGGCCAGCAGCAGGATGAAGACGCCCAGATAAAGCAGGGTCGCCCCGTCCCCGCCCTCGGAACGGCTACCGGACGCGCCGAACCGCAGGGGAACCGCCATGTCAGGATCGGTGCTGCCGGATGTGCGTGTCTGGGGCATTCAACCTCAATCGAACAGGCTGTCGATGAAGGCCTGGTCGATGCCGGCCCCCGGCATCGACGGGCCGTTCAGCAGCTTGGTATCGGTATTGGTGTCCGGGCTGGATGCGGCCGTTTCCATGGTCGGGTGGCGGCGCTGCACCTCCTCGCCCAACGCCACCAGCAGCGCCTCCACCTTCTGTTCGATATGCTTCAGGGCGCGGACCACCTTGGTGATGCGCTGGCCGGTAATGTCCTGGAAGTTGCAGGCCTCGTAGATGCCGGTGGTGATGTCCATCAGCTTGTTCGACACTTCCGGCGGCACGTCACCGGCCAGGCCCATCATCTGGTCGCAGGCGTCCATGATGCGGTTGGTGGCGTCCTCGGTGGCGCCGACGACGGCGTCCAGTTCATCCGTGGCCAGCGGGATATGTTCGGAATGGATGTCGGCCGGCTGGATGGCGGCGATGTCGCGCTTGGCATTGTTGATGAACCGGGCCAGACCCTCCAGCTCCGCATAGAGATGCAGGTCGTGCTGGCCCACGTCACCACCCATGGAGGACAGGACGGAACCCACGATGGTCGCCACCTCTTCGCGCGACAGCGGCAGGCGGGCCTCGGCGCGGGCATTGTCCAGCCGTTCCTGGAGAACGGGATCGGCAGCAGTGGCGGTGCGGAACATCGGGACACCTTCGAAGCGCGGATAAGCGGAACCGGGAACGGGGGAACGGCTCCCCCGGGGCCTTCATACAATCATTCGGGCACGGTGGGCAGCCTCTTCCGTGCGGCCAGAAGGATGGTGACCTCCTGCGCCCGCTTCTCGTCCATGGCGGCGAAAACCGGGGCAACCTTGGCTTCCTTCATGCGGCTGATGACGTTCAGCAGCACGTTGTTCTCCAGATTATTGAAGATCTTGGCGGCGTCGGCGGGCTTCATCGTCTCGTAAATCTTCACAAGACTGTCCAATTGCGCCTGCTGTTCGGCGTTCGCCTGGGTCAGAAGGCCCTGGATTTCCTTCTTCAGGTTCTGCAGCTCGGTAATTTTCTGGTCGAATCGCGTTTCAGCTGCGGTCAGCATCGCCTCGCGCTGATCCAGCTCACGCCCGCGACTGTCCAGCTGCTCGCGCCGTTCCTGCAGACGCTGAAGCAGTTCCACCTCCGTCGGCGTGAAGCCCTGGCCCGGCGTGCCCGACGGGGCCGGGCTGTTGGCATCGGCCGGCGGCTGGGTGGCAGGGGCGTGCTCCCCGGCGGCGGGCGGCGTGGCCGGCGCCTGATGCTCCTGCGGGGCTTCGGCCACCTGGGTGGGTGGCGGGGTCAGGGCCGGGGCGGACGGGACGGCCGCCTGCTTGGCCACCGGTGTGGCGGCCGGCCTGGTTTCCGGCAGCCCCTGCGGCACAGTCTCCTCCGCTACCGAGGCGGGGATCAGCGACAGGCCCTTGCCCGTGGTCACGGTCAGCCAGATGTCACCCACCTTGAAGCCCAGCACCAGCGTGGCCACGAAGATGGTGGCCGGCAGCAGGCCCGGCCGCATCAGGGCGCGTTTGGGCTTGGCCGGCTTCGGCGGGGCCTTGCGCGCGGCAGGCTTCGCACCCGGCTTGGAAGCCGCCTTGGCTGCGGGCTTGGGGGTCGGCTTGGCGGCGGGTTGGGTGGGCGCGTCGGTCATTGCCGCAGATTCTCCAGCGCCTGCAACAGCTCCTTCTCCGCCCGCGACCGGGGTTCAGCACCACCGGGGGCGGCCGGCTGGGCCGGGGCTTGCTGGGGCTGCGGCGCGGCGGCGGCCGGGCGGGGTGCCGGCTGCGGGGCCGGGGCGCCGGGGCGGGTCGCGGTGGGGGACGGGGCCTGTGCGGCCGGAGCCGACATCACCGCGGCACGGGCCTTGCCCGATGCGGATTCCAGCCGGTTGGCCAGGCCGTCCGCCGCCTGCACGATCAGTTCCATCTCCTCCTTCAGGGTCTGGGCCCGGTGGATGAGGGAGGAGAGCTGTTCGCCGGATTCCTGCGCGGTCTTGCGCATGCCCTTCACGGAACTGTCGGCCTGGGCCGTGGCTTCGGCGAAGCCCTTGACCAGTTCCTCCAGTTCCGCCCGGCTTTCCTTCACAGCGGAAAGCTGCTTGTTCAGGCGCAGGGCATAGATGATCGTGGCCACCAGAAGGCCGACAATGGCCACATCCAGCAACAGGGACAGGATGGAGGCGATCATGGCTGCGTCTCCGGTTTGGGGGCTTCCTTGTCGATACGCACCGCGATGTTGCCACCCTTGCGGCCCATCCGGCCCAGGAACATGGGCACGTCGCCACAGCGCAGCTCGATCGTCTCGTCCGGCGCGACGTTCAGCAGCACACGGCTGCCCACGCGCCAGGACATCACTTCACTGAGCGGCAGCACGATCTCGTCCAGCACGGCGGACAGGTGCACATCCGTCATCCACAGTTCCGAGGCCAGGTGGGTTTCCCAGATGCTGTCGCGGCCGAACTTTTCACCCATGAACATCTGCAACAGCAGTTCGCGCACAGGTTCCAGGGTGGCGTAGGGGATTAGCAGTTCCAGGCGCCCGCCACGGTCTTCCATGTCGATGCGCAGCTTGACCAGCACGGCGGCGTTGGCCTGGCGCGCGATGGTGGCGAAGCGCGGGTTGGTTTCCAGCCGGTCGAAGCGGAAGGTGACGGGCGATAGCGGGTCGAACGCGGCCGACAGGTCCGACAGGACCACATGCACCATGCGTTCGACCAGATTGCGCTCGATCGTCGTATAGGGACGGCCTTCGATACGCATCGCGGCCGTGCCGCGGCGCCCGCCCAGCAGCACGTCCACGATGGAATAGATCAGCGCCGAATCGATGACCATCAGGCCGTAATTGTCCCATTCCTCCGCCTTGAACACGGCCAGCATGGCCGGCAGCGGAATGGAGTTCAGGTAATCGCCGAAACGCACGGAGCTGATCTGGTCCAGCGACACTTCGACGTTGTCGGACGTGAAGTTACGCAAGGATGTCGACATCATGCGGACGAGGCGGTCGAACACCACTTCCAGCATGGGCAGGCGTTCGTAATTGACCAGGGCGGAGTTCACCAGCGCCATGACGCCGGTATTGTCGCCGTCGCCGGCCCCGTCCTTGTCGAAGCCCAGCAGGCTGTCGATTTCGTCCTGGTTCAGGACGCGCGTGGCCCCACCGCCGCCGCCACCGCCGCCCATGTCGCCAAAGGCGTCGCCAGCCCCTTCATCGGCCATGGCGGCCCATTCGGCCGCCATCCGTTCTTCTTCGCTAAGCTCCTCGGGCCCGGCCATCACGCATCCTCTCGCATCATTGCTGGACCAGGAATTCCTTGATCAACACGTCCTTCACCTTCACGGGCGCCGCCGTGGCGTTCACCCGCATCTGCAATTCCTCCCGCAGCCGGTACATGCCGGCGGAGCCACGCAGATCATCGACCTTCAATTCGCGCAGATAGACCTGGAACGCATCGGTGATGCGCGGCATGGCCTGCGTTATGGGCACCTGCTCCTCCGGCCGCGACACCTCCAGCGAGATACCCAGCTTCAGCAGGGTGGCCCGGCGCTCACCCGTGTTCAGATTGACCAGCATGTCCGGCACTTCGACAAAGATCGGCGGCCCGGTATAGGGCGGCAGGTCCGGCTCCTTGTGCTCCTCCTCGACATGCTCACCCTCCCCCTCGTGCTTCTTGCCGAGGAGGCCGTCAAGCGCGCCGGTGAAGAAGGCGGCGGCGGCACCCGCCACCACCAGGACCACGGGCAGGACGATGAACAGGACGATCTTCTTGCCGCTCAGCTTCTTGCGCGGCAAATCGGCTTCGGACGAACCGCCGCCATCGGTCTCCATCGACGTCATACTGCACCACCCCTAACCGGCCAGCGCCCTGCCCCTCAGGCCCCAAGGGAATCCGGCATCGCTGTCGAACCGGAATGATACCAAGCCGATTCAGCGCTTTCCATGGATTTGCGGTAGTACAGGAAGGAATTCCGTATATTTCGAGCTAAAAATCCCGCAAGGCCGCATCCCACCCCCATCATATCATGTCCTTTTCCGTCCGCTCCTGGTCCGGGGCGTGTCTTTCGGATAGGCTGGGCACCGCTTATCGTCGGGCCCATCGCAACCCGGAACCCGGAGCATGAAATGTCCGCCCGTGATACCGCCCTGCTGGTCGTCGATGTCCAGGAAAGCTTCCGCCAGCGCGCCTATTGGAACGACGCGGAGGCCGGCCGCTTCTTCCCCCGCATCCAGGCATTGATTGACGGGGCCAAGACGGCAGGCCTGCCCATCGCCCAGATATTCCATGTCGATCCCGACGGCCCGTTCTCCAAGGCGTCCGGCCATGTGAAGCTGCTGTCGCCGGTGCGGATCGAGGCGGACACGGTGTTCGAGAAGACCCGCCACAGCGCCCTGGTGGGCAGCGGTCTGGATGTCTGGCTGGTGGCCAGGGGCATCCGCCGCGTCATCGTCTGCGGCATCCGGACCGAGCAATGCTGCGAGACGACGACGCGGCATGCGTCGGACCTGGGGTATGAGGTGGACTACGTGACGGAGGCGACGCTGACCTTCGCCATGACCGATGCCGCCGGCCGCACCTGGTCGGCCGACGAGATCCGGGCGCGCACCGAACTGGTGCTGGCCGGCCGCTTCGCCACCATCACCAATGTCGAACAGGCGCTGGCGCGGGCGGTGGAGGGTGTGGACGTGCAGGAGGCGGCGTGACCATGGGCGATGCGGAGACCCCGGCCCGCAAATCCGTCCCCGTCTTCGTGGTCCTGCCACCGCGCGCCATGCTGCTGGACGTGGCGGGACCGGCGGAGGTGCTGCGCCGGGCCGGCGTGGAGCAGGACAAGCTGCATTTCGACATGCAGTTCGTGGGGCCGCTGCCGGAACTGGCCAGTTCGGTGGGCCTGGTCCTGTCCCACATCGCCCCCCTGCCCGACCGGCTGCCCGGTGATGCCATCATCATGCTGTCGGGCAATATCTCCCCCCTGCCCGGCCAGGATGTACGGGCCGATGATGTGCAGGAAGGGGTGATCGTGGACTGGCTGCGCCGCACGGTGCGGCCGGGGCACCTGATCCTGTCCATCTGTTCGGGCGCGGTGCTGGCCGCCCGCGCCGGGCTGATGGAGGGGCGGGCCTGCACCACCCATCATTCGTCCTATGACGAGCTGCGCGACGCCGCCCCCAATTGCCGCGTCATGGAAAACCGGCTGTTCGTGGAGGATGGCCAATGCTGGAGCAGTGCCGGCATCACCGCCGGCATCGATCTGGCGCTGCATTTCATCTCGCGCCGCTGCGGACCAGGGGTGGCGGCCTCCGTGGCCCGCTATCTTGTCGTCTATATGCGCCGGGCGGGAGCCGATCCGCAGTTGTCGCCCTGGCTGGAGGGGCGCAACCATCTGCACCCGGCCATCCACCGGGTGCAGGATGCCATTTCCGCCGATCCGGCACGCGACTGGTCGCTGCCGGCCCTGGCCAACATCGCCCATGCCAGCCCGCGCCACCTGTCGCGCCTGTTCCGCGAACATGCCGGCATGACGGTGCCGGATTATGTCAACCGGCTGCGCGTGGGGCTGGCGCGGCGGATGATCGAGAATTCCAGGCTGGATATGGAGGCGGTGGCGGAGCGGGCCGGGTTCGGTTCCACAAGGCAATTGCGCCGCGCGTGGGGGCGGCTGCATGAGGCGCCGCCCAGTGCGGCGCGGCGGGCGGGATAGGCTTGCGTTCGCCCCCTGGCCCGCTTCACCATGGGCGCCGGTCAGAACAGGACGCCCATCATGACGCATCTGGGAAATTCCGCCGGCAGCCGCGACATCGCCTATCACCTGCACCCGTACACCAACCTGAAGACGCATGAGACTTCAGGCCCGCTGGTCATTGCCAGCGGCAAGGGCGTGACGGTCACGGACGAGACGGGCAAGGAGTATATCGAGGGCGTGGCCGGGCTCTGGTGCACGTCGCTGGGCTTTGACGAGCCGCGGCTGGTCGATGCCGCCATCCGCCAGATGCGCACCCTGCCCTTCTATCACGCGTTCGCCCATAAATCGCATGAACCCGCCATCGATCTGGCCGAGAAGCTGATCGGTCTGGCGCCCGTGCCGATGAGCAAGGTGTTCTTCGCCTGCTCCGGGTCGGAGGCCAATGACACGGCGGTGAAGCTGGTCTGGTATTACAACAACGCCTTGGGCCGACCACAGAAGAAGAAGATCATCGCGCGGCAGAAGGCCTATCACGGGGTCACGGTGGCAGCCGCCAGCCTGACCGGCCTGCCGAATTGCCATCGCGATTTCGACCTGCCCATCCAAGGCATCCTGCATACCGACTGCCCCCACCATTACCGGTTCGGCCTTGAGGGGGAGAGCGAGGCGGATTTCGCCACGCGCCTGGCCGACAATCTGGAAGCCCTGATCCTGCGCGAGGGGCCGGAGACGGTGGCCGCCTTCTTCGCCGAACCGGTCATGGGGGCCGGCGGCGTGATCCTGCCACCCGCCACATATTTCGAGAAGATCCAGGCGGTCCTGAGGAAATACGACGTGCTGCTGGTCGCGGACGAGGTGATCTGCGGTTATGGCCGCACCGGCAACATGTGGGGCAGCCAGACCTATGGCATGAAGCCGGACATCCTGACCTCTGCCAAGGCCCTGACCTCGGCATACCTGCCACTGTCGGCCGTGCTGGTGTCGGACGCCATCTACCGGGCCTGCGTGGATGAAAGTGCGAAGATCGGCACGTTCGGCCATGGCTACACCTATTCCGGGCATCCGGTGAGCTGTGCCGTGGCGCTGGAAACGCTGAAAATCTATGAGGAACGGGACATTATCCGCCATGTGCGGGCCGTGGCACCCAGGCTCCAGCAGGGCCTGCGCGCCTTCCGCGATCATCCGCTGGTGGGCGAGGTGCGGGGCACCGGCCTCATCGCCGGCGTGGAACTGGTGGCCGACAAGGCAACGAGGAAGCCCTTCGATCCGGCCCTGGGCGTGGGGACGAAGCTGGTCTCCTTCAGCCACCAGCATGGCGCCATCCTGCGCCCCATCGGCGACAGTATCGGCTTCTCCCCGCCGCTGATCATCGACGAGACGAAGATCGAGACGCTGCTGTTCCGGTTCGAGAAGTCGCTGGCCGATACGGCGGACTGGCTGGTGCGCGAGGGGGTGAGGGTTTCTTAGATCAGGTAAACGCCTCACCCCGCCTTGTCGGCCGGCACCACGAAACTGTCCATCACCTTCTTGATACCGGCGACATCGAAGGCGATCTCCAGCTTGTCGTTTTCCACGCCCTTGACCGTGCCATAGCCGAATTTGGTGTGAAACACGCGGTCGCCGGGATTGAAGGCGCGGTCGGGACGCTTGCGCGGGGTGACGTCCAGGGCCGTGCCCTCGATCAGGCGGCCGCCGGCCCGCGCCGGGGCCTGGGCCGCCTTCTGGCCCATACGGTTGAACCGGTCGCCGAAGCCCCCTCCGCCCCAGCCGCCACCGAAGCCGCCGCCATAAGCACTTTCCCGGATATTGCCGCCGAAGCCGGAACCGCCGATGCCGGGATTGTTCTCCGTCTCGATATGTGCGGCCGGCAGTTCCTCGACAAAGCGCGAGGGAATGGCCGTGGCCCAGGTGCCGTGGATGCGGCGGTTGGCGGCATGGCTGATGGAAACGCGTTTGCGGCCACGGGTGATGCCGACATAGGCCAGGCGCCGCTCCTCCTCCAGCCCGGCGATGCCGTTCTCATCCAGGGTGCGCTGGCTGGGGAACACCCCCTCCTCCCACCCCGGCAGGAAAACCACGTCGAATTCCAGGCCCTTGGCGCCATGCAGGGTCATCAGCGACACCTGATCCTCACCCGCCCCTTGCGCGTTTTCCATGACCAGGGAGACATGTTCCAGGAACCCGGTCAGGTTCTCGAACTCGCCCATGGCGTTGATCAGTTCCTTGAGGTTGTCCAGGCGGCCGGGCGCCTCCGGGCTCTTATCCTCCTGCCACATGCGGGTATAGCCGCTCTCGTCCAGGATGGTCTGGGCCAGTTCGGTGTGGGGGATGCGGTCGATCTGCGACTGCCAGCGGAAGAAATCCTGCAAAAGCCCGGAAATGGCGCTGCGCATCTTGGGCTTCAGCTCATCCGTCTGCGACAGTTTCCAGGCGGCATCCGTCAGCGGCACGCCCAGCGTGCGCGCCGCGACATAGAGATTCTGGATGGTGGTCGCCCCGATACCGCGCTTGGGCACATTGATGATGCGTTCGAACGCCAGATCGTCTTCCGGGCTGACCAGCACGCGCAGATAGGCCAAGGCGTCGCGGATTTCCTGGCGTTCATAGAAACGGGGGCCGCCGATGACGCGGTAAGGCAGGCCCAGGGTGATGAACCGTTCCTCGAACTCGCGCGTCTGAAAACCGGCGCGGACCAGCACGGCCATCTGGCCCAGGCTGGTGCCCTTGCGCTGCAAATTCTCGATCTCGTCGCCGACCCAGCGCGCCTCCTCCTCCGCGTCCCAGAGGCCACGGACCTTCACCTTCTCCCCGCCCTCCGTCTCGGTCCAGAGCTGCTTGCCCAGGCGGCCGTGATTGTTGGCGATGATGCCGTGGGCGGCGCCCAGGATATGGGCGGTGGAGCGGTAATTCTGTTCCAGGCGGATGATCTGGGCGCCGGGGAAATCATGCTCGAACCGCAGGATGTTCCCCACCTCCGCCCCGCGCCAGCCATAGATCGACTGGTCGTCATCGCCCACACAGCAGATATTCTTGTGCGCCTGGGCCAGCAAGCGCAGCCACAGATACTGGGCAACGTTGGTGTCCTGATACTCGTCCACCAGGATATAGCGGAAGCGGTTTTGATACTCGATCAGGACGTCATTATGCTGCTGGAACAGGGTGATGTTGTGCAGCAGCAGGTCGCCGAAATCGCAGCAGTTCAGGGAGAGCAAACGATCCTGATACTGTTTGTAGATCGACAGGATGCGGCCATTGGCGGCATCGCCCGCATCCTCGGGATTCAGCTTGTCGGGCGTCAGCGCCCGGTCCTTCCAGCGCTCCATGATGGACAGCAGCATGCGGGCGGGCCACTTCTTGCTGTCGATATTCTCCGCCTCCATCAACTGTTTCACCAGACGGATCTGGTCGTCGGTGTCCAGGATGGTGAAGCTGGGCTTCAGGCCCACCAGTTCGGCGTGGCGGCGCAGGATACGGGCAGCCAGCGAATGGAACGTGCCCATCCACCAGCCTTCCGACTGCCCGCCCAGCAGATTATCGACACGGTGGCGCATCTCCCGCGCCGCCTTGTTGGTGAAGGTCACCGTCAGGACGTTCCACGGGCTGATCCGGCGCGACAGCAGCAGATGCGCCAGCCGGGTGGTCAGCACCCGGGTCTTGCCCGTGCCGGCCCCCGCCAGGACCAGGACGGGGCCGTCCAGCGCCTCCACCGCCTGTCGCTGCACGGGGTTCAACCCGTCCAGCCAGGGCCGGTGCTGGGTGGCGGGCGGGTGCGTCGGATACGGTTCGTCGATCAGATCGTCAATCATGATGGGGAGAACATATACAGAATTCTTTGCCCATGACAAAGGGATCGCGCCAACCTTATAGCGCGCATAAGTCTATGTAATTTCCCTTAAAATCTGCCCCTATTTCTGTCAGAAACGAAAACGGCGGCCCGGAATTGGCCGGACCGCCGTCAACGGAGGTAAAGAGGCATGAAAGGAATGCCCTTTATCCTGTTGCTCCGGTTCCCGATCTGGGGGCGGCGTGTTCTACACGTCACCATCCTGATCAACCGGGCATAAGGAGGGTGGGTCGGTGTTGCGATCACCGGCCCACCTTCTCCCGACTATAGGGCAAATCTTCCCGTCTGACCAGAAAGACCTGTCACGATTGCACTCATATC